>JAGXHL010000069.1 GCA_024636215.1 Deltaproteobacteria bacterium
CCCCAGCCCCCAGCCCCCATCTTTAAAATCTATGCTAATATATCCGGAGACGATCTCTTTCAATGCTCAGGGGGTTGTGATGCATGATCTGGTTGACCTTCACCTGCACAGTCTTTTTTCCGACGGTATCTTAACGCCCACAGAGTTGGTTGCAGAAGCGGCTTTGCTTGGTTTGCGGGCGATTGCCCTGGCTGACCACGACAACGTGGATGGCATTCCGGAGGCGCTTGCTGCAGGCCGCAAATACAAGGTTGAGGTTGTGCCTGCCGTCGAACTTTCCGTACAGTGGCAAGATCTGAGTGATATTCATCTGCTCGGTTACGCTTTTGATCATAAAAACGTGACATTGCAGAAAGCTCTTGGTGAATTCAGGGCTTTTCGCGCCGGGCGCAGTCAACGCATCCTGGCCAACATCAACCAACGACTGGCAAGTGAGGGGCGGCGACCCCTTGCTGACGCCGATGTCGCAAAACGTGCCGGCGGCACCATCGGTCGACCTCATATCGGCCAGGCTCTGCTCGCTGCAGGTTATGTCAAAGATATGGAAGAGGCTTTTACCCGCTACCTGGTGCCCTGCAATGAAGCGAAGAGGTTTTTTCCCATTGAAGAGGCGATCAAGCTGATCCACGATGCCGGCGGTTGCACGGTACTGGCGCATCCGGTCTTTATCGGGGTTAGTGATGCCAGACTAGGCGAGTTACTGGATATCTTTATCGAGCTTGGTCTTGACGGTCTGGAAGCGTACAGTTCCGGGACCACCAATGATGGTATCGATCGCTATATCACCATGGCGCGCAGAAGAAACCTGATCGTTACTGGAGGCTCCGATTTTCACCAGCCGCTCAAAGGTGGCGTAGAAATGGGCAAGGGCAGGGGCAATCTGAAAATTCCTTATCGCTGTGTAGAGGAGATCAGAGAGATTGTTTGATCTTGGTCTCATCAAGACTGACTTTGACCCGTAGGACGTTCTTTTGGTGAGCGATGAGGAGAATTTGTACGAAGAGCGGTGTTAACTCTGAAAGAAAACGTTTACGGAAGGTCGCGATTGTATCGTGGTCGGGGTGATTATCGGCAGCAATATAGCGAAAAAAGCGACAGAGTCATTAGCCCCCTGGTCGCCGTCCGGGGGCGAGTCCCCGGATTAAGGACTGTGATGTTTCGTTGTGCTGGGTTGCTTGTTGAGTTGAGTTGATAAATGCTTGATTTAAGACCATCAAAATCAAAACCGACAGTTCTCGTACTGTCAGACGCCTTACTTTTTTCAGCGTCAAAAAAGTAAGCAAAAAGACTGATTTCTCCTAGCGGAGGGCATATTCCTTCGCCAGTTTTCGGTGGATTCTATGAATTTCTGAGCATGGTATCCGGCCCTGTTCAGGGGGGCCTTTCTGCAGTGTTTTCTTGCACCAAGAAACTAAACCAAACATTCAGAATCATTGCAGCACAGGTTTGGTTTTTCGCGCCACGCGCCACGCGCCACGCGTCCCCAGCCTCCAGCCCCCGCCTTTCCCATATTCTTTTGCCAGTTTGACATTGCCATGCTATTGTTGCGCGCAAAAAGCTGCTGAAAGATCTCAGATGCTACGCTACTGGCTCGAATACATCCCCTTTATCATGACAGCAAGCATTGTCCGCCTTCTGCCTCGCGCTGCGGCTCTTGCTCTTGGCCGCAAGCTCGGCAAGCTGGGTATGCTTCTGCAGCCCAAGCGGGTCAGAATTGCCGACCAGAACCTGCGGCATGCCTTCCCGGACAAAACCGCTGATGAACGGGAAAAGCTGGTGAAACAAGTCTTTAGCGACATGGGCGTCGGCCTCATCGAGATGCTGCGCCTCGATCTGTTTGATGGCAAAAAAGACCTGGAGCAGCTTTTCACGATAGAGGGCGAGGAGTATGTCAGAGAGGCCTTGAAGCTGGGCAAAGGCTGCATCCTTCTCGCCGGCCATATCGGCTTCTGGGAAGCGGGCAACTTTGTTTATCCCACCCTCGCCTACCCGATTGGCATTGTTGCCAAACCGATGAAGAACCCCCTTGTCGACAGCTACTTTCGACGCATGCGCGAACATTATGGTGGCTACATCATCGACAGTTTCAAGGGAGCCCGTCGGATTTTCAAAGCCCTGCAGCAGAACCATCTGGTCGGTATCCTCATGGATCAACACATGCCCCGCAGCCAGTCGGCGGTGCGTGTGCCATTTTTTGGTCGTCCGGCTTACACCACACCGATCATTTCACAAATTGCCATGAAGTATCAGGTGCCGATCATCACGGCCTTTTGCTATCGCAATGAGGACAATACTTACCTGCTCAAGATGTCCCCCCACTTTTTCCTCGATACCGAGATCTCTGAAGAGAGCATTGTCGCCAACACAGCACTCTTGACGAAAAAAATCGAAGACGGCATCAGACACGACGTCAGCCAATGGTTCTGGGTCCACCGTCGCTGGAAGCACATGAAACAAGATGAAAATTAAACTCAGCCCTTTCCATATCGTCCTGGTCGAGCCCGAGATTCCACCCAACACCGGCAACATAGCCAGGCTTTGCGGTGCCACCGGAACCGTCCTGCACCTGGTCGGCAAACTCGGCTTTGCCATCGACGACAAACACCTCAAGCGTGCGGGGCTGGATTACTGGGACGCGGTTGATGTGCGAAGATGGCAATCTCTGCAGGAGTTGCAGGGGCATTTTCCAGAGGGGCGCTTCTGGTATACCTCAAAGAAGGCAGCCAAAAGTCATGTCCAGGCAAGCTTCCAGCCGGGCGATTTTCTGGTCTTCGGCAAGGAAACACTTGGTCTTTGCGAAGAGTTGCTGCAAGCCAACCCTGAGCAGTCGCTACGTATCCCGATTGTTAACCCCATCGTCCGCAGTTTGAACCTTTCCACAGCAGCCGGAATTGTTCTCTACGAAGCCCTGCGCCAAACGGGTCAGTTGGATTAAACTTTTCAGGTACAGTCTCAAGCTTTGCAGCACAGAAATCAAAAAGGGAGCGTCTTTGCCAGACGGTCCCTTTTTGATTCTTGATCTATGGCCTTGCAGAGGCTTTTCCGGTTACTCGAGATGGTCTTCGACCCGGATCAGCAGCGTCTCGTCATGAATCACATCCATCTGATTGATTTCGGCCAGCGCCGCATTGACATTACGTTCTTCAGCGGCATGGGTCATAAAAACAATCGGCACGGCTTCACCTGCATGTCGATGAGGCTGCACCATCGATTCAATACTGATCTCGTGTTGGCCCAACACACCGGCTATTTTGGCCAGCACTCCAGGCTCATCCTTAACGTTGAATCTTAAATAATAGTGCGTAACAATCTGATCCATTGGCTTTATTTGAAGATTGGTCATCTCTGCCTGGGGGCAGCCCAGAGCAGGCATCCGCGAGCCACAATCAGCCTGCAAATCACGTGAGACAGCCAGAACATCGCCCAAAACGGCACTGGCGGTAGCGTTCATGCCGGCACCGTAGCCGGAGAGCATAACGGGACCGGAAAAATCACCCACCAGGCGCACGGTATTAAAAACGCCGTTGATAGCAGCGAGCGGATAATCCTCGGGAATCATGGTTGGATGAACGCGGGCTTCAATCTTGTCACCATCACGTTTGCCAATAGCAAGCAGTTTGAGTTTGTAGCCGAAGTCACGGGCATATTCGATATCGAGCGCGGTAATCCTGCTGATCCCCTCGGTGTAAATCTGGTCATAATCGACCCGGGTACCAAAGCAGAGGCTGAGCAGCAAAGCCAGCTTATGCGCGGTGTCGATGCCCTCGACGTCAAAGGTCGGGTCGGCTTCTGCGTAGCCCTTCTTCTGTGCTTCGGCGAGGACATCAGAGAAGTCTTCTCCCTCCTCGTCCATCTCGGTCAGGATATAATTGCAGGTGCCATTGAGAATGCCGTAAATAGCGTAAAAATTGTTTGCGCCCAGGTTCTCTTTGATCGCCGAGATCACCGGTATACCACCACCGACCGCAGCTTCAAACATGACGTTCACACCGGCCTCTTCGGCCGCAGCAAATATTTCATCACCATGTTTGGCCAACAGGGCCTTGTTTGCCGTAACCACATGCTTGCCATTGGCAATAGCATGCAAGACAAAAGTACGAGCCGGCTCATAACCACCAATCAATTCAATGACGACCTGGATTTCCGGATCGTTCAAAAGCTTTTTGGCGTCATCAGTCAACAGCCCCGGCGCAAGCTCGACGCCCCGGTCACTGGTCGTATCAAGATCTGCAATCCGGGCTAATTCAATAGTCGCACCGAGACGACTGGCTATAATGTCACGATTCTGCTGAATCACCTTTACGACGCCGGTTCCAATCGTACCGAAGCCGAGCAAACCGACCTTGATGTTCTTCATAAGTTAAGATCCTTTTCCAAAAGCCTTCTCATCTACACTATAACGGTCGCCAGACACGAATAGCGACATTCAGAAATACCGGTGTCCTCACTGCTTAAAGCCTTGCTGATCTGTTGATTCAGAGTTTCTGCCGAGACCTCCTCATGAGGCATGAAGGCCAGAGCAACCTTTTTAAACCCAGCCTGCCCGGCAACGCTGAGCATATGGCGAATCAAAGCAGCATGGGTCTCCTCGCAGAGGCCAGCCCATTTGCCGCCGCCGACAAACAGCACCCAGTCGGCTTTGAGTTTGCCATTGTTCTGCAACATAACATGCTCACCGGCTTTACCACGGATCTCACCATTCAGCAACATCCTGGTCAGCTGACCATTCAGGCGCCAGTCAAGCAGCGCACTCGGCCCATCCATAACCCTTTTATCGCTGAAGTAGAGGACCACCACAGCCTCCGCCTCCAGGGCGTCGGCAGGGAGGTCAACACGTTCCAATGAGGTCATGACGATGCTGTTCGGTGTTGTTTCGCGAGATGATCCAGAACGCCATTGATGAAGGACGGAGATTCTTCCGTTCCGAAGCGCTTGCTCAGTTCAATGGCCTCGTTGATGACTACGTTATGAGGGACATCATGGCAATAAATCAACTCATAGGCAGCAAGACGAAGGATGGCGAGATCCACCCTGGGCATGCGATCAAGAGCCCAGTTGGTTGAATAAGAATGGATCTGACGATCTATGCCTTCCAGATGCTCAGCAACGCCGCAGACCAGACGTTCGGCAAAGTGACGCACCTCGGGACGCTGCGGCGAAGAATTGTCTTCAACTGCATCACCGAGCACATCGTTGCGAAACTGGAAATTTTTCCAGAAGTCTCCCAGGACCTGCTCCAGGGAGCCGCCCTCATGATCGGCAAGGCAGAAAAGAACCTTAATGGCCATTTCACGGCCCTGACGTCTGATCCCACGCGACATGATTCTTATAGCGCCTTGTAAAGGTTGGCCATCTCAACCGCAGCCATGGCAGCATCAAAGCCTTTGTTGCCCGCCTTGCTGCCGGCCCGTTCAATAGCCTGCTCAATCGTGTCCGTAGTCAGGACACCAAAAGCCACAGGGATGCCGGAATCAAGGGAGACGCTGGCCACGCCTTTGGAGACTTCGGCGCTGACATAATCAAAATGGGGGGTTGCGCCGCGGATCACGGCGCCGAGACAGACGATGGCATCGTAACGGCCTGATTCCGCCATCTGCTTGGCAGCAGGAGGGATTTCGTAGGCACCGGGGACGCGCACGATATGAATATTGTCCTTTTCAGCGTTGTGACGAAGCAGGGCATCTATGGCCCCTTCAACCAGGCGGTCACTGATAAAGCTGTTAAAGCGGCTGACCAGCAGGCCAACCCGCAACCCCTTGGCATCAAGCTTTCCTTCGATAATTTTGGGCATCTCTGATCTCCCGTAAACAGGGTCCGGAGTCGTTTGCACCGGAGCTATGGATTCTTGATGTTTCCCAGAGAGAAACTACACCGAGTCCATCCGGAATTACCGGATGGACACGAGTTATAAATTTTCCAGCAAATGACCAAGTTTTTCCTGCTTCGCCTTCAGGTATTTCAAGTTTGTTTTATTGGCAGGCATCTCAATCGGAACCCTTTCAAAGATCTCCAGACCATAGCCCTCGAGTCCGATGATCTTGCGCGGGTTATTGGTCAGCAGGCGTATTTTACGAACACCGAGGTTACTGAGGATTTGAGCACCCAGGCCATAATCGCGGAGGTCGGCTTGAAAACCAAGGGCTTCATTCGCCTCAACGGTGTCGTGGCCCTGGTCCTGGAGGTTATAAGCTTTGAGCTTGTTGACCAGGCCGATGCCGCGCCCCTCCTGGCGCATGTAGATGACGACACCGGTGCCGGCTTCATCGATCATCTTCATTGACGCATGCAACTGATCACCGCAATCACAACGTTCGGAGCTGAACACATCGCCGGTCAGACACTCGGAGTGCACGCGAACCAGCACCGGTTCATCCGGAACAATGTCTCCCTTGTAAAGAGCCAGATGCTGACAATTGTCCACATCATTGTCATAGACTATAGCCCGGAATTCACCACCGAAACGGGTCGGAATCACTGTTTCTGCGGCACGCCTTACCAGGAGTTCCTTGCGCATGCGGTAGGCGACCATATCGGCGATAGTTACGATCTTCAGCTGATGTTTTGCGGCGAACTTACGCAACTCGGGCATCCGTGCCATGGTGCCGTCGTCGTTCATGATTTCACAGATCATCCCGGCAGGCTTCAGGCCGGCCATCCGTGCCAGATCGACAGAGCCTTCGGTCTGACCGGCACGCACCATTACGCCACCTTTTTTGGCCCGCAAAGGAAAGACATGGCCAGGCCTTGCCAGGTCATGGGCGGTGGATTCATCATCGAGCGCAACCTGAATCGTCCGGGAGCGATCCGCAGCCGAGATCCCGGTTGTGACGCCGCGCCGGGCTTCTATGGAGATGGTAAAAGCCGTACCGAAAGAGGAGGAGTTGTCCTGCACCATCAGCGGCAAGCCGAGATGGTCCGCACGCTCCTCGGTGAGGGTCAAACAGATCAGTCCGCGCCCCTCCTTGGCCATAAAGTTGACGGCTTCGGGGGTAACCATTTCTGCAGCCATGCAAAGATCGCCCTCGTTTTCACGATCTTCATCATCGACCAGGATAACCATTTTACCCTGGCGGATATCTTCCAGGGCTTCTGTAACACGAGCTAAAGGCATATCATTTCCTAAGAGTCTAATAGTTCAGCAAGACTTGAAAATATCTCACAAAAAGCCATGCTTGGCAAGGACATCCATGGTCACACCCTGAGGTTTTTCAGAGGCGCCATGGCGCAGAAAACGCGCGACATACTTGCCGATCAGATCGGTTTCAACATTCACCACATCGCCGACCTTGCGATCCTGCAAAGTCGTCAGGGACAAAGTATGCGGGATAATCGCCAGAGAAAAGGATTCTTCCGAGACCTCGTTGATGGTCAAACTGATACCATCGATGGCAACGCTGCCTTTTGCCACCAGAAAATCCATCACGCCAGCGTCGGCTTGAAAAGTGAACCGCCATGCATTGCCATCCCGATAGAGGTCGCTGATTTTTGCCAGTCCGTCGACATGACCGCTGACAAGGTGGCCACCGAGGCGATCAGAGAGACGCAGAGCGCGCTCAAGGTTGACACGACTGCCGCGCGACAGGCGCCCTAAAGAGGTGCAGTCGAGGGTTTCCGGGGAAACGTCGGCGGTAAAAGCCCCCTCACCGTAAGCGGTGACTGTCAGGCAGACGCCGTTAACGGCAATGCTTTCGCCGAGGCTCAGTTCTGTCATCGGCAGGTTGGTCGCAACGATCAACTGTGCCTGTGAACCGCCGAGACGAAGCTCACGGAGCCTACCAAGATCTTCAATCAGGCCGGTGAACATTATGCACCTCCCCTTCCAACAGGATGTCTTTATCAACCCTGCGGGCATCCAGGTGATTGAGTGTTAAAGCATCCGCCATCCGATCGACCCCTTCGCCCGCCAGCAAGCCACGCCCTTGCCCGCCAAGAAGTTTCGGGGCGATGAACAACATGAGTCGATCGATCAGACCGGCACGCAACATGGCTCCACCCAAAATGCTGCCGCCCTCGAGAAGGAGGTAATGCAGGTTGCGGCCGGCTAGCGCCTGCAGAGCAGCAGACAGGTCCAATTTGCCGGCAGACTCAGCGACAACCAGGATATCTGCACCAGCCTCACGGTAAGGGGTCAAAACCTCCTCGGTATGGCTTTGTGAGGTGACAAGCAGAGTCCCGGCTTGCGAAGACTGCGTATAAACCCGGGCCTCGGGGGACGTGCTCAGTCGGCCGTCCATGACTATCCGTAGCGGATCGCGCCCCCCTTCAGCAAGCCGGGTCGTCAATTTCGGATCATCTGCTGTGACAGTGCCGGATCCGACCATGATGGCATCAACCTGATTCCTCAACTGATGAACCAGGTTCCGGCTGGCGTCACAGGAAATCCACTTCGAATCACCGGACAGGGTTGCTGTTTGTCCGTCCAGAGTCATCGCTGATTTCAGGACAACGTAAGGCAAACCGGAGGTGACATATTTGGCAAAAGGAGCGATCAGCTGGCGGCATTCATGCTTGAGGACGTCGACCACAACATCAAGGCCGGCTGAGCGCAAACGCTCGAGGCCCTTGCCGGCGACCAGAGGGTTGGGATCTTGTGCACCCACAAACACCCTTGCAACTCCGGCCGCGATAATCGCTTCGGTACAGGGCCCGGTTCGGCCCTGATGACAGCAGGGTTCCAGGGTAACATACAGGTCGGCACCCTGAGCCCGGGTGTCAGCGGCACGCAGAGCAAAGACTTCGGCGTGGGGCTGACCTGCAGCAGGGTGAAAGCCCTCCCCGACAATGTGCCCGTCACGGACCAGCACAGCCCCCACCGGAGGATTGGGCGCAGTACGGCCAAGACCCTGGCGGGCAAGCTCGATCGCTCTTTGCATCAATTTTTCGGTTGGAGTTGTCATATCGGCTCGCAAAGCGTCACCGCTGGCAGCCTGTCGAACTATACGGGCCGAAGCGAAAATTTGGATGTTTGAGAACAGATTTTAGCTAATTTGCAGGTTCATAGCCGTAGCTATGGACCAAAAAGGAGCTGAAATATGGGCCAAACAGCCGGATTTGCAGCCGGCTCATGGATAGTCCGACAGCCTGCTAGACGGGAGACAGAGGCAAGGTCTTTCCTGCCAAGCAAGAAGGTTCTGATGATATGATCCGCAACGATTACTTGTTGGCCGGTCCTTTAGCCAGGATATCCGTCAGTTCGGACATGAATTCATTGATGTCACGGAATTGCCGATAAACTGAAGCAAAACGGACGTAAGCGACCTCGTCAAGGGACTGCAAAGCCTCCATGATCGCTTCGCCAATACGGCTGGCGGCGATTTCTTTCTCACCACTTTCCTGCAAAGAGACTTCCATCTGATCGACGACCTTCTCTATGGTTGCGATGGAAACGGGACGCTTTTCACAAGCCCGTTGAATCCCGGAAATGATCTTCTGGCGATCAAAAACTTCCCTGCGACCATCTTTTTTTATGACCAGAGGCAAAGTTTCTTCAACACGCTCATAGGTGGTAAAACGCCTTTCACACTCGATGCACTCTCTTCGCCTGCGTATATTATTACCCTCTTTGCCGAGACGCGAGTCAACGACACGCGTGTCATCATGGGTACAGAATGGGCATTTCATTAACGGCCTCCAGAGTCATTATCACCGATCTCATCAAAGAGATAGGTTTTCACACCGGCCTCAAACAGCATCTCCATAGAGAGTTTATCGGCATAACCTTGCAGATAAATGACTTTTTGGATGCCTGCATTGATCAACATTTTCGTACAGATGATACAGGGAGAATCGGTACAGTACAGGACTGACTTCTCAATATTCACACCGTGACGTGCCGCCTGGATAATTGCATTCTGCTCAGCATGCAGGCCACGACAGAGCTCATGTCGTTCACCGGAAGGAACCTTGAGCTGTTCACGCAGACAACCGGTCACATCACAATGAGTAATACCGGTGGGCGTGCCGTTATAGCCGGTCGCCAGGATATTTTTATCTTTAACCATCACGGCGCCGACCTGGCGACGCATGCAGGTTGAGCGACGCGCCACCAGACGGGTGATGTCCATGAAGTATTCGTCCCAGGACGGCCTTTCCATTTAGACGAGCCGGTGAGCGTAAAGAGGAAATTGTTGACAGAGTTCGCGAATCTCGCCACGAATTCTCGACAAAACAGCCTCATTCTCGATGTTCTGTAAAGCTTCGTCAATCCAGGCACCGATCTGGCGCATTTCATTTTCCAGCAAGCCTCGCGTCGTGCTTGCCGGGGTGCCGATGCGGATACCGCTGGTGACAAACGGCGAACGGGTGTCGAAAGGCACAGCGTTTTTATTGACCGTGATACCGGCCTGTTCGAGGGTTGCCTCGGCCACTTTACCGGTCAGCTCGGTGCCGGTAAAATCCAGCAGCATGAGATGGTTGTCAGTGCCGCCGGAGACCAGATTGTAGCCTCGAGAAACCAGCTCCTCGGCCAGAGCCTGAGCATTTTTAACAACCTGCTGCGCGTAGCTCTTGAACTCCGGAGCCAGAGCCTCTTTGAAGGCAACCGCCTTGGCTGCGATGACATGCATCAGCGGCCCGCCTTGAATACCCGGAAAGATATTGCTGTTGACCTTCTTGGCGAATTCTTCACGACAAAGAATCATGCCACCGCGTGGTCCACGCAAAGTTTTGTGGGTGGTGGTGGTCACATACTCAGCGTGAGGGACCGGCGTCGGATGAACGCCGGCAGCAACCAGACCGGCAATGTGAGCCATATCGACCATAACCGGGGCACCAACCTGATCGGCAATCCGTCGGAACGCTTCAAAATCGATGGTGCGTGGATAGGCACTGGCGCCGACAACGATCAGTTTAGGTTTATGCTCTTTGGCCAGCTTTTCCACTTCTTCATAATCGATGCGACCTGTTTCTCTGTCGAGACCGTAAGCAACCACATTAAACAGTTTTCCGGAAAAATTAACCGGTGAACCGTGCGTCAGATGGCCACCGTGGGCGAGGTTCATACCAAGCACGGTATCGCCGGGCTGGCAGGCGGCAAAGTAAACCGCCATATTGGCCTGGGATCCGGAATGAGCCTGAACGTTGGCGTGTTCCGCACCGAAAAGTTCTTTCGCACGGTTAATGGCTAAATCTTCAGCGATATCGACAAACTCACAGCCACCGTAGTATCTCTTGGCAGGATAGCCCTCGGCATATTTATTGGTGAGAACTGAACCTTGAGCCGCCAGGACCTCTTCACTGACAAAGTTTTCCGAAGCGATGAACTCCAGGCTGTATTCCTGACGCTCGGTCTCTTTACGGATAGCCGCAGTAATTTCAGGGTCAAATTGAGCAAGCTTATCAAACATGGCGATTGAAACCTCCAAAAGGATAACTGTTAAAAAATAAAACGGGCAGGCGGTTGGCCTGCCCGAGCTAAGTTAAGTTATAACTCGCCGGAGCGAACGGCTGCCTCCACCCGGGAGATCTTATCCAGGCGGACTTGATGGCGACCGCCTTCATAGGCTGCATCCAGCCAGACTTTCACCATTTTGGTCGCTAACTCCATAGACAGTACGCGTCCGCCCAGGACCAGGATATTGGCATTGTTATGCTCTTTGGCCATGCGCGCCATAAACTCGTCAGTAGCCAGAGCCGCGCGGACACCGGGAAACTTGTTGGCGACAATCGACATGCCGATGCCCGTGCCGCAGACCAGGATACCGAGTTCTGCCTCTCCGCGGGAGACGGCCTCGGAAACTTTTTCGGCAAAATCAGGGTAATCAACCGAGTCGATGGTGTCTGTGCCGCAATCTTTGACCGAAATATTGCGCGAGGCAAGCACTTTTACAAGGGCGTCCTTCATTTCCAGACCGCCATGATCACTACCGATAAAAAGCATCTTGATCAAACCTTACGAAAGAGCAACGTCGCGTTGGTGCCACCAAAACCGAGCGAGTTGGAAAGAACAATATTTACGTCTGCCTTGCGGGCCTCGTTGGGAACGTAATCAAGGTCGCATTCGGGATCAGGCTCGACATAATTAATCGTCGGCGGGACAACACCATGGGTGATGGCCAGCAGCGAGTAAATCGCTTCGACCCCTCCTGCTGCACCGAGAAGATGACCCGTCATCCCCTTGGTTGAGCTGACCATCAACTGCCTGGCATGGTCACCGAAGACTGACTTGATCGCCAGCGTTTCATAAAGGTCGTTGAAGGGTGTCGACGTACCATGGGCATTAATGTAATCCACCTCTTCAGGGTTCACTCCCGCAGTATCCAGGGCCATCTGCATACAACGTGCGGCACCTTCCCCACCGGGCGCTGGTGCAGTAAGATGATAAGCATCGCCGGTCAGACCGTAACCGGCAATTTCGCCGTAAATTCTGGCGCCACGTTTTTTGGCCGCTTCGTACTCTTCCAGAATCACGATACCGGCCCCTTCGCCCATCACAAAGCCGTCGCGATTTTTCTCGAAGGGACGACTTGCCGCTTGCGGATCGTCATTGCGTGTCGAGAGAGCTTTCATCACTGCGAAGCCGCCTATAGCCAGAGGGCAGATGGTTGCTTCGGTACCTCCTGCAATGACAGCGTCGGCGTCACCACGTTGAATCATGCGATAGGCATCACCGATTGAATGTGTACCGGTAGCACAAGCTGAGACCGGGGCAACGTTCGGTCCCTTGGCTCCGCACTTTATGGAAATCTGGCCTCCGGCCAGGTTAATAATCGTCATCGGGATGAAAAAGGGGCTGACTTTACGGTAGCCACCTTTAGACATTGCCTCCTGATACCTTTCGATAGCAGGCAATCCGCCCATCCCGGAACCGACCACGACTCCGACACGTTCGGCGTTGTCGTCGTTGATTTCCAAGCCGGAATCTGCGAGCGCCATATCTGCGGCACCAAGAGCGTAATGAATAAAGAGGTCCATCTTCTTGGCCTCTTTCCTGTCAAAAAACTCTTCTGCGGGAAAATCGGTGATTTCACCGGCTATATTGACCGGCAGATCACTTGAGTCAAAACGGGTAATAGGCCCGATACCGGAACGGCCGGCCATCAGGGCATCCCAGTTCTTTTCTACGCCTGTACCCAGAGGGGAAGTGACTCCCAGGCCAGTTACAACAACTCTGCGCATGAGACTATTATCCTCCCAAAACAAAATCTGTCCCGGTAGCGAATAGCTACCGGGGCAGGTGTTGTTATAAGCGACAACCGCAGCTTAAGCTGCGATAATCAAAGTTTAGGAATTTGCCTCGACGTAGTCGATGGCATTCTGAACAGTCTGGATTTTTTCAGCATCTTCATCGGAAATTTCGATGTCGAATTCTTCCTCGAGAGCCATAACCAATTCAACGGTATCCAAAGAGTCAGCGCCCAGGTCGTCCATGAAAGACGCTTCCGCGGTTACCTGATCCTCGTCAACACCCAACTGCTCTGCAACAATCTGCTTGATACGCTCTGCATTACTTGCCATTTTATGTTCCTCCTTCTTGGTTTAGATCCGATCTGCGACCGTCTCATTATTATTATACGAAAACCCTCTATGGGTTACATATACATTCCGCCATTAACGCCGAGGACCTGGCCTGTGATATAAGCCGACTGATCAGAGGCGAGGAAGATGACAGCGTTAGCTATATCCTCTGCAGCACCGAGGCGCCCTAACGGAATCTGCTCCGTCATGGCTTCCCGGGCCTTGTCAGACATGTCTTCAGTCATGTCTGTCACGATAAAACCTGGAGTAATGGCATTCACTGTGATGTTGCGACGTGCCATCTCCCTTGCTACAGATTTGGTCAGGCCAAGCAATCCGGCTTTACTGGCACAGTAATTTGCCTGCCCTGCGTTACCCATTTCACCAACTACGGACGAGATATTAATGATGCGGCCCGACCTCTGCTTGCTCATGACCTTTGCCGCGGCGCGAGTACAAAGAAAAGCACCTTTGAGGTTCGTATCGAGAACCGCATCCCAGTCCTCGTTCTTCATGCGCAGCAACAAGCCATCACGGGTAATTCCGGCATTATTGACAAGGACATCAACCTGACCATAAGTATCAACGGCCTGCTTCACCAGATTGTTGGCATCCTCTTCGACAGCAACATCACCAACAACGGCCAAGGCATCACCGCCCTGACCTTTGATCTCGGCGGTCAATTCTTTGAGTGCTTCTGCGCTGCGAGCAGAGACAACAACTTTAGCGCCCTGTGCGACAAGTGCAAGAGCGATTGAGCGGCCGATACCCCGTGAGGCTCCAGTAACAATAGCAACTTTATCAGACAACATAGTCGATATCTCCTGAATTATCCAGCGAGAGCACTGATATCTGCAACATTCTGTACATTCTGGATACTGCTGCCTTTGGCCATTCGCTTGACCAATCCGGAGAGAACCTTGCCCGGACCGATTTCTATGTATCGATCAACGCCAAGGCGGACCATTTCGGCAATGGTCTCCTGCCAGCGCACCGGGGCACTGACCTGCTTGACCAGCAATTCACGAACCCGTGTAGCATCCTGATTAGGCTTCGCCTCAACGTTACTGACAACCGGCAAGGACATTTCTCCGACTTGAACAGCGTCCAGCACCCTGGCAAGACGATCACCGGCAGGCACCATCAGGCTGCAATGAAAAGGGGCGCTGACCGGTAAAAGCATGGCTCTTTTCGCACCTTTTTGTTTGGCCAGTTCAATAGCCCGGTCGACAGCTTCAGTGTGACCGGCAATGACCACCTGGCCGTCACTGTTGTAATTGGCGGGGGAAACTATCTGTCCCTGGGCAGCGTCACGGCAGACCGCATTCAGATCATCGAGTCCCAGACCAAGAATCGCTGCCATTGAACCGGTCCCAACGGGAACAGCCTCCTGCATGAAGGTGCCGCGCTGACGTACAATGCGGACAGCGTCAGCAAAAGCCAGGCCGCCGGCACAGACGAGAGCGCTGTATTCCCCGAGGGAGTGTCCTGCAGCAAAGCCAGGGACCAGACCGGATTCGGTCGACAGGACTCTCAAGGCAGCAACGCTGGTGGTGAGGATTGCCGGTTGAGTATTGGCGGTCAGCTTCAGGTCTTCCTCGGGGCCATTATAGCAAAGAGAGGCGAGATCGAAGCCAAGGGCATCGTTCGCTTCTTCGAATACGTGACGGGCAACGGCAAAGTTATCGGCAAGGTCTTTGCCCATTCCTGCATGTTGTGAGCCCTGTCCGGGGAATAAAAATGCAATCATCTATCAGAAACCTTAATTTTTCGAAGTATCCGGTTACCAGCGCAACAAGGTTGCCGCCCAGGTAAATCCACCGCCAAAAGCATCAAGCAACACAATATCACCTTCTTTAAGGCGACCGGCACGATTTGCTTCATCCAGTGCCAGAGGAATCGTCGCACCGGAGGTGTTGCCGAAGCGATTCACGTTGATATAAACCTGCTCGTCCTTCAGACCGATCTTCTTGGCCGTGGCATTGAGAATGCGGATATTGGCCTGGTGGGGGATAAAGAGGTCAACATCCTTGGCAGTCATACTGTTTTCCTGCAAAGCAATGTTGGCAACCTCGGACATGGAACGCACAGCAACTTTGAACACTTCGTTGCCCTGCATCTGCAGAAAATAGTTTTTATCTCGCAAGGCTTCTACGCTCGGCAAGAATTTTGTACCGAAGCCTGGCTGATAAAGAAGCTCAAGCTGCGTTCCATCGGCATGCAGGTGAGTGGAAAGGATGCCGCGATCCCCTTCACCGGCCTCAACAATCACTGCTCCGGCGGCGTCACCGAAGAGAATGCAGGTGTTGCGGTCCTCCCAGTTGACAATGCGGCTCAGAACTTCGGCGCCAATTACCAACGCCTTTTTACAACGTCCCGCTTCGACCCGATCGATGGCGCAGGACAGAGCATAGAGGAAGCCGCTGCAGGCAGCAGAGACATCAAAAGCTCCGGCATTGACGGCACCGAGATTGGCCTGGACAATACATGCCGTTGCCGGCCATGGATAATCACCGGTGATCGTACCGACCACAATCAGGTCAAGTTCCTCTGCGGAAATACCCGCCATCTCCATGGCGCGTTCTGCAGCACGTGTCGCCAGATCCGAAGTGTTTTCACCATCAGCAGCGATGTGGCGTTCGCAGATTCCTGTTCGAGTCCTGATCCATTCATCATTGGTATCGATAAACTTTTCGATATCAAGATTGGTCAGGACTTTTTCAGGGACATAAGACCCGGTACCGGTTATACGTGCTCTGATCACGATGCGACTCCTTGAAGTGACGGCTCCATTGATATCACCAGAAGAATGTTTTTCAATTCTCTATCTGGAGTTCCTTGAGGCACTCACTCATTTTTTTAATCACTTGATGGGTCTCGCTGTCATGAGCCATCTTGATGGCATTCATGATAGCCCTGGGATTGGAACTGCCATGACAGATCATCGCCGTCCCCTGTACGCCCAGCAAGGGCGCACCGCCATATTCGGCGTAATCGACTTTTTTCTTGAATGCTTTCAGTGCCGGCCGAGCCAGGAGATAACCGATTTTAGACAAAAGTCTCGAACCGAACTCTTGCCGCAGGATAGCACCGATCGCCTCTGCAAGCCCTTCTGAGACCTTGAGGACGACATTGCCAACAAAGCCGTCACAAACAACAACGTCAACATTGGCATTGTAGATGTCACGGCCTTCGGTGTAGCCAACGTAGTTCAGTGTCGTTCTCTTGAGAATCTGGTTAGCCTCACGGGTCAACTCATTCCCCTTCGACTCCTCCTCGCCATTGGACAAAAGGCCGATTCGAGGCGAAGTCTTGCCAAGCATCTGGGCAGCGTAAACACTTCCCATCAGGGCAAACTGTACAAGATGCGGCGGCTTGCAATCGACGTTGCCGCCGACGTCCAGGATCAGGGTCTGATCCTTAAGATTAGGGACAACGGTCGCTATAGCCGGACGATCAATACCCGGGATGCGCTTCAGCACAAACATTCCGGCCGCCATGGTTGCTCCCGAGTTGCCGGTGCTGACTATGGCATTGACACGGTCATCCTTGAGCAGATTAAAGGCAACCCGGATTGACGAGTCCTTTTTTTTGCGAACAGCATCAGAGGCCGAATCATGCATACCGACAATTTCGCTGGCCTGTTCGACCCGAATATCCAGGCCCTGAGTGTCATGCTTGGCCAGTTCCTGTGCGATAAGCTCATGTTGACCGACCAGAACAATGGGAATCTGCCATCGTCTGGCAGCCATAACGGCGCCCTCGACCTCGTGTGCGGGAGAATGGTCGCCGCCCATGGCGTCAACAGCAACTATGGGGCGATTGCTCAAGAGAAAGGTCCCTTATTCTGTTACGCCTAGGACGTCCTTACCCTTGTAATTGCCACATGAAGGGCAAGCACGATGAGACTGCTTAGGCTCCTGACATTGCGGGCAAAGGGAAACACCTGGGGTTTTCAAAGCATCATGGGAACGGCGCATGTCGCGCTTGGATTTCGAAGTCTTTTTCTTTGGTACGGCCATCGTCTTTGTGTCTCCTTGAAGTGCCGGCTTCTCCGGCATTTATATGGTCAGGGTTTTTACCCCGCGTTGTTCTCAGTCGTTAAACTTTAAAATTCTTCAGGGCGGCAAGACCTGGATGAAGAATGGGTGGTTCACAGCTGCAGCTGGTTTGATTCAAGTCACAACCACAAGCAGGGCAAAGCCCGCGACAGGATTGCCGACATAATGGCTGTTGCGGCAAAGCCATCACGATTTCCTGTTCCAGGTCCGACTGCAAATCCAGCTCTGTGCCGGAAAACCTTATCAGACCCAAGTCGTCAGCCTGGAGTTCCAACTCCTCATCCGGGCTTGACTCATCCTCTTCTCTATTGACATAAGTCAACTGAATCGGAACATCAAGGCGTGTAATCACCGGTGCCAGACAGCGACAGCACGGAGAGGTGACTAAAGTCTCTAAATTGCCGGTGACTCTGATGAAATCACCAACCCATGCCGCTTGCAGAGAGCCCTTGATCGATTCATTGAAAATGACCCTCTCAGTGGCCATCAGCTCGGAGAGAACCGGAAAGTCGATCGCCTCTTCAGCAACATCAATCTGGCGTGGTGTTCTTTTAAGTTTGTCGATATGAATCAGCACGACAATCTACCTCATGGTATTTTGAGCAAGGCGCCAGTATAGGAACCTCCATGAAACAGTCAAGAAGTTTTCACCTGCAGCCGAAATCAAGTCCCCTCTATTAACGTATTAAAGATAAATTTGCAAGAGTTTAGTGCCCTGTAAACAGGGGCTCTTGCAATATCGAGAAGGCTGCGGTAGAACGGGTCAACACAGTAGGGGAAAAGATCAAAGATGACACATAATGACTTGCCTCAAAAGCTTGAATCCTTACTGCAGATCATGCGGGCTCTAAGAGCCCCGCATGGCTGTCCCTGGGATATCGAACAGACTTCCGAGAGCCTTACTCCTTATATCCTTGAAGAGGCCTGCGAGCTCATCGATGCCATTGAAGGAGGAGACCCGGACGTTGTTCTTGATGAGCTCGGCGACCTGCTCCTGCAAGTTGTCTTTCAGGCACAGATATACGATGAGCAAGGGCTGTTCAGTTTCGAAGATGTGGCGGGCGGCATCGGAGAGAAATTGACACGCCGACATCCGCATGTTTTTGCCCGCGAAGTGACTTCAACCCCGGAAGACGAACTCGACCAACAGTGGGACAGGATCAAAAGCTCCGAAAAAACCCACAACAAAAGTTGCCTGGCCGATCACCTGCCGGGCAAGCTGCCGGCCTTGCAAAAGGCGCAAAAACTCTTAAGCAGAGTAAAGCGTGATAAGAGAGAGGATGAGCTCCCACGATTAGTAAAGAGCTTAATTTCATCAGAGGAGCAGACAGAAGTTCAAAATAACAAAACGCAATTCAATGATGAGGTCTTGGGACAGACGCTGTTCGAGATTGTCCGACTGGCCCAGGAGGCTGGCCTGGATGCCGAGTCTGCACTGCGCAAAACCATCAGACAAATCATGAGTGGACTCGACAGTAATTGACGCTGACAGCGTGTCCGATTATCCATGAGCGGCTGCTGGAAAAGTGCTTTCAAAATCATTACATCTGTCAAGCATTTTCTCAATAAAATGACAAATAACAAAAAAAACAATGTGTTTCAAGGACCTATCAACCTTGTCCACAAACTGTGTGGACAAGTCGTTGATAACCATGTGAATAAACCAGGCCTCAAACCGAACAATAACAACTTACACCTTCTGCCTGTTTTTTAAGCATATTATTTTGTACGTTAAATCAGTAACTTACCATATGCAAACAAAAACAAGGCAGATATGGTGGCTGTCATCGTCAGGTTCATTAACGACAATCAATTAAGTGAGGACGAGTGTTTATAAAACTGCTGATATTCTTCATCTTTGTACCACTTATGGAAATCTACATCCTGATTGAAGCAGGACGGATTGTGGGACTTGTCCCCACGCTGTTCCTGATCATAACGACAGGTGCCGCCGGAGCATGGTTGGCACAAAGTCAGGGAGTTGAAATCCTCAAAAGAATTCAGGAGGAAACGTCACGGGGGCAGATGCCGGCGACAACCCTTATAGACGGTGCCCTGGTCCTGGTTGGCGGGCTGCTCCTGTTGACCCCGGGCTTCTTCACCGATGCCCTCGGCTTCAGCTTTCTTGTGCCCCTGACCCGGGATCTCTGGAGACAAGGTTTAAATGCCTGGCTGCAGAAACAGCTCAGACAGGGATCCGTTACGATTCATCGCCGCTAGCAGGCTGTCAGACTATCCATGAGCCGGCTGCAAATCCGGCTGTTTGGCCCATATTTCAGCTCCTTTTTGGTCCATAGCTACGGCTATGAACCTGCAAATGAGCTAAAATCTGTTCTCAAACATCCAGATTTTAGCTTCGGCCCGTATAGTCCGACAGCCTGCTAGCAGGCTGTCGGACAATCCATGAGCCGGCTGCAAATTGGCTGTTTGGCCCATAGCACGGCCGGGTCGAAAACCTGTACGACCAGCAACTCCACTGCTCTGAAATAAAAAACCTTCCTGACAATGATTAAAGTCCGGAAGGAAGACAGTATCGATAATGGAGAGGGTCAAGGTATCGAGGAGAAAGGTCAGGCGCCGTACACAATTTCCTGGGTCTCAGAAGACGGCTCGGACTTCAGGAGCAGCCTTAAATCACGGTAAGACTCAACGTTCAATTGCGGGAAAGGATCAAGATCGCGAGAGGTCGACTGAGGGTCATATTGCCGCACTCCCCAGCCCAGGCAAACAACACAAAGCACAAGGGGGAAAGCCACATTGGCGAGGAAATAAAATGCATGGCCAAGCGTACGGCCCCAGAAACGCCTGAGTATCCCCAAAAGAGCGTCCTGGCTGCCTGCAAGGACCAGGTAGAGAGACATGGATGCGACATAAAGAGCGAACAGACCAAAAACCATAGGTGCATTCATGACGCTGCCCTCCATTGTAAATCTTCGATGAAGTTCTATCGCTCCGGTGCGTACACATCCTGATCCCAGCGGCGGGCCCCTGTCCCTGCTCTGAACGTCCACAAAGGACCGCACCTGCAAAAAGAATCCAATACTTAACCACCGGATCTATAACAATTATATGCAAATCAACGATAAATACAAGATGATAAAACGCTGTTTAATTCAAGGAGCGGGCTATAAATTTGAGAAAGTTATTCCCCGATAATTTTCACGAGAACACGCTTTCGCCTGCGACCGTCAAACTCACCATAAAAAACCTGTTCCCAGGGTCCGAAATCAAGCTGGCCAGAGGTTACGGCTATGACCACCTCCCGGCCCATGATGGTGCGCTTCAAATGCCCATCGCCATTATCCTCACCGGTTCTGTTGTGTTGGTAAAGGGTCAAGGGCTCATGGGGAGCAAGTCGCTCCAGCCAACGCTCAAAATCAAGATGCAGGCCTCTTTCATCATCATTGATAAAAACTGATGCTGTGATGTGCATGGCATTGCAAAGGACAAGCCCTTCGTGTATACCACTCTCGGCCAGGCATGCGACAAGATCCGGTGTAATGTTGACAAAACCTCTACGCCCCTCGACCTCAAACCAGAGTTCTTTGCGATATGATTTCACAGGATCTCCTTTTGATTTTTTGTCCACCTGAAACAAGCGTGGTATAATGTAGCGCCGGACAGCTTGAAAGTTGTCAAAACAGAACCATAAACCTGGACAGCAGATGCCTACTACAACAACAATCGTACCACGCTCATACGGGCTGCTCACCTTATATGTACTGGTCGCCCTCGCCTGCCTTCCCCAGGCGGAGGTCTTTGCTGCAGAGGAGATTAACGCTAAAACGGTTAAGTCCATCAGAGCCGAGACGACCTCGGGGCTACATGTTTATTTCCAGGCCCTCGATTACAACTGGATGACCTTTAAAAATGGCGTACCGCCGATCATTCTCGAGAAAATTCCTGAAGACATCAATCATTCGGTCAACACGAAAACCAAGAAACAGACTTTTTTCATGGCCCTCTTGCCGATGATCCTGCTTGCCAACCAGGAGATCAGCCAGGAACGGTTTGAAATCCAGCAGATACTCGATCGACACGAAACCGGGTCCAGCTTGAGCGGCGACTTTAAACGCATCAGTGAAATAATGAAACGTTACAGTCTTAGAGGCCGGCCGTTTACTGACCGTAGAGTCCGCCGACAACTTCTGAAGAGAGTTGACACCATCCCGCCCGCTCTTGTTCTGGCTCAAGCCGCAAATGAATCAGCCTGGGGTACTTCCAGGTTTGCGCAGCAAGGCAACAATCTGTTTGGTGAATGGACCTTCAAGCCGGGAACTGGAATTGTCCCGACAGGGCGGCCGGACGGCGAAATTTACGAGGTTCGCGTCTTCAACAGCATTTACCAGTCCATTCGCAGCTACCTGAACAACCTCAACACTCATAGAGCTTACAGGCAGCTCCGGGAGATCAGAGCCAATCTCCGCCAGGCGAAAGAACCTGTAACAGGAGTCGCCCTCTCTGCAGGGCTGATTCATTATTCTCAACGTGGGGAAGAATATATAAATGAGATTAATGCGATGATCCGCCATAACAATCTGGGCAAAACCAACCTGGCGAAATTGCGACAGGCTCAGCAGGATGCCCTGACCCACATCAACTCCAACGGCAGCGGTCTCTTCTCAACGCGAAACAGACTGATCGGTCACACCCAAACCGCTTGGTATGACCCATAAATGACTATACCAGTACCAGACCCTTCCCAGTGCATCGGATGCCGTGACAGTGTACTTGCTGCGTCGTCCTGCCAATGGCTTAAGCGCCCTCACGGAATAGACACCCCCTTCTTCAGCACCGCCCTGTATCAAACACTCTGCCTGGCCCGGCACATAGCACTTCAAGGTTCTCTCATCAATCAGATTCCTGTTCAAGTGAAACTTTAACAGCGGTGGGTTTTCTCCTATAATAACAGTATCTTGCTGTTCTGAAAATTTAACGGGAAGACTCTTCATAAACACTCGACTCCGAAATTCGCTGAGCGCGGAGTAAGGCCCGCCAACCGGGAAGCGCGGCAGCGTATAGAGATCCTGGCCGTCAGTAATCACACCGGATTGTTGACCGAAAGCAGCGGCAAAACCGGCCTCCCGGATCAGGCGTGACAGCTCAGCAGAGAATTCGCCGTAGGGGTAAGCAAAAAGCTGTGGGGGTGAGCCGAGAGTCTTTTCGAACATGGCCTGGGAGCGCTTCAAGTCATCGGCAACTCTGCCACGCCATGCGCTCTCTGTTTCTGCAGGCAGACGATCCAGCAAGTAGGCATGACTGGCTGAGTGGTTGCCAATTTCAACCCCCTCCTGCTGCAACAGGCGAAGATCCTGCCAAGTCATATAATCATCGCCACCAACAGTATCAGTACTGACAAAAAGTGTCGCGGTATAACCGTATTGCTTCAGCAAAGGCCAGCCATCGGTCAAGAAGGAAAGATAACCATCATCCACCGAAATCACAGCGCAACGCTGTGGAAGACTCTCCCCTGCCCTCATTCGGGCGACAACCTCACCGAGCGTCAGAACGGTAAATTGCTCGTCCTTAAGAACCTGGAGATGGGCTTTGAAATTTTCCGTCGCGATGTTGGTGGAAGGATATCTGGAGTCGTTAAACCGATGGTAAACAAACGCACGGGCTTCGCTGGCAAACGCCTCACTGGCGGGCACCAGCAGTAGCACAGCAAACACCAAGAAAAACAAGAACTGGTTAGGCCTTATATTAGTCATTAGGCAGTTGCTTAACCTTTGAACGCAGATAGCGTCGAATGCTGTTGCGGGCACGTGGCGTAACGGCCCACTCCAACCACTTCGGCAAGACAGTCGGTCGATCTGAGGTTTCGACATCGATCTGATCTCCATCCATCAAGCGGGCCTTGAGTTGGCGGATCTTGCCATTAATCCGCACGCGAACCGCGTGCAAACCCAGCTGTTCATGGATATTGAAGGCAAAGTCCAGAGCACTGCTTCCCTCGGGGAGGGAGCGCACCTCTCCCAGAGGGGTATAAACCTGGATTGACGCAGAGGCCAGACGCAGACTTTCCATGTCAAAAGCCGACTCACCTTCGATCAGGGACTGCATCAAATCCTCAAAACTGGAACTGCGGAACTCAAAGCCGGGAGCTAAAACACCTGACTCATTGAAACGCGACAGTTTACGCGTCGTGATCTCCACGCGCAATCGAACCTCGCCGGCCTGGACAGTGGTTTTCAGCGCCTGGTAACCAAATTGAGACGGCATATTCAAATGATCACGCAGCTTGCCGGGAATCGGGGGGTAAAGACGGTGCAACAAACCCAGGGTATGGTAAGCATCAAGAAACCGGTCGACCAGGATATCCAGGGTATAGAGAGCAGGCAGGCCTCGGCCGGTCGATCGCGCAGCGGCAATGGAGAAATGACGCCAACGGTCCTTGAGCAAGGCATCAATCTTATGATGCTCCAGAATATTACGGACTTCAGAGCGGATGCGACCAAAAGAAGACTCGTGAAGATCGCGAATTTCTCGAACCAGGGTATCATATCGATCTGCCCTGGTCGGATAAAGAATCCTCAGGGACAGGGAATCGAGCTCTGTGGCAACACGGCCCATGCCGAGATGCCTGGCCAAAGGCACATAGATCGTCCGGGTCTCTTCGGCGATCAGACGTTGCTTTTCGGCGTTCAAGGCCTGAATCGTCTGCAGATTGTCAATACGATCCCAGAATTTCAGACAGAGGACCCGAATATCCCTGACAGCAAGCAGGACCTGTTTGCGATAGGTCTGCTCTTTCAAGACACTGCGACTGAGGAGATCATCATCGACTTTGGTCAGGCCATCAACCAGCAGGCCGATTTCCATACCAAACACTTCACTCACATCTTCAAGTGTTGTGGAAGTGTCTTCTACGACATCATGCAAAAGAGCAGCGATGACAGAGGCAAAATCCATCCAGTGCCTGGCGGCCAGATGGGCAACCCGCAAAGGATGGAAGAAATACGGTTCGCCCGATTTACGAACCTGCTTACTGTGCGCATCCTGTGCCAGCTGCAGAGCTTTTTGCAGCGCATCAATCGAGTCGTCGAGAACCTGTTCGCTCAGGCTGCCGCCATGATGCGTTACCAGCAGTTCCATGATCTCGTTGATCAGCTTCTTTTGCCGCTTATCATCATGTTTCTCCGCCGCGACCGGCAGCGCTATCGGTTGATGAATTCTATCCATGCAAACTTATACCTGTTGACAAGATGGAAATGAGTAATCATCGTTGCAGCAGAGAGGATGACAGCGCCTCATCAGCTTCAGAACTTCGGCCGATCTTAATGCAGAATCAGCCGACCCGCAACCCTGTTCAGCATTCTGATTAAAAACACCATGGCAGACTGTCGACGAACTGCTAGCCCGGTGGCCAGGTCATGTCTCTTCCGCCCAGCAAGTGGAAGTGGACATGCCAGACAGTCTGTCCGCCAGCTTCGTTGCAATTGTTCACCACCCGGAAGCCGTCTTCCGAGAAGCCCAGGTCATGGGCAAGTTTACCGGCAATCTGAAAGACATGGCCAATCATTTCATTGTCTGCACTCGTCAAGTCCAGAGTGGTGCGAATATGCTTGCGCGGTACGATCAGCATATGATCAGGAGCTTGAGGGTTGATATCCTCAAGAACAACCACCTGATCGTCTTGATAAACGGTCTTTGCCGGGATTTCACCGGCGATAATTTTACAGAAGATGCAGTTGTCCGGCATGCTCTCCTCCTTCATCAGGGGTCGTATCAACAGCGTCCCCATCAAGGGGGACGACATGCCACCTTTCACGGGCAGCACGTTTACCTAATTCAAGATTATGACTGAAGACAATCAATTGTCCATCAGCTGAAGCCAGATCGATCAGGTTGAGGGTCTTCGCAAGCCGCTTCTGGTCCAGATGAACAAAGGGATCGTCCAGCATCAAAGGCAGAGATCGCCCATCGTCGCGCACCTTGGCCAGGGCCATGCGCAGAGCCAGGTAAATGGCATCAACGGTTCCGCGGCTGAAATGGTCGACAGGTGTCCAGCGACGGCCGTCAACCTGCACGGAGGGCGCCATGTTTTCATCAAGCCTGATTGCCGTGTAGCGACCTTCGGTCATCTTGCCGAACATCTTGCCGGCCTCGGCATTCAATTTCACCAGGTGAGAACGAGTGAACTCGTCAACGGCTGCGGCAAGCAGGTTGATTGATTTGCGCAGGATCGAGATACGATTTTCAAGTTCATACTTACGTCTCTGCAGGGGTGATGTGGGACTCTTAACGGAGAGCTCCTGCACCAGAGGGTCTCGCTGTGGGACAAGCTTGCCTGATTGCCCTTCAGCACCACCCTGAGCTGACTGCCGGCTTGACTTCAATTTCACCTGCAACGCCTGCAGACGAGCCTCTTTTTCCGTCAGGCTGGCAGAAAACTCAGTCAACCGGGTTTCCAGCTGACGAAGCTCAGCCCCGTCCTCATCATCCTCCCGAGCCTCTTCCGAAACGGCTGACTCCGTACTTTCGGGTGCTGACGATGCGTGATTGACAGTCTCAACAGAGTCTTCATCCGCAGCATCATCCGATCCCGCTGCAGAGGTAGACCAGTACTGGTCGAGCAAGGCTTGATGAGTCATCACAAGTTTCTGCAGTCGAACCATATCGACTGCGGAAGTCGGCAGTCCAAGAGCTTCACAACGCTCACTCAGCTCGGCCTGGCGCTGTTGTGCGGCGGCTTTCTTCTGCTCAAGAGGACCACGCTCCTTGCGACACTGCTGCAGAGATTTTTTCCGGGCGAACTGCCGCCAGGCGACCCAGGCCAGTAGCGCTACAGTACCGGCACCAGCCACCGCCAGGAGCGGCGTTTTGAAAAAGGGTTGCCACCAGGCAACGCCGGCGAGCACGGCAAAGAGTACCAGCAGACAACCAATGATCAGCCAGGGAGACTGGGGAATCTTCTTCTCACGGCTATGCAGAATCGAGAAGGGTTGCTGCAAGGCCGCCAGCTGCTGCCGTATTTCAGAGGCCTCGGCTAGCAACTCCGGCAATTGTCGTGGCGGGTTGGACGGCAAACCGACAGCAGTCAGTTTTTCGGCAAGCGCCCCTTTTGCGTCCGGCGCCATGCTCTTTACCGTCTCAGTATCGCTCTTTACCGCCTCAGCGTCCTCTGCCGATGCCGGCGCCTCTCTGTTGCCGGTCGTCCGTTGACGAAAGCGCTCGACATAACGCTGCCCCTTTTGATACTCGCCGCGTTCAAACTCAAGCTCCTCCGCCAGGTTTTGTATCTCCGCTTCCAGATCTGCCTGAGGTTCTTCGGCTTCGGACTTATCAATCTCTACAAAAACTGGCACGGTTGTTCCGTCACCCTGCTCTGCCAACTGCCGGCAGACGATTTCATACTCGCGGTCGCGTTGTTTGTCTCGCCCCCAGGGGTTACTTCGGGTCAGGTCAAAATGCTCTTCCAGCAACTTATCGAGGATATCTGCATAATCGGCTTCAGCCGTGCCGCTTACCAGGGTCCTCAGTTTGAGGGCGAGTTCGTCACCGCTCCAGGTCTGCGGATGATGCCCGAAAAAGTAAGTCGCACGGAACAACTTTTCATCGGCAACGCCGATCAATTTTTCGAGCAGCTCCCGGTATTCGCGACAAGAGGCGCTCCGACCCCGCAACGGAGCCTTGCCTGAAAACTGCGACCTGACATGATAAAGGTCATCTTTTTCGACCAGCTCGACCTCATCGGTGAGCAGGTTGCGCTTGACCTCCACAGTATGCCCCCGGCCTTCAAAAAAAAGCGCTGCAGAACACAGGTTGCGACCCCAGGGCTTAAAACGTTCCAGACGATTTGTGCCAAACAGGACGGCGGGAACCGCCTCGGCAAGCGTTGTTTTCCCGGCTTCATTGGGCCCGATGACGAGATTCAAACCGCGTCGAAACTCAACCGTCTGACCCCGGAATCTGCCAAAACTCTCCAGTTCAATGCTGCGCAGTATCATAAGACCCCACCATCCATAGACTGAAACCGTTCCAGCAGCAGCTGCAAGGCCTCTTCCAGCAGCTTAAGCTCATGCTCATCAGCACGTTCAGCCTGCTTAAGCACCTTGCGGACGAGGACACCCCGAACACTCTCTTCACGGGCTATTGTTTCTATCTGTGCGCTACCCAGTAAACCTGTCATACCGCTCCCCCATGCAAAAACTCTGGATAGTAACAAACGTTCTGATGGCATACCGCACCGAACCTTTCCTTATGGGCAGCCATCGCCTTGCTGTGATAGTCGGCAAAATCAACGGACTCACTTGCCAACCTCAGAAACTCTTTCGCCAATCTGACATTTCTGACTTTCTGCGCAGCCGGGGCACCACGGCCGACCAGTTTCAAACCCTTTACACCGGCCTTCTGCAAAAACGGCATAGCACAGAGGCCACAGCCGTGACGACGATTCGTCTCCGACCAGCTTCTCTGCCTCTTCATCACAGCTTGCAAATTCTCGTAAGCCTTTTTGCCAAGCGGTTCAATCTGGTAGGGAATTTCACATGGCCAGATCTTGTCCGGGCTGGAATGATGAAAGGTACATAGACCTTCCGTATTCGGACATTTACCGACCAGCAGAAAAGCATCAAAGTGAATCTCGGGAACCTCCCTGATAACCGCTGCCATGTCAGCAACAGTCAAATGCCTGGGCAGGACCACGCGCTGCATCCCCTGCTCGGCCATGAAGCTTACCGATCCGGCATTGCTCAAGTGCGCCAGGGTGCTGGCATGATATTCAATCTCGGGGTGTCGCCTCTTCAGAAGACGCAACACGCCGACATCAGCCAGGATCAGGCTGTCTATGCCGAGCGCGACCATGCGATCGATGTAACCGGTCAGCATGGTCAATTGTGCCTCTGTATAAAAAGGCGCATTCAAGGTTAAAGCAAAGGTTTTACCTCGCTTGTGAACCAGATCGATAACCGCCTTCAACTCCCCCTCCGTAGCAATCTGCGCAGCCGGAAAAGTTCTCTGGTTGAGCGATGCTGCCAGGCTGTAATCCTCCCATTCATCAGGGAGATAGCCGCCGTAAAGTTCATCGGCTCCGGCCTCCAGAAGCAAGGCTGTTTCGTGTAAATTGTCGACGGGCGAGATGATGCGCATCTTAACTATGGTCCTGAAATTTCCAGATATGATCGCGTCGATAATCCCACCAGGCGGGATCGG
Source organism: Deltaproteobacteria bacterium (assembly GCA_024636215.1). The sequence goes on from JAGXHL010000069.1 coordinate 28,671, forward strand.
CCTCTGCCGTCAAGCTTTCACCAACCAGGATTAATGTCAAGGCCGGGCGCGGATCAGGGCTGTCCAGGTTAAAGAAATCACGGCTGCCAACGCACGCAACAATGGTATCAAGGGTTGCAACAACGACATCTTCATCAGGGAGCCCGACTCGATGAGCCAGGGCAATCGGAACATCTTTACCGTAACCTTTGCGGAGTTGCGTAACCAGATCCGGCAATGGGATATTATTCATATAGATCAGGAGTGAAACGCCCGGAGCGGCGAAATCACCCATGGTCGGGGCATCAGGGCCATCACCAAGGGTGCGCGGCGAAGCGAGGATCGCCCGACTGCAAACACCGGGCAGGTCGAGGGTTTTTTTCAAAAGCGCCGAAGCCGCGTTGGCGGCACCAACCCCGGGCACCACCACAGCCTGGGGTCCCAAGGCATCGACGAGAGCCTGAAACGGTGAATAAAAAGTCAAATCACCGGGGACCAGGAACGCGACCGGAGCGGCAGCCAGTTGCAGTCTGATCTGTGCGATCAGGTCTGCAAAATAATGTTCAAAGGGGATAAACAGTTCTTTCCCCTCCAGAAGCTCCGCAAACGTCTGTTGATAGGGAGAAGGCAGGTAAACAAACTTGCACTCTTTGAGCAGACGCTCTGCACGACGGGTCAGCAGCTCCGGGTCACCGGGGCCGGCACCCAGAAAATAGATCTGATGACTCATAAGTTTCGCTCCAGTCGCAGGTGAATCAGGAACTCTTTATTGCCCTTCGGCCCCAGGACCGGGCTGTCGCAAACCTCAAGCACCTGGCAGCCGAGCTGCTCCGAATAAAGTTTGATCCTGGCAACGACTTCGAGATGCTGGTCGGGATCACGAACAACACCACCTTTGCCGACCTGCCCCTTACCCACCTCGAACTGTGGTTTGATCAGTGCAACGATATCACTGCAGGGTTTTAACAGGGCAAGGGTTGACGGCAAGACTTTTTCCAGAGAAATAAACGAGGCATCAATCACGGCAAGATCCGGAGGCTCATCAAGCTGGTCTGCGCTAAGGTGTCTGATATTGGTCCGTTCAAGATTCTGGACCCGGTCGTCATCTCGTAATGTCCATGCCAACTGTCCGTAACCGACATCCACAGCTATGACTTTTGCGGCACCATTTTGTAGCAGGCAATCGGTAAAGCCGCCGGTCGAAGCGCCGACGTCTATAGCGACTCTCCCGGAAATTGCGATATCGAAGCGTTTCAGCGCCTCTGCGAGCTTCAAGCCGCCGCGTGATACGTAAGGGATGTCCTCACCCCTGAGACGGATGTCTGATGCAGTGTCCACCTGGGAGCCGACCTTGTCAACCGTCCGCTCGTTCACAAGCACACGACCGGCGAGGATCAGGGCCCTGGCCCGCTCACGTGAGCCAGCCAGTTGTCGCTGTACCATCAGTTTGTCGATTCGTTCCTTACCAGCCATGAATATTTAGAAATCCAGCTCTTGCAAGCGTTATACGAAGGGAACATCAGAGAGTCGCCAGGAGAATATCTCGTTGCGTACCCTGTTTTTGCTGCAGGCAACGCTGCAGAAACAAACTGAAAATCTGCTCCAGCCATTCAAGCTGTTCGAGGAGCGCGTGCCCAGCCGGAACCAGATGAAGCATCGCCTTTTGCCTGCGGGCGAACTCAAGGACAGCTTCAGCCGGAACAAGTTCATCGCCCCAACCGTGCACAACAGTCAATTCCCGGGCAATGGCCTGGGGTGACGCCTGCTCGTAGCCCGGCAGACCAAAGGCTGGCGCCATCAGGAACAGACCGGTCGGGCGAACGACTTGTGAAGCCACGGTTGTCACATAGCCGCCCATACTGGAACCAACCAGCACGACCGGACCGTCAATCGACTTCACCTCGTCAATCAACCTGGCAACCCTCAATTCAGGGTCACGGTTATCACTGTCATCGCGACTGATGACTCCGCAGCCGAAACCTTCAGCGACCTTGGCCAGAATTCTGATCTTGGCTCCCCAAGGGCCGCTTTCTCGGCCATGAGCGAAAATTACCGTGATCTGCGACATTGACTACCCCTCAAAAAATGAGTGCGGACTATAACATATTTCAGCGTGAAATTACACGTCCTGCTGCCATAACATGGCACCAGTGGCAGGTCGAGTAGCCAATGGAAAGGAAAATCAGTTTGTTGTCATCAACGGCACGCCGAAAAGCTTTATCCGCCCAGGGGTACCAATCGACCGGGTTGCCAACATGTTGTTCGAGATAGGGGCTTTTTTCTGCAGACAGGTGATTCATTGGTAAACCATTCTCATCAGTCCACTTTAAGGAATGGGTTGCTTATTGTATCGGTGATTCTGAAAAATCATCATCTCCTGGTTTTTCCAGGCTGACTGGACCGATCAGACCTGCGCGCAATTCACGCAGAAGCAGCTCTGCGGCTCTCAATCTGTCGACATGCCCGCCGGAGATCAGGCAACCACGTTTACGGCCAATCTGTTCAATCAATTCAGCGGCATTTTCAGGCAAAGTTTCAAACTTGTAACGCTTTGCAAGAGGACCGGGATAATATTTCATCAGGAACTCCGCTGCAAACACAGCCACGCCCTCATAATCCATACCGCCCTCGCCGATGGCACCACTGGCCGCCAGACGGTAAGCACTCTTCTGGTTGCGAATGTCGGGCCAGAGCAGGCCCGGGGTGTCAGAAAGGTGGATTCCGTTACGCAGGTCGATCTGCTGCGGACAGGTCGTTATGGCCGGTTTGTCACCGACCCGTGCCATTTTTTTGCCGGCAAGAGTGTTGATCAGCGTCGATTTTCCCACATTAGGGATACCAACCACCATGGCCCGCAAGGTTTTGCCGGGGACCCCACGATGAGGGACCATGACACGACAAAGCTTTGGAATCCGGCCTGCAGCCAAACGCTTGTTGGCCTCTATAGGAAGAGCTTTAACTCCCGTCATCTGATCAAAATATCGAACCCAGGCTTCTGTCACAGCGGGGTCGGCGAGATCAGACTTGTTGAGAACCTTGATGCAGGGTTTTTGACCACGGAGCTTTTCCAGCATCGGATTTGCACTGGAAATCGGCAAACGCGCATCAAGAACTTCAATAACCACATCAATCTTCGGCATCACTTCGGCGATCTGCCGTTTGGCTTTCGCCATGTGCCCCGGATACCACTCAATCTTCATCAAAACAATCCTTAACCAGCCTCTCCAAAGCGCATTGTCAACAAAAGCGCATTGCCAACATTGGGCCTTCAAACCTGAAATTATTCATCAGTCCGGAGCAAAATCGAGAGAGGAAAACTTCATCGGTAATTGCTGCGGGCTGGAATCAATAAGACTTGCGAAAAACCGTTTTGTGACACTTGGGGCACGGAGGAATACGCGTCGTCTTGGTCATGTGCATTTCAGCCTCGCAGTCTTTGCAGGTCAAAGTCCCCGAGCTGGTAATCTCGCCGGTCTTGAACTCCAGAACCTTTTCCGAACGTTGCGCAAGCTCGGTGAGAGTTTCAGCAGTACTGGTCAGAATTCTCGAGAAGGCGCTTTGCACACCTGCGGCAAGTCGCTGTGGCTCGACAGCCTTCATAACAGCATTCCTGGCTTTGTCGGCATTTTCCTTTAAATCGCGGCGCACATATTCACCGAATCTGTCGGTCTGTTCACGGGAAAAATCACCGGCAGAGGAAAGCTCTTCTTTCGCTTTCCTGAGAGCTTCGTCAAAGGTCTTTTTGCCTTCCTCAAGAAGGTCGGCAGTCCTTGAAGCCAGCTTCTCATACAGACCTATTTCATCCTGTTCTAATTTGCCCGGTTCTACTCTTTCCTGCTCTAATTTTTTTTGTTCCACTCTTTCCTGCTCTAATTTTTTTTGTTCCACTCTTTCAGGTTCTACTTTTTTTTCATTCTGTTCACTCATAGAAATCCTCCTTGAAATGGTCGTTATCAATCATTAACCGCAATGATATCACAAAGGTCAAACTTTTCGGTGTACTGAAATAGCGTTTGCTGTATTTTAAGGTTCATGCACCATCAAGTACAGTTATCAAGATCGGTTTGCTCTGACAAGCGATTGAAGCTCATAGCATTAAGTGTAAAATGAATTGACTTTGATGACTTAACCGTAACGAGGCACGGAGGGACAGATGCAAAACCGTTATATCATGACCGCTTTTGGTAAAGACCGCCCCGGCATTGTTGCCGACGTAACCAGTTTTCTCTATGAAACCGGCTGCAATCTTGAAGACACGACCATGTCGATGTTGTCCGATGAATTCACAATCAACCTGCTCTTCTCTTCAAGCGATGAGAAGATAGAAGCCAAACTGCTCGATTGCTGCAAAGTGCTTGAAAAAACCAGGGACATCTCGGCCTTCATTCGACCGCTGAAAGAGCAAACCTTTGTCAACCCGTCCGCTGCACCCATCGCCACCATCCATGTCGAAGGCCTGGACCAGGCTGGTATTGTTTACAAGATCAGCCAATATCTCGCCGACAACAGCCTGAATATAATCGACCTCAAATCCACCGTTAAGGCGACTCCGGAGAGCGGAACGTCACTCTACTTGATGGATATCCATATTCAACTCTCAGGAACTGCGACGGTACAGACGATCGAAGAGGGACTTAACGATGTGGCCGAAGAACTGAATGTCGAGATTACAGTTACAAGATAAGCCTTCTTACTCTTTAGATCTTTAGGAGCACAAAATCAGTCGGTTTGTGTCCCCATAAAAAATCACCATCACCCCGCATGGACAGATTTCTCTGCTAGAATATCCTGAAAATCGGTTCAGGCATCCCAGGACGAGTGAGGTGACTCATGCACAAAGATAACGTGCTGAATGTGCTGCAGCAGTCGGAGCAAAAACGCGCGCGTTTCCTTAAAGCATGGAAACATGGTGTCGAATTTTTGGGCCCACAGTTTTTTGGCCCCGGAGCACCGGACACAGCATGGACCAAAGATGAGCTGAGGCCCATAAAAGAAACCATAGAAGCTCTTTTCGAAGAAGAGAGCGAGGGCGAGGAGCAATTCATGGCCGCTATGGTCAGTTTCTATGATCCGGCTTGGGGAGAAGAGCTGGCCAATCGCATAGAATGTCACAAATCCCTGAGTGGGCTTACTTTGGACCTTGATCACGAATGCACCAAAATTGTATGTGAATTACTTCTGAATTACGAGGGCTGGCTGGCTGCCTGTGAATAACCGCCGCCGGGCTAGAATAACCTCCGCCAGGCTATTTGACGAGTTCATGATCAGATAAATTTCGGGGTTGAATATTGCAGAGAATTATCTGAAAAAAGGTGAAAGATTCTCAAATAAGGGTATAATAGAGCGAAGCAACGTTGCTTAGACCTGCAACCCCTGACAAGGAGGTTCTGCCTATCGAATCTAAGCCTGATCATTGCCATAGTTTCAAACGAACCGGCGGGTTTAGACGCCGGAATAGCCCGTGATTAGGGACATAAGGATAGGAAAAAATGAAGGCCTGCGCATCAAGCGGCAGGCCTTTCACTTTAAACATTTTCACTTTGAATACTGCTCAGACTTGCGACATTCAGAATCGGCCTGACATCATGCTCCCCGATGTTCGACCAACTCATCACAGAGCGCATGATAAAGATCCTCGCCGGCCAGAAAAGAGATAATCTTCACCCCCATTCCGCCTTTGAGTTTATGCAGAACATTGGGGGGGACTTTTTTCGACCAACGCACCTCACCCAGCAGGGCGATCAAACCGAGATCATGCTTGATCTCGACCTTGATGGTCACACCGGGTTTGGCACAGACAGCGGAGCGGATAAAAAGCCCATCGTGGTTAATATCATCGGTAAAACCGAACTTCTCAGCTTTACTGATGCCAAACTTGAGTGAAATCCGTTTGCGATGGCGCTTCTTATAACGACTTTCCGCCATGTCACCCCCCGAAGATCAAAACAGCTGAGACAAGTACACTGACAGAGAAACCTCATTCTCCGGAAAATTTGGCACGACGTTCTTTTAAGACTTTTGCGTGTCTGACCTCCTCACCTGCCAACCAGCCAAAGGCTTCTTTACCATCATCAGCCAAAGCAAGAGTACTGGCCTTGAGGAAATATTCAGCGAACTTCTCTTCGGCTTCAATAGCAAGATCCAGGGCCTGAATGTCTGCCGTGTCCGTTTTCAGGACCGCTTCAAGCTGCTCCGCATCAGGAAATATTTTCGTGTCGGAGAACTGGTTCAAGTACGGCAGGAACTCCTCTTCGTACTCAACAATTGCACCGTCCTGATAATCTGACTCCAACTGGGTTAAACGTCTGAGATGCTCAACTTCGTCCTGGGCCAGCCATGAGAAGAGCTCCTTTAAAGTCGGGTCCGAAGCTTTCTCAGCCATGGTCGAGTAAAAGCGATGACCATTCTTTTCAACTTCCTTTGCTGCGCGAATCACTTCAAAACCACTGAAGTATTTGATACCACTCATAATATAACCTTTCTATGTGTGCCTGGGTTTTAGATCAGGCAGGAACAATTGTCAATTGCCAAAGAGTTTCTGTAACGAATCCTGCAACAACTTACGCCCCGGGTCGTCCGTAGGGTCAGTCTCACCAGTGGATTGAGACTCACCGCTGCTGTTTGAATCCTTAGGTTTGATGAGTTTATCAAGCTGGCGATTCAGCTCATTGCCCAAGGCTTGACCTGCCTGACGATTGAGGCCTTTCGGGTCAATACCAAAGCGTGGGGATGAAAAGTCTCCCGTCAACAGCAAGGGCATCTGGGTCCAGCCATCCTTGTCTGTCAAATAGCGCGTGACGCTGCCGCTCTTATCCAGTTTGGACGAGAGTTCCGGGCTGAGACGTGTATCAAGACTCATATCCAGAGAGCCATCCAGGCCGACCGACCCCTTGGGAGAAAGTTTGAGCCGCTCGCTGACAAGCTGACTGTCCAATTTAACCTTGCCATCAACGACCTTGAATTGGGCCTTGAAGTTCTCAAACTGGATATCGTTAAAATCGGAAAGCTGCAGAATAGAACTGAGCCCACTAACCAGTTCCGGACTGACCAAGCGCCCGTCGGCAACCAGCATATTTCCGTCACCCGAAAGGTTACGACTGAGAGTCTGCCACTGAGAGCCTTGCCCCTTCAGGTTAAGGGACAGATTCATCGCCCCGAGCAGACTCCCGGCGGCTTTCGGGATGAAGGCAGTCAGCACCGGATCCGCCTGCACGGTATTCAACCCCAGCTCTGCGGTATAAGCCAGGCCCTTTTTGCCAAGATCAACCCTGGCGCTGGTGTCGAAAGAACCTCCGGCCACTTTGCCATTCATGCGTGTAAGGTTGAATACATTGTCTTTGAGTTCATAACGGGCGTTGAAATCGTTGATCGACAAATTTTTCCAGATAGCCTCTGCAACCGAGATTGTGCCGGTGGCATGGACCGGGATATCAAAGGGACCAAGCGGCTCTTTAGAGCCCTCATCGTGACCCGGATCGGCTGTCCCCTCTTCAGCGGCAGCAACAGGTGACGCGCTGCCCATCAGAAGGGGCTCAAGCAGGAATTTACTTGAAGAGATGTCTGCAGTCACAACCAATGGCGGGGTAAAAAGTCGACTGGCAGTCAGTTTAATATCAGCATTATTGTCGCCAAGGCGGACCTGTAAGCCTTCAGAATGGAGCTGATCCCCCTTCAGCAGCAAACGACCGGAAAAAGCAGGACGGTATCCACCCGCGGTAGCCTGAACATCTGAAAGCCCAACCTGTGCCGACTTCAATAAAGACTGAGCGTCTTCAGGCGAGCCTGCCAGAACAGCCTCTGCCGAGAGAGAACCTGCTGGATCAAGAGAGCTGATATCGCCGACAAGGTTGTGCGGCACGGCATTGATCGCCTCACGAATTGTCAAATCGGGGACCGTAAGATTGAGATCAATGTTCGGCGCAGTCATGACGGAATCGACCTTGCCAACCGCGTTAACCTTAATGCCGTTGAAATCAAGAGCAAAGCTGTTGATCTGCAGCAGATCCCTCTTCTGCGCCAGAAGCACATCGAAGTCAACGTTCACGGAGGCATTCTCAAGAGGGGCCTCAGGCATGGCGTCAAGGAGCAATGCCAGGTCCGCCACTGAGATGTCACCCTTCAAACCCATATCCTCCAGGTTACCAAGCAGTTTTGAGTGAAGAGAAAGTTTTGCATTACCCAGCTTTCCAGGCAACTGCTCCTTGAAATAGGGGCTGAAAGCGACAACATCGAGAGCCTTCATTGCGACGTCAAAGTCCACATTAAAGGGTCTCAAGTTAATATATCCATCAAGTGTCAAAGGGCTATCATTGAGTTGGCACTGCACCGAAAGAGGAACCTTTCCGGTTAAGGAAACGCCCTTTGCGGCGACCTGCAGATCTGAAATTTCAAAACGGTAAGGGGCTTTGTTATTGAGGACATGATCAAGGAAGATCAGTTGTCCATCCTGCACCAGCACGTTTGAAACCAGCAGGCTGAGCGGAGTGCCGCTGCCTTTGTCCTCAGAGCCACCAACCTCGGCAGGTTGAGGCTTTTCAGCCGTGGCTTCAGCGTCCGCACCATTAATAAGATCACTGAAATTAAACTGCCCATCCTCAAGTCGTACGATCCGGATACTCGGCTTTTCCAGGCGGACCTCATCAACGACCACCTTCATGGCCAATAATGGCAAAAATTGATACTTAAGCCTGACCATCTCTGTAGAAACAAACAGCTCCTGACTGTTTATTTCGTAGAGCTTCAAGCCATGGATCTCGATGCCGGAAAACAGGCTGACCTCGATATCGCCAAGCTCTATCTTGCGATGGATATTATCTTCAGCGAGCGGCAGCAGAGTTTCTTTCACCCTCTCAGGGGTGATCAATACGGTCGCCAGAACCAGCAGCACAATAATAAGAAGAATCACGACAGCAGTGATTCCGGACAATATTTTCAACCATTTATTCATTGTTATCCTCCAAGGTTTAAAACAAAAGTCATCCAACAGCAAGGAACTCTCGGCCCTGCCCTTTTAACCCCGTTAAAGGATCTTCTATAGCGCTCAGGGCAAGGACAGCTTGCCACTCTTCAGCCGTAACAGACTGAACCGACAAGCGGTTGCCCTTACGCAAAACACCCATTTTGCTGAGAAGCGGATGTTGGCGCAGAAGATCTCGACTTAAGGGGTGTGGCAGATGGCGCAGGTACTGAACATCAACCATGAACCAGATGGGCTTTTCATCTGTAGCCTTAGGATCAAAGTGTTGCTCACGCGGGTCAAGGGCCGTATGGTCCGGATAGCCTTCGCGTACCACTTTTGCCAGTCCGACAATCGACGGTTCCTTGCAATTACTGTGATAGAAGAGTACGCCGTCGCCAACCTTGATGGTGTCGCGCAAAAAGTTCCGGGCCTGGTAGTTGCGAACCCCGTCCCAATGGTCGGTCATGTTCGGCATCTGCTTCAGGTCATCGAGAGAAAAACAATCAGGTTCAGACTTCATCAACCAGTATTTTGGCATAGGGCCTCTGTAAATGCAGCGGGTGGTGGGTAGCGAGACAAATCAGATTCACAGGTAAAAACCATTTCTTTAGTGAATTTTTGTTTTTTTGATTTTAATTGGCTATTTGCTCTTCCCGCCACGCGCTACTTGTCACACGCAACTTTTTTACGGTTTCTTGACCTCTGTCAAATCCATCCAACACAGATTAAGGTTATTGTCACGACACCTTTGCAAAAGAGATTCAAAGTATAGCAAATCATAGCATTAATTCAGAAAGACATTCACCAAAAACCTGTTATAAGTTTTATTGGTTTTGACAATCTGAGAAGAACAACTCAAAGAACCCAACGGAGGTAAAACCATGTCCATGTTTTGTTACCAGTGTGAACAAACCGCTAAAGGCTCAGGCTGTACGGCTATCGGCGTCTGCGGCAAACAGCCTGACGTCGCAGCCCTGCAGGATCTTCTGGTGTACACCTTGAAGGGGATCGCTTTCTGGGCCGACAAAGCCCGGGCCAACGACAAGAAAGACCAGGAAATCGATCGTTTCATGATCGACGCCCTGTTCACTACCGTCACCAACGTCGATTTTGATGCTGAGGCCGTCTCTAAATTCATAACCGAAGGTGTCCGCCTGCGCGGCAAGGCCCGGCAACTGGCCGGCATCTATGATGGAGACGTGCCTGCCGCTGCCCAGGATTGGGCACTGCCGGCAGCAATTGAAGATCAGGTCAAACTGGGCCAGTTGCACGGTGTCAAAGACTACACCGTCGACCCTGATATCCACTCGGTGCGTGAGATCACCCTGTACGGCATCAAAGGCTATGCGGCCTACGCGGATCACGCCAAAATCCTCGGCAAAGAGTCCGAAGAGATCTATGCCTACACCCATAAGGCTCTGGCCGCAATGCTCGACGACAGCCTCGACCTGATGGCCAATGTCGGCCTGGCCATGGAGGCCGGCAAGATCAACTACCTGACCATGCAGCTGCTC
>JAGXHL010000070.1 GCA_024636215.1 Deltaproteobacteria bacterium
CCAGAATCCAGAATCCAGAATCCAGAATCCAGAATCCAGAATCCAGAATCCAGAATCCAGAATCCAGAATCCAGAATCCAGAATCCAGAATCCAGAATCCAGAATCCAGAATCCAGAATACTGAATACTGAATACTGAATACAGAACCCTTAACCCATCATCACAGCGACTTTTCTACAATTTCACTGACATCCCGAGATAGTTGCTTTTGGAGCTGAATCCTCTTTAACTGCGCCTTCATCAAAGCTTGCCGCTCACCATCGTAACGGCGCCAGCGGCTTAACGGCGAGACCATTCTGGCGGCGACCTGGGGGTTGAGACGATCGAGTTCTATCACCCGGTCAGCCAGAAAGATGTAACCGGCACCGGACAGGTCATGAAAACAGGCCGGGTTGCCCTGGGCGAAAGCGCCCACCAGTGAGCGTACCCGGTTCGGATTGCGCATGGTAAAAGCCGGGTGAGTCATCAGCGCCTCTATTTCAGCGAGGGTTTCCGGCTGTGGTGAGGTGGCCTGCAAGGTGAACCATTTATCGACAACCAGGGAATCTTCTTCAAATTGATGGTAAAAAGCCGCGAGAGCCTCTTCCCATTTGGGCAATCGATTATGGACCAGGCAGGTCAAGGCCGCCATACGGTCGGTCATGTTGTCTGCATCGACAAAACGATCGAAACAGTCCTGCTGTAGCGAGGGGATATCGAGCAGCGCCAGATAACCGAGACAGAGGTTTTTCAGACTGCGACGGCCGATCGCCTCGGAGGTCAACGAGTACAGGTCATCGTCCTGCATGGTGCCAAGGACCTCGGTAAATTCCTTTTGCAAGGCCTCTGCCAGAGCTTTACGCAGCGTTTGACGGGTCGCATGAATCGCAACGGGGTCAGCCACGCCCATGGCTTCGGCAAGTTCCGCCTCACCGGGCAGGGTCAACGCCAGCGCCGCTAAAGCCGGGTCGACATCCCGGCCTAGCAGAGCCGCACGAAACGCCGACAAAAACGCCCCGGAGACCTCTGCTGCCCGCTGCGATCTGAGATCGTCAACCATCTCCAGGAGCAGATCGGTCGCCAGGCGCTGCCCGGCCTCCCAGCGGTTGAAGGGATCGCTGTCGTGGGCAAACAGGAAGGCCAGTTCCTCTCTTGCATAGGGGTAACGAAGCTTTACCGGAGCAGAAAAATCCCGCAGCAAGGAAGGCACAGGCTGCACAGGCAGGTTGACGAAGGTGAAGGTTTGTTCGGGCTGGGTAAGTTTGAGGATTCGTGAGCCTTTTTGCACGCCCGTCTCATCATCAAGCTGCAGGGGCAGATCCTGGCCGTCGGGCCCCAGCAGACCCATCTGCAACGGGATCAGGAAAGGTTGCTTGGCCGATTGTCCGGGCGTGTCGGGACAAGACTGGCGGACTGTCAGGCTGAACTCTCCGGCCGTAGCGTTATAGTCGCCCTTAACCTCGAGAACCGGTGTACCGGCCTGACTGTACCAACGCCGGAACTGAGTCAGATCATGATCGTTAGCATCCGCCATCGCCGCCAAAAAGTCATCAGTGGTCACCGCCTGGCCATCGTGCCGCTCGAAGTAGAGCTGCATGCCCTTTTGGAAGCCCTCTTTGCCGAGCAGGCTCTGGTACATGCGGATCACTTCGGCGCCTTTATTGTAGACCGTCGCCGTATAAAAGTTATTGATCTCGACATAGGATTCGGGCCGCACCGGATGGGACATCGGTCCGGCGTCTTCTGGAAACTGAAAATTGCGCAGCAGCCTGACTTCGCCAATCCGCTTGACAGCCCGCGAGCCCATATCAGCAGAGAACTCCTGATCGCGAAAGACCGTCAAACCCTCCTTGAGACTGAGCTGAAACCAGTCGCGGCAGGTGACCCGGTTACCGGTCCAGTTGTGAAAATACTCGTGGCCGATAACGCCTTCAATGCCCTGAAAATCAATATCGGTTGCGGTCTCGGGTTTGGCCAGCACGTACTTGGAATTGAAAACATTCAGCCCTTTGTTCTCCATCGCCCCCATATTGAAATCATCAACGGCGACAAGTTTGTATTCATCGAGATCATACTCCAGGCCGAAGACTTCTTCGTCCCAGCGCATGGCCTTTTGCAGAGAGAGCATGGCATGCTCACACTTGTAGCGATTGCGCTCTTCGACAAAGATCTGCAGGCTGACCTTGCGCCCCGACATGGTGATGAAGCTGTCCTCTATCGCCGTAAGCTGGCCCGCCACCATGGCAAACAGGTAGCTCGGCTTCGGAAAGGGATCCTCGAAGCGGGCGTAGTGACGGCCGTCCTCAAGAGGCCCGGCGTCCACCAGGTTGCCGTTGGCGAGCAGTACCGGTGAGGTCTGTCGATCACCGACCAGGGTCGTTGTAAAGCGCGCCATAACATCGGGGCGATCCGGGTAGAAGGTAATTTTTCGAAAGCCCTGGGCCTCGCACTGGGTACAGAAAATCTCGCTGGCACGATAAAGCCCCTCCAGCGCGGTATTGCCCTCGGGGTTAATCTCGACCAGCGTCTCCAGTACAAAGCGTTGCGGAACAACCGGAATCGTCAGGCCTTCGCTATCAACCCGATAATCATGTGCCGACAGCTCCCGGCCATCGAGTCTTATCGACAACAGCTCAAGTTGTCGACCATGAAGAGAGAGTTCGGCCCGCTCTTCTGAATACTCAGGATTGGCATTAAACTGAAGGGTGGCGCGAACTCTGGTTTGAGATGGACAAAGTTCAACATGCAGATCGACCGTTTCCACCAGGTAGGCCGGCGGCCGATAATCTTTGAGATATATTGTTTGCAGTTCTGATTTCATTAAAAGTCCAGTACTTTCTATCAATTTTTTTCTTGTGAAGATACCTCAATTTCAGACTTCTAGCAACCTGTCGACAGACTGCCAGCGAAGGCCGATCCCTTAAAAATATATGGAGGCAACAATTATCCTGTGCCACGACTTGTTTCCAATCGCCAATAATGCCTTGCAGACTCTTTTACCAGCGCCAGACCAGTCCCTCGATGACCAAGCCCTTAGCAAAAAAAATTTCTCGAATTCTAATCAAATTCGATTTGCCAATCATCATGTAGTAGCGTACAATGTGTCCGGCTACAACATGTAGTGCTTTATATACAGAGGCGGTTTATCGTCCAAACCGTTAAACTATGGGCTTCCAGCCGACCTGAGCGGGCGATGGGGGACGAAAGAGGGGCAAGAATAATGGCAGGCAATGTGATTAAGAAACCTATTGAAACACCAGAAATCCCTTGGCAGGAAGCTTCGTTGGACATATGGGACAGCAAGTACCGCCTCAAGGACGCAACGGGCAAAGCCGTCGACGCCGACGTACATGCAACCTACGTGCGTGTTGCCAGGGCGCTGTCTCTGGTTGAAGATGACGAAAAAAAGCAAAGCTACTGGTACGAGCGCTTTGTATGGGCCCTGGAAAACGGTGCCATCCCTGCCGGGCGAATCACGTCCAACGCAGGAGCTTTGGAACACAAACCGGCGACCTCGACCATCAACTGTACTGTCTCGGCAACAGTTGAAGACTCGATGGACCAGATCCTGGGCAAGGTGCATGAAGCCGGCCTGACGCTTAAGGCAGGCTGCGGCATCGGCTACGACTTCTCGACCCTGCGTCCCCGCAACGCCTTTGTCAACGGCGCCGGCGCCAACACCTCCGGGCCATTGTCATTCATGGACATCTACGACAGCATGTGCCGCACCGTCGCTTCGGCCGGTGGCCGCCGCGGAGCCCAGATGGCAACCTTTGACATCTCTCATCCGGACGTGGTTGATTTTATCAAGGCCAAACGTGAAGACGGTCGCCTGCGCCAGTTCAACCTCTCTCTTCTGATTACCAACGAATTTGTGGAAGCGGTTAAAAAAGACCAGGATTGGCCGCTCTGTTTCCCGTTGACCGCCAAGGAAGAAGAACGCGACCAGTTGGACATCAACGATCCAAAGCAGGTGCTCTGGAAAGACTGGCCGGTTAAAAAGGACTATGTTCAGAACGAGGTGGGAGAAGTCGCCTGCAAGATTTATCGAACCATCCGCGCCAAGCAGTTATGGAACGTGATCATGGCGTCCACTTACGATTTCGCTGAACCCGGCTTCATCCTCATCGACAAGGTCAATGAGATGAACAACAACTGGTTCTGTGAAGAGATTCGCGCCACCAACCCGTGCGGTGAGCAGCCTTTGCCTCCTTACGGCTCCTGCCTGCTCGGTTCGATCAACCTGACCCGCTTTGTTGACCAGCCGTTTACACCGCAAGCACGCTTCAACTGGGAACACTTTCGTGAGGTGGTTGCCGTGTTCACCCGCATGCTGGATAACGTAGTCGAGATCAACGGCCTGCCGCTGCAGCAGCAACAGGACGAGATCTTTGGCAAACGTCGCCACGGCCTCGGTTACCTTGGCCTCGGTTCAACAATCACCCTGCTCGGCATGAAATATGGTGATGCCGAGGCCGTAGCCTTCACTGAAGAGGTAACCCTGCAGATGGCGCTGGCCGGCTGGCAACAGGCCGTGGAGTTAACCAAAGAAAAAGGCGCAGCGCCTGCCCTCGACAAGGATTACGAGATCACGGCTGAGATGCTGCGCAAGCGCCCCGAGATGGCAAACGACGGCATCAAGCTGGGCCAGCGCGTACCGGGACGGATCCTGCACGCCCGCTACAGCCGCTACATGCAGCAACTCGCCAAAGTCGCGCCGGAGCTTGTCGACGAACTGGCCGAAATCGGAGCGCGCTTCACCCATCACAGCTCCATCGCGCCGACCGGGACCATCTCCCTGTCAATCGCCAACAATGCCTCCAACGGCATTGAACCCAGCTTCGCCCATCACTATGCGCGCAACCTGATCCGCCAGGGCAAGAAGAGCAAAGAGAAGATCGATGTCTTCTCCTATGAGCTTCTCGCGTATCGCGCACTGGTCAACCCGAACGCCATGCCGGAGAGCAAGAATCCGGACGAGCAACTTCCGGACAATTTTGTCACCTCGGAAGACGTCACGCCCAAACAGCATGTCGACATCCAGGCCGCCGCCCAGAAGTGGATTGACTCCTCCATCTCCAAGACCGCCAATGTCCCCAGTGATTATCCCTACCAGGATTTTCAGGATATCTACATGTATGCCTACGAGCAGGGTTTGAAAGGCTGCACAACCTTCCGTTATAATCCCGAGGCTTTTCAGGGTGTGTTGGTCAAGGACAAGGATCTGGCAGAAACGATCTATCAGTTCACGCTGGACGATGGCTCAGTGCTCGAAGTCCGCGGCAACGAAAATATCGAATACGACAACGAGATCCATTCAGCAGCAAACCTCTACGACGCTCTCAAAGAAGGCTATTACGGCAAACTGTAGATTTTTAAGGAAGACAAAAATGGCAAAAAAAATAGACAAGAAGATCGTTGGCTACGAAGTCGTTAATCTTGATGAGCAGCGTAAAAAAGCAGCCAGGGACGAGAAGAACCAGATCGAAGGTATGCACGAGTTGGTCGAACGTCCTGAAATGCTGGTGGGGGCCACCTACAAAATCAAGACGCCGCAAAGTCAACATGCCCTCTATGTCACCATCAATGACATGGTCTTGAACCATGGCACCAAGCACGAAGTTCGTCAGCCTTTCGAGATTTTCATCAACTCGAAAAACATGGATCATTTCCAGTGGGTGGTTGCCCTGACCCGGGTTATCTCGGCGGTCTTCCGCAAAGGCGGCGACATCACCTTTCTGGTCGACGAACTGAAGGCGGTCTTCGACCCCCAGGGTGGCTACTTCAAGCCGGGTGGCGGCGGTTTCATGCCCTCGATCGTGGCCGAGATTGGTCACGCTCTGGAAAGCCACATGAAGATGATCGGCCTGATCCAGGACGAAGAAATGCCGATCGCCCGGAGAGAGATGATCCTGGCCAAACGTGCTGAGTATGAAACCCTCAAAGGACAGACCAAAAGTTCCGATAACGACGACTTCCCGGCGGACTCCAAGCTGTGCGCCAAGTGCTACACCAAGGCGGTCATCATCATGGACGGCTGCCTGACCTGCCTGAACTGTGGGGATTCCAAGTGCGGCTGACAAAAACTCTATGACCTAAAAGTTCTATCGCAGAGAACAGCTTTCATTATTGAGAGAGCCCTGGCCGCTGTGGCCAGGGCTCTCAGTTCTTCAGAATCACCTTTATCCTTTGCGGAGAAGCCATGACGCCTTCCAACTGGGACATCCGCTGGATGGCCCTTGCCCAATTTATCGCCACCTGGAGCAAGGACCGTGGCCGCAAGGTCGGCGCTGTGATTGTCGGCCCCGACAATGAGATCCGTTCAACCGGCTACAATGGCATCCCCCGCGGCGTTAATGACGACGTTGAAGCACGCCACGAAGCCCTCAATGGGGAGAAGTATCTGTGGGTCTCGCATGCGGAGCGCAACGCCATTTACAATGCGGCCATGCTGGGCGTCTCGACCAAAAACTGCACGCTCTATATTCCCTGGTATCCCTGTATCGAATGTGCCAAAGCCATCGTCCAGGCGGGGATCAGTACCATCGTCTGCTTCGAACCCGACCTGGCTGACAGCAACTGGGGCAAAGGCTTTGAGAGGTCACTGATTGTGCTTGGTGAAGGCAACGTAGTGACCAGGCTGATCGACCAGAAGAACTACCTGAAAGTGGTTGTTAACAAGGAGTTTCTGGTCGGCAATATTCCTGTTGGACCCTGCTCGTAATGGAGCCCCGTCCTCGTCAATACTGATGACTGCACGAGGTGGCTGTCCGACAAGCTGCCTGGTCGACAAGTCAGAATAATCGCCAAACTGATGAGAAACGAATCGACGGCAATGGTTTACACCCCCGCATTCTGGGTCATGGCTCTGGCCAACCTCTGCCATACCGCAAGCTTCAGCGCTTTCTTCCTGTTACCGCTCTACATTCTTGAGCATGGTGGCAACCAAAGGAACATTGGCGTAATCATGGGAGTGTTTGCCCTGGCCTCGGCCATCAGTCGCCCCTGGGTCGCCGAGATGATCGACCGCATAGGTCGCAAGCGCAGCTACACCCTGGGCAGCATCCTCATGTTCGTCTCGCCTTTTCTCTATCTCGGCATTCACGACCCGCTCGGAGCAGCCTACCTGCCTTTTCTGCTCTTGAGGGCCGTGCACGGTGTTGGCCTGGCGATCTGCTTTACAGCGGTGTTCACCTTTATGGCCGACATCCTGCCTCGCGACCGACTCAACGAAGGGATCGGCATGTTCGGTATCTCCGGTCTGATCGGTATCGCCACAGGTCCGGTCCTCGCGGAGGTCACTCTTGAGCATTTCGGCTTCGCCGGTCTCTTCGTGGTAGCCGGTTGCCTGGCGGGCATAGCCTTAGTCATCCACCAACCTCTCAAGGAAAGCATCACTGAACAAACCCGAGACAGTCAGCCAACCAGCTTCTTCGGTCTGCTGAAGCGGGAGAAATTTGTCGTTGTAGGTCTCCTCTCCTTGCTGTTCGGTTTCGGTTTGGCAGGATCAGGCAACTTTGTTGCGCCTCTGGCGGACCAGCGCAATCTCGGCTTTGTTTCGGTCTATTTTTTCAGCTATTCCGGGGGCGCCATTACGATACGCTTCGTCAACGGCTGGCTCTCTGCCAGGTTTGGTGAAAAGCGCATTCTTGCGTTGAGTATCGTCCTCTACATGGTGGGACTCTTGTTATTGCCATTCACCTTCAACCAACCAATGCTCTGCCTCGCCGGCATACTCTCCGGGCTCGGCCACGGCCTGCTCTTCCCGCTTCTTAACACCATGGCGGTGCGCGATGAGGCGGCTTCGATCAGGGGCAAGGCTACCGGGATTTTTACCGGCGGAATCGATTCGGGAATCTTTGCAGGATCATTGATATTGGGCTATATTGGCGACTGGTTTGGACTCAACGTTCTCTTTGTCTGCGCGGGATTAAGCATGCTGGCGGCGCTGGTCATTTTTCGATTTCACCGTGCAGACACTCGCGACTGAAAAAGAAGGTATCATGGAGAAGATCAAAGGCTTTTACGAAGGCACAGACTATCGCTCCCCCGATCGCAGGATCGGGCTGCTGAGCAAGCTTCTGCCAACACTCCCTTTTTACATCAGGGCATTCTCGATTGTGCATAAGGCCAGCGTAGCTGCCAAGCGGGGCCAATACGACTCTGTTGACTGGCACAACAGCAGCGCCGGGATCGTCGCCGCCCTGGAAAAAGCCGGTTGTCATCTCGAAGTCACCGGGCTGGAAAACCTCCGGGGGATAGATCGCCCGATCATTTTTATCGGCAACCACATGAGTACCCTGGAAACCTTCGTGTTGCCAGCGCTGATCATGCCGCAAGGGATTGACCTGACTTACGTGATCAAGCGCAGCCTGGTGGAGTACCCGGTTTTTGGCCACGTTGTCAATGCCCGCGACCCGGTGGTCGTCGATCGTGTCAACCCGCGCGACGACCTCAGGGTGGTTATGGAAGAAGGGGCCAGGCGACTTGAGCAGGGACGCTCATTGGTCATCTTCCCCCAACACACCCGTGCAGTTGAATTCGACCCCAGGAAATTCAACAGCATCGGTATCAAGCTTGCGCAAAAATCCGGGGCCATTGTTATTCCCGTGGCGCTGCTGACCTGGGCCTGGTCAGCCGGCAAGATGATCAAAGATTTCGGGCCGATTGTGCCCTCACGCACCATTCATTTTGCCTTTGGCGAAGCCATGGAAATTACCGGCAAAGGGCAGGAGGAGCAGCAGAGGATTGTGGACTTCATTCAACGCCATCTCCAGCAATGGCGGACTGAGGATTGAACAACAACCCCTGCAGATTTTCTGACATTGCCGGTTCTTGTGCATAGCTTTTGCGTAGCTCTTGACGCGCAGCTAAGTCGTTACTATATTGACCTCCCAGGAAGATTGACTAAGGAAAGATTATGGCCTCAGATTATTATGCTGTGCTCGGCCTCGAGAAGAACGCCAGTGCCGACCAGATCAAAAAAGCCTACCGCAAGCTGGCGATTAAATATCATCCCGACAAAAATCCGGATGACAAGAAGGCGGAAGAACGTTTCAAGGAAATTTCCGAAGCCTACGCCGTCCTCTCCGACCCGGAGAAGAAGAAGCAATACGATCAGTTCGGTGATGCAGCCTTCCATCAGCGTTTCTCCCAGGAAGACATTTTCCGCAATGCCGACTTCGGCGACATCTTCCGCGAGTTCGGTTTTAGCGGCAGCGGCGATGATCTCTTCAGCCAGCTGTTCGGCGGTCGATCAGCACATCATCAAGCCCGACCGAGAAAGGGTCAGGACTTCCTGATGCGGATCACGATTCCCTTCCGCCAGGCCATCCTCGGCGGAGAGCGGCGTCTCGACCTCGACCGCAGCGGCCATAATGAACAGCTGCAGGTTCGCATTCCGGCCGGAGTCGAGCCCGGTCAGAAGTTGCGTATTTCAGGAAAAGGAGGCGCCAGTCCGAACGGCGGTCCTGCCGGCGACCTAATTCTGGAGATGAATGTCACCAAAGACCCCCGCTTTCGGCGCGAGGACAAAAACCTTTTCACAACTGTCAAGATCCCTTTTACCGGGGCATGTCTCGGCAGCACAGTGGCGGTGGAAACCCTTGAGGAGACCAAGCGCATCAAGGTGAAGCCGGGAACCCAGAGTGGCAGTAAAATCAGGCTCAAGGGCTTCGGTGTACCGGGTCGGGCAGGAAAACCGCCCGGAGATCTCTACGCTGTGATTGACATAGAGGTGCCGCAAGAGCTGAATGAGAAACAGAAAGCGTTGATTGAAAAGCTTCGGGATGAGGGGGTCTAAAACCAAGTGGCGAGTAGCGTGTGGCGGGACAAAAACTAACGGCCAGGGCAGAAATGCCCTGGCCGTTTTTGTTGAGGTTGTTTTTCTCGCCACACGCTACTCGCAACACGCCACAGTTTTTAATGACAACTCGGATCGTACATCATCGCCAAGCGACCACGACTGGCCAGACAGTTTGCACAGACCTGACCGGCATCTTTATAACGCTCTTCAGCCAGGATCAGCCCCGCCTGAACCGACGCATCATCGGGCAGCTTGTCCGGATCGAACTCGGCACCGCAATGTCGGCAGGGGATCATCATGGCCGCGCCAGATGATGACGAACCAGGCCGGCCAGTGCCTCTAGAAAATCCTGATTGTCATTCAGTGATGGGGTTCTTTCAAAGCGCGGCAGCCCAATGGCTTCTGCGTGCATACGAAACTCGAAATCGATTTCCTGCAGCGTTTCGATATGATCCGAGACGAAAGAGATCGGTACGATCAGGGCTCCGGGGGCTTTCTCCTCACCGAGTTGATCGAGAACCTCCAGGGTGTCAGGCTCCATCCACTCTACCGGACCGCTGCGGCTCTGAAAACCAAGCCGCCAGGGATGATCGGGGAAACGCTCCATCACTCCTTGCACTGTACAGGTCACGTGGTCGAGGTAGGGGTCACCCTCATCAATAAACGTCTGCGGCAGGGCGTGTGCCGAGAAGAGGATCGGCACTTCATCGCGAACAAGTTCGTGGAACTTCTCCAGTCCCTCCCTCACCCGGTTGGCCAAGGCATCGAGATAAGCAGGCCAGGCATACCATTCACGGATGATCGTATAGTCAAGTTGCGGGTAAAGCCGTGCCGCTGCTGATTCAAAATCCTTGATGCTGCTGCCGGTGGTGGCCCGGGTATAGTGCGGATACATGGAGAGCACCACGGCCTGGGTAATGCCATCCTGCTTCATGCGCAGCAGACACTCCTCTGCACGCGGCTTCCAGTAGCGCATGGCCACGAAAGGTTTGACCTGATCGCCGAGTGCACGGGCGACACCTGCAGCCTGTTTTTCGGTCCATTCCAGAAGCGGCGATTTGCCGCCGATCGACGCGTAGTTGATCCTCACCTTCGGGGCACGCAAGCGGCTGATCATGAAGGCAAAGGGTTTTTGCAGCAGGGCTCCCGCCGGCAACTGGATCAGGTCCCGATCGGAGAAGAGGTTGTAGAGAAACGGGCGAACCGCTCTTAACGAGTCAGGTCCGCCCATATTCAATAATACCAGTCCGGTAGGTTTATCCAGATTCATAAGAAACCGTGAGGGGTGAAGCGTGAGGGGTGAGGAGAATCAAATCAAAAGGGGACTTTCCGCCTCACTCCTGACACCTCACACCTCACAGGTTATTTGCCGCTGAGCCTGTGAACGCACTCCACCATGTGAATGGCGTTCTCCGGCGGCACGGTGGGCAGGATGCCATGACCGAGATTGAAGATGAAGCCCGGGCGACCGGCGTTTTCATCGAGAATCCGCTGCACCTCACGTTCGATGTGATCCTTCGGCGCATAGAGAACGGTTGGGTCGAGGTTGCCCTGCACGGCAATATCGTTGCCGATGATGTCGCGGGCCTTGCCGAGGTTGACGTGCCAGTCGAGACCGAGGACATCGGCACCGGCCTCCCTGACCAGTTCCAGCATGGTGCCGCCATTCTTGACGAAATAAATGATCGGAAGACCGTCGCGGTTGAGGCCGTCGATCAGCTCCTTGACGTAAGGGAGAATGTAGCGCTCGTAATCGTGAGGCGCCAGCAGGCCACCCCAGGTGTCGAAAATCTGGATCGCCTGGGCGCCGGCTTCAATCTGCATGTTGAGGTAGCGGCGATCCATCTCGGTGATCTTCTTCATCAGGGCATCGTAAAGCGGGAAGTCTGAGTACATCATCTGTTTGAGAGAAGCAAAGTCCTTGCTGCCCTTGCCTTCCACCATGTAACAGGCGAGGGTAAAGGGTGCACCGCCAAAACCGATCAGCGGCACGCGACCCTCGAAGGCCAGCCGCAGACGCTTGATGATCGCCGGGACATATGAGACCGCTTCGGCCATGTCTTCCGGCACCACCAGGGCATCGACGTCCGCCGCGGTGCGCACCGGCTTTTCGAACACCGGCCCGGGTACGAAATCGAGGGCCATGCCCATCGGCTCAATCGGAGTCAGGATATCGGAGAAAAGGATCGCCGCATCGGCGTTGAGGATGTCGATCGGCTGGATAGTGACTTCCGCCGCGCGCTCCGGATCCTTGCAGAGATCAAGGAAGGTGCCGCCACCCTTGGCGCGAACGTCCTTGTAGCATTGCAGGTAGCGACCCGCCTGGCGCATCAGCCAGACAGGCACATAATCAGTCGGCTGGCCCCAGCAAGCCTTGATGAAAGTGTATTCTTGAGACATGTAACTCCTCCTGTAGGATTAAATCGGGGGCTGGGGGCGATAGGGGCCAGGGGTTGGCAATTACCAGACCCCAGACCCCAGTCCCCAGCCACTATTTATTTGCGTTCTCCGCCGCTTCTTTTTCCATGCGCTTCAAGGTGCGCGGCGGAAGGTAATTACAGAAAGGTTCTTCCGCCATGTAATCACCGTAGACAGCATCGGCACGAGCCCGGCATCCGCCACAGACGTTGATAAACTCGCACTCACCGCACTTGCCCTTGTACTCCTTGAAATTACGCAGGTCATTGAAGGTCTTGCTGTTGAACCAGAGGTCCTTGAAGGGCACCTGTTTAACATTGCCGACCGAGGAGTGGAAGTAGGAGCAGGGTTTAAGATTGCCGAAACAATCGATCAGACAGATCGTCTGGGCGGCAATACAGCCTTTGCCGCCACCGGTGGAGAAGGTCAGGCTGCGCCGCTTGAAATCAACACCTTCAGCCTTGGCCATCTGCGGCACAACACGATAGTAATGCGGAGCACAGGTCGGCCGCATCAGAATTTCATCTTCACTCTTCTCCTGCGCGTAGTGCCAGGCCAGGATGTCCTCGTAGTCTTCCTTGGAAACCAGTTCGTTCATGATGTCTTCACCACGACCGGTCGGCACGATCATGAACATGTACCAGGCGGTTGCACCAAGCTCTTTGGCCACTTTGAAGGTCGCGCCGATGTCCTTCTGATTACGTTTGGTAAACGAAGAGTTGATCAGGAACTTGATACCGTTGCGATTCAGGGTTTCTGCTGCGCGCACCACGCCATCAAAGGCGCCCGGGCAGGCACGGAAGTCATCGTGGATTTCGGCCGTTGATCCATCGAGAGACAAGGAAACCATCTTGATATCGGCCTCAATCATCTGTTTACAGATATCGTCGGTTATCAGGGTACCGTTGGTGGCCATGCACATCCGCAGCCCTTTACTGGTACCATAGCGGGCAATTTCAAAAATGTCCTTGCGCAGCAGGGGCTCACCTCCGGAGAGAACCATGACCGGCTGGCTGACCTCACAGATATCATCAATCAGCTTAAAGGCTTCTTCGGTGTTGAAATCACCAACAGCTGCGTCCATATCAGAGGAACAGCGACAGTGAACACAGTTTAAATTGCAACGCTGGGTCGACTCCCAGGCAATCCATTTAGGGATAAATTCTTCTTTTGGTGCCATATCGGCAACTCCTTAATAACAGGGGTTTGCAGAGAAAAGAATGCGGTTCGGGGTTACCCCGAACCACATGTGGGCAGTTTACAACAGGACAAACCGCTGTGACAAGGTATTTAGGCTTTCTGAAAAGCTGCTGAAGACCACAAAAGGCCGCCCGAAGGCTGCCTTCTGAAGCTTGTATTGAGGGAATGAGGCAAAATTGAACGGCCCATACAGTCCGAAAAGCTGTTAGACGTGGAAAAACTCGTCAAAGATTTCAGCCACGGTTTCGATCCTGGTTGCTTTCCAGGCGTTGCTGCCGCAAAAGACCAGTCCCGTCTCAGTGTCACCGCGCTGAGCACGATCAAGTGCATGCACGATGCAAAACCGCTCGCCGTCTGATTTGTAAGCGCACTTGCGTAGACAACCGGTCGGGCAGGTTGGTGTCATCTCCAAATCACGTTCGCGAATCGCTGCGACATTTCCAATCAGGGCCCGACCGGGTAAACCCGCCGGGCTCATGAGCAGACCGATATCTTCCTTGCTGCAATCCAGATAAGCCTGCTTAAAGGCATCGTCGGCATCACATTCTTCGGTGCAGACAAAGCGGGTGCCCATCTGAACCCCATCAGCGCCATGCTCCATTGCATACTGAAAATCCTCGCGATCCCAGACTCCACCGGCAGCAATGATCGGAATATCGAGATTCCATTTGTCACGAAAATACGCTTTGACTCCACGGACCGTGGCATACTGATCATATTCACCGGTACCAATCTTTTCCAGCTTCTCGCCGAGGTGACCACCGGCTGTATCAGGGTCTTCAACAACCACGGCATCGGGGAGACGATCGTAGGCTTTATGCCATTTACGGGCAATCAGCTCGGCAGCCTTGACAGAAGAAACTATCGGCACCAGGGCAACGTCCGGCCACTCAGCGGTCAACTCCGGCAGGTTCATCGGCAAACCGGCACCGCTTACAATCAGCTTGGCACCGCCTTCACAGGAAGCCTTGACCAATGCAGCATAGTCAGTGACGGCCACCATGCAGTTGGTCCCTATCACGCCATCGGGAGCAATCTCATAAGCCTTGACCAGCTCATCCTTAAGGGCCTGTGGCTCGATGGCGAAGTAATTGTCTCCCGTGTACTGGGGTGCGTTCAGGGCAATCCCGGCAGACGCCACAAGACCAACACCGCCACACCGGGCCACGTGCCCAGCCAGGCGATGACCTGAAACACGCACGGCCATGCCACCTTGAATCAGAGGATAAGTCACTTCATGTTTGCCGATGCGCATAGTCTCTCCTTATACTTGGAATCACTGCCCAATTTAACAATAACTGACCATTTGCATTGTAATAATTCTGTAAAAATACAGCGCACTTTCTCTTGTGGCACAGCCTCTGTAATGGTAAAGGTGGCTCTATGAACTGGCTGAAACGCATCTTTAACCCGCTCATGGCTTTTATCGTCGTCCAGATCGCCTGGGTCCTCGCGGTGATCGTCTGGCTGAACTGGTTTCTCGGCAACCACCGCAAGCTGAGAGCTCTGGCTGAAAAGTACAGCCCGGAGCTGTTGGTTGGCGGCCCCGACTGGCTGATCCTGACGGAGGGATTACTGCTGCTCGTCTCTATCCTGGTCGGCGTTTACGTCATCTTCCTCTATTGGCGCAAACAGACCGCCCTGGTT
Source organism: Deltaproteobacteria bacterium (assembly GCA_024636215.1). Next base: position 15,050 of record JAGXHL010000070.1, read on the forward strand.
CGCGAACAGCGCCAGTTCATTTCCCAGGTGACCCATGAGCTGAAGTCACCACTGGCCTCGTTGCAGCTGCACCTGGAGACGATTCGCCGCCACCAGCCCTCACCTGAGCAGATGGCCCCATTCATAGAGACCATGCTGAGTGATGCGAACCGACTCAACGGCTTGATCGACAACTTGCTGTCGGCCAACCGGGTCGGGCAGAAGCACTGGCGGCTGGAGCTGCGCAGCATTGATTTCAGTGCCTTTGTTGAGAAGTATTTCCGCGACCGCCAATTTACCCTGCCCAAGGCCGGCAAGTTGTCACTCGACATCAAGCCCGGAATTTTTGCTGCGATCGATCGTGACTCCATGGAAACGGTGCTCCGTAACCTCCTGGAGAATGCGGTCCTCTATTCCGACAAGTCTCCGGAAATCACGATTTCCTTAAGCAGCGACCAGAACCACTGTTATCTTGATTTCGCCGATCGGGGGCGGGGCATCGCACTTGACGATCAGAAGAAAATTTTCAACATTTTCTATCGCGTGCGCCGCAAGAACGAAAATATCCGCGGCACAGGTCTCGGTCTTTTCATTGTAAACGCCAACATCCTGCGCCATCACGGCCAGGTCAAGGTTGCAAGCGCAGGCGAGGGACAGGGCACAACCTTCAGGATCACCCTGCCCCTCTCGCAGCAGACAGCGACTACGGAGTCTTCATGAAGAAACCGCATCTCCTGCTCGTCGAAGACGAACAACACATCGCCTTGGGAATCATCTTCAACCTCGAACGTGAAGGCTTCCAGGTGACCCACGCTGAAACGGGTGCCGCAGCGCTGGATGCCTTTAATCACCAGTCTTTCGATCTGGTGGTGCTCGACCTGATGCTGCCGGACAGCCATGGCTTTGACATCTGTCGACAGATGCGCAAAACCCGACCACAGCTGCCGATCCTCATGCTCACAGCACTGGGCGAAGAGCAGGACCGAGTCAAAGGGCTTAAAGAAGGTGCCGACGACTATCTCACCAAGCCGTTCAGCCTTGATGAATTCCTGCTGCGCATTCTTGGCATGCTGCGACGTTCGGCCTGGTACCAGCCGTCACAGAGCAAGACGGAAGATTACCGATTCGGCAAGAACCTCGTCAACCTGAACAATCTGACGGCAGTCACCGCAACAGACAAGATCAGGATGACCGAACTCGAAGGCCGGATGCTGGCCACTTTTTTCAGCAATGAAGGAGAAACCCTGACGCGAGCGAGCTTGTTAAAATCGGTCTGGGGGATGGCTGAGGACACGGAAACCCGCACCCTTGATAATTTCATTGTCCGTCTGCGCAAGTATTTCGAAGAGGATCCTGCCAATCCGCAACATTTCCTCACAGTGCGAGGTCGCGGTTATCAATTTATCCGCACCCCGGAAGAATAACGGAGACAAAGGCAGAAAATAGCCGCAAAAACCTTTTCTTCACTGATTTACCCTGTATTCTGTTGATAATATTCTGTATCCTTGCCCTTCCGCTTTATATTCTAACCGACGAAAAACCCAACTCCACATATTCAGGAGGAACCTATGAAAGCTGTTTTGATGGATGAATTTGGTGGCCTTGATGTTCTCAAGGTTGGAGAGACCGAAAAACCTTCACCCAAAGAAGGTGAAGTCCTGGTCAAGGTGATTGCCACCTCGATCAACCGCCCCGACCTGGTGCAACGGGCGGGGAACTATCCACCCCCGCCCGGTGACTCTGAAATCCTGGGCCTTGAGGTTTCCGGCATAATCGAAGAGATCGGTCCGGGCGTAGAGGGCTGGGCAGTGGGCGAGCGGGTCATCAGCCTGGTCGGTGGCGGCAGCTACGCGGAATACGCTGTGGCCTACGCCAGTCACCTGATGCGCATCCCTGCAAGTATGAGCTTTGAGGAAGCCGCCTGCGTCTGTGAATCCTACATCACGGCATTCCTCAATGTCTTCATGATCGGTAACTTCCAGGACGGCCAGACCGCCATTCTCCATGGTGGAGGTGGCGGTGTCAACACTGCAGCCATCCAGCTCAGCAAGGCCCTTACTCCTAACAGCAAGTTGATCGTCACCGCCCACCCATCGAAGCTGGAACGGGTCAAAGAACTCGGCGCGGATCTGGTCATCAATTATCTGGAGACTCCCGATTTCACAGAGATCGTCAAGGAATTCACCAATAAAAAAGGCGTCGACCTGATCCTCGATCACGTCGGAGCCAAATACCTCGGTCCGAACATGAAATCTCTCGGCTACAAGGGCAAGTTGGTCAGCATCGGCGTGATCAGCGGCATCAAAGCCGAGCTCAACCTCGCCCTGATGATGGTCAAACGCCAGCAGATCATAGGCTCGGTGCTGCGCTCCCGCCCTGTTTCCGAAAAAGCCGAAATTGTCGCCGAGTTCAGCCGTCGGGCGCTGCCCAGGTTCGCCGACCGCAGCATCGTGCCAATCATTGAAAAAATCTTCCCCATGGACGAGGTCGTTGAGGCGCACCGGATGATGGAAGAAGATAAGCATTTCGGCAAAATCGTGCTGAAAATTGCAGAGGGCTGAACCCTGCAGGGAGACGAGATAAGCTGCCAGAGCAACGAAAGGCGCCGCAACCCAGAAAAAAGTTGCGGCGTTTTTTTGGTTAGCGTCCAGAGGCCTTGACCATAACCCTCAGAAGCAATTAAAGAGAGGTGAGCAGCCATTCTACAGTTGACCCCGAGGCCATAATCAGGCAACTTTTATTGCATGCGAAGTGATTGTGCCCTGAATATCATCCTGATCGGCATGCCGGGAGCCGGCAAGAGCACCGTCGGCGTGCTGCTGGCCAAGCGGCTCGGCTACAACTTCGTTGACACCGACCTGCTGCTCCAGAGCCAGCAGGAAAGTCGGCTGCAGGAGATTATCGCCAGAGAAGGGCTGGATGCCTTCAAAACCCTGGAAGAGCAGGTCCTCACCGGCCTCACAACAACACACAGCGTGGTTGCAACAGGCGGCTCTGCCGTGTACAGTGAACCGGCGATGACCAGACTGAGAGAGCTCGGCCAACTGGTGTTTATCGATATCCCGCTGGAAGAGTTACGGGGCAGAGTCAACGACATGGACAGTCGGGGACTGGTCATCGGCCCGAACGAAACTTATGAAACTCTTTACCGGGAGCGCCTGCCGCTTTACCGAAAGTACGCCGAGGTGACAATATCCGGGAGCAGGATGACGGTTGAAGCGGTTGCCGCCGAGATTGAGAATTCCGTGTGTGGGCCGGGCAAATAAGGTAAGCTGGATAAGATTTAAATTATGTCTTACGGAAAATACTTTAATAAGGGTCAGAAAGTCTTCATCAAGCGAATCTTCACAGATGAGGAACAAACAGCTCTGGACACGATCACAGGCTACGCCATGCACAGCAAGCCGATGCAGCTTGACCTGGCCCTGCCCTACGGCTGTGATGCGGCAGATTCCTACCCTTTTGAACCGGGCATGCAATTTGAGGTCCTGACCGACCACATGGGCATGGGCCTGCGCCTGGTGGCATCTTTTGTTGAACGTATCAGCGGCCAGGATATCCGCTTGCAGTTTGAGGGCAATCTGGAATTTATTTCCAGGCGCATCTATCGTCGTGTGGACGTTAATGCCTGGGTGGGGGTTCATCGAAGCACCGGCAACCTTGCCGGGATGCGCTCGCTCTGGAAAGAGCACCTCGAAAAAATCAAGGGTGGGGTTTCTGCCGCCGAATTGACCGAGTTCAAAAAGAATCTGATCAACCTGGCCGGAGGCGGCATAAGGCTGCCGCTCAAAGCTCCTGTAGAGCAGTCAGACCTGATTCTGATCTACCTCTCCATCGGCGACAAAAAGGGGATTATCTGTGCTTTGGCGGAAGCCGTCTGGATCGGTGAGGCCGACGCAAAGGATATGCAGCAGATCGGCTTGCGGTTTTTGAATATTCTCGAAGAAGACCAGGCGCGCATTGATGTCGTGGTCAAAGCCCTGCTTGACCGACTCGGCAAGAGCGGTGATTAAAAGTACCAGCCTGGCCTGATATTTACTTCGCCAGAGTTTCCCGCAGACGTTTCCAGAGTTGCCCCTGATCAGCAGCCATAACGCTCTCTGCCTCAGCCGGCAGCAGAGCCCAGTCTCCGCGTTGGATTTCATTGCCCAGCTGACCGGCCGCCCAACCTGTGAATCCGAAAAAAGCCCGGTAGCTGACAACCTCAGCAGAAAAATCCGGCCACTCATCAAGCACGCCAACACCCGTCACATAGAGGCCTTCAACCACCTCGTCAGCAGGCTCAGGGGGATGATTGCGAATCCTGACTAAAGCCAATAGAGCATTCTGATCAACCGGACCGCCGTAAGAGAGAGTCATCCCGTCACCGGTCAGGTGCGAATCCTCAGGAAGGATCGTCGCCAGCGACAAGCGACTGCCCCTGTTGACAATCAATCCGGCGCTGCCTTCGGAATCATGCTGAATCAAAAGGATGACGGCGTTATGAAAACGCGGGTCCTTCAATTGTTCTGCTGCGACCAGGAACACCCCCTTCTGCGCAACGGTCGCGTACACAAAGCCGGGCAGCGTCAGCAGAGCAAGGAGTATCAAACAGCAGCATCTTTTCAAGGCCATTGGAGCCCTCTCGTCAATGAGCAGGATGGTTTACTCCCGTTTGCAAAGTCTTAATCAACCGACAACTCGCGCGGCAAGAGGACCCAGAAGCGCACCGTCTGCTTCATGCGCCCGGCCTGGGCCCCGGCCTGAGCCCCCATCCCCCAGAAGAAATCTCCGCGCACCTCTCCCTTGATCGCCCCTCCCGTATCCTGTGCTACCATCAAACGACGCAGCGGCTTATCACTGTTGGGCCAGAAGGTGTCAACAAAAACCGGCGCCCCCAGAGGGATGTGTCGTCGATCAACAGCAAGGCTCCGACCCGGGGTCAGTGGCACTCCAAACGCCCCGGGGGGGCTCTTAACATCAGCGGCTAAAGCTCTGAAGAAGACATAGCTCGGGTTCTGGTTGAACAGGTTGTCCATTTCGCTCGGGTTATCCCTGACCCAGGCCCTGATATTCTGCATCGACATTTCGCTGCGAGACATGGCGCCGAGATCAAGCAGATATTTGCCGATTGATTTGTAAGGATGGCCATTCTGATCGGCGTAATTCACCATCACATGGTCACCATCCTCAAACAGAATGCGACCGGAACCCTGGATCTGCAGAAAAAAGAGTTCGACCGGATCAGCCACCCAGAAGAGTTCCTGGCCGACCAGGGGACGTTCCTGGCTGTCGATCTCACTGCGCTCCCAGTAAGGGACAACCCTGTGGCCGTCAAGACGACCGCGCAAACGATAGTTACTCAAATCCGGATAGACATCGCTCAAGTCGATTGTCAGAAGATCATCCGGACGACTGTAAAGTGGATAAGGATAATCAGCAGAAGCCTCACGGCTGCCCTTCAGGTCGGGAACATAGTAACCGGTGAGAAGACCTTCCGTGTTGCCATCAGGCTTGCTGACCAGATGCGGCTCAAAATTACGTTCGAAAAAGCTTCGAACCTCTACTTCGGACGCGTGTTCCAAGGCGGCAGCTTCTTCACAGGCGAGCTGCCATTGCGGCCGCCAGCGCAGGGCCGTACAGCTCTTCAACAAGGCACCAAGAGCGAGCCCCGGGTTGTCCTCCTGCCATCCGTCAACCTCGGTCCAGTCAACGAGCTGCAGGGTCGGCACGCCCTTGTCAATCACCGGCTCCTCAACGACCGGTTCCTTAACCACTGGCGGCTCCGGCGGCTTTGCACACGCAGAGAGGAGTATTACAACGACAAAGATCAGAAAAAAAAGTCTATTCATAAAATATTTTCTCGCGAAGAAATCATGATCAAAATGCTGCTATCAGCTATCAGCTATCAGCTATCAGCTATCAGCTATCAGCTATCAGCTATCAGCTATCAGCTATCAGCTATCAGTTATCAGCCTTACAGCCTTACAGCCTTACAGCCTTACAGCCCTACAGCCCTACAGCCCTACAGCTTACAACCCTCCAATCAAAACATATCCACCGGGTCGACATCAACCGTGAGGACTACACCTGCCGGAAGTTGGCTTCTGAGCCGCTGCAATTGCTCGATCTGACGGCGCAGCGGCATACGCTCTTTTGCTTTAAGCAGGATCTGCACCCGATGCTTGTTGCGCAACCGCGGCAACAGGCAGGGTGCCGGCCCAAGAACTTCCGTTTCAGGGTCGCCAGCTGTCAGATTATCAGAAATCTGCTCCGCTGCACGCTTCACTCTGTTTTCGTCATTACCGCTCAAGACCAGGTTAACCAGGTGGCCGAAAGGTGGATAAGCCAGCACCTGACGTTGCGACAGCTCCAGGTTGGCGAAACCCCGGTAATCATGACGGGTAACAAAATCCAGGGCATAATTATCCACGGCGTAGGTCTGGATCATGACCCTGCCGGGCCGATCGCCACGTCCGGCGCGTCCGGCAACCTGGCTGAGCAGGGAAAAAACTCTCTCGGCACTCCGAAAGTCAGGCAGATTCAATGCCGTATCGGCGTTGAGAACACCAACCAGGGTGACCGAGGGGAAATCATGGCCTTTGGCGATCATCTGCGTACCGATCAGGACATCAATCTCACCTGCGGACATCTGTTCTATCAACCTGTGATGAGCACCTTTGCGGCTGGTGGTATCGCGATCCATGCGGGCCACTCTTGCTGTCGGGAAAAGCTCCCGGATCTCTTCTTCGAGACGTTCCGTTCCCATGCCTTCGGGGAGCAAACGAACGCCGCTGCAGCGATCACAGCTATCCGGCGGCCTCATGTGGAAATCACAATAGTGACAGCGCAGAGCGCTCTGCACCTGTGAATAGGTCAGGGTGATATCGCAGTTGGGACAACGCAGCGTTGCGCCGCAGTCATGGCAGAGCAGAAAAGGCGCATAGCCGCGACGGTTCAAGAGCAACAGCGTCTGCTCACCTGCAGCCAGGACTTGCGCCATGGCTTCCTGTAAGGGTTCGCTCAGCTGGCTCTCTGCCTGGTGGCTGGAAAGATCGATCAGCTGGACTTCAGGTAAGGGCCTTGCCGCTGTCCTTTCAGGCAGTTCCAAATAACCCAGCTGGCCGCCAAGCGAACGCTGATAGGAGGTCAGAACCGGTGTGGCGCTGCCGAGGATCACCACAGCCTCATCCATCTGGCCACGCATCAGAGCCAGATCGCGAGCATTGTAGCGAAAACCCTCCGACTGTTTGTAGCTGCCATCATGCTCTTCATCAACAACAATCAGGCCCAGTTGCGGGAGGGGCGCAAAGACTGCAGAGCGAGCGCCAATAACCACGTCGATGTCACCCCTTGCGACCTGCCGCCAGGCATCGTAGCGTTCACCATCGGACAGGCCTGAGTGAAGCACCGCCAGACGCACTGCGTGAGTTTGAAACCAGCTGCGGAAACGACTCACCAGCTGTGGTGTCAGGGCAATCTCAGGGACCAGGACCAACGCCTGTCGCCCCCCTGCCAGCGCCCTGGCAATCGAGCGCAGATACACTTCGGTTTTGCCGCTGCCGGTGACGCCATGCAACAGGAACGGGGCAAAGCCCGACGGGCCACCAAGAGCGGCTTCAATGGCTGTAACGGCACTCTGCTGTGCAGCATTGAGTTCAACCGGCTGGTGCTCGACGACTCCGATTTCTGCAAAGGGGTCCCGGCACCGTTCAATCTCTTCGACCTGCAGGAATTGCAGTTCCACCAGGCGCTGTAAAGCAGCGTGGGGCGAGGGAAAAGCATGTCGCAGCTGGCTTAAGGTGCTCGAGTCACTGCTGCGGATATGCTCGAGAATCTGCCGCTGCCGGGTCCCTTGAGGTTGCCCGTCAAGGGGTGTCGCCCGGTAACGTTTGTCGCTCAGAACAGTCGGTTTGCTGTCCAGCGCCGAGAGTCCGGCCGGCAAAGCCGTTCTAACCGCCTGGCCCGGCGGATAAACATAATAACGTGCCGCGCGCAGATAAAAGGCCGCATGTTTTTTCTGGAACAGGGGGTGGGGGTCGATAACTTCAAGAATATTTTTCAGCTTTGTCTCACCGGGTTCTGTCCAGTTCATGACATAGCCAACCACTTGCCGGCGTCCGAGCGGGACCCGAACGCGGCTACCGATACAAACCCTGGCGGCCAGATCAGCAGGAATGGCGTAGTTGAGGATTTTATCGAGAGGCGCGACAACTGCGATTTCCGCGGTTCGTGCCGGTGGTGTTATAGACGTCACAAAAGGCCTGAATGTCGGCAAGCAAAAAAACAGCGGGCAGGGCCATCCGACCCTGGTCACTCGTTCAAATAAGGAGTGACAACCGTCTACTCCGAACCCACCACCTGGGCTGCCAGCTGATCAGCAAACTCACGGCATTCGCGGAGATCGTCTTCGGTCGGCGAGAAGCGCAACGTCAGTCCGGGAACCGGTATTTTGAAGCGCAAGCCTTTCAGGCGTTCTTCAACCAGTTTGACCGCTTCGCCACTCCAGCCAAAGGAGCCGAAGGCAGCGGCAATCTTTGCCTTGGGTGTCACCAGGGAAAACAGCGACATGGCATGCCAGGCCTGCGGCGGAGCATCACGATTAATCGTTGAGGTGCCCACCATGACAAGGTCGGCCAGTTCCAGTTCGTCTCGCAAATCACTGTCACGCATCTCGCACATACGCATGACCACAACCTGGAAGTTCTTCTTTTCGAGCTCTGCCTGGATTTCGGCAGCCATGCGGTGAGTATTGCCATGCGCAGACAAGGTCAACATCAGGGCGCGAGGGTTCGCCTGCTGCGGCGGCAGTGACGACCAGCGGCGGTACGAATCAACCACGGCGCGCGGATCAGTCCGGCGAATCGGCCCGTGTGAAGGACAGATCAGTTTCAACTCCAGTTCATCGACCTTGCTGATCGCCGCACGCACCTTGTCCTTGAAAGGGCGCATGATGCAATCGAAGTAGAAGTGAAAGTCTTTGGAAAAGTCCGGAATTTCATCATCAAACAGCTTGCTGGCACAGTAATGGGCACCAAAAGCATCACAGGGAAAGAGGACAGCCTCCTCAACCAGGTAGGTGAACATGGTGTCCGGCCAATGCAGGTAGGGAGCCAGAATAAAACGCAGGGTTCGGCCGCCCAGGTCAATTTCATCGCCATCACTGACAACCTGGGCGTTGAAAGGACCATTCACGAGTTGAGCCAGAAAATTCTGCGCCGGCCGGGAACAGTAAACCGGCAGATCCGGGCGCTTCTCAAGCAGGCTGAGCAAGGCACCAGTGTGATCGGGTTCGGTGTGGTTGACAACCACCAGGTCAATTTTGTCGAGACCAACGGACTCTTCGACCTTGGCAAAGAATTCTTCGGTAAACGGGGCTTTGACCGTATCGATCAAAGCGGTTTTTTCTTTCCCCTTTACGACATAAGCATTATAGGTCGTACCATTACGGGTCGGAAAGAGTTCATCAAAAATCTGCAGTTCTGCATGCTTGACACCAACCCAGAAAACATCGTTGGTAACCTCCTGAGAATGCTCCATAACGTCTATCGCCTTTCCTTTTAAAATTTGATCCCTTATTATTAACCGAACACACTTGGGATGATCTTCAATCTTGCGAACTCTAAAGATAATACAACCGCGGCTTTCTGGCAACCATAGCCCATCCACTTTCGGCAGGCGATCATGAGCTTTTCTTCCCGGCATCGAAAAGGAGTGAGCAGACGTCGCTTTCTCGCCCTCGGTCTGGCCGGTGTCGGCGGCGCCTTGCTGGCAGATTCACTCTGGTATGAGCCGCAGGCACTGCAAATTGAACGACACCGGCTGCACTCTGCTTATCAGGGTGGGAGAGTCCGTATTGTCCAGATCAGCGATCTCCATCTGAGCCGCTTCAACAGTTACTTTGAAGAGGTCACCAGGCAGGTAGCGGATCTAAAGCCCGATCTGATATTGCTGACCGGGGACTATCTGGAGGAGGAGCGCAACATCTGGGGCGTGCGCAGTTTCCTGGAGCAACTGAAAGCGACTCACGGTATTTTCGCGATTCAGGGCAACTGGGAATACTGGTCTCGTCTTGAGGGGGAGAACCTGCGCAGGCACTTTGCCAGTGTCGGCGTGAGCCTCTTGATCAATGAACGGGCCGATCTCGAAATCAATGGCCAGGCGCTGTCAATCTTCGGCCTCGACTATCCTTCTTCCACGGATCATCTGGAGCAGCTGCAAAAACAAGTCGACCCACACCGCTTCAACCTGCTTTTATCTCACGTGCCGGCCTTCGCCCACGAACAGCTCAACAAGGATATCAACCTGATCCTGAGTGGCCACACCCACGGCGGCCAGGTTCGGCTTCCTTATCTGCCACCATTCTACCTGCCCCGCTACGCCGGCCGTTTTGTCGCCGGATTCTATCAGGTCAGCCAGCACCGCATACCGCTCTACGTCAGCCGTGGTGTCGGCACCAGCGTCCTGCCGATAAGATTTCTCTGCCGACCGGAAATCGGCCTGTTTGAGTTAACCGCTTAACGTTTTCAACCGGCCACGATGATCTTGGACAGCGCTACATCGGGACATCTAGCCATTAGGATACTGACGGCAATATTCATAGAGTGCCATGCTGGCAGCAGTGGCCGCATTGAAGCTGTGGGGAAGACCATAAACCGGGATCTCGACAACGTCATCCAGCAGCGCCAGAATCTCCTGCGTCAAACCGGTGCGCTCGTTGCCAATAACCAGAACGGTGCGTCTCGAAAAATTATAGTGATGTATGTTTGTTGAGTTGGTGGTCTGCTCGAGGCCCACCAGGCGATACCCTTCGCTACGCAGCTTTTGCAGAACGGGAGCCAGACTCCGATGAATCGATACTTCAAGTTTTTCGGCTCCATCTCGAGCGATTTTTGAGATAAGGCTGGCATTTCCGGTCAGGACAAGTCGCTCGATGGCACAGGCACTGGCGGTTCTGGCAACACTCGAGATGTTGACATTGCTGCGCATCGGAGCGCAGGCGACAATCAACTCGCGAGGTCGGCTGAGGGAGGAGCCTGCCTTGTGGCGCAGATGTTCGAATTGATTCATAAAAGGCGCTCTATTTACCGAGACTTTCTGACAGTTCCGCCTGCGAATAAAAGACCTGTTCCAGGTAAAGCCCGGAGGCTGGAGCGGTGCCGGGTGCGGCCTGACGGTCCCTCGCCGCGAGTATCCGGATAAGGTCCTGATGCGTATAGCGGCCCTCGCCGACCTTGACGATGGCGCGAACAATGTTCCTTACCATCTTGTACAAAAAGCCGTCGGCACAGATATCAAAGGTGATCATCGGCGGTTCGTGGCTGAGCACGGCCTCGACAACCTTGCGTCGCGTCGACTTTTGCTTGAAGTTTGTCCGCGTCGCAAAGGAGGCAAAATCCTGCTCGCCAACAAACACTGAGCAGGCGTCAGCCATCGCCGGCACATCAAGAGCCTCTTTGACGTGCCAGACCCGGCCATCGAGTGCTGCAGGCAGTTGGCGATCATTCCAGATTTTATAGCGGTAACGCTTGGCAAGCGCTGAGTCACAGGCGTGGAAGTCATTCGGCGCACATTGGACCTCAAGGATACGCACCGTCTGCGGCAAAACCAGGTTGAGTTGCTCTTTGACCTGTTCGGCAGACGTGCCTGCCGGAAGCTGCAGACTGGCAACCTGACCATGAGCATGGGTTCCGCGGTCGGTCCGCCCTGCCCCCTGTACCGCGACCCGGACAGCAAAGGCTTGCGTCACCGCCTGTTCAAGAACAAACTGCACGGTCGGCCTGGTCCCATGGCGCTGCCAGCCCAGGAAGGGCCGTCCATCATAGGCGAGGGTCAGCCTGAAGTTGGCCAGGAGAAGGGATGCTGGGATCATAAGAGGAAGGCCCTAGACCTCTGCCATGAGGCTCATCAAACGCTTGAGCTCTGCGGCCAGTTCAGCGAAACCATTACCGTCGAGACTCTGCGCACCATCACAGAGAGCTTTGTCCGGATCGGGATGAACTTCGACCATAATGCCATGTGCACCGACCACTATCGCGGCTTTGGCCATCGGGCCGACGAGGGAACGTCGCCCGGTCGCATGACTGGGGTCGACGATAATCGGCAGATGACTCATTTCGCGGATCAAGGGGACGACACTCAAGTCGAGCGTGTTGCGGGTGGATTTTTCAAAAGTCCGGATTCCACGCTCGCAGAGGATCACCTTCGGGTTACCTTCCGCAAGGATATACTCGGCTGCGGAGAGAAACTCCTCGATCGTCGCACTCATCCCCCTTTTGAGGAGAATCGGGTGACCGGTCTTGCCGGCCTCCTTGAGCAGGTCGAAGTTCTGCATGTTGCGGGCACCGATCTGCAGGACATCCGCATAACGGCAGACCGTCTCAAGCTGCTCGATGCGCATCACCTCTGTAATCACCGGCAGCCCCTCCGCATCACCGGCTTGTCGCAGGTATTTAAGGCCTTCGACCCCGAGGCCCTGAAATGTATGCGGGCCGGTCCGCGGTTTGTAAGCACCGCCACGCAGCATCTGTGCGCCATTTTTCTTAACCAGCCTGGCGGCTGCCAGCATCTGCGCTTCACTCTCAACAGTGCAGGGCCCGGCGATCAGCACGGCTGGCTGTTTGCCGCCGAACTTGACGCCTCCGGCTTCAACAATAGAGGCCTCCGGATGAAAATCCCGAGAAACCAGCTTGTAGGGTTTGCTGACGTGAATAACTTCGCGGACCCCGGGAAGTTCGCGAATCGTCGTATCGTCCACATAACCCTGGTTGCCCAGAACGCCTATGGCGGTACGCTGGCTGCCGGGGATCGGTTCAGCGGTCAAGCCCATAGCAGAAACAGCGTCGGTAACAGCCCGAACCTGCTCATCGGTGGCAGAGTGATGCATGACGATCAACATGGGAAGAGCTCCTTAAAATGCCTGGATCAATAAACACAGCAACGGCCATGAAAGCCTTTGGCGCAGGGTACTTTGACGCGCAGAGGATTTCAAGTTCTTTCCACCCTGGTTTACAACCTGACGCTCAGCAAAGATGCTGTCAATCGCTCGCTGGTGTTGTCCGGGAACTGTGCCTATAATGCTCGTACTTTGCGGATGAGCACTTTTTTTGACGACAAGGAGCCCTGAGTGACCATTGAATGCTCACAAAAACAGGTTAACATAGAGTGATATTAGCTGGTTGTATTTGTTGATTTACTGTTCAACTTGGCGGCAATCGGCTCTTCAATACAAATTGTCATGTCATTATTCAAAAAAAACAGAATTGCCGGAAATGAAAATTTTGACGAGGACAGCAAGGTCCTGATCGTTACCCTGCTCTTCTGTCTGTTTTTTTCAGTGGTCGGTTTTCAGAAGACACTGGCCACCTATCAGATGATTTTCCTGGGTCTTGTGCAGCTGCTTATGGTTATGGCCATCGGCAAGATCAGAGGAATAAATCTGCTCAGAATCCCCTCACCTAAGCTCGTCTTCTACTTCTTCCTGATTCTGTTCATCAATATTTCCGCCCGTTATTTTACCGAAAATGCTCTTGATACCTCCCTGTTCATTTCCAGGTGGTTGCAGTTCTTCGCCTCTACGGACCAGGACTCCGGAGACAATGAAAAATCTCTGCTGATGGCGGTACGCCTGGTGCATTATCTGATCGCCTTCGGCATCCCGTTTTTCGTTGCCAGCGTGATCGATCTGTATTGTACGGAGCGCAAGAGCGTTCTCAAGATTGAAACGGAGAAAAAAGATGCAGAATTTCAAGTTGTCAGCCACCTGGCGCATAATATCAAGCCCAAACTCGGCTCCGCCCAATCGGTGTTGAGTCACCTGAAGGAGTTCATCAACCGGGAGCGCCTCGGAGATTTGCCGCTGCAGAAACAATTCTACCAGGGGCAGGCCGCCGAGACAGTTACGGAGGCCATTAAGAAGGCCCAGGGCGCTTTAGGCCAGGTCAACGAAGAGATCATCAACATCAGAGCCCTGATTACCGAAGAGATCAACGCAGAGGACTTCCAGAAAGTTGATCTTGATAAGCTTTTTCGTCAAGAAATCATGCCTTTTTTCACTCAGGACAAAAGCAATCTGCAGATCGAGTTAGACATAGAGCCGAAATGCAAGGCTGTCCTTCACAAACATTCCTTTATCGAGTCGATGAACAACATGATTCAAAATGCCTTGGTCCACGGCTTTGCCAAGGCAAACTTTCGCCATGTCATAAAGTTTGCAGTCAGAAAAAAAAGAGGTGGAATCATCATCGATTATCTCAACAATGGGGCCCCTTTGCCCGCGGAGATAAACCGGGACAACTTGCTTTCATATGGGATAAAAAGTGTAGAAAGCCCGGGCGGTGGGCTCGGCATGGCCTATGTCGGGAAAATGATCAAGGCCCACCACGGAACGTTTGAGATCCTGGATGATCCTGATTACAATGTTCACTTCCGGATCACCCTGCCAAGAGGAGGCGCACATTGAACAAGAAACTCCCCAGGCCTTTGAGAGTTCTGATCATTGACGACGACAAGAGCTTTGTCGAGGAGTTGCAACGGGATGCAAACCCCTATCGCATCATCCTGGATCATGCCTTAAGCCTTGAAGAGGCAGTTGAGATCATGGAAGAAAAGGGTGAGCGAGCTTTCGCCGGGATCATTCTGGATGTCATCTGCCTGAAGAAAAAGGAGCAGAAAGTTCCTGATGAAAGCTTCCTTACCATGGCGAAAGAGGTTTTCGACCGTAAGGCGCCAGGTCTGCCCAAAGCCATTCTGACTGCTGAGCCAGGGCATTTCAAGACCCTGAAACCACTCTATGAAGGGACACTTTCGGTTTATCTCAAAGGCGGCGAAGACCATGACAGGATGTTTTCTTTCTTTTGCAAGGAGAGTGAAAAACTTGAGAACGTCCGCATGGCCTCTCAATATCCTGAGATTTTCGAGGTTTTCGAAAATCGCTTTTTGGGCGCCAGCGAAGAGCAGGAACTGATCGCCTGTCTGAAGCTCATGAACAGTTCCGATGCCGTCGTCATCGCAGATAACCTGGCCCGCCTGCGCAGGCTGCAGGAAGCAATCTACCTGGCTCTGTACCGCAAGGATCCGAAATACATTCCACCCGGTGCCGGCGTCGGCGGCAGCTCATTGTTCAAGCATGTCATCCGCCATTTCAAGGTCATGCACCTAATCGAGCATGGCAAGATCATCGAGCTTGCTTCGGAACTTGTGCACTCGATCGGCAGTGATCACGGCACCCACGTCCCCAGCAAAGCACCTCTCTACGCACCCAGCAGCTACACCGTACAGATGACGACCTTTGCCATGCTGGACCTGATTTTATGGTTCAAGGCGATCATGGAAAGCAAACCCGTTGCAGAGGCCGGGGGTTCAAACTCCTGAGGCAAGGATCGTCCCGATGCAGTCAAGGTTTCTGTCCCTGAGGCCACAAGACCTTCAGGATCGAAGCAGGGACATGTCGCCCTCTGATATCACTGCTTGGCGCAGCGTCTAATTTTCGTTATGCTGTCGGCAGGCTCACGGGCCCACCGGGGGCCATAGCCACTACCTTGACGAACAAGAGGCTTTCATGCATCACAAGCTCAAAATTATCACAACTGCCCTCATTCTGAACGCAGCCTTGGCAAGCCTTGCCTGTGCAAATGACGATGCAAAGGCACGCAACCTGATCAACTCCCAGGGCTGTAAGGCCTGTCACACTCTGGAGGGTGATGGCGGAATCGCCGCCGTCAGCTTCGAAGCCATGCGCGCGAAACTGACCCGGGATCAAGTCCGTTCACAACTTGTGAACCCAACACACATGCACGGCAATGCTAAGATTCCGGACTTCAGTCATCTGTCGGGCAACGACATTGAGGCACTGATCAATTTTATCCAGCCGAAGCTGTAAATTGTATGACAATCCAAATTTCTCATACCTGGAAACGCTAATGACACAACGCATCATCCCGATCACTTCAGAAAACTTTATTGCCGGCAGGACTCCTGACCAGCCCCTGGACTTAGCCGCGATGTTCGGCAACAACCAGTCCCTGGCGCTGGAGATAGGCTGCGGAACAGGCCATTTCATTGTCGAGCGTGCCCTGGCACAACCGCAAACAAATTTTCTCGCTATCGACATCTACAACAAAGGTTGCCTGAAAACCTGTAACAAGATCGACGCCGCCGGCCTGCAGAACGTACGCGTCATGCGTGTTGAAGCCCGCTGGCTGCTGGACAACGGGCTTCAACCGGAGAGTCTTTCTGCGGTCTATATCAACTGCCCCGACCCCTGGCCAAAGAAACGCCACTGGAGCAGACGGCTGGTCAACCGCGAATTTCTCCTCAACCTGGCTCAATACCTGGCACCGGGAGGCGACTTCTTTTTCAGCACCGATTTCGATCAGTATGCGGAAAGCGTTGCAGAGCAGATTCGTGACCTGGCAGCTTATCGCAACAGGCTGCAAGCAGAGTGGACCCACCACCTGGCTGGCTATCCAATCTCCAAATATATGCAGCGCTTTCTCGATCAAGGTCAGCAGATCTATTACCTGCACTACCAGCGTGATCTGGCCGTCCCGCGCCATCTGCTGCCTGCTCCTCCAGTACGGAGAGGCTTTCGTTTCGACTGGCAAAAGGCAGAGAATGACTGAATATCTCACGGCAAAGCTGCCCGGCACAGGTGGGGTCATACGGCAAAGGCCTGAAGATTTTCAGGTCGAAGAGATTCCTCTTTATGAACCTTGTGGAGAAGGCGATCACCTTTATATCCGTGTTGAGAAGCGCGGACTTACCACCTACGATCTGCTTCGCGAACTGGCGAGTGCCCTGAAGTGCAATGAACGCGAACTCGGCTATGCCGGACTCAAAGATGCCAGGGCCATTACCAGGCAAACGGTCTCTGTCCCATTACGCAAACCGGAAGATATCAAAGGACTGGAGATTCCAGGCGTCAAGATTCTCTCGGCGCGTCTGCATGGCAACAAACTTCGTCCCGGACACCTGGCCGGCAACCGCTTCCAGATCCGCATTCACCAACCCGGCCAGGAAAGCCTAACGCGCGCGGAGACGATTCTCGGCGTCCTGCAGGATATCGGTGTGCCGAACCGTTTTGGTGAACAGCGCTACGGCTCCCTCGGCAATTCTCACCGGATCGGCAAGGCGATCCTTGCTAATGACTTTGACACAGCCATCAACGAAATTATCGGTAACCCGCAAGAGATCAAGCATCAGGGATGGCAACAGGCCGCAGCAGCCTATCATGCTGGAGACCTCGGCACGGCACTCAGACTTTTGCCTCGCCACTGCAGACCGGAACAGCGGCTGCTCGAGATGATCCGGGCAGGCAAGGGCTCACGCAAGTCGGTCCTCGCCATGCCCAGAAAGCTTCTCCGCCTTTACCTTTCGGCATATCAATCGAGCCTCTTTGATCGTATGATCGACATGCGACTGGCTTCTCTGGAGCGCCTTTGGCAGGGAGACCTGGCCTGCAAGCATATCAATGGCGCCTGTTTTCTGGTCACCGACCCGGAGCTGGAGCAGCCGCGCGCTGACAGTTTCGAGATCAGCCCTACGGCCCCCCTCTTCGGCTACAAGGCCAGGCTTGCTGAAGGTCAGGCGGGTCTGCTGGAACAGAGCTTGCTCGACAAGGAGCAGCTTAGCCTGAATTCTTTCCGGCTTGCAGGGGGCCTGGCCATGGAAGGCGAGCGACGGCCGTTGCGAGTTCCGATCCAGACGCCAGAATGTATCCGGGAAAAAGACGCGCTGCGGGTTACCTTCTCACTGCCAAAGGGCAGCTTCGCAACGACCGTGCTCAGCGAGGTTATGAAAACATAAGGTTTTGCCTTGAATTGGCAGACCCTTTGCAATAAAAACAACCATAAGACTGCGATTTTCGTTGCAGTGGCTCATTTGTCGCTTAACCAACAGGAGCTCAGGTCATGTCGCAAAAAACCGAGCAAGACCCCCACAGCAGAGAAGATCTCCGGGTTAATTTTTTTCGACCACGGCCCGGCTTCATGCGTAAAGAGGTTACGATTATCTGGATCACCCTGGCCGCCTGGGCGATTATGACCTTCGGCATGCCGATTCATCTCGCCTTCATTCACGATGATCCCTCCCGGACCCTTGCCGAGGTCCCCTATATTTTCGGCATCCCTGCCTACTTCTGGTTCAGTGGCCAATTCCTGATCCTCTGGTTCATCTTTCTCTGTTTTTTCTTCAATGTACTGATCGATTGGTTGACTTCAAACTACCGTAGACGGCGTTAGGGGGAGAGTGATCATGGAAGAATCGATACGCTATACACCTTTTTTCCTGCTTTGCGCGGTGCTCATCGTCTCTCTTGTCGTCGGTGTTCTGAGCCGTCGCAATGACACGGGCGGTTACGGTGTGCAGGTCAAATCAATCGGCCATGCCAGCATAGGTGCCGCCATTGCCTCAAACTGGATGAGCGCCGCCTCTTTTCTCGGCATTGCCGGGGTATTTTTTCTCAACGGCTATTTCGCCTTCGCCTACATCCTGGGCTGGACGGGCGGCTATGTCCTGCTGCTGGTGCTGATGGGCAGTCAGATTCGCCGCTTTGGAAAATATACGGCACCTGACTTTGTAGAAACCCGTTACGATTCTTCAGTAGCCCGGGTTTTTTCCGCAGTCATTGCCATCGTCATTTCGCTGATTTACTGCGTCGCCCAATACAAAGGGATCGGTATGGTGTTCGCCTGGATGTTCGGCATTGACTACACCCAGGCTTTGGTTTTCGGTACCCTGGTGACGATCGGCTACCTGATGCTGGCAGGGAGCCTGAAAGCTGCCCGCAGCCCGCAGATGCACTACATAGTGTTGATCATCTCTTTCGTTGTTCCCCTGATGCTGATTGCAAAGAAACTTGGCTATAACTGGCTGATTCCACAATTCAGTTACGGCAGTGCCCTGCGCGACCTGCCGGAGCAGGTTTCCAACACCTACCTGTTCCCCTGGACCTTCGGCTCCCCTTACGAATGGATTGCTCTCTGTTTCACATTGATGGTCGGCACTGCCGGTCTGCCGCATGTCCTGTCACGCTTCTATACGGTTCCGAACAACCGGGATGCTCGCTGGGGTGTCGTGTGGGGACTCTTTTTTATCGGCCTGCTTTACTGGAGCGCACCGGCTTTTGGCGCCTTCGCACGAAACTGGCTGACCACTTCGGGAACCATGCTGTCCCCAGCCGAGTCTCAGGCCCTTGCCGACATCATCGTCATCAAGACCGCAGAATGGGTTGGACTGAATGAAATTTTTGTCAGCATCCTGGCCATCGGTGGTGTCCTGGCAGCCATCAGCACCATAACGGGACTGCTGGTGACAGGTGCCGGTGCGATCTCCTACGATATCTACTACCGACTGATCAACCCCAAGGCCACCGAGAGCCATCTGCTGATTGTCGCCAAGGTGGCAACCCTGGTCCTGGCTCTTCTGGTCCTGGTGATTGCCGTCAATCCACCGGGCCTGATCGCCCAGATTACCGCCGTAGCTTTCGCGCTGGCCGGCAACACTCTCTTCCCGGTGTTCCTGCTTGGCATCTGGTGGGACAGAGCCAACAAGTACGGCGCCATCGCCGGCATGCTGGTCGGCACCATCATTACTTTTGCACCAATCCTGCTCGGCAACCTGATACCGACACTGCGCATTATACTGCCCGTGACCTCTTCGGCTCTGGTCGGGGCTCCAGTCGTTATCCTGACGATGATTATCGTCTCACGCCTGACTCCGCCACCTTCTGAGCAATTGCGGCGATTTCTGGTCGAAAAGGTTCACAGCCCCTAGTGTCCTGAAACCTTTAGGCTTTGCAGTCGGTCCGACGCCTTCCGGGATCGATATCGGCATGACCTTGTGCAGCATTGACCTCAACAACAAGCTTGCTGTAATCTGCCGAAAAAACTAAAATGTCGTTTTATTTTAACGTTGACGATTCTATATAATGAAGCTGATCTTATCCGCAGGAAGCCTCTACACTTTACCAACCACCCAGGTCTTTGAGATGGCCAGGGATGTCGGTTTTGATGGTATGGAAGTCATCGTAAACCACGACTTCTCCGGCTCGAAACACCTCGACCATCTGCGTGAACTGCAAAGCATCTTTCCCGTCCTGTCCATCCACGCCCCCTTCTTTGAAATCGATGGCTGGGGGAACAAGATTGACCAGTTGAAAATCTGTGCGGATCTGGCTTTAAACGCTGGAGTTCCTCTGATCAACTTTCACCCGCCAAACTTGTTTGCTTTCGAGTTCAAATTCTGGCGTTGGCTGAAAAAGATCACGGATTTTCAGTCTGAGATCGGCCAGGACGGTGTTCTTGTCACCATAGAGAACATGCCCTGCCTGCCACAATTCAAAATCAATCCCTACCTGCTTTCAAATATAGACAGCATGGTGCGTTTTATGGAAGATCGTAACCTCTACCTGACTTTCGACACGGCCCATTGTGGTTCGATGAATACCGATTTTCTCGGTGATTTCCACCAGTTTTATGATTCTGGTCGCATGCGCAACATTCATTTTTCCGACTACGGCAACGGCCGTGAGCACCTCATACCGGGACACGGAGCCCTGCCTCTGACCCGTTTCCTCAACCACTTGAGAGAAACCCGCTACGATCACGCGCTGGTGCTGGAACTTTCTCCCTACGAGTTCCCGAAAGAACCGGAACTCATCAAGGACACACTGGTTGAAGTCTTTGATTACTTGTGTCAGGAAACCAGACACGCATCTTTTGGACGGGAGGACGCTGCAGGAGAGAAGTCAACGACGACATAACCGCAGTCGTCAAGCTTATCGAACAATATACACTGAGCAGTGCGCGTGCAGAGAAATTTTCGTTGAAACACTGCCGAGCAGTGTCCGTTTCATGCGGCCTTTTCCGGAAGATCCGACCACGATGACATCGCAATTCTTTTCCTCGGCCAGCAGCATCAACTCTTCAGCAGGATCTCCATAAATAACCATCGACTCCAGTTCAACACCCACCTCGGCAGCCACCTTTTCGACGACATAGAAGAGACGATCACGCTTTTCCTGCCAGCCGGGCATTTCGGTCGCAGGTTTGTCAGGGAAGAAATCGGTGAATGATGGTGTTTTCATGCTCGGCAGAACCATCACAGCATAAAGCTTGCTTTTAAACTTTGCCCCCGAGATTGAAGCCAGGCGAACAGCTTCTTCAGCGGCCTTATCCGATTGCGGAGAACCATCAATTGCAACGATAATTTTCTTGCTGAGTGTCAACATGCCGAGCCCTCCCACGAATGCATTAGAGTGAATCTACCTGTCGGTCCATATTGTGTCAACCATCACGCAGAGTTGACAAAAAAGACTAATCTGTTTGACTTCCATAAAACACTATTTTAAAATCAATGGAAGGGAGAAAAAATGTGGGACTTTATTCGTTTTTTTCTCAACCATTTGTCACAAAATTTTCCATTCTGCCTTGACAGTTTATGGCTGTTTGGTTAGAAAATATGTTTGCATAAAATTGACGGTATCTTATTAATTAGTGTCTATCCGGGAACTCCGGATGGTCATTAGCCACTCTAAGGATTCTCAAACAATGGCCAGGAAAGAAAAGTCCGAATATATCATCCAGGCAGTTTCCCATGCCCTGGATCTACTCGAGCAGTTTCACGACGAAGTTGACGAGTTGGGCGTTACCGAGCTCAGCAAACGTCTGAAACTTCACAAGAATAATGTTTTCCGGCTCTTGGCCACACTTGAGTCTCGCGGCTACATCGAGCAGAACAAGGCCACCGAAAATTACCGTCTCGGGCTCAAGGCTCTGGAACTTGGCCAAACCTTCATCAAGCAGATGGGCCTGTTACGTCAGGCAAAACCGATCCTTGAAAAAATGGTGTCCGAATGTAACGAAACCTGTTACGTCGCCATTTTCAAGGAAGGGCATGTCGTCTATCTCGACATGGTCGAGACAGACATGACTGTTCGTGTCGTCTCCCGTGTCGGTTCACGTCTGCCCTCCTACTGTACTGCTGCCGGCAAGGTCTATCTCTCGCACATGTCCGACGACGAGATCAACGAAATCCTGCCGAGCGAAGACTTCCAGGTTTATACCGACACAACCATCAAGACCCGCAGTCAACTCAAAAATGAGCTGGTACAGATTGCCGAGCAAGGTTACGCTATCGACAATGAGGAACTCGACCTTGGCGTGCACTGCGTTGCAGCACCCATTCGTGACTACACGCGACGGATCGTCGGCTCGATCAGCATCTCAGGACCAAACATGCGACTCGGCGAAGAGCGTATCAAGAAAGAGTTGGTACCACTGGTTTTGGAGGCTGCAGAGGAACTTTCAACCCGACTCGGTTATCACAAGTAATCGATTCACAAACTACCAGATCAAAGGCCCTGCATCCAATCAATGCGGGGCCTTTTTTGTATAAGGCCTCCAGCCGTATAACGCCTCCTGCCGTGATTGACACGCAGACCTTGAATGCTATGATGATAACGAATATTTCCTAACAAAACAAGGTACTTAAAAGGAACTAAATGACAGAGGGAACGGAACATTTCGATCAATCGGAAACCAATCCTGACTGCCTGACCCTGCGCCGGTTTGCGCAAGCCCAAGGCGTATCAGATCCGGCGGACCTGCCCTTTATGTTCCGGCCGCCAGGAGCTAAAAGTGCCGCCCTGCTGGTGCATGGTTTTACGGGGAGCCCTTGGGAAATGCGTTTGCTCGGCGAGGAACTGGCTGTTGCCGGCGTTGCCAGTCTCGCCGTTCGTTTACCAGGTCACGGCACCTCACCGGAAGATCTCGCTAAAAGATCCTGGGAAGAATGGCACGATGCCGTTCAGGAAGGCTACAAACTCCTGAGCAAGAACTACTCATCCATTTACGGTATGGGTATGAGTACAGGTTGCCTGTTACTGCTCGTCGCGGCCAGAACAAGCCCGATGAACGGACTGGTTCTCTTCTCTCCCTACCTGCGGGTGCTGCACTGGCTGGCACCTTATGCCGGGGGATTAAAATGGCTTCGTCCCTACCACGTCAAGCCGGAAGAGGAAAGCTCCCACGAACGCTATTACCGGCGCAGACCGGTTGCCGGCGTCCACCAGATCAACCGTCTGATAAAAAACGTACGTCGCCACCTTCCACACATAACCTGCCCGGTTCTGGCTTTCAATGGTGAAGGCGATCAAACCGTTGACATTGACAGTGGCCGTGAATTGATCGCCGGGATGGCCAGCAAAACAAAGGACTACAGACGTTACGGCAGCAACGTGCCCCATGTACTGACCCGCGAAGACAATCCCTGCCGAGCTGAGATGTTTGCCCGGACGCTGTTTTTTATTCAGAAGCTCGAAGAGCCTGAGACTCTGGTTTTGACGAGATAGTGATACAGAGACGTCACCGCATGACGGGTTTGCTCCGGCGAACCAGAGTTATCTATCACGAAGTCGGCCTTTTGCACCTTATCTGCCTGAGGCCATTGAGCAGCAATCCTCTGCCTGGCCTCCAGCTCATTTAACTCGTCCCTGCGCATGAGTCGTTCCACTTGCAGGACAGGGTCAACCAATACAACCAGAACCCGGTCTACCCGGCTCTCGGCGCCAGCTTCAAAGAGCAGCGGAGCCTCGTATACAATCAGGTCATGTGGTGAGTTGCGCAACTCCGTCAGGCGGCATTCGGCAAGATGAGCAATCGCGGGATGAGTGATTGATTCAAGGCGGCGTCTTGCCAAAGGATCGGCAAAAACCTTTTCTGCGACCACCTCACGGTTCAGACTACCTCCTGCCGTCAGGATGTCCGAGCCAAAGGCTGCCACCAGCTTTGCCAGCGTCGGGCTGCCCGGGTTCACGATCTCCCTGGCGAGAAGATCAGCACTGACCAGATTAGCGCCACATGTCACGAAAGTATCGGCAACGAAACTTTTCCCGGAAGCGATACTGCCGGTAAGGCCAAGAACCATAATTCGTACCTCTCCAGAAAAACTGCTTAAATGACCATCCTGAGTCTGGACTATTCAACCGGGTCGCAGACAATCCGTAGGATGCGGTGAACATCGTAAACCGCATCATTCCCCGGACCGATGCGGTTCGTACCTCACCACATCCTACCCTCTGCCGGTCCCTCGCTGGCGACAGACGCCCTTACCGCAGGAACCACAATCCCCCGCCAGAAAAGTCAGAGGAACTGTTACCCTGAATCTTCAGGGACAAGGATATCACGACATTTCCCAGCAGTCGCCAGCAAAAAATATTACCTGTTGGCAGGTTAAAGACCCGGAGCAGAGACCAGCGGCAGAAACAGCCTCGGCGCAACAACCTCGGGACTGGTCAAAACAATTAAAATCATTTAGAATGCAGTGAGGTTTTGCACCCCTCACCAACCCAGACTTGAAGGATCAACACCGGACCCCTGAATATGGAAAAGTCCAACGAACTCCATAACCTGATCGCAACCGCCCTCACCGGAGTCGTTAAGCAGATCAAAGCCGTCAGGTACTACCCTGCCAAACACCCGGCCTTGCAGGCTGCAGCGCAGGAGAGTCTGCGCAGTTTCGAACCAATCCTTGGTGGCGGCAGCCACCTCTCGCTGACAATTCGCAAAGAAGGCTTCCTTTTTGATGACAGCCCGGTCGCAAAAAACAACCAGGTGTTATCACAGCTGGCAACATTCTGTTTCGCCCGGAGAATTCAGCACCTGACCTTTCTGGCCGACCTCAATAGCAGCGACCTGCATCACTTTGTCCACTACCTTCTGCTCGACCCACGGGAACTACAGAGGCAGGGCGGGATTCAGTCAATCCTTGAAAAAGCCCGGCTGACCACAATCTGGACCAATATCCGCGATCTGGATGACATTCTGGTACGACGGCAGGACATTGAAGCTTTACCTGAAGATCCGGCTTTTGATCCAGCGGCAGTACTCACCAGCGGTGAGGATTTGGATGAAGGTCAGGCTCAGGCAGAAGCAATAACCCTGGAAAAGCTGTTGACAGAAATGGCGCAGGAGTCCAATGACAGCCGCTTTCAGAAGTCTCTGCAGGAACTGATTCCCCTGCTCAGATTACAACTCAAGGACGAACATCGGCCCCTGGTCCTGAGAGCGTTCCTCCTCCTCTGCCGGTGTGCCACGGACAAACAGTACTCAGAAGAGCGCAGGCAAAACGCCATGCTGGGGCTTGGCCAATTATCCACCGATGCAACCACCGACTTTCTGGTTGCATATCTGGTAGATGAAGCGACCGAGCAGAAAACCCGCACCACACTTATTCAGGTGCTGGCCTTTATGGGCAGTAAAATCACAAAGCGGCTGATGGAAAGACTGGCCGATGAAAGATCCGCACCAAAACGTAAACTGCTTAACGAGACTCTGGTCCGCAGCGGCCCGACGGCCCTGCCGGTCATCAATGAATACCTCAGTGACGATCGCTGGTTCGTGGTGCGAAATGCCGTTGCCATCCTCGGCGACATTCGCAGCCAGGAATCTCTGGCTGAACTCACCCTGCTGCTGCAACATGATGACCTTCGCGTCCGAAGGGAAACCATTCGTGCCCTGACCAGGATTGGCGGTAAACGAGCCATAAAGATTCTTCTGCAGACTGCGGCTTCAGACGATCAGGAACTACGGCGTCAGGCCATACTTTCATTGGGGGCGATGCGTGCAGCAGTGGCGGCTCCGATTTTGCTGTCGCTTTTAAACCAAAAGGACTGGAGTCAACGTGGCATTGACCTTAAAAAGGATGCCATTCGCGCGCTCGGTGAAATTCGTGAACCCGAAGCCGTACCGGAGCTGGTGAAGATCATCGAAAAAAGGTGTTGGCTACACAGGAAGCTGAACGACGAATTACGCGTCGCTGCGGCAACAGCCCTTGGCGACCTGGCAGAAGAGAATACACGGGCCGTTTTGGAAAAAGCGACCAATGACAAGTCAAAGGCTGTCGCCCGGGCGGCAGCTCAGGCCCTCATGCAGATGGACAAGGCAAGCACATGAACGTTGATGATATAAAACAGGTCGTACAGGTTCTGGCAGCAGCCATCAAGGGCTTGCGTCTCTACTCTGTCAATCACCCCGCCACTGTCAGGCAGGTTGAATCCCTGCAAAACGGCCTGTTCGGTTTATTGCAACACAAAAAGTTGATTAAGATGGGGCTTGTGGAGGGGACTCTTTTTGTTGAAGACCACCTCTTCATGGATGAATTCCCGGCGGCGGACGAACTTGCCGCGCTCCTCGAATCCCGTGAGCTGATCGGCTTTGAGTTCATGGCCGGACTCTCGGCCATTGAGATTCAGGCGTTATTGAATCTGATTCACTCTGGAGGCGGCAAAGGCCAGGATTTCGCGGATGCGCTGATTTCACAAGGGGTCAAAAAGATTCGCGCGGTCGCTGCTGAAGACGATGATGACGATCAAAAGCCGCGCAAGGTCTATCGCAAAGCCCTCAAGGTCGTCGATCAGATTTTCCAGGATGTTCGCATGGGGGAAATCCCCTCTTCGGACGAAGCCATCAATGTCGTCAAGAGCATGGCCCAGCTGACCATGACCGAGCCCCATGCCATGATGGCTCTGTCGATGCTCAAAGATTACGACAATTACACCTTCACCCATTCGGTCAATGTCTCGGTGCTGGCCCTTGCAGTCGGCAGAGCTTGCAACATCACCGATGAACAACTGAAGACCCTGGGGCTGGGTGGTCTGTTGCACGACCTGGGAAAACTGCGGGTTGATGTCGATATCATCACCAAGCCCGGCCGCCTGACCGATGCCGAATTTGATGCGATCAAGGAACATCCGGGGTTCGGGGCCGAAATCATCAAGGAAATGGAAGAGGTCACCCCGGAAGTCATGCAGATTGTCCTCGGTCATCACATGCGCTACGACCGTTCAGGCTACCCCTCCGACGCAGCCGGCAACATCGTTTCCCCCCTGGTGGAGATGGCGGCCATTGCCGACGCCTACGACGCAATGACCACCCTGCGTTCATACCAGCGGCCGTTTACACCACGCAAGGCGATTGCACGTCTTAAAGAGATCTCAGGCTCTTCACTGCACCCGGAATTTGTCTTGCACTTCGTTGACTCCCTCGGTGCCTACCCGGTTGGCAGCCTGGTCCGCCTCGACAACAACGAAATCGGCCTGGTCACCAAGGTCGACACCAAAGATACCAGTCTGGTCGACATCAAAATTCTGTTCAGTCCTGCCGGTATACTTCTCGAAGAACCTTTCATGATGCAACTGCGGCCCAATCAGCCGAGACGAATTATCGCCGAAGTCGACCCGCAGACAAAAGGTCTCGATGTAACAGACTTTTTCGATCTGGACTCCTGAAAAATCAAGGGCCGGAAGTCTTATCTTCCGGCCCTTGCTCTAAATACTCACCAGCCCCAGCGACCGGCACCGCATCAATCAACCTTTCAGCGGCAGCTCGCTTAACGCCTCGACAGCTGCGACCCGTACTTTGGCCCGGCCATCTTTAGTCAACTTTGCAAGCGGTTCAACACTGTCGGGGGAACCGATTGAACCAAGCGATCTTGCAGCACTCGCCACCAGCTGCTCATCATCATCGGCCAACAGGGGGACGAGATAGGGAGCAAGACGAACATCATCAAAGTGGCCAAGAGCTTCAGCAGTATGAACTCGCACCGCAGGCGATGAGTCCTTGAGGTGTTTGACCAGACTGCTCAGTGACTTGGGATGAGCTTTTACACCCAGCACCTGAATCGCTGCCCCCCGGATATCAGCGTCCGGATCTTTCAGCAAGCCGATCAGGTGCGGAAACACATCCATCGACTTAACATTCTCCATGGCAAAAATCGCCTTGACCCGCTGGCCACGTTTATCTGATTTAAGCTCCTGAATAATCTGCTGTAGATCTTGAAACGATTCAAGGCGTTCAAGCGCGGCAGCCGCGGCAGTACGAACCTCCTCCTCGGAATCATTCAGTAGTTCAATGAGCAGGTTGCGTCTTTGCTCGAGCAACATAAAAATCCCCACACAGAAAATTAGCAGGTTCAAAGTTACCAGAAACTTACTGGCGGCGCAAACACGAAAAGCGGCAGAAACAACAACGGACAGAGCTTGAAAAGCCCTGCCCGAAGGATGCGTTCCCTGGAGGTCTTCCTCAAAACGGGATATCGTCATCGGGATTGAACGGCGGTTCCTGCGGAGCAGAGGAGTAATTCTCCGACGGGCTGGTCGATCGCCCGCTGCCGCTACTGCTGCCGCTACTGCTGCCGCCACTGCTACCGCTACCGCCACCCTGCTCCCCGGCGCGACCGAGCATCTGCATCTCGTTGACAACAATCTCGGAGATATAACGTTTGTTACCATCGCGATCATCGTAAGAGCGGTTCTGGATGCGGCCTTCTACGTAGATCTGCTTGCCCTTGGTCAGGTACTTGCCGCAGATCTCGGCCAAACCGGCCCAGACCACTATGTTGTGCCACTCGGTACGCTCCTGCTGCTCGCCTTGCTTATTTTTAAAACGATCCGTTGTTGCCAGAGAGAAGGTACAGACCGCCGTTCCCGACGGAGTGTAGCGCAGCTCAGGGTCTTTTCCCAGGTTCCCTACCAGAATAGCTTTGTTGACTGACATAAATTTCCTCCATTGCATTGCCTGGTGACAATTAAATTTGTCACTCAGCTAAAAGAATTTGCCAATTGCCAAGAGAGTTTGTCAGTGGTTAAAAGAATTTGTCACCGACGCAAAATTCAGCTCAGCTGGCCATTAACTTGATTAATTGCTAACACGCCCCCCCAGGTACCTGAAGCTAAATGTCCATTCACCCGGATAGCGTTTTTAAACTCTCAGCATCATACACGCTGAAGCATATGACTTAAAGTCAAATTTGGTTATCTTACCAAAATTGAGTCTAGCCGATTGTGAGGCCAGTGGCCATCAAAGAGTGCACATTGTAAAACCTTACAAAGGGACTATCCGGCGCAACCCTGCACGTAAAACTTTACTCTATTCAGTCACTCTCAAAGCTTACATCCTCCCCGTGTCAGGACGGTCAAAGCGTCACAGACCACCTGAAAGGGTATCCTCTCCTGCTCGATGCGCATGCCTTCACAATCACCTCCATTTAGCAATCTAGAATAAGCAACTTTTTCTTCAGGGGTCAGATTAGCAAGGGCGTCGACGCAGCAGGTATCGACCGGTTCTGCACCAGCGATAGATCTATGCCGGTCGATATCACAACTGGACATCAGTATGGACTCCACATGAGGCAGTTTGCCCCGTAGCATGGACAAGATTCCATAACCGTGGGAATCAATGTCTCCCCAATAGACAACTCTCTTCTCTTTGAGCCAGGCAGCCTCTGCGATATCACTAACACCATAACCTAGACCGAAAACGACGATCCCCCCAACGTACGGGGGAAAGGCAAGACCGTTCACCTTGTTCTCCGTCACAAAGACGGTGTGACAACCTGGGATGTCATGCTCAGCAAACTCACTCAAGGGGATACTGATATCCCGGTACACCGAACCGGCAAGAATTGATTCGTCGAGAATGCGATACCGGATAACTGGTTCGTTATAGAGAAACCCAAAGCGCCTCTCAAATCCATATTTCGACAACCCTGTTATCGATGCATCGTAGGCATTCTCTGGCAGGGATTGCGTCAAGACGTCGGAAAGGATGCTACGCTTGGCCTCGAAGAACTTAGTATCGACCCCCTGAAGAATTATCTGCCTGAGATAGATATCAGGCCTTGGGTTGGCTTGAACAAATGTACACACGTCCAGGATTTTGCCCCAATCGTCAAGATGAGGAATAGCCTTCATGGGATTATTCACCAGCCATGAAACCACCGCAGGATTTCGTTCCTTCGTTACATCAAGAACCGCTTGAAATGACTCGAGTTCTTTGTGTTTTCCGATAAAGCGTGCAAGATCCTCCGGTGTGTCAAAGCGGATATCGCTGGGCAGGTTTTGACGCCCAAGCTTGCGATGATTGACCTCAGAAAACTCGACGGTAAAACCAAACCCTGCCGCCTCTTTTGAGACCGCGTTGAGTTCGGTAAGCCATCGTTGCACTTCAGCAAACGAATCAACCGCGTGCTGACCGCCAGTTTTCTTAAATCGCAACCGAAGCGGGAATTCAGGTACGCCTGCCACAGCACCGCGTATGACATCACCACTATTCCACGCCTTACTGGCAATTTTTTTGATTTCAGAAACACTGATCATGACACGTTACGAATCACCGTCTGGTCAAGACGCTCCTGGTTAAGTTCTTCAATGGTCATGTTCCTGAGCACAGAGCATGAACCTTCGGCGTTATTGTGTACGAAGTTCACCGAACTGATGTATTTCTCGATCACGTTGATTTTCTGCAACGGGGTCAGAACCAGTAGTTGCAGATTGAGCATGCCGAACAGTTCCATACCGAAGCGGGCACTCTCTTCTGAGCCACGACCGAAAGCCTCATCGACGATGACAAAACGAAATGAGCGGGCTTTCTCTGCCCCAAACTGGTATGCCAGGGCAGAGGCCAGTATTGTGTATGCCAGTTTTTCTTTTTGCCCACCCGAGCGACCGCTGGAGCCTTCATAGACACATTTGATCTCATTCGATTCACGGAATTTTTCATGCGCCATAAAGTCAAACCACTTTCGAACGTCAGTAACTTTGTTACGCCATTCCTTATCGATCGCGGTAAAATCTCCGCCTCTATTCTTCAACCGTTCAACAATCTGTTTAACCTGAAGAAATTTCTCTTCGGTATAAAGCGTTCGCTCATCAAGAATATTGGAGAAACAGGTCTTCAAATCTGCCTGGAATTGCCTGATTTCCGGGTCTGACACCAGCTTCGGGGCCATCTCGATGTAGGTCCCCTTGACATAATCGATTTTTCGCAAGGACCAGTTAATCTGGCTCAGCCGGTCCTCGATATTCTTCTTTTCTCGATCCAGGGACTGTTCCAGATTGACCAAGCCTTGAATGGTATGTTCGCGCAAGAGTTCCCGAAAGCGCTCTCGGTGTTTGGGTAAGTCCTCTGTGACGAGACTTTTTAACGTCTTGCGCAACTCTGGGACCGATCGGATATCGATATCAATCTCCTGGCCTTCGACTGGGAAAGAGTCTCGATACTTGCCAATGGCTTTGAGTAAGCGTCCCTTTGAATCATCCGCCGATCGTTCGGCCGCCCGACGAAAATCATCCATCCGCTTCCAGATCTCAGCCGCTATGCTTTTCGCGGTGTTGATCGTAAGCTGTTTGCGGCTCTCTTCCCAACGTTCAATTTCTTTTGCCAATTGCGCAAAGAGTTCTGCCCTGCCAGCCTCTTCAATAGCACTCAACAAATGATGCATCTCAGGCAGTGTTTCCTCGCGGCGCATCTGGATCGTCTTCTCGTTCCCTACAATTTCATCACGAAGCTCACCACGGGCATCCTCATTTTCACTCAAAAGTCTGTTCGTCGACTCCAGCTCTTCACGAAGCTGCCGCAAACGATCAGAACTCTCCTCAATACGTCGCTTCTCCTCGGTGAGATTATCAATGCGTTTGGCATCGCCTTTCCAGTCAAGTCTTTCAAAGCTGTCGTAATCAGCAATTTTTCCGGCTACCGAGCGTTTTTGCCGATAGCTGTTCTCTTCGGCTTCAATCTTCCGGATTTCTTCAGCGATCTTTGCCAATTCTGCCTTTGTCCTGGAGAGATCCTGGGCCAGTGCGTCGATCTTCTTCTGATTGTTCCATCCTAGAACATAGGTTGATCGATCGCCGATATGACGTCTGTCATCCTTTTCGTGGCGGTCTCCCCGGGTCTTGGAGAGGCCACTCTTCATGACGGCGTCCTGCTGGTTCCTGAATTCTTCGATGCTGTCACAACAAGCGATATCAAAACGCTTTTCAAGATGCCCGTCCAACCACCCTTTAAACTCAGTTCCAGCTTTGATGTTGATCTTGCCTATCAGCGATTTCTCGACCAGTCTGCTGCTGGCCGTAACATGAACCCTGGGAACCTTGTAGAACACAATCCGACCGGCCAAGTGGGTTTTGTCAACATAGAGACAAGCTTCCCGGTAAAGCTCTTCGGGGACCAGCACACTTAACGCAAAGTTATGGAGAATGCGTTCGATAGCCCCCTCCCAGACGCTCTCCTCTTCCTTGACTTCCAGCAGTTCACCGACAAATGGGAGTCTGTCGACATCAACGCCCACGGCGGCTGCGATACCCTGTCTAATTGTCAAACTTTTGTGGGGAATATTACTCCGCCGCTTGCGCAGTGAATCGAGTTCGTTTTGTATCCCTGCGATCTTCTCATCGCGCAGTTTTTCTTGTTTGACACGAAGATCGATCCGGGCTTCTTCCGCCTCATGTTTCAACCGATCGAGATCGGCGACAATCTTTGTCGACTTGATGCAAATCTCACGGAATATCGACTCGGATTCGGGAGGGGACATGCCGAGTGATAAACAGGCTTTGGAAAATTCAGCGTAAGCATCTTTTTTCTGCTGCTTTGACAGAGCCAACCGCTCCAATTCAGATTCGATTGCAGTGATCCGCCCTCCACCAGCATCAACTATCGAATTACGAATCTCTTCAGCCTTCTCCTTCAGGTGAGCAGATTCGGCAAGTAAATTTGAAAGTTTTTCCTTCGCTCGCGAGTTTTCTCCTTCGAGAATCTCAATCCGTTTTTCAATCATATCGATATTGAGCGAAGCGTAATAAGGCCTGACCGCCTCCAGCAGCTTTGCTCTGTGCGCCACGGTTTGCAGATAGCTCTGGAACTTAGTCGCCTCTGCATCGACTGGTTGCAGCAGCTCAATCTTCTTCTGGGCCTTGGCGACAGCCTCATGGGCTTCCGACAAACTGTCAAACCCTTCAATAACCTCGTCGACAACCGCCGGAGTATTCCCCTCATCGAGCATAAAGTCGCGAATAAATGTGGTCAGGTTAGGGACCTGCTTCATCGACATGGTATGGCAAAACAGGCTGAGGGCCTGGTCACCCGGGATGCCCATGAGTCGGCAAAAGTGTTTGGAATACTTCTCAAAGCTGTCATGGAGTTGAACCGCGCTGTCCGAATCGAGTCGGCGCTTGAGTTCAGCAATCGTCTCAAAACTGGTGAAATGCGATTCGACACCAAGATCCTTCTCGGCAACAATGTACAACCTCTGAGGCGACTCCCCTTCATTCCGTATCCACAAAACCTGAACCAGGGTGATAACCTCTTTCAAGTTTCGGTTGCGAAACACAGCGAGAATGGTCGAATAGGTATTGGTGCCACGCAGAAAAACCGGCCTGGCTTTTTTGGTTTCCTCATCAATGTTATTGGAATACTGGCCTCGCACGTAGGAAGCAACGGTTCGCTCCCGGGCTGCTTCATCAGCTGCCTTGTTATAGGCAACCTTGCGGGGTGGTACCAATAAGGTCTGGAGAGCATCCCCGGCGGATGATTTCCCGGAACCAACATCTCCGGTCATCAGGGTCGTCTCGCCATTCGCTACAATGGTCCAGACCCTGCCGTTGAAGGTTCCCCAGTTAAATACCTCGGCACGGTCGAGACGGAATCCGTCGCTCGTGCCCTGGATATCAAGCCGTTGCTGTTGCATAGTTTCGATACCCCTCCAGCAAATTATCGAGATCAGTCAAAGCGTCGGCATTGAAAGCGGCCTTGATAATCCGACGGACCTCATAGGTGGTCTCTTCTGCCTTTTTCAGTTCATCAAGGAAGCCCATATCTGCAACCTTGGAAATATTACGTCGGATTTCGTCGTGCAACTTGGCCTCATTGCTCTTTTCCGGGATGAAGGCTTTGACCATGTCGAAGACCTCCTCCTCGGTCATGATCAGACGCGGCTCCGAGGTCGAGGCGTCGTGCTCAGCCAGTCGCTTGCGAAGCAGCACACAGATCAGGCTGGTTTGAAAACCCAGTGGACGCTTGGGGATCAACCTCGGCAAGGGATCGGGATCGTCCTCATTGGGGATCTGCTTTAGAAAAGCAAAACCTTCGGCCTCATCGAGGAAGAGTTCCAGGCCGACATTGACGAAATGCGAGTTGATGGCGGCAAATGAGCCAAGAATACTCGTCCAGTGACGTGGATGTTTGTCTTTATAGACCACGCCCTTCATCAAAGCGACGATTGCGTGAGAAATGTCATTTCGCCTGTCCATGCGGCGCTCCTATCGAGTAAAGATCAGTCTCGGAATCTTCAGTTGAGTATCCCGGCCATCAATGGAAATATTGAGGATGTCCTTCTTGTCGTCACTGACGACAACCTTTTCATTGTCATGACCTACCTCGAAGTAGGCAATAATTTCGCCCACACCCCGGGTCACCGGGAATCTGTTGATCACCTCCGGCAGGGTGATTTGATCATGATCGCGCAAGAGTCGCTTGATCCGGTCGTTCAGCTCGCCATAATCGATATCCTCGCGATTAAACAGAGCAGACACGTCGATATCAACTACCCCACCTTCCAGCATTACTCCCGAGAAATCTTCTGGTAGATTCGCTTTGTGCAGGGTTCTAGCCATAGTCAGGTCGATCTCTGGCAACGTTTCATCAATTTCAAAACAGAAATCCCGTGGTGAGTCGTCCTTAAGCTCCAAGGCTTTCTGCTCAATGTCGCGGATGATCTCCATGATTCGTTTGTTTTCGAGGTGAACACGGTCGTCGATATAGCGGCGCAACTGGTCAGCAAGACGGTTGGTAGTCTTGTAAACTGCACGACCGGCATCAAGCAGGGCGTATTTCGCTCCCGGCAGGAATGAGTCCTGCGCCATGTCTTCAAGGGCCTCCAGGGCGAGAATATTTTCCAATAGCTCGGTTAACTCCTGCTGGCGGACCGGGTTCATCAGAAATTCCCAGAATGAGCGGAAGCTACATCCCTGGTCAGAGGTCGTAATACTTTCTCGGCGCTCAAAGACATTGTCCAGAACGGCCCCCTTGGGTGCATCAGCCGTTACAAATAGTTGCCGTGCTTCTTTATCGAGGTCACGCACGTTCTGCTCAACCTGGCGGAAATCAGCGACCAG
Source organism: Deltaproteobacteria bacterium (assembly GCA_024636215.1). Next base: position 49,956 of record JAGXHL010000070.1, read on the forward strand.
ACGCCGCGCCGTTTCTTCTGCCTCGATAAAGCGCTCTCGGATTTGCGTTTCCGAAAAAGGTTTGTATCCACCCTTGCTGATCAGGTCAATTTCCCGATCGATTTCGTCTTTGGTGCGCTCCAGTTCCTGGATACGTCTTTCAGGACTATCAGATGCTTTCGAATCTATCTCGCGGAGCAAATTGAACACTGTGAGCAAACGAGATTCAGTGCCTACGAATGATTTCGGTTTCAGGTCCGAGATCCATTCAAGAGCTTTGGCGACAGAAGGCGTCAGATCGTAGACAGGTTCGTCGCCCCGATCGGGGTAACGCTTGGAGAGATAGGCGTTATTGTCGCACCAAACAGCCAAGTGCTGCTTGGCTGTCATCTTGTGGGTATCTTCGCCGTATATTTCATGCAGACGAAACAACTCATCTTCCAGCAGAGACAAGAGTTCCTGGTGGGGAATGGATCGGCGGTTAGGCTCGATAAAAACTTTATGAAAAAAGGATAGGATCAGTGGTGCGCTCTCAGCGCTGATAACTCTGAGTGCCGGGTTGGTAGTTTTTAGTGCTTTTATGTATTCGTATTCCATGGTTTACCCCAACAGCACCATGCCATCTGTAGCGACTTATGTCATCCTCTTCCCTGGACAATGCACTTTTTAGATGACACAATATGTCACTGCTGAAACTGTACTTTGTCGTCGAGCAACTCGTGCCCTGTAAGACATCGGTCGCGCAACCGTCCCACACGTTCTTCTTTTAGGCCGTTGTGGTTATAGACAGGCGCAAGGTTTGTCATGAATCGATCAATATCATATGGCGAAGGGCTTATTCCCAGACTACAGCGAACCGAATTCAGGGAATTCTTATCCACCGTCGAAGAGCAACGAAGCCCTATTGAAACTTCTTCAGAATTGGCAGGCTGGATCATTTGGCGTCGAATTATGCGGACTCGCTAGATCCTATAAGCTGAAAACTTGATTAGTTCTCTTGACCTTCAACAGCGTTAAGCTTGGTCAGCTCATCGTGAATCTTACAGAAATTCACCGGCGGCAAAAGCAGCGGCGGGAAACCAGCCCTTCTGGTAAGGTCGGCAACTGTTTCTCTGAGAAACGGGAATAAAATCGCTGCGCAATTGATATTGGCAATTTCATCGATTTTCTCAATTTTGCCGATATCGCGGGAAAACTTGAACAGACCACCAATAACGAGATTGAACTCGAAGGGGAGATCCCCGTTATCCATTGATATCTCTAAAAAGATTTTGAGATCTTTCTTGTCAAATTCTCTGTTAATTTTAAAGCTGGGGTTTATCTCAATATCTTCACTTTTATTAACCTCACCCTTGAGGCTGAAGTTAAGACTTATGAGCCGATAATCTATAAATTGAAATGTATAATCTTCCATGTCAAATTCCGTTAAAAATTAACCTTATATTTAATTTCTCTATCAACTCCATAGCCTGGGTTATAAAGAGTCGCACCCCCAAGATCGACAACCTTCTTCAAAGGGACACCACGGGCAGCAGCTTTATTAATAACCTTAAGCGCATCTGGTTTTTCAAAAAGAATTCTTAATAGATGGTCAGTCGTCCTGTTTTGGGTGACCGTACCATTTTCATAGCGCGCAAAAGACTTCAACGCCACGCCTAAAATGTTTGCAAAAGCTTCCTGGGTAAAGCCAAGGGCCTCGCGTATCCTTTTGATCTCTTCCGAGGTGAGAAGCCCGTCGACCCTCCTTTGAAAATCCCGGATAGCCTTTTCAGACGAACGCATTGAAGCCTTGGGAACCAAAGACTCCTCACATTCATCACACGTATAAACAACAACATCTTTAACGGATAAACTCTCACCTTTGTATTTGAATGTCTTATCTTTGACTGTTCTGTGCAAATGACCTGTTTCGCAAACTGGGCAAACGTCATTCTCTTTATACATTTTTATCCCTCTAAATCGTTGTGTGGAATGAAATAATCACACCCTGACCAATATCCGATTTTCTTAGCTTTATGTATAATACCGTGTCTCGCCAATCCATTTTATAGACATCCTGCATTTGTCCCGGCTTTTTCTCTGATGGCATCGTGTACTGAAAATTTGTTCTGGTCAGTTTTGATACCTGGCGAATCATGTCATAATCACTAGCGAAACCAAGCTCCACAGCATCATCCCAGGCACGCTCAGTGATGTGGCATCGCGAAGGATTGTTGATTAGCTCCAGTAACTCTGCAAGATCATAAGCAGGTTGGCTGTGGTCCTTGGGTGACAACGTCAAATCTCCGTATCGTGCATAACAATTAAGCCACGAGAACAAGCCCTGTCAAGCCAAAAGGTATCATTATGATACTTTCTGGCTTATTTTCACTTGAGCCGTTCCTTTGCAGGAAAGCGCTACATAATCCCGTGAAAGAATATAAGTCATCGTAATCATGCGCAATGAAAAACGACCCGGACGAAGAATCTCACGATGATAGTAAAGCCCAAGGAAAAGGATATTTTGCCATTCTGTGCCAAAACAGCTTATAATTGTCACCATTCAAAGGACAACCTTGGAGATTCAAGTCGCATGCGCATACTGATCATAGAGGATCAAGCCGAGATTCTGCAGAATATCGCCGACTATCTTGAGCTGAAGGGCTATTTTGTGGACTGCGCATATGACGGCCTGGGCGGCATGCATCTGGCCGTCACACAACCCTTCGATCTGATCATTCTCGATCTCATGCTGCCCGGCATAGACGGCATCTCCCTCTGTCGCAAGTTGCGCCAGGACGCGCGGCTCGATACACCGATCATCATGCTCACGGCCAGAGACAGCGTCGACGATAAGCTGACCGGGTTTCAGGCCGGTGCCGACGATTACCTGGTCAAGCCTTTTTCTCTGCCTGAGTTGCATGCCAGGGTCGAAGCCATTCTGCGCCGTGGCCAGATCAGCCAAAGAAACCTGCTAACGATCGGCGACTTGAGCTACGACATGAACAGCCTTGAGGTGACGCGCCAGGGCAGGAAACTCAAGCTCAGTCCAATTGGTCTTAAGATACTGGAAGCATTGATGAAAAAAAGTCCTCACGTGGTCAAACGAGAGGCCCTCGAGGAGATCCTCTGGGGAGAAGACCTGCCGGGCAGCGACAGCTTGCGCAGCCACGTCCATACCCTTCGCCAGACTATCGACAAACCCTTTGACGCCCCCCTGCTGCACACAGTCCATGGCATCGGCTATTGTTTGAAAGACCAGTCAAATGGAATTTAAATCGCCCCTGTCGCAAAGGATACTGATTTCTTTCGTCCTCCTGACGACAGTGGTCAGCGGCCTCTTCAGCTTTGGCATCATGGCTGCGATCAACCTTGTCGAAGAAGACCTGATTACCGCCGAATTCAATCGACAATTTCCCGATATTCTCGGTGACTATGCGCGTGGTCAGACACCCAAACTGGACCTCGGAACCCAGTTCTACAGCGGCACGGAAGGTCTCCCCTATTATCTGCGGGATCTGGAACCGGGCTTTAACGAGGTGGAAAACGAGCAGAGCTCTTTTCACGTCATGATGCGCAAAGAACAGGAGAGACCCTTCTACCTGGTCCGTGAGCAGACGACTTTAGAGCAGCATGAGAATATCCTGCAGGGCACCGTGGTTGCCGGCTTCTTCCTCTGCGTCATCGCCTCGCTGGTTCTCGGCATCATGATGATCAGAAGAATCATCGCGCCCGTAAAGAGGCTGACCGACCAGGTCCACAATCGCGAAAAGCTCCTTCTCGATGCGCCCCCCCTATCATCCGGTTACACAAACGATGAGGTCGGCCGACTGGCGCAAGCTTTTGACCGAACCATCGGCATGCTGCAAGAATCTTTACTGCGGGAGAGTCTCTTTACCAGTGATGTCAGCCACGAACTGCGTACCCCCCTGATGGTGATCAAAAGTTCCTGTGAACTGCTGATAGAGAAAGACCAACTCGATGACTATACCCGGCAACGCATCGACACAATCAACAAGGCGACCAGAGAAATTCAGGAACTGGTAGATGCTTTTTTAACCTTGGCCCGGGGCCATGACACGGAACAGGAATCGGCCTCTCTTGACAATGTTATAGAAAAATCTTTGCACCAATGGCGACAACGAGCAGAGGAGAAAGGACTCACTTTCATCCTGAAAGAGTATTGCCGAGAGAACGAAAGTCCACAAGGACTGTATCCTGCCCCCCTGCTGAGGACGGTGCTTAACAACCTGATATTCAATGCCATCCACCACACCAAACAAGGGCGCATAACCCTGACAGTTCAGCCGACGGGCTTTTCGGTCAGTGATACGGGGTCCGGCATTTCGGAAGCCGAGAAGCAGGCGGTATTCAAGCCCTTTTATAGAGGGGAATCACATAACAGAAAAGGCCTCGGTCTTGGTTTGTCAATTGTTCAACGCATCTGTCAACGTGAAGGCTGGGATATCACCATAACCGACAACCAGCCGAGCGGCTGTTGTTTTACCGTTTCTCTTAAAAAATAACATTTCACGTTTTTTTCACGTTTTTTCAACGCTCCCGTCACACCCTTTCCTCTAGAGTAGCCTTCAACACTGTTAGGAAGGTCGTCAGTCGTCAAGACTGATGACGCGATTGCAGACTGCAACTCACAGAGCCCTTGAACAGCCTCCTGAACTGTTCTAGCGGCATTACCACTCTGGGAGCACAAGCAGAGCAAACTTCTTAAACAACACTAAGCTTCTCTGACCTTCTACTAGGTTTGCCTCCTGGGCTTCGATTACACATGAAGCCCTTTTTTTTTGTAAAAAATTGCCCGCAAGTCAAAGCTGGACTAATATTCACAGCATGATCTCTCTGATAATCAATGCTGACGACCTCGGCAGCAACCCAATGCGCGATCGTGGCATCCTGGAAGCTTTCCGGAAAGGGATCGTCACCAGCGCCTCAATTCTGGCCAACGGACCGTCTTTCAAGACGGCCATTGCAGAGGTCAAACGCGCCAGAATACCGGTTGGCGTCCATCTGAACCTTGCCGATGGCAGCGCCCTGGCTGGTCCGATCAGAGGCCTGACCGGACCCTCCGGAGAGTTCCCCGGCAAAGAAAAACTGCGGCGAGGCCTTGCTGCCAACAGCTTTAAGCCAGAAGATATTCGCAGGGAGTTTAACGCCCAAATCCAAAGGATACTTGACGCCGGGGTCCGACCTGATCATCTCGATGGTCATCAACACTGCCAGTTATTCCCCTCTCTGACCACGATCGTCACCGAACTCGCCCGGGCGCATGCCATTCCTGCCATGCGCTCAGCCCTGCCTGCAGAAGACAGCGCTCTGGATCCAACCGGCGACCTGGGCAAGGAGTTGACCCTCTATCGCCAGCTCAGTCAGAGCGCCACAGCAACGATGCTGGCGACAGGGCTGCGAACACCGGACGGAGTAATGGGCATGCCGCTGCTCAATCGTCTCAACACGACCGCTCTCTGCAATCTGCTTGATAATATTGCCGAGGGCTGCTGGGAACTCATGGTGCACCCCGGCTACGCCGACCATGCTTCGGAGAATCCTTTTGATGGGCCACAACGTGAAGTCGAACTTGAAGCGCTGCTCGCCCCGGAAGCAAGACAAATTATTAGCCGACGCCATATCAGGTTGTGTAATTTTGGAGATTTGTCATGCGCGTCCTGATCGTTATTCCTGAGCAGGACCCTATCAGCGGCAACCGGGTGACCGCCACACGTTTTCAACAAGGTCTGGTGACGCTCGGTCATCAGGCCAGCGTCACAGAAACCAGCCTGCGACCGGGACCCGAATTGAGGAGAAGCATCCTTAACTTTGCTCCCGACGTCACAATCCTGCTGCATGCCTACCGTTCGGGGATGCCCTGGCTGGTGGCGGCTCACGGTCTCGACATTCCATCAGTTGTGCTGCTCACCGGCACAGACGTCAATCACGGTCTCGATGATCCAGAGCAGCAGCCGGCCATTCTCTCGTGCCTGCAACAAGCGGCCTTTATTCTCATACAGAACCCCCTGCTCGCAACTGAGTTCACCACGCACTATCCCAAATTCACCGCAAACTTGTGCCAGTTGCCAGCGGGAATCAGGCTGGGAACAGAGTCCTATCCTTTGCGGGCCAGGCATCATCTGTCTGCAGAAAAGACCCTCTTTTTGTGTCCGGCCGGATTACGTCCGGTCAAGGGCGTTCTTGAGTTGCTGGAAATGTTCGACCTTGTTGCGGAGCGGAGTGCGCAAGCCATCATTGCCTTTTGCGGCCCGATCCTGGACGAAGAGTATGGCCATCGTTTCCTGTCAGCTCTTGAGACCAGACCCTGGGCCAGCTACCTCGGCCCCATCGTCACGTCAGCCATGGCAAGTGCCATGGGCGAAGCCGATGTCATTCTCAACAATTCGCAAACCGAAGGACTTGCGAACAGCCTCCTTGAGGCAGCGACACTGGGCATTCCAATCCTGGCACACAAGATACCCGGCAACCTGGCAATTGTCAGGCACGAGATCAACGGCCTTCTCTATAAAGATCAGGGCGAATTTGTCATCTACGCCCACCAATTGCTCAGCCCGGGTCGACGGCAGCTGCTTTCCCGCCCTGCACCAGATCTCTACAACCCGGAGCATGAAGCCCTGGCTCTTCAGGACATCCTGTATCAAGCCGTGGCAAAAGCCAAGCTGCCGAAGTCACAAGGCTTATGAGATCTCTTTTGGGTAACACCAGAGAAGAAAAATGATGGCACCGGTTGAACCCGCTCCGCTATATCGCATACTATTCATGTACGCTGTTGATCCATTCAATATTCAGAGGAGAACCCCTTGCGGAAGTATTTCGACAAGACTATATCGCCCGCAGTCAAGTATTGGGTCTTTCTGACCGGCATCGTCACCGTCACCTTTACCGTGATCTTCGGCAGTCTCACAGCCTCCTATCTCAATCTAGCTCCACAAGAACAGGCTGTCATTGAGACCCTGTCCCACAAGCTGATCCCCTTCCCGTTTATCGGTGCGATCTTCCTGGTCGCGTTTATCGGTACCTTGGTCAGCCTGCTTTTTCGCTCCTATATCATACCGGTCCTGCGCATGGCCGAGCAGACCCGGCTGATCACAGCCGCTAATCCTGACTTTCGCATCTCTGTTAAAGGCGCACGTGAAGTAAACACGCTGGCCAAGGTCCTCAACGAATCGGCAGACGCTTTTCAAAAGCTCCGGAGTGAAGTTGACAGCAAGATCAGTCATTCCAACCTGACACTGAAACGGGAACGCAACCGTCTTGCCACCCTGATGTCGGATTTGCCTTACGGGGTCATCGTCTGCAACAGGGACGGCATAATCCTGCTATACAGCCGCCAGGCACAAGAGATGCTGCAAGTCGCCGAGAGTGCCCGACAGGGCGGTACGATCGGACTGGGCAGATCGATCTTCGGTCTTCTCGACCGGGACCCGCTGGTCCACACCCTGGAAGTCATGAACCATGCCTTTGCTGTAGACCAGGCAAAACCGGCGCTTGGCCTGATGACCAAGCTCTGCGGCAATCGTTTCATTCGCGTCAACATGGCACCGATTACCGATGATGATGAATCGGGCCGCCAACTCTCCGGGTTTGTGCTCTCACTGGAGGACATTACTGATGAAATCGATGCCGACAGTGAACGCGACAAACTTCTGCAGGGAATGATCGACGCGGTGCAGAATTCACTCGGCAAACTGCATCAGGGAATTAATCGCATCTGCGCGATGCCGGGGACCGGCGAGGAGACCTGCAAGCGTCACCGCCAGGCAATCAACCAGGTCACCAGCGCTCTTGAAGAGCATCTGGCTCTGGCCAGAAAGCTTTACAGTGGCCACCGGCGTGCCTATGGCAACCAGGAAAACGTCATCGCCGATACCCTGCTGACGTTGATTGCCAAAAATCTCTATGAACGTTTTGCCATTCAGACCGAGACATCTGTCGATCGGACGATCTGGTTAAAAATTGACAGTTACGCAATAGTTCAGGCCTTTACAACGCTTACGGGTCTGTTGAATGCTGAATATTCAGTAACTTCAATCAAGCTGCAACTCGATGAAGATCAAGGTTCCCGGGCAAACCTCAGGCTGCAGTGGCAAGACCAGACGGTTCCCGCCCAGGCGATCCATGACTGGCAGACAAGCCCGCTTTTCATGGACAGCGACGGGGCGGCGGATTCTCCGCTGACCGTCATCGCTGCCCACCAGGGGGGAATCTCGATCATCGAGAGCGGCGAGGGTTTCTGCACCGGTATCAGCGTATCGCTGCCCACAGCACTGGCCGAGGAACCTGCCGACTTGCAGTCTTCGGTGTCACCTCGTCCGGTCTCATACGAATTCGACCTCTTTCACCAGCCGGGTCAGGAAGCCCTCGGCAAGGTCGCCCTGCGCAAGCTGGTCTTCGTCGCTTTTGACACCGAAACAACCGGGCTGAATCCTTCAAAGGGTGATGAAATCATCCAGCTTGGCGCTGTGCGGATTGTCAATGGTCGACTGCTGCACCATGAATGCATCGACCAGCTGGTTAACCCGCAACGACCGGTGCCTAAATCGTCCGTCGCGATTCATGGCATCGATTCGGACCTGTTGCCGTCACAGCCGACGATCACCGAGATTCTTCCTGACCTCCACGCCTTTGCCATCGATTCGGTTCTGGTTGCCCATAATGCGGCGTTCGACATGCGTTTTTTGCAGTTGAAAGAAGAGGTGAGCGGAGTGCACTTTGACAACCCGGTTCTTGACACCCTGCTCCTGTCATCAATTGTACATCCGCACCAGGAGGGGCACTCCCTCGACGCGATTGCCGAGCGCTTCAATATCACAATCGTTGGCCGGCATACGGCCCTCGGCGATGCTCTGGTAACAGCTGAAGTCCTTCTCAAGCTCATGCCGTTACTGGAAGCCCAGGGGATTATCACCCTGCAGGACGCCCTTAACGCTTCGCTCAAATCTCCGTTTGCAAAAATTAAGTATTAACTTCAAAAAAAATGCATCACAAGAGCCGCATCTCTCATTATGTAGCTTGACAAATGTACCTTTGGCTGGTGTATTTAAATATCTGGTATTACACAATAAATATTGTTCATAAGCATCGATGTTCCACATATCGTGGTACACAGCGTTTGTCGTTCATTCACCAACCATGGAGGAGACAGATGAAAAAGATGAGATTTTTTGTAGTTATGGCTCTGGTCGCCCTGTTCGCGACCCCGGCGATCGCAGCCGACACCATCAAGGTCGGCTTCAACATCCCCCTGACCGGCGACATCCCGGAAGTCGGCGAAGGCTCCAGAAATGCTGCAGAAATGTATCTCGCTGACATCAACGGCGCCGGCGGCCTGGAAGTCGGTGGCAAGAAGTACATGCTAGAGTTCGTCTATATGGACAATGAATCCAAAGCCGACTCGGCAGTCAATGCGGCACTCAAACTGATTGAGCAGGAAGAGGTTGTGGCGATTATCGGTCCCAACTCCTCCAAGCAGGCCGTGCCTGCCGGTGGCACCGCGAACGAAAACCGTGTGCCGATGATCAGCCCCTGGTCGACCAATCCGAGCACCACGCTCGACCGTCCCTGGGTTTTCCGCGCCGCCTTCCTTGACCCCTTCCAGGGACCAGTTGCAGCCGACTTTGCGGCCAAGAAGTTCGATGCCAAGACCGCAGCGGTGCTCTATGACATCGCCAATGACTATTCTGTCGGTCTGGCAGAAGTATTTAAAGCCGCCTGGGAAGCCAAAGGGCTCGGCCCGGTCGTCGCCTATGAGTCGAATGGCACCAAGGATCAGGATTTCTCCGCTCAGCTGACCACCATCATTGCAGCCAAACCGGACTTCATCTTTGTGCCTGAGAACTACAACCAGGTCGCTCTGATCATACCCCAGGCCCGTGACCTCGGCTACAAGGGCCCCTTCATGGGCTCAGACGCCTGGGGAACTCCGGACCTGATCAAGCTTTGCGGCGAACAGTGCTACGGCCAGTATTTTTCCACCCACTATGCCGCCGCCGGGGCCAAAGGCGCAACCAAGGTCTTCATTGACCGTTATACAGAAAAGTATGGCGCCGAGCCTGCCGACTACGCCGCTTTGACCTGGGATTCTATCGGCCTGCTGGTTGAAGGGATCAAGAACGCAGGGATGGTCGATCCCAACCCACGTAAGATGCGCACTGCTATCCGCGATGGCCTGGCTGCCATCAAATCCTTTGACGGCATCACCGGCTCGTCCAAGTTCGATGAGCAGGGGGATCCGATCAAATGTGCCGTGGTCGTAAAGATATCCGACCAGGGAACTTTTGTCTTCGAGGAGTCGGTCTGTCCATAACAGCCTGATTTCATTGCAGAAAAAAGGGCGGGGGTCCACGGGCCCCCGCCCTTTTACGTACAATCCGGGCTGCTTCGAACGAAAGCGATAAAATTAACGATTGATGCTTTCGCAAAAATGTCTCAAAATAGCTGCCAAATAAAAAAGCCAGAGACAATTGCAGCAACGCAGCCGTTGGCGAGTTCCTGCCATTCCATCAACGATTTTCCAAGGAAGAACTTTACGTGGATTTCATTATTCAAAACGTTCTCAACGCCCTTCAGTGGGGCAGTTTCTACGCCCTGATTGCTCTGGGTTATACCCTGGTCTACGGAGTGTTGCGCCTGATTAACTTCGCTCATGGCGACATCTTCATGGTCGGGGCCTACCTCTCATTTTTCATAGCAGGATTCCTGATTGGCCCAGCCATCGGGATCTCCCCGGCGATGGCCTTCGTTATCACCGTGCCTCTGACCATGGCCCTGACCTCGCTGGTTGGCGTGACCCTCGAGCGGATTGCCTACCGCCCCCTGCGGCGTAAGGGTGCACACCGACTCTATGTGGTCATCACCGCCTTGATGTGCGGTCTGATTCTCGAATACTCCAACCTGGCTGTGCTCGGCGCCAGCCGTTTGAAATTTCCCGAATTGATTGAAAAGCAGATCTGGCACCTCGGTGGTGTCACCCTGACCAACCTCAAGGTTCTGGTTATCGTAACCGCCTTCCTGGTTTTCCTGTTCCTGCAGTGGGTCGTCACCCGCACCCGGGTCGGGATGGCGATGCGAGCCATCTCCTATGACAAGTTTGCCATCCCGCTGATGGGTATCCCTGTTGATAATATCATTGTCGTCACCTTTGTTCTCGGCTCAGGTTTTGCCGGGCTGGCCGGACTGCTGTTCGCCATGAGTTACCCGGTCCTGGAGCCCTTCATGGGAATGCTGATCGGCTGGAAGGCGTTTATCGCCGCAGTGGTCGGCGGCATCGGTGACATCAAGGGGGCGTTCGTCGGCGGCTTTCTGCTTGGCTTTATCGAGGTGGGCGTGGTCACGGTCTTCCCTTCGTCTTACCGGGATCTGTTCGCCTTTACCATCCTGCTGCTGATTCTGTGGATGAAGCCCACCGGGCTGTTCGGTATACCGCAGTCCACCAAGATATAGGTTGGGAGATAATGATATGAAAAAATATTCTCTCAACGTGCTGCTGGTCCTCTTCGCAGTGGGGCTGCTGTTCGCGTCTCACTTCCGCATCATCGACAGTTATATCCAGATTGTCGCCATGACCATCGGCATCAACATCATGATGGCCACCAGCCTGAACCTGGTCAATGGCAACATGGGTGAGTTTACCTGCGGTCACGCCGCCTTTATGTGCGTGGGCGCCTATATCTCGTCGGTTTTGTCGGTGTTCTGTTTCGGCACCAAGTTCGGTGAGCCATTGCTGCCGGCGATCTCGGTGCTGTTTGTTTTTCCCATCATCCTGTTGATCGGCGGTGCGGTCGCGGCCGTGTCCTCGCTGCTGGTGTCGGTGCCGTCCTTCAAGACCCGCGATGACTACCTGGCCATTATCTCCATCGCAGTCAACTATATGATCATCTCCGCCCTGGAGAACATGGACTTCATCGGCGGCTCGCGCGGCTTCCAGGGCATGAAGGATACCGTCTGGGCGATGATCGACATCTTCGACGGCCCCTGGATGCTGTTCTGGGTGATCCTCTTCACCGTCTTCACGGTCTGGGTGATCCGGCGCTTCATCTCCTCCACCTACGGCAAGGGGGTCAACGCCATCTGCCAGGACGAGGTGGCGGCCGAGATCATGAGCGTCAACACCAACAAAATCAAGATCATCAACTTCATGCTCGCTGCCGGATTGGCGGGATGCGCGGGCGGTCTTTACGCGCACATTATCGGCTACGTCAACCCGCAGTCCTTCAATATCCTCAAATCGACCGAAGCTCTGGTTATGGTTTATCTTGGCGGCATGGGCTCTCTGTCCGGCGCTATTATTTCTGCTATCCTCTTCACCGGGCTGCTGGAAGTGCTGCGTTCCCAGTCGATCATCGACGGCCTGCTCTCACCGATCACCCTGTTTTTCCCTGATTGGGAACCTTCCGCCGGCGTCATTAAATGGGTGATGATTCCACTGCTGCTGGTGATTGTGATGCAGTTCCGGCCCGAAGGGATTATGGGCAACCGTGAATTGGGGGATGTCTTCCCCTGGCTGAAGAAGTTTTACAAATTCAAATAAAGGAACTTGCCACCAATGCACCAAGGATTCGTGATCTTGGTGACTTCGTGGCGATTAATAATAAAATGATGACACAGACTCAAGCACAATCCGACATGACACCGGTTCTGGAAATCCGTAATCTGTCGCAGCGTTTTGGTGGTCTGACGGCTGTCAATGACTTCAACGTCCGTCTCATGCCGGGTGAACTGAGCGGGCTGATCGGTCCCAACGGTGCCGGCAAGACCACCGTGTTCAACCTGGTCAGCGGCTTCTATCAACCGACCGAGGGAGAGATTCTGGTCAACGGTGTGCCGACAGCGGCACTTCGACCGCACAAGGTCACTGCGCTCGGTGTCGCTCGCACCTTTCAGAATATCCGCCTCTGGAACGACATGACGGTCCTCGACAACATCCGGGTCGCCCAGCATTACCGGTTGGGGTACGGATTCTTTCATTCCGTGCTGCGCAGCAACCGCTATCGCTCAAGAGAGGACGAGATTGCCAAAGAGGCCGCAGACCTGCTCGACGTTTTCGATCTGCAGCGCTACGCCGAAGAGTTGCCGAAGAACCTCCCCTACGGCACCCAGCGCAAACTGGAGATCGCCCGCGCCTTGTCGACTCACCCAAAGCTGCTCCTGCTCGACGAACCGGCCGCCGGCCTCAACTCGGGCGATGCCAAAGAGCTGATTCGGCTGGTACGCTGGATTCACGACACCTTTGACGTGACCATCTGGATGATCGAGCATCATATGGACGTCATGATGGAACTCGCCACGCAGATCAAGGTGATCGACTTCGGTGAAACCATCGCCGAGGGCAACCCGGAACATATCCGTAACAATCAGGCGGTCATCACCGCCTACCTGGGAGACGATAATATCTGATGCTTCTGCAAGTTGAAAATCTCGAAGTCAAGTACGGCAATATTCAGGCTCTGCACCGGATCAGCTTTCACGTCAATGAGGGCGAGATTGTCACCCTGATCGGCGCCAACGGTGCCGGCAAGACCACCAGCCTCTACTCCATCACCCGGCTGCCGCCTCCGGAAGCGCCACGTGTGGTCGGCGGCGATATCAAGTTCATGGGCGAGTCGATCCTGAAGACCCGGCCGAGCGACGTGGTGAAAAAACTGCACCTCGCCCTTTCTCCGGAAGGACGGCGGATCTTCGGCAACCTGTCGGTTTTGGAGAACCTCAAGCTGGCCACCTACTCCCGTGACAAGGGCTGTAATCTTGACGCCGAATACGACCGCATCTTCGAGCTGTTCCCCCGCCTGAAAGAGCGCCGTAACCAGCGCAGCGAATCACTCAGTGGTGGTGAGCAGCAAATGCTCGCCGTTGGCCGCGCCTTGATGACCGGCTGTAAAATCCTGCTGCTCGACGAGCCGTCGATGGGTCTGGCACCGGTGCTCAAATATGAGCTGTTCCGCAAACTCAAGCAGCTCAACGAAGAAGGCATGACCATCCTGCTCGTCGAACAGAACGCCAACCTCGCCCTGCATCTGGCTCACCGCGGATATGTGCTCGACACCGGCAATATCGTCGCCGAGGGCACCGGCCAGGAGTTACTCGATAACCCTGAGGTCAAAAAAGCCTATCTCGGTGCCTGACCCGCGCCAAAAGCAGACTCCCCCCTTAACACAGAACATTACTGCGAAACCAGTTGTTTTAGTGCGGCCGCATTCCTTCTACACTAAGCTTCCGTAGTTTAGGCTTATTTTATTCTTGACTATTCTCATGATAATTCCTATTGTTGCATTATCGACAACAGGACAGCAAACCCTGTGTCTCCTCTTATGCCGGAAAAGAGTCGTTTAAAACGGTTTGGGTCTTTCATTACTATAATTTCAATCTGTGCGGGGTGCAGATTTCGCAAGATAGATTAAAATAATATCTAGTAGCCTGTCGGGCTATACGGACCGAGGCGAAATTTGGATGTTTGTGAACTGATTTCAGCTCATTTGCAGGCCGTAGCTATGGACCAAAAAGCAGCTGAAATATGGGCCAAACAGCCGGATTTGCAGCTGGCTCATGAATAGTTCGACAAGCTTCTAGCCACTTTTACAGATCATTTAAGGAGTATGCGATGAGTCAAGTCTATACAGATAACTCTCTTTCAATCGGACGCACCCCGCTGGTGCGGCTGAATCGGGTTGGAACGAAAGTCGGGGCAACCATCCTTGCCAAAATCGAGGGCCGCAACCCGGCCTATTCGGTTAAGTGCCGCATAGGCGCCTCGATGATATGGGACGCTGAAGAAAAAGGCTTGCTTGGGCCGGGCAAGGAACTTGTCGAACCGACCAGCGGCAACACCGGCATCGCTTTGGCCTTTGTTGCCGCAGCCCGTGGCATTCCGATCACACTGACCATGCCGGACACCATGAGCCTGGAGCGACGCAAGGTCCTTAAAGCTCTTGGAGCGAACCTGGCACTGACTCCCGGCGCCAAAGGCATGAGCGGCGCAATTGCCGCAGCCGAGGAGATGGCGGCGAGTGATCCGGATCGCTATGTCTTGCTGCATCAATTTAAAAATCCGGCCAATCCGGCCATCCACTTGCAAACCACTGGCCCGGAAATCTGGGATGATACCGAAGGCAATGTCGACGTGATCGTTTCCGGTGTCGGCACGGGTGGTACAATTACCGGTGTTTCACGATATTTCAAGGAGGTTCGGGGCAAGCAGATTATTGCAGTCGCCGTGGAACCTGAAGACAGCCCGGTGATCAGTCAGCATCTGGCTGGAGAGATGCTGCAGCCGGGTCCGCATAAAATTCAGGGGATTGGTGCCGGCTTTATTCCTGAGATTCTGGATCTTGACCTGATCGACCGCGTTGAACTGGTCAGCAATGACGAGGCCATTGAATATGCGAGAAGACTGGCCCGCGAAGAAGGAATCCTGTCGGGGATTTCCTGCGGCGCGGCAGCGGCGGTTGCTGCAAGACTGGCTGCGTTGCCGGAATTTGAAGGCAAAACGATTGTTGCCATCCTGCCTGATTCCGGGGAGCGTTACCTCACCAGCATTCTCTTTGAGGGGATTGTCTGAGAATTTTCTGCAGAGAGCAGCGGATGACCGGGTGTCATGCAAGTTTTGGTTGACAACCCTGTCACAGTTCTTTACCTCTGCAGTCAAATAGTTGCTTAACAGCAGCGTCTTTATCAAGAGTGGTGGAGGGACAGGCCCTTTGAAGCCACAGCAACCGATGAGCCCGAGCGTTAGCGAAGGTGAGTGCCAGGTGCTAATTCCTGCCCCGGTTTACCGGGGAAAGATGGGGACGGAGCTTAGAAGACAAGTCGTATTGTCTTTCCAGGCCCCTTCTCAAGAACCGAGGAGGGGCTTTTTCGTTCCCCTCCCACAGACCGAGGAGGAAAGATGAAAAAAACAGCTCAATATTCAAAAGAAACCAGCCTGATCCAGCTGGGTGTCGGCTTCGATGAAAAAACCGGCGCCATCAGCGTGCCCATTTATCCGAGCGCAACCTATCGGCACCCCGGAGTAGGCGAATCGACCGGTTACGATTACACCCGTTCAGGCAACCCGACCAGACAGGTACTTGAGGACGGCCTGGCGGCGTTGGAAGGTGGCTCACGTGGGCTGGTTTTTGCTTCAGGTATGGCCGCGCTGACTACGTTTTTCCTGCATTTTTCACAGGGTGATCACCTCATCGTCAGCGAAGATCTTTATGGTGGCACCTATCGCGTTCTGGACCAGATATTTGTCAACTTCGGCCTGAGCGTTTCCTACGTCGACACCACCGATGCGGCCGCTGTCGCGGCAGCGGTTTCAGAGCAGACCAAAGCTCTCCTGGTTGAGACCCCCGGCAACCCCCTGCTCGGCATCTCCGACCTGTCGGCACTTGGCAAGCTCTGTCATCGACACAAGCTCCTCTTCGCAGTAGACAACACCTTCCTTGGTCCACTCCTGCAGCAACCTTTCGAGTACGGTGCTGATGTCGTTATCTACAGTGCAACCAAGTATCTCGGCGGTCACAACGACCTCTGCGCCGGCGTGCTGATTGCTAAAGAGGAAACTTTAGGTGAAAGACTTTACTTTCTGCAGAACTCAACCGGTGCGATCTTGCCGCCATTTGACTGCTGGCTGCTCTTGCGCAGCCTGAAAACTCTGGCCCTGCGCACTGACCGTCATTGTAAAAACGCCGCGACCGTCGCGCAATGGCTACAACAGCAGCCCAAGGTCACGGAGATTTATTACCCCGGTCTGCAGCAACACCCCGGCCATGAGCTCTCAAAAAAGCAGGCCAGTGACTTTGGCGGCATGCTATCCTTCAGGGTCGCAACGGCCGAAGACGCGAAAACTGTTCTGAAACGCTTGAAACTGATTTCCTTTGCGGAAAGCCTTGGCGGGGTAGAATCTCTGATGACCCTCCCGGCGGTCCAGACGCACGCTGATATTCCGCAAGCAGAGCGAGAACGCCTCGGCATCTGTGAACGACTGCTACGACTTTCCGTCGGCACCGAGTCGGTTGAGGATATCATTGCAGATCTGGATCAGGCCCTGTCTTGAAGTTTCCAAAGAAGACTGCGCCCAAAACGCATTGCGCCTTTTGACTGCTCTGTAAGAATTAGAGTTTCCGACGACAGAATTTTATACCAGACAGGAGCACCAAGATGTCACACCCCCAATACCGTCCCGCAACTCTATTGGTTCACCAGGGAAAAGATCGCGACCCGGCGACCGGCGCGTCGACTGTACCGGTTTATCAGGCGTCCACTTACCATCACCAGGGTGGTGTGTCCGGTGCATATGATTATGCCCGCAGCGGCAACCCCAGTCGTGAACAGGTTGAAGAGGCGATAGCCCTGCTTGAAGGTGGCGTGCGCGGCTTTGCCTATGCCTCAGGAATGACAGCGATAGGCAGCAGCCTGGCTCTGCTCTCAAGTGGTGATCACCTGATTGCCTCCGCCGATTTATATGGCGGTTCCTGGCGTTACATTACCAAGGTCCTGCCGCAACAGGGAATCAGGGTCAGCCTTGTCGACACCACTGATAGCAATGCAGTCAAGGACGCCATCACACCCCAAACCAGGGCGCTGTTTCTGGAAACACCCTCTAACCCACTCTTCAGAATTACCGACCTGCGGGCCATGGTGGAGATCGCCAGAGAGCACAAGCTGATGACCCTGCTTGACAATACCTTTATGACGCCTTTGATGCAGCGGCCGCTTGATCTGGGCATCGACATAGCCATTCACAGCGCCACCAAGTTTCTCGGCGGCCACAGCGACATCCTCGCCGGCCTGGTGGCAACAGCTGACCCGGAACTGGGTAAACGTCTGAAATATTTCCAGAACGCCTTCGGCGCAGTCCTCTCACCCTTTGACTCCTTTTTGTTGTCCCGTGGCATCAAAACCCTCAAGGTTCGCCTCGAAGCCGCACAGACCAATGCTCTGGCGCTGGCAGAAAGGCTCATGGGTCATCCTGCCGTTTCCCAGGTCTGGTTTCCTGGCCTTTCGGACTTTCCCGGCAAAACATTGCACTTTTCCCAGGCAACAGGGGCCGGTGCGGTGCTCTCATTTGAACTGAAAGAGGAAAGCCAGATCAAAAAGCTTCTCGAAAGTATTAAACTGCCGATCATCGCCCCCAGCCTGGGCGGCGTTGAAACCATTCTCACCCATTGCTGGTCGATGTCCCACGCCGCCATTCCGGCCCAGGATAAACTCCAGCAAGGAATCTCCAAAAATCTTTTGCGTATTTCCGTCGGTCTTGAAGATATTGACGATCTCTGGGAGGATCTGGAGAAAGGGTTGGACTGAAGAAAAACCGGACGTGAAATTTATTGAAAGACAACAGTGTTTATGCTAAATATCGGTGCCTTGACAAAGTTCGCCGTTGTAGCTCAGCTGGTAGAGCAGCTCACTCGTAATGAGCAGGTCGTCCGTTCGAGTCGGATCAACGGCTCCATAAAAAAAGCAGGTCGTGTCCTGGGACATGACCTGCTTTTTTATTCTGGGTCGTGTCGACAGGCTGCGAGTCTCAGGCCTTTACAACCTCAACCAGATAGCCATCAGGATCAGCTAGAAAATAAAACCTTGCCCCCTGCCCCGGTAAACCCTTCAACGGTTTAGGTTCCAGACCCATCTCTTCATGCTTTTTGTGAGAGGCCTCAAGATCTACAACGGCCACCGCAAGGTGAGAGTAACCGTTGCCCAGCTCGTAGGGTTCGGTCTGGCCCTGGTTCCAGGTCAACTCCAGCTCGAAATCGCTGCCAGGGGAACGTAAATAACTCAGGGTGAACTTATGTTCGGGATAATCCTTGCGCCTGGCGATGGTAAAACCGAGAGCCTCCCGGTAGAAATTTTCTGATTTCTCAAGGTCCATCACCCGGATGCAGGAATGGATCATGGTGTATGGCATAGTCACTCCTTCTGATTGTTTTTCTTGCGGCCGAGTTCAAAGGGATGGGCCTGACGACTGACAATAAAATCAGCAAAAATCTTCATCCACAAGGTCACCCCGGCGATCGAACTCCACGTCTTGTAAGGGAACAGCGCCAGGATAACACAGATAATCGTCACCAGGGCTGTGCCGCCTGCAGCGAGATTGACAATACCCGTGGCCGGGGCCCATTTCTTGGGATTTGGTGGCGGTTCACCACGTTTTAAAGCGACCTCGGAATAGTCATGTTTGACAAAGATCCGCCAGGCACGCCGCAGCCAGATAAAAGCCATAGGGAAGAGAGCAAGAAATAATATCCAGGTGATAGCAATACTTATATCAAAAACCATTCAATACTCCTGTGAGTCTGCCTTGGCAGAGTCATCAAAAAATTTGTTCCCTTTTTTACCCGAGGATGCTGGGGCAAGCAACAAAATTTGTAAAAAAACCCCGCCAGACTGGCTGGCGGGGTCAAGAGATCAGGCCGAAGCCAAATCAAATTTGCACAGAAACCTAGTGAGCGTGAGATCCGTCAACAGCCTTGGACCCACGAGGTGTCCGCACAGATTCGACCATGTGCTGAATGTGCTCGGGGCACTCAGGAGTCACCTTGCTGACCACGTAAGCAACCGCAAAGTTAACCAGTGCACCGATAGCGCCGAAGGCGTTCGGCTCAATACCCATGAAGAAGTTCTTGCCACCGAACATAGAATAATACTCCCACCCCTCGACATAGAAGAGCCCGGTGTGAGCGAAGACGTAGAACATGGTGACACCGAGGCCAGCAAGCATACCAGCCATGGCGCCTTCCTTGTTCATCTTCTTGTTGAAGATACCCATCATCAGGGCGGGGAAGATCGAACTGGCAGCGAGACCGAAGGCGATGGCAACGGTACCCGCCGCGAAGTCCGGGGGATTGAGACCGAGATAGCCGGCGACGACGATGGAACACGCCATGGCGATCTTACCAGTCATCAGCTCACCCTTCTCACTCATGTCGGGCATGAAGATGTTCTTGAACAGGTCGTGGGAGATCGCCGAGGAGATCGCCAGCAACAGACCGGCAGCCGTTGAAAGCGCTGCAGCCAGACCACCGGCAGCAACCAGGGCGATGACCCAGTTAGGCAGTCTGGCGATTTCCGGGTTGGCGAGAACCATAATGTCCTGGTTAACCGTGAGCTCGCTGCCTTGCCAACCAGCAGCTGTCGCGCCGGCAGGGGCGTTCTTGTCATTGTAGTACTGGATACGGCCGTCGCCATTTTTGTCTTCGAACTTGAGCAGACCAGTGGTTTCCCAACGCTTCATCCACTCGGGACGCTCATCGTACTGGATGCTGTTCTCGGCAGCGAACAGGTCGCCACCAGATTTGACAGCCTTGTTAACCGATGCATGCAGATTGAGACGTGCCATGGCGGCAACAGCAGGAGCCGTGGTGTAAAGAATCGCGATAAAGACCAGCGCCCAACCGGCTGAGGAACGAGCGTCCTTAACCGAGGGAACCGTGAAGAAACGCATGATAACGTGCGGCAGACCGGCGGTACCGATCATCAGCGACATGGTGTAGACGAACATGTTCAACGTGCTGATACGGGTCATCGTCGAGTACTGAGGGAAACCGAGGTCCGTAACAACCTGATCAAGCTTGCCAAGCAGAGTCATGTCGGTGCCGACAAAATCACCACCGAGGCCGAGTTGCGGCACAGGATTGCCGGTCAGGGCCATGGAGATGAAGATGGCAGGGATGGTGTAAGCCAGGATCAGTACGCAGTACTGAGCGACCTGGGTGTAGGTGATGCCTTTCATGCCGCCGAAAACCGCGTACATGAAGACAATGGCCATACCGATCAGAACGCCCATCGTGTTGGAAACGCCGAGGAAACGGGAGAAGGCCACACCAACGCCGGTCATCTGACCGATGATGTAAGTCAGGGACGCCGCCAACAGACAGAGAACCGCGACGCAACTGGCCGACTTGGAGTAGAAGCGATCACCAACGAACTGGGGCACGGTAAACTTACCGAACTTACGCAGGTAAGGTGCCAGCAGCATCGCCAGGAGAACGTAACCTCCGGTCCAGCCCATCAGGAAGAGTGCGCCGCCGTATCCCATGTTGGAGATCAGGCCGGCCATAGAGATAAAAGAGGCCGCAGACATCCAGTCGGCGCCGGTTGCCATACCGTTGAGAACGGGAGGAACCGAGCCGCCGGCAACATAGAATTCACTGGTGCTGCCCGCGCGGGCCCAGATGGCGATACCGATATAAAGAGCAAAGGTCGCGCCGACAACAAGATATGTCATAGTTTGAAGAGTCATCTAATAGCTCCTTTATTCTTCGTGAACGTCAAATTTTCTGTCGAGATTATTCATGAGCTTCGCATAAACAAAGATCAGTATGATGAAAACATACATAGATCCCTGCTGTGCAAACCAGAAGCCCAGTGGATAACCACCGATACTCATGCTGTTGAGCGCATCTGCGAACAAGATGCCACAACCGAACGAGACGAAGAACCAAACAGCTAAAACCTGTGCGATCAACGTCAGTACTGCTTTCCAATATGCTTCTCCAGTTTTGTCCATAATAACCTCCTTCAGGTTAGTTAAAAAAACTCTTAAATCTCAAATGCCGAACGCGAACTCCCTGACCACCTCCTTCAGCTCTGCCCGGATAATAAAGGGAATAACTCCGATGCCGTTGGTGCCTCCTGCCAGTGGCTCTGGCCCATGGAGACAAGGTTTTAATTTCCAGTTACAATGTTTGATAAAAGTCTTAAGATATGTCTGTTAAAACCTGCTAAGGCGATCATTTAGGAAACAGAATAAGTCTGGTTTTAACCATCGTTATTTTTCGCTTAACAAGTAAAAACCCCAAATTTAAGGAGGTTTAACGAGAAGATAGCTTGAGTCACACAACCGAGTCAATAAAAAAATATAACGTTGTTTCGTTTTTGTAAAACAACTCGGAAATCCTTAACGAAAAAAATCGGCTGTAAAGGCTCGCATTTTGCCTGTCACAAGTATAGCAGCAAAACACAAGTTTGGTAGTGGACGTCCTGTTTTGCTTGCCACACCGCTGTTTTTTCTGATTCTCTCCCCGGCAACGAACGGTTGCATCCTGAGTCAAAAGCGTAGACAATGGCCAAGATTCCCTGTTTTATTTCTGGAGTGGCCATGCCAAGCAGCAACTTTTCCGAAGAGAGCTTTTTTTTTCTGCACGTTGGTAGTGTCTGCCGGACTCCCGCTATCACCTGCCCTCCCGAGATGAGTGTCATTGATGCCGCGCTATTAATGCGTAAACATAACATTGCCGGACTCGTCGTTGTCGAAGGGGAAACGCCGGTCGGCATTCTTTCGGTCAGAGATTTACGTGACATTATTGCCACCGCTGGCGAGAATCTTGGCTCACAGCGTGTCCGCGACATCATGCATGTCGGTGTCATGACAGTGCGCCATCAGGCCTATGTGTTCGAGGCCATCTTCAAAATGGCCAAAAACAATATTCACCGGCTTGCGGTTGTCAACGAAGACAACAAACTGATTGGCGTCATCAATGCGACCGACCTGCTCAGCATGCAGACGCGCAGCCCTCTTTACCTGACCCAGGAAATCGAAGCCGCGGAGTCACTTGACGACCTTCGCGAAATCAACAGCCGCATCCTCGACATGGTATCAAGCGCCATGCAGGCCAGTGCCGACACCAGAAGCCTGGTCCACCTGATCGCTCATTTTAACGATGGTTTCACACAGCGCATCATTGCCCTGATGGAAAGCCAGGAGGGCATCACCCTGCCGGCGAAAGCTGCCTACCTTGCCCTCGGCAGTGAAGGCCGTGGTGAACAGACTCTGCGCACCGATCAGGACAGCGCGATGGTTTATGCCGATGACATGTCCGTTCCAGATCTTGAGGAATGCGCCCGCTTCGCTTCAAGGCTGGTTGATGCTCTTGAGTTTGTCGGCATTCCCCGCTGCTCGGGCAACACCATGGCCAGCAACCCGCAGTGGCGCCATAGCCTGAGTGAATGGCAGGCTCTCCTCACCCAGTGGATAACCCTCCCCAAGGGAGAGCACATGGTCAACTTCGGTATGTTTCAGGATTTCAGAACAATTCATGGAGACGCTTCGCTAGAGCAAGCACTGCATCAGTTCATCCATGTGACCACCCAGAAGAATATGATTTTCTTCCCGTACGTGGCTAAAAATATTGTCCGGTTTCCCGCACCGCTGGGAATGTTTGGACGAATCAAGGTGGAAAGAAGGGGTAAGTACAGAGGCAAGGTCGACCTGAAGAAAGCCGGTATTTTTGCCATTACGGAAGGAGCCAGTCTTCTGGCCCTGGAAAACAACCTCGATGGAGGAACCACCTGGGATAAACTTGAAAAATTGGGGCAATCAGGAGTGCTGTCCAAAAAATGCAGCGAGCTCATCAGTGAGGCGTTTTCTCAACTGGTTCACTTTCGGCTGCAACGTCAGCTTAGCGACCTTGCCGCAGGCAACGCGCCGAGCAACGCCATTGACCCGCAACGACTCCCAGAAAAATCGCAAAAACAGCTCCGGGAAGCGCTACGCGGGGTCAATCAACTGATGCGCATCATCCGCGACCGCTACCAGCTCGATTCAATTTCCCGCTAACAGGGCGGGCTTATTCGCTCTGCGACATAGACTTGTGCCCATCCGGAAACTCCAGATGGGCAGGGTGAAGTTTTCGATCTGGAAACGAGCAATTTTTCGCAAGGTCAGGGAAATCAAGGATTTGAGCGGAGGCGTAGTGCTTTACGCCGCACAATCAAATCCGCCGATTGACGCAGAGATTGGGGAAAAGGGCCGTTTCCAGACGCAAACCAGACTAAAAACGGGCGGTTCGACAGACTTGCCGGAGCGCCCGTGCATTGTTGCTATTCAGACAAGATTACTTCGTGGAGGGCTCAAAGAACCAGATCTTCTGTTTCTTGCGCCAACCTTTCTGCCACATACATGTCTCGTAGCTGACCCTCATCTGATCGTTCTCTATGCCCTTTGCGGCATCTCCCGTCTCAGCCTGACAGGCCCTGTCATCAGCATAAAACTCCGCCTGGCGCTTTGTCGAGTGCTCCCAACGGGAAGCACAGCCAGCAAGAAAAAGCACCATCACCCCTGTTATAATCCAACGCATCATCAACTCCTGCTCCCGAAAATTTTATCAATAATAATCAGCTGTCATTTTACACTGCGGAGATTATAACATCCTCATCAAGAATTAAAAGGAGCGGAATCTGCCTTAATCAATAAAAAAATCTTGACCTGAACGGACTAATTCCATACATTAGCCAATACTTATTTTTTTCATCTAACCTTAAGGAGAGAACCATGAAAAAACTGATTATTGCCATGATGCTGGTCGCGTTTGCCTTTACAGTCGCCTATGCTGTTGACACGGTGACCTATGAAAGCAATAAAGGCACAGTCACCTTTGATCACAAAGGCCACAGTGAAAAAATGGATTGCGCAGCTTGCCATGAAGGCACCCCGGCCAAAATCGAAATAGACAAAAAGGCTGCTCACGGTGAATCCTGTAAAGACTGCCACAAGGAACAAAGCGGTCCTACCAAGTGTAACGATTGCCACATAAAATAAGTCAAAACTGACATCGACATACAAAAGCCTTCCGCTCCGGGGGGCTTTTGTGTTTTGGGCCACAACCTTCTGCACATTCAAGCAAGAAGAATCCCCCCAAATTTTTAAAATCGACCGAAATCGCTATCTAACTAAAATCACTTACCTAAAAGACTTTTTTAGTCATAAATTGCAGGTTGTCTGCATTATGTTATAATCGCGATTCGGCAACAAATTTGAATGGACGCAGGCACTTCGAAATCAACCGGATCAACGACTAACAACAAGGAGAAAAAAATGCCTCAACTGAATGAAGTCTACAAGTGTGAAGTATGCGGAAACATTGTTGAGCTGGTACACGGCGGCGAGGGTGACCTGGTCTGCTGCAACGAGAAGATGGTCCACTTCACCGAAAACACTAAGGATGCGGCGCAGGAGAAGCATGTCCCAGTCATCGAGATCAAGACAGACAGCATTAGCGTAAAGGTTGGCAGCGTTGCTCACCCCATGCAGGATGATCACTACATCGAATGGATCGAATTGATCGCCGACGGCAAGGTTTACCGCCAGAATCTGAAGCCAGGTGAGGCGCCTGAGGCAAGCTTCCCGGTCATCGCTCAGCAGGTGACAGCTCGAGAATACTGTAATCTGCATGGCCTCTGGTCAGCAAAAAGCTAAGAGCTCAGAAAGGGCCCTCGTCAGAGGGCCTTTCGTTTCAAGGAACGACGAGCGGATTTATTGACCGCACGGCCGGTAACTGGCAGAATGACCACAGACCCTTTTATCGGAGAGTCCAGTGTGAACGCAAGCGTGCCCTCAAACCGCGATCAGAAGCCCCAGCCTGAACCTGGGCAAGGTCCCCCAACCTGGCGACTCCGCCTGCATGAGATCATCT
Source organism: Deltaproteobacteria bacterium (assembly GCA_024636215.1). The sequence goes on from JAGXHL010000070.1 coordinate 75,326, forward strand.
TCGAGGCCGACACCCCCGCCGGCAAGCTCTTCGACGTTGTACTGATCCTTATCATTCTCTTGAGCATCATCACCGTCCTGTTTGACAGCGTCGCCGAGATCCGCAATCAACATGGTCAGGCACTCTACATTATTGAATGGTTGTTCACCATCCTCTTCACCATCGAATATGTGCTGAGAATACTATCCCTTGGCCAGCCATGGAGGTATGTCCGCAGCTTCTATGGAATCGTCGACCTAGTTGCCGTTCTGCCGACCTATATCAGCCTGCTCCTCCCCGGATCGCAATACCTGATGGTTATCAGGGTTCTGCGTTTGTTGAGAATTTTCAGGATTCTGAAGCTCGCTCAATACCTCAACGAAGCTGAAACCCTGCTCAAGGCAATGCGTGCGAGCTTTCGCAAAATCTCGGTTTTCCTGTTTGCCATGCTGAGCCTGGTGCTCATCTTCGGCTCACTGCTGTACCTCATCGAAGGCGATGAAGGTGGCTTCACTTCCATCGGCATTTCGTGCTACTGGGCGATCACAACCCTGACGACCGTGGGTTACGGCGACATCTCCCCACAAACGCCCCTTGGCCGTGCGGTTGCGAGTCTTATCATGATCATGGGCTATGGAGTGATTGCAGTACCAACCGGGATTGTCACCGCAGAACTGGTTGCGCCAATCAGAGGGGACGTCTCCACCCAGGCCTGCCCAAATTGCGGTGCGGAAAAGCACAGCTACGATGCCATACACTGTAAATATTGTGGCACGGAATTAAACCCGGCTTCGAACAGACAATCCGACCAGTCAAGCGCAGGAGAAGAAAGAAACGGTTGAGAGGTTAATCGTCGATCCTGACACTGTCCAGGAACTCCTGCAAGGCCGCCACAAATGTCGGACTGACACTTATGAACTCCACGCCAACACCACAAGGCATGGAATTTTTTTTACGCCATTCCGGGTGGTTGACCCATGCGACCCGCACAGAGGTTCTCAATGCCAGTTGAAAACCTGGCAAGACAAATTCTACTTTCAGCTCAGTATCAACAGGAAACAGAGTTTCTGTGGCCAGGAACATGCCTCCACGGTTGAGGTTAACACAGCTGCCAAGATGCATTTTCTGTTTGCTGTCGAGGAAGTTCAATTGGAAGTTAACCGGAAAACGACGGGCCAGGCGTCGGGAAATGCCGAGCAACCCACAGGCCGCATCAAGGAAACGCTCTGCCGCCAGGGGGCGATGGACAACCGCGTCACAGCCGGACGCCCAGCAATCATCCGCGAGCTGCTCCGCGGCCTGCTCCGGGAGCAAAAGTAAAACCGGGGTGGCAGCAAGCAAGGGGTCAGTTTTGATAGCCCGGCAGCAATCCAACGCCTGTTCACCAAGCTGCTGCAGGTCAAAAATTGCGAGGGTGGGTTCTTCGGCCTCAATGGCCTGAAAACCGGTCTGGCCATCCTGCACCAGAACCATGTCAAAGCCTTCGCGCTGAAAAAAAGAATTGTGCAGAATCGTCAAAAGAACAGGTTCGTTGGAAAGGACTATCTTTTTCGTCGGCATAATTCAATCTCCAGAGCTGGAAAGAGTTCACAAGCTAACTCTTTGCAGAGTTCATGCCGTTATTACTTAAACAGCGCCAAAGAGCCCTTGTCGGCCGCAGAACTCAGGGGGGAAGCAAAAGGCACCGGAGAAAAAAAGGCTTATACTTGTTTGTGACAGCACGAACAAGGGCCGCCACAAGTGACGGCCCTTGTCATACAACCAGACGTTCAGACAAAATCGAGTAACTCAATTTCGAAGTGCAGCTCTTTACCTGCCAAAGGATGATTACCATCCAGCACCACGGTCTCATCGGAAAGCTCGACGACCTGCACTTCAAGAGACTGGCCGTCTTCCATACTGACCTCAAGCATGCTGCCGAGCATCAGCTTGTCGTTGTCAGGAATCTGCTCACGCTCAATTGCAGCGACCATCTCCGGAACATGTTCGCCGTAGCCATCGGCCGGTGCCACGACAACCTTGCAGCTTTCACCTGGCTTCAAACCGACGACCGCCCGATCGAAGCCAGCGATGACCTGCTCACCACCGACCGTAAACTCAAGGGGTTCACGGCCCTCGGAAGAGTCAAAGACATCTCCATTTTCAAAACGGCCTACATAGTTGACCTTGATCTGATCTCCCGACACGACAACCCGTTCATCCCGGGCAGTCATCAGTTGTCACCCTTTTGCACGCTGATCAGTTCCACGTCAAACAGCAGAGTCGCATTGGGACCGATATCCTGGCCGGCACCACGCTCACCGTAGGCAAGATCGGAGGGGATAACAAGCTGCCACTTTGCACCCGGCTTCATAAGCTGCAAAGCCTCGGTCCAGCCGGGAATCACCCCGCCCACAGGGAAGGTTGCAGGTTGGCCGCGATCATAAGAGCTGTCGAACTGGGTGCCGTTGATCAAGGTGCCTTTATAATGCACGGTTGCCACATCGGCAGGGCCCGGAGATTCACCGTCGCCGGCCTCGATAACTTTGTACTGCAAACCACTCTCGGTGACCACAACGCCTTCCTGTTTTGCGTTTTCCGCCAGGAAAGCCTCGCCCTCAGCCTGGTTTTTGCCTGCGGCTGCCTCCATCTCGGCAGCCATCTTGGCCTGCATCTTTTGCTGGAAGGCCTGGATCTCGGTGACCATCTCTTCGTCGGTCAGTTTGAGTTCTTTGCCTTCGAGACTGTCTCTGAGTCCCATCATAAGGAGATCGGTCTCAACTTCAATCTCCTGCCCTTTGAAATCTTTACCAATATTCACACCGATTGTGTAACTGATCCGATTCTTCGGCGTATCCAGCTTCATCTCGGGAACAACTTTGACTTCTTCGGCCGAACAACCGACGGCAAACAGCAGTAAAAACAAGGTGACAAATAATCTGGAATACATACCTAACCCTTTCTTGAAGAAATTTTAAATGAATGAATAAACGAAGCCTTAAAGATAACCATGGGTTTGGCCGCTGTCAACACAAACAGGACAATTCTTTTCCTGTGACTGTTCAGCTGACTTTTCGGGCAGGTGATTATGGCTCCCATGCAAAGGGGGGTCTGTCGCCAGTGATGGCCGGGAAGCAGGTAGGATGTGGTGAGGTACGAACCGCATCGGCTCGGGGGAATGATGCGGTTCACGATGTTCACCGCATCCTACGGGTTGTCTGCGACCCAGCTGAATAGATACCTTTTCCTTAACGCAAAACAGCTAGACTTCATCAGCCACGGGCTGCAGGGTCAGACGTGAGAGGTGCACAGCCAGGGCCAAGGCCACCAGCAGCACAGTACACAACAGCAGGATAAAGCCGTTCCAACCGAAATCGCGATAAGCATAACCCGGCAGGTAAGAACCGATGGCACCACCGCCGTAGTAGAAGGCGACGTACAGGCCGTTGATGACCCCTTTGGATTCAGAAAGGTGTCGATTCAGGCAACCGGTTGCCGTCGCATGGGTCAAAAAAGCCGCACCACACAGCATGAACATACCACCAACCAGAGCCGGCACCAGCGGCACCAGCATCACCAGCAGGGCCAGGATAAAAAACGCCAGCGCACCAACCATGACCCGCTCGGGGCCGCCACAGAGACGATGAATACGCACGGCATTCAGAGACACAGCAATCCCCATCAGGTAGCCGGAGTAGGCCAGGCCAATGCGAAATTCATCAGCATTGGAGCTCAACTCCGTCAAGCGGAAAGGCAGATAGTTCATCATGGCGGCAAACACCAGAAAGAAACAAAAAACCATGGCGTAAGTGGTCCGAACAACCGGATCAGAGAGAATTTGAGTGATGGCACCCAGGTTCGGTCGGGCCAGCTTAACGGCACCGGCTTCGGCAATCCGGCCAAGCCAGAACCAGGCGACCAGAAGACCGGCACCAAGTAGCAGGAAGCTGAAGCGCCAATGAAACAGACTTGCTATCAGACCCGAGACTGCGCGACCGGCAAAACCGCCGAGGATGGTTGCGGCGATATACCAGGACATGGCTCGCGCAATATCGCTTTTCGCAGAGACTTGTGAAACATAGGTCATCAGGGAAGTCAGCATCGCCGGAATCAGCAGCCCCTGGATAAAGCGCAGGGCCATCAACCAGGCAAAGGGTTCGACCAAAAACATCAAGCCCTCGCTTACAGCCAGCAGAAGGACCGCCCAGCGCAGCATTTTTCGCGCAGAAACAGACTCCAGCAAGGCGCCATAGAAAAGTGGCGCAAGGCTCAAGGGGATAAAAGCGATGGTCGTCAAAAGAGCGGCTGTTTCACGGCTGACGCCGAACTCTGCAGAGAGTACAGGCAATAACGGCTGTGGGATGTAAAGAGCAGACAGAGCCAGAATCGTGGTAAAGAGAATGGCAGCCATAGTCTCAGCGGAGATCTTGCGCGCGGTCCAGCCTGACAATGCGCTCGACAACGGGAGGATGAGAGTAATAGAACCAGGCATACAAGGGATGAGGGTGCAGGTTGCTCAGGTTTTCCTTGCTCAGCTTGACAAGGGCGCTGGACAAAGACTTCGAGGTACCGGTCAAGGCGAGAGCAAATTGATCGGCTTGCCATTCGTGGCGCCGCGACCAGAAACTGGAGAGGGGCTTGACAGGAAAGCTGACCAGGCTCGCCAGGAAAGCAGCCAGCAGCACCTTGGCCGGGAAAGAAAGCCCAGTCATATCAAACCAGCCGGCCAGGCCCTGCCAGGAGAGCAACAGCCAGAACAGCCAGCAGACGGCAAGCGAGACCAGTTCCATTGTCAGCAGACGTTTCCAGATATGTCCAAGCTTCCAGTGCCCGGCTTCGTGGGCAAGCACAGCAAGGATTTCATCATCGGACATCTGCTCCAGCAGAGTATCAAAGAGCACGATGCGTTTAACCCGGCCGATGCCGGTAAAATAAGCATTCGAGTGTTTACTGCGCCGGGAAGCATCAACCTGCAAAACCCGGTCAATGTGCAATCCGGCCCGGCTCATGACGGCCTTGACCCGCTCAGCCAGGGCCTCATTCTGCAAGGGCTGGAATTTAAAGAAAAGCGGCTCGATCAACACCGGGGAAAGGTACATCAGGACAAGGGTGATCAGAGCAAAAAAGCCCCACACCCACAACCACCAGGATTGAGGGCTCGCCTGCACCAGCCACAAAGCTCCGGAGGTCACCAGAGACAAAAGGATCAGGCCGACCAGCAGGGATTTGATCAGGTCAGTGACCCAAACCTTTGGCGTCGAGGTGTTGAACTGAAAGCGTTCCTCGAGAACAAAGGTGCGGTAGAGGCTGAACGGGATATCCAAAAGAGTTTGCACCACAACCAGCCCGAGGACAAAAAGCACTCCCTGGGCAATGAAGCTATCGGAGAACCCCGCAATCCAGCGGTCATACCATTCAAGCAGCCCCCCGAAAAGGAACAGCAGCAACAGGACGCTAGCGAACAAGGATTCAGCCAGACCCGCACGGCTGGTCGCCAGGGTGTAATCCGACGTCTTCTTAAGCAGTTCCCGATCGATATGCCCCGCAAAAGCCCTGGGGAGTTCGTGCCCGTAGCGGGCAAGATGCTTGAGGTTCAGATGCCTCAACCAGAGGCGCAACGCCAGCATAAGGAGATATGTAACCAGGATCAGCCACTTCATGGTCGGTATGATAGCAGATACTCACGCAACCGGGGACACATTACTAATGTGTCCCCGGTTGTGGATAAATTTTTTGATCGCCTGGTTGAATTCCTCCGGCCGTTCAAGATTCACCATGTGCCCCGCCCCGGCAATGATCTCCAGCTGAGCATCGGGGAGGCCCTGAGCGAGGAGTCGGGCATGTTCGATCGGCACAGCGGCATCCAGCTCGGCGCCGACGACCAGGGCCGGAACGTCGAGTCCGGGCAGCCTGTCGACAAAATCGTCACGATCCCGCATCGCCAGCAGACCGCCGACAACCCCTCCGGCAGACGCTGATTCCATCATCTGACGCACAGCCTTTACCAACCCTGGCTTTTCCTCTGCCGTATGCGGAGCGAACAATACCTGGGCAAAAGAATCCGGTACGATGGCGGCATCGCCCGCGGCAACCTCTTTGGCCAGCATGCTGCGCTTTTCTTTGCCGGCCGGATCATCAGCAGCCGCCCGGGTGACCAAGTACATTGCCCCGAGCAAACGCTGCGGGTAGCGCGCAACCAGATTCAGCAGAACATAGCCGCCCATTGACATACCGCCAATCACGGCCTGCTCTATACCGAGTTCATCGAGCAGGGACATCACGGCGTCGGCGTAACGATCCATGGAGGCATCACCTTCAAGCACAGGACTTTGCCCGAAACCGGGCAGGTCAGGACAGATAACCCTGCAGCCGGCGTCCGCAAGAACCTTGACCTGCGGCTGCCACATACTCCTGTTTAGGGGAAAACCATGAATCAGGACGACCGGCAGACCGGAACCCGAGTCTTCATAATTAAGGGTATTCTTCATCAAAACCTCCTTTGAAATTGGTGGCATTATACTCATTTCGCCTTCATAAACAAGCCTCTTCCGCAGAATCTGTGGGCAGAGGGAGTTAAAAATTAGAGCATTGTCTTCCCCGGATGGATAAGATGGTTTTTGCGGAAACTATCAAATCCAAACCGAAAGAAGACAATGCTGATTAAGACTTTACTGAACAAGGTCGAACGATTCAAGTCGTTCGTTTACGGCTCCATCTGCGTCATGCCCGTTGACGGAGTGGAAGCACTGGTCATTGACATTGAACCGCGCCGCAACAGTCGGCCACTTTGCCCCGAGTGTGGCAAACAGCGCAGCGTGTATGATCGGCAGCCGCAGCGCCTGTTCGAGTATCTGCCGGTCTGGACGTTCAAGTGCTACTACCGCTATGCACCGCGCCGGGTTGACTGCCCCACCTGCGGCGTCAAGGTGGAGGCGTTGCCCTGGGGCTACGGCAAGGAGCGAATGACCTTCTCCTACCAGGTCTTTCTGGCCCGCTGGGCGAAGCGACTGTCCTGGAAGGAGACCGCCGACATCTTCGAGACCAGTTGGGACACAGTCTTTCGGGCTGTCCAGCTCGTTGTCGATTATGGCCTGGCCCACAGAGACCTCGACGGCGTCACGGAGATCGGCGTCGACGAGATCAAGGTGTTCAAGGGGCATAAATACCTGACCATGGTCTATCAACTCAACGCCGGGGCCAGGCGGCTTCTGTGGTGCGGCCCCGAGCGCCGTGCGAAAACGCTGCTGCGCTTCTTCCACGAGTTCGGCAAAGAGCGCAGCGCCCAAATCAAGTTCGTCTGCAGCGACATGTGGGCGCCGTATCTCAAGGTCATCGCCAAGAAGGCCCCGCAGGCATTGAACATTCTCGACCGCTTCCACATCATGCGGGCGTTTAATGAGGCTATTGACCAGATTCGGCGCGACGAAGTAAAACTGTTCAAGGCCAACCGTCGGGAGAATGTCCTCGAACGCGGCCGTTGGCTGCTGCTGAAGCGTCCGGAGAATCTGTCCGAAAAGCAGACAGCCCGTTTGGACGAACTGCTCAAGCTCAATCTGGCGTCGATCAAGGGCTACCTGATGCGTGAGGACTTTCAGCGGTTCTGGGAGTATCAGCGCCCCGACTTCGCCGGTAAGTTTCTCGACAACTGGGTGACCCGGGCACTGCAGACCGACTTGGATCCGATGAAGAAAGTCGCCCGCATGCTGCGTAGTCACAAACCGCTGATCCTCAACTGGTTCAAGGCCAAAGGGCAGCTATCCAGCGGTGCGGTAGAGGGTCTGAACCTCAAAGCGAAACTCACTATGAGAAAAGCCTACGGTTTCAAGACCCCAAAATGTTTACAAATTGCCTTATATCATACACTTGGAGCGTTACCGGAACCTGAATATCACCACAGATTCTGCTGACGACCCA
>JAGXHL010000071.1 GCA_024636215.1 Deltaproteobacteria bacterium
AGAAGCGATATGCTGTAATAATGCGTTTATATGCGTTCAATATAGGTCATTTAGTGGGGTCTTACGCACAGAGGGGGCGCAACATACTGATATTACTGCTTAATTGGCTAAAGTGAGAGGGTTATCCTTAAACTCCTGTCTGAGTCGCTAACCCCAACTTCTGTTCGATGGTCGATGGCGAAACGACCGTGGTCTTTTTTTGGAAATCTTTTTCCGGTTCCAGAATGACCTGTTGCAGGCGGATCACCGAATCGGGACGATTGGCTTCGTCGATAATCTCCTGAAACCGGTCGTGTGCAACGATGTTGAGTCGGTCGACCGGAGTCACACCAGTCTTCTTGCCATAAGGAAGACGCAGACCACGGCCAATCGACTGCTCGATCAGGATGCGCGCGTTGGCCGCCCGCAGCGGCACGATGGTGTAGAGGTTGGTAACGTCCCATCCCTCTTTGAGCATATTGACGTGGATAACGATCTCGGTCGGTTCTTCCGTGCTCTCCACTGCCAGCAGCCTCTGGATCATCGCTTCTTCAGCCGCTCCGGTCTGGCTGGAATCGACCTGAATCACCTTGTCCCGGTAACGTCCCTCGAAGAACTTGTCCGACTGAATCAGATCGAGCAATTGTCGGGCATGGGTGGTGTCGCGGGCAATGACCAGCATGAACGGCTTGACGATCTTCTGGCCGGTCTGGCGAGCATAGGTTTCCAGGTCGACCTTGACGCTTTCGTGCAGACGTACACCGTCTTCCAGCTTTATCTCTTCGATGCGTTCCGGCGAGAAGTCGCGGGGATTGAAGTTCTTCTGGGTCACTACCGCCGGTTCCTTGACGAAACCATCGGCCATGGCGGTTGCCAGCGGGTAGTCGTAGATGACGTTCTGGAAAGGGATTGCCCCTTTAGCGGTCTCGACAAAAGGTGTCGCGGTCAGCTCCAGACCCAGAATCGGCTTCAGCTCGTTGATCGCCCGGATACCAGCCGAAGCTCGATAGCGGTGCGACTCGTCCATCAGCAGCACCAGGTCCTTGAGACCGGCCAGGTAATCGAAGTAACTCTCGCCGATGTATTCGGAGAGGCGCTTGATCCGCGGCGCCTTGCCGCCCCGAACCTCGGAGTTGATCTTGGAGATGTTGAAGATATTGACCTTCACAGGGTTCAGCACATCAAACAGGTTCACGGCCTTCGGCTCGTAATTGTCGCCGGTGATGATGACTGGCGGGTAGGATGCGAACTCGGCAATCCCCTTGAATACGTATTTGGGATGATTGCGGTTGCTGAAATCCTCGATCAACTTGTTGTAAATGGTCAAATTTGGCGCCAGAACGAAGAAATTATTAATTCCATGGGCCAGGTGCAGGTAGCTGACGAACGCTCCCATGAGCCGCGTTTTGCCGACACCGGTTGCCAGGGCAAAGCAGAGCGATGGGAACTCGCGCTCGAAGTTGGTGACGGTTGGGTATTCACTGCGGATAATCTCAAGTGCCGCTTCGAGGTCAGCTTCCTTGCGCGGCGGGGCGATCTCGGTGATGCGGTCGAGGATTTCCAGCGAGCGTCGCTGCGGTGGGCGGAGGCTCAGACGGCCGGAGATAGCGTTGACGTGTCGGATCATGACTTGTCCTTGAGCTGCTTCGCGGTTTCTTCAAGCTGTTTCAGCACCGCCTGCTCCAAAGCTTCGCGGCGGCGCTGCTCGAACAGGGCATATTCGTCATAGGCATGACGATCTGCTGCCTCTCGCGAAACGCTTCCGGCATGCTCAAGCACGGCGCGTTCATTGAAGTGCAAAAAATCGTTCAGCTTATCCTTCCAGCCCTGCATGAACACCTGTCTGCGCCGCCGGACCTGATCCTCGGCATAATCTATAAACATGACCACGATCCGGTTCAGCTCTGCAATCTCCTCCTCGTGCAGGTAATTTTTGGCTACGGTCACATCCCCCTTGCGCACCACCCCGCCCTTCCAGGTGGCCAGACCCATATTGACCGCAGCATGATCGGCACGCTGGGCGATCAGCTCCGGCGCCGTCAGGCCGGTGGCGGCAAAATGGAGCTTGTTCTGCACCGTCATGAAAAATCGCTGGGTCTCCTCGTTGCTCGGTTCGTAATCGGCCGCCAACGCCAGGATCTCGCGCAACCGCAAGTACATGCGGCGTTCACTGGCACGGATGTCACGAATGCGTTCGAGCAGTTCATCGAAGTAATCCGGCACACCCGGTCCCGGAGGATGCTTCAACCGCTCATCATCCATGGTGAACCCTTTGACCAGATATTCGCGCAGTCGTTCCGTGGCCCAACGCCGAAACCGGGTTCCCCGGGACGAACGAACGCGGTAACCCACCGCCAGAATCGCATCGAGATTGTAATGTTTCACCGACCGGCGCACCTGGCGTGACCCCTCTTGACGAACTTGTAAGTATTCCTTACAAGTTGCCGGTTCATCAAGTTCCCCTTCGATGAAAATCGCCTTCAGGTGCTGGGTGATGTTTTGCGAAGTGGTCTGAAAAAGCTCAGCCATCTGGGACTGAGACAACCAGATGGTCTCCTGTTCAAAGCGACATTCCAGGCGCGTCTTACCGTCTTCGGTGCGGTACAGCAACAGTTCACCGTGCGCCTCCCGAATCTCCTGATTATGCATGCTTACCCCTCCTCACCGAAAAGCGCCTGCTGACCCGGCTCCGGCGGTTTCTGCGGCAGGTTCTCGACATTCAGGCTGTAATCATCGTGTCCCCACTCGCAGCGGGAGAGGACGGCGTTTGGAATCTTCTTGATGGTCAGGTTCGGGAAGGCATCGGCCCGGCCACGAAAGGCGGAACAGCAGACAAGCAAAGAGCGGGATTCCCCCACTTCATCGGTGATCTGCTGTAACTGGTCGAAATTGAGGTTCTGCGTGGTGACATAAATGAAATCGGTTTCGGTGGAATGCCCGTGCTGCCAGTAGAGGGTTTCGGACGGGGCATATATGAAGCCTTCGAGCTTGCAAACTGCTTCGGCCAGCATGGCGGAGTTGTATTGCTTGCTGATGACCCAGTTATCCCACTTGTCTTTTTCCATTAATGAGGGGGCTAGATGGTAGTAGCGGAAACCGCCACCGCCTTTCCAATTCACGGTTTTACTGATGCCGCCCTGATCAGTTCCGTCGATGACTTTTTGCAGGCGGGGGATGATGTGGGTATGGCAATGCTCGCCCAGCTCAACCATGATCCAGCGTCGGCCCATTTTGTGAGCGACGGCGCCGGTGGTGCCGGAACCGGCGAAGGAGTCGAGGACGAGGTCGTTGGGGTTAGTGGCGATTTCTAGAACGCGCTTGAGGAGCCTCTCAGGTTTTGGAGTCATAAAGACTTCATCAACATCCGCCGTATGCGCAAGAAGCTCCTTCTTTGCTTCTTGTGTGTGTCCGACTTCCTCGTGAGACCAGATCGTCTGAGGAACAACACCTTTTTGCACATCAGACAAGAAACGCTTCAAGCGGGGCATGTTATTACCATCTTTGCCCCACCATATCCGTTTATCTGCGTCCAGCTCCCAGAATCGCTCCTCGGAGATAGCCCAATATCTACCCTTTGGGGGACCATCAACTAAACGACCAGATGGGCACCGAACCGCGTACAGCCCTTTGCTGTACGGATTGCGAGCCGTCAATTGGTCAGAAATCCACGGTCCGCGAGTGTCATTGTCAGCATTCTTGTAACGATCATCCTGTGTGCCAGATCTCGGTTGGAGATTGCGCTCCCAAACGATGCCATTTTTAGTAAACACCAGTAGATGGTCATGGCTAACTGAAAGGTGCTTTGCACTACTCTTAGGGGCGAAATTTTTCTGCCAAATCACATTCGCAATAAAATTCACCCGCCCAAAAACCTCATCACACAAAACTTTTAAATAATGGCCCTCATTATCGTCAATCGTAATCCACAACGAACCGTCATCCGATAGCAGGTTGCGAATGATCTCCAACCGGTCGCGCATCAGTGACAGCCAAATAGAATGTTCCACACCGTCGTCGTAGTGGGTAAAAGCGCTGCCGGTGTTGTACGGCGGGTCGATAAAGACGCACTTTACCTTCCCCGCGAACTCCTGTTCCATCGCTTTCAAAGCCAGCAGGTTGTCGCCGAAGATGAGGCGGTTGTCGAAGATATCCTTATCCGCAATCCGGTGCGGCGCATGGTACGACATGTCCGGGCCATCAAGCAGAATGCGAGGCTCCAGTTTTGGCCGATTTTCTTTGCCGATCCATGTAAGTTCGAGTTTTTGTTTTTTGCTCATCCAAAGGCTCCGATGTTTTTTTCTATCCCTGCCATCTCGATACTTTTTCTGTACTGGCGAGGCATCTGGTCCCAGACCTTCCCCTGCAATTCTCGACCTGCCTTCTTCTTACGCACCCCACCCCACTGTTTAAAAAAGAAGGGCACCTTCGCTGCAAGACATTGTTCCTTGATCTCCACAACCCACTCTTCTTTCATCTGCCGCGCCCCAGGACCTGACTCGCCCCCAACGATCACCCAGTCAATCCCGCGCAGATCAAGACAAGAAATCGATCCCAACAACGGCTCAATAGAGAGAAACTTAACCTTCGCGCCGGTCACACGCAAATGATCTATTCGAGAAACATAATCACTGTTTTCGACGCTGACACCCATCCAGATATTCTCTGCCCAAGGCAATTCATTGCTTAATTCCCCCAGTCGCTCGGCCCGTTTGGTGAGCACCTGAAAAGTGTGCCAATGCGCCCGACGCATCACGTCGAAGACCAGATTGATGAACGCCTTTGGGACGTCTGCCAAAAACAGATCACTCATGGAATTAACAAAGATGGTCTGCGGCTTTTTCCAGGACAACGGTAGTTCAAGCACATGCGGATGCATTGCCAGTTCGAAACCGTTGATATAATTTTTCTGACCCATGGCCTGCAGGCGTTTCGCCATACGATCGGCATAACAGTGCTTGCAGCCGGGACTGGTTTTTTCGCAGCCAGTAACCGGGTTCCAGGTCGACCCGGTCCATTCGATGGCAGAATTCGACGCCATATCAGTTTCCTTTCAAAATATGCGCGGCAATGCGGAGGGCAATGGGTGTCCCTTTTTCATTACCACAGGCAAAGCACAACAGGTAAAGTGGGTTCTTTTTGGCATTGTAGAGAGGAAGCGGTTTTTTTATCACTCCGGGAAAAATACTTTCGAGTCTCTCGACAAAAAAATCAGCAATCTGCTGAAAATCTCCGGTTTTAGTCGTCACCTCTTCTTCCCATAGCAAACTTTGCTGCACTTCTGTCTGGTAAAATTTCTCTTTCCACTCGGTACAACCGAATATATTGTCCAGCTTTTGCTGCCAGGCTGTGGGTATGATGCCATTTTTGGTTAAAAGGCGATTAACACCCACGCCGAGGGGGAAGAGATACCACATATCAATCGCCTCGGTTCTGGCAATTGATTCTATGGTCTCCCAGGACACGTTCATCCCGAACGGATCAAGGAAAAGAACCCCCCGTTTATTCTTCCATGACATTTTACATAGACGCATGAGTGCCATATTGGCGTCTTCATGGAAGATGTGAATATCTCGTGCCTTGTCGGGAAACTCGGTCTTCAGTTTTTCAAGTTCAGCACATTTTGCTGACGACTGCTCTATAAAACAGTATTCAGCAAATCGTGGGTCTGTTTCCAGGGCGATCCTGGCTGAACCTGCATGGAACGCCTCTGTATCCTCTCCGGCCTGATCGGGGAACATGAGTTCTTGTTGGTTTTCTATACTTTTGATATTACGGTAACCAGTCCCCGCAAAGGCATCAATATAAACTAGGCGAAATGGTTGGTTTTTCAGAGCATTCGTATACGCGACAAGATATTTCTGCACGCGCAAAAGTTTTTCGGTTGTCCAGTCGCCGCCAAACTGCTGCAAGTTAGCCATCGAATTCCCCCTCCATAGGTTTCTATCATCGTATCTTTCGCTTATGGCAGAATAAGTCACAATCGCTGGACATCGGTTTGCCGACGCCGGCAAACCGATAATTTCAGTTGATCCGCCAATAAAGAAAAAACAACCGTTGCAGATTCTCTCTGCGCTGCAACTTCCCCTCAATCTCCGCAATCAAAACCTCACGCTTCGAATCAATTTCATCCTGCGCCTCAAACAATGCCCGCCGTTTGGTATTCCACTCACTTCCAGATGCCGAACATCCGATCCTGCACCCCTGCCTCACGTGCCGCTCCAGACAGTGCTTTGAATTCCTCACTGGTCTGCTTGCGGATTTCCAACCGTTCCAGGTCTGCGGTTAAGGCATCCGACATCTCCTGACGACGGGCCTGAATAGCGAAATATTTTTGAGCAGCGGCAATTTCAGGCTTACGTGGATCGCCATTTTGGGCAATCAGATAACAGGCAAACCGAGACAGATGAAAATTGGCAACCTCCCGAACCGCCCCCTTGCCCGTCTCGATCATTTTGCCGGCGCCGGCAAAATGATAATCAGGATTGTTTCCCGATTGTTCGCACGAATTCATGGCCCTGTCGATGGCATCCTGAAAACGCCGCCACTGGGAGTAACCGAGCAGTGGTTGAAGCTCACGTGCACTCCAGAATTCGGCCCCGTGCTCATTCATTTTTTTCAGGTCTTCAAAAGCAATCTTTCCTTTTACCGGCAAAGTTTTCTTGGTCATTGTGCCCCCCGTTTTCTGACTGAAAATTTGATAATAATGATGGCTTTCATACCATGTGCCAACAAATACTGAATAGTGCGAGAAGGGATTCCTTGCTCTGCAACTTCCACTCAATCTCCGCGATCAAAACCTCTCGCTTTGAATCAATCTCATCCTGAGCCTCAAACAACGCCCGCCTGGTATTACGCTGTCCTTCCAAACGACGAATCTGCTTCTGAACATCAAGCTTCTCTTCCAGCGTCAATAAAATAAGCCGCAACACTGCTTACACAGAATTTGCGGCTTGAGAATGCTCAACCTAACCTGCCCTAGAAATCACCCAACCCTCCAAAAAATAAGTAAAATTAGTGGCTTCCAAGATACTGCAATCTATCAACAAGGTCAATAGAAACCCCTAACAAACAAGCCCATCTCTACAGATAAACCATACGGAAGAGAAATGTAAAACTGAGCGAGGAAGAGTGCAGCACGATGTACGAAACAAGAGGAGCCAAACAAAAACAAAGAGAGCAGAAGGCTAAAAATCATTCGGACAATAAAACATGTAGTTTTCATGGTTCCTTGAACAAGAAGATGACTTAACTCTACTGGCTTTCTATCTCATTGATTTTGGTCAGTTCATCGTGAACTTTACAAAAATTCACCGGCGGCAAAAGCAGCGGCGGGAATCCCGCTCTTCTCGTAAGGTCGGCAACTGTTTCCCTGAGAAACGGGAATAAAATCGCAGCGCAGTTGATATTGGTAATTTCGTCGATTTTCTCAATTTTGCTGATATCGCGGGAAAACTTGAACAGACCACCAATAACGACATTGAACTCGAAGGGAAGATCCTCATTATCCATTGATATCTCTAAAAAGATTTTGAGCTCTTTCTTGTCAATTTCTCTGTTAATTTTAAAGCTCGGGTTTATCTCGATGTCTTCACTTTTTTTGTTCACCTCGCCCTTGAGGCTAAAACTAAGACTTATGAGCCGATAATCTATAAATTGAAATGTATAATCTTCCATGTCAAATTCCGCTAGAAATTAACCTTATACTTAATTTCTCTGTCAACCCCATAGCCAGGATTATAAAGAGTTGCACCCCCAAGATCGACAACCTTCTTCAAAGGAACACCACGGACAGCAGTTTTACTAATCACCTTAAGCGTATCTGGTTTTTCAAAAAGGATTCTCAGCAGATGGTCAGTCGTCCTGTTCTGGGTGACCGTGCCATTTTCATAGCGAGCAAAAGACTTCAATGCCACACCTAAAATATTTGCAAAAGCTTCCTGGGTAAACCCGAGGGCCTCACGTACCTTTTTTATCTCTTCCGATGTGAGAAGACCGTCGGCCTTCCTTTGAAAATCCCGGATAGTCTTTTCCGACAAACGCATTGAAGCCTTGGGAACCAAAGACTCCTCACAGTCATCACACGTATAAACAACAACATCTTTAACGGATAAACTCTCGCCTTTGTATTTGAAAGTCTTATCTTTGACTGTTCTGTGCAAATGACCTGTATCGCAAACGGGGCAAACGTCATTATCTTTATACATTTTTATCCCTCTAAATCGTTGTGTGGAATGAAATGATCACGCCTTGACCAAGATTCGATTTTCTTAGCTTTATATACAATACCGTGTCTCGCCAATCTATTTTATAGACATCCTGCATCTGTCCTGGCTTTTTCTCTGAAGGCATTGTGTGCTGAAAATTTGTTTTGGTCAGTTTTGATACCTGGCTAATAATGTCATAATCACTAGCGAAACCAAGCTCCACGGCATCATCCCAGGCACGCTCTGTGATGTGGCATCGTGAAGGATTGTTGATTAGCTCTAGTAACTCTGCAAGGTCATAGGCAGGTTGGCTGTGGTCCTTGGGTGACAACGTCAATTCTCCATATCGTGCATTACAATTAATGCCACTGGAACAAGCCTTGTCAAGCCAAAAAGTATCAAGATGATACTTTTTAGTCTGTTTTCACTTGAGTCGTTGCTTTGCAGAAAAACACCATGTAGTCCCGTGGAAGGATATAAGTCATCGTAATCACTTGCAAGACGTTTGGGTCGCTTTGAACACCAGTGCGTACTGAGCGTATTTTTTTGTGTTTACATTAACCGTACGCTAGGATATCTGCGACAGAAACGAATCCTCTCTCATCCTTCATGAACAATCAGGCAGACACGTTGTGAATCTTGTTCTGAGTCCTTCAGGCCATTTGCTGACGAGCGACGTCGCCGCACCGGGTGCCGTCGTCAGCGTCGAATCCGAATTCCCTGGCGAAGGGAAAATAATCCGGGCCTTTGCGGTTTCCCAAGGCGCGGGGCTCATCGCCCTGGCGGAGGGGAAATCTGTTCCGCACTGGCCGCTTTCCTGGATCTTCTGGCGCGATTTCGCCAGTCGTTATCTGTTGCTGCTTTGTCAATGCCAGCCGGACGCTGAACGACTGGAACCCTTGCCCGCTCTCGATGCAGCGACCCTGGCCCAGCTTACTCTGAGCATACCCCCCATGCCTGGCGCAGAATATTGCACCCCCGCTGTTCTAGAGGGGATCTGGCGCGATCTCGACAGTTGGGTGTTGGCTGAGATAGCCGCAAGCGGAGAAGGAATCGCCGGTTTTTTGCACCAGTATGCACCCCTCTGGCGGCAGGTGGGACGGGTCTGCTTTCACCTGGCAGAAAACAAACAAGACCCTGAATTCCCCTTTGCCTTCATGGCGACCTACATCCCTCGCCTGGGGAAGAATGCCCGGGCCCAGCATCTTCCCTTGAGTCAAGCTCTGCATGAATATGCCGGCCGCAACAACCGTGAAGCGCTCCTGCGCCTGTTGGAACCGGTGTACGCAGCGAGTCAGTGCTGCGGCTGGGTAAAGACTTTGCTGGAGAGCAACGACATCTATCACCCTCTAGCCTGGACACCGGAGGAGGCTTTTCCGATGCTGAAGGACGTGCCGGCCCTGGAGGCGAGCGGCCTGGTGGTGCGTCTTCCCGATTGGTGGGAAAAACGTCCCCGCCCCCAGGTGCAGGTGGTGGTCGGCAATCGCCTTGATGGAACACTTTCGGCTCAGGCACTGCTCGATTTTCGGGTGCAGCTGAGCCTGGATGGCGCTGAGCTGACTGCGGAAGAGGTCACGGCCCTGACTGCGGCCAGGGAAGGGCTGACACTCTTGCGCGGAAAATGGGTCGAGGTGGATGGCGAAAAGCTCCGCCAGGCCATGGAACAGTGGCAACGGATCGAAGCCGAGGCCGGTGATGGCCTCTCGTTTATGGAAGGAATGCGGCTGCTGGCCGGCGCACACCGCGATCTGTCCGGTCAGGATCCCACTCTGGATGAAACCGGCTGGGCCTTTGTAGAGGCGGGAAAGCAATTGCGCGAGTCATTGGCCGGCCTGCGGGAGCCGTCCCGGCTGACTGCTGTGCAGCCCGGAGAGCGCCTGCAGGCGACTTTGCGTCCTTACCAGCAGACCGGCGTTAACTGGCTCTGGTTCCTGTCGGAACTGGGCCTGGGCGCCTGCCTGGCCGACGACATGGGGCTGGGCAAGACCATCCAGGTAATTTCCCTGCTGCTGGCGCAATCGGGCCGCGTCGAAAAAACCGCTCCCAGCCTTCTGGTCTTGCCGGCTTCACTACTGGCCAACTGGAAGAGTGAGCTCAAGCGCTTTGCGCCGTCGTTATCGATTGTCTGTCTGCATCCGGCAGAGCTGGAGCGTGCCGAACTGAAACGGATTGCTGCTGACCCCTCGGCCGCATTGACTTCCGTCGACGCGGTGCTGACCACCTACGGCATGTTGCAGCGCCAGGAGTGGCTCAAGGATCTGACCTGGAATCTGATCGTGCTGGACGAAGCGCAGGCGATCAAGAACCCCGGCACCCGTCAGGCCAGGGCCGTCAAAGCCCTTTCCGGCAGGGCGCGTATCGCTCTGACAGGCACTCCGGTTGAAAATCGGCTTGCCGATCTCTGGTCGCTTTTCGATTTCATCTGTCCCGGCCTGCTGGGCAGCGCGCCCCGTTTCAAACGGTTCATCGCGACCCTCGAAAAGAGCGAACCACCATCTTATGCCCCATTGCGCAGCCTGGTACAGCCCTATATTCTGCGTCGACTCAAGAGCGACCGCAGTATCATCAGCGACCTGCCCGACAAGGTGGAGATGGTGGCCTGGTGCGGTCTCGCCAAGCTTCAGGCGCGTCTGTACACGCTGGTGGTTAAGGAATTGAGCGATGCGCTCCAGCATCAGCGTGAAGGGATAAAGCGACGAGGCCTGATCCTGGCCGCATTGATGCGCTTCAAGCAGATCTGCAATCATCCCGGCCAGGCACTCGGCGATGGTGACTATACAGCGGAGCGCAGCGGCAAGTTTGCACGCTTGCGAGAGTTGACCGAAGAGATCGCCTCCCGTCAGGAAAAGGTGCTGATTTTTACCCAGTTCAGAGAGATGACTGCACCGCTCGCCACTTTCCTGACCGGCATTTTTGGCCGTCCCGGCCTGGTGCTGCATGGCGGCACGGCGGTAGCTGAACGCAAAAAGCTGGTCGACCGCTTCCAACAGGAGGATGGGCCGCCGTTCTTTGTACTCTCCCTCAAAGCCGGGGGTTCTGGTCTCAATCTGACTGCTGCCGGGCATGTTATCCACTTTGACCGTTGGTGAAACCCGGCAGTTGAGAATCAGGCCACCGACCGTGCCTTTCGCATCGGTCAGAAAAAGAATGTCATGGTACACAAATTTGTCTGCAAGGGGACCGTAGAGGAGAAGATCGATACCTTGATCACCGCTAAATCAGGGTTGGCTGCCGAGCTTTTGGAAGGGGCGGAAACCTTGTTGACCGAGATGGATGACGCCGCGCTGTTGCGCCTGGTGGCCCTCGATCTCGATAAGACTGGAATATAAGCAAAAGGAGATCGCAGCGATGCGCTATGATGCCTGGCCGCCTTACGTACCGGTAGCAAAACGTCGGGAGAAGGCGAGAAAACAAGTGGAAAAACTGAAAAAGAAAGGGCGGGATATCCAGCCGGTGGAACTGGTCGGGCGCAAGATCGCCGTTTCTTTCTGGGGGAAGGGATGGTGCGATCACATGGAATCGTTCAGCGATTATGCCAATCGCCTGCCACGGGGACGTAGCTATGTTCGCAACGGCTCGGTCTGTCATCTAGCCATTCAACCGGGCAGAATCGAGGCAATTGTCAGCGGGTCCTCTCTGTACAACGTTGTCGTTAGCATCGCGCCGCTAACGAAAATTAAATGGGACAGGGTGCGAACGGCATGCAGCGGTAGAATCGGCTCGCTGATCGACCTGCTGCGTGGCAAGCTGGAGCATGGCGTCATGGAAGTCGTTGCGGACCGTCGGGATGGCCTTTTCCCTCTGCCCGGTGAGATGCAGTTCTCCTGCGACTGTCCCGACTGGGCGGATATGTGCAAGCATGTCGCTGCCGTCCTCTACGGCGCGGGCGCCCGCCTCGACCACTCCCCGGAGCTGCTTTTCCTCCTGCGCGGGGTAAACCACGAAGAGCTGGTGAATGTCTCGGCGGCGGTTACAAGTGCGGCCGAAGCCGGAAGCTCCCGACGGAGGATAGCCACAACCGGCCTGGCTGATGTCTTCGGTATCGACCTGGCCGAACCCGGGGTGGCGTTTCCCTCTGATACTCACGTCACTCCGGCAAGGCAGACAAAGAAGTCACCGGTTTCTTCGCCTGGTCGGAATAAACTCACACGCGCGCGGCAAGCACAAGCCAAAACCGTTCCGTTCAAAATCGAAGGGAACCAAAAGCCCTCCACAAGAATGGCGTTTGCCGAGCTTCTTACCGGTGAGGCCATCCATGCCTGGCGGTTGTCTCTCGGAGAAACCCAGGCAGTCTTTGCCGCCCGCATCGGAGTGACTGCTGCCAGCATCTGCCAATGGGAGAGTAAGGGGACGTCGCCTCTTAACATGCAGCAGCGCACCCGGTCGAAGCTAGCTCGAGCCTGGGCGAAAGCGCAACACCAGTCAAAACAATTAAGGGATGACTGATGCAAGTCGCTTCATTCATAGAGTTTTTCCTGAGTTATGACTGTTTGCCCACCGAGAAGGCTTGGCCCAGCAGCGGTCCGATGCCGTGGTAGCCGCGATGGGCGGTATCGAAAACCAGAGGCTTGATCTTCAGAATATCGGGCAGACCGTCGTCGCCGAGCACGTCGTCTTCGGCTTTGATATCGACGATTTCGCCGACGAACTGGGTGTGCAGGCCGATTTCGAGGGTATGCAGCAGACGGCATTCCAGAACAAAGGGCAGTTCGGCAGCATAAGGGGCATCGACCAGAGTGCTTTTAACAGGAGTCCAGCCGGTTGCAGCAAACTTGTCTGTATCCCGCCCCGAGGCGATGCCGCAGTAATCAGCTTTCTTCATCTGCCCTTCCGAGGGAACGCCGATAGTAAAGGCCCGCCGCTCGACAATCCCTGCATAGGAATGGGTCGCCTGGCGCAGGGACACGGTTACGCAGGGCGGCTTGGAACAACAAATGCCTCCCCAGGCGGCATTCATCAGGTTCGGTTTCCCTTCGCGGTCATAGGTCCCAACCAGCAGAACCGGTGTCGGAAAGAGAAGGGGTTTGGCCCCCAGTGATTGCTTCATGACTTGCTCCTTTATGCCTGTTAGCGAGATGCTCTTTTCTCCGCATTTTTACGGCAGGTCCGCGTAGTACAAATCGGTCTTGTTGCCATCCGGATTGAGGACCATGAATCCCAGGGACTTCTTCTGGGAAACGACTGGATAACGATAGTAGACCATGGTCTGGCAATCGAGGAAGACCAGTCGATCTTTTTGCGGCGTGATCGCGGACACGCCTGCTGATGCGTCGCGGTTGCGGGCAACGAAGGAGAATTGTCGATAAAACTGACCGGTCATGCTGTCCTCCGGCTCCTTGACCACCAGAATCGAGCTTGGCAGAAAATTCTTACCACGGATAATCACCTCATAATATTCCAGGAATTCGTCGCCCTGCTCGATACTGCTGATGTCCGGAATGCTGTTGATCCAGAGCGAATGAGGCAGCGACGTCGCATCGTCCGGATTGCGGACCAGAACGCCATAAACTCCCGGCTGCCGAAAACCCTGCAGACGCGCTTCGATGCGGTTTGGCTCAACAACATTGGTCGGCACCACCATGTCATTGACCAGCAACACAGCCCCCGGCAGAAAATTGTGCCCACTGACCTCGAGCTGTTGCCCGTCTTCAAGATGACAGACATCGATGTTGCTCGGATTCAGCTCGGTTATACGGGGAACCGGTGCCATGACTTCGAATTGAAAGGCTTGCTCCGTGACCGAGGTCTCATCCTGGACTGTCAGGATGTATTGGCCCGGCGGCAGAGAAGGAACCGTGAATTCCAGGCGGTTTTCCAGGAGGTGCAGCGGGGCGACATAGTGGCTTCCAAGAAAAGGCTGGGTTGCGGATGAGAAAGGCCCGCCGTTGACAGTAACCAGGGTTCCCGGTGCACCGCGGCTCGGTGCCAGTGAAATGATTTCAAGGGCAAAGGATTGCCCAAAGATCAGGAGGATCAAGAACAGTGTTGCGCAAAGGATCTGTTTCATCTTCATCTCCGTAGTGTGCAGATTCTTTATTTTACCAGATCGGCAGCACAAAGAGAGAAGGAGTCGGATTAAGCGTCGCAGCCTGGGATGCGAGTCTTGCAAAAGCGACATCCAGGAATGTCTCCCGAAGGCCCGACCTGGCTCTATGGCTTGTTTGTATGCGCGTCAGCCTACTTGCTCTGCGCCACCATGTACTCCATCGCAGCTTTGACCTCGTCGTCACTCAAGGAAGAGAGTCCGCCCTTGGCAGGCATCATGCCGGCTTCACCCGTGAAGCCGTTGATGGCGTTTTTGTTCAGAGTCTCCATGCCTTTGGCAATGCGCTCAGCCCAGGCCGCACTGTCGCCGATCTTGGGAGCCCCGGAAATCCCTTCGTCATGGCAGGAACTGCATGCCTGTTTGTAGACCT
This sequence comes from Deltaproteobacteria bacterium, assembly GCA_024636215.1. Next base: position 14,600 of record JAGXHL010000071.1, read on the forward strand.
TCTCGCCGACAGCCATATCACCATTGGTCATTGATTCGGCCATGGGCATAGCCCCGGAGGGAGGCATTGCCTGCTCAGAGGTCATCAGCGGCTGGACGGGTTGGACCTGCTGTTGTGGCGCGACAAGAGTTTCTTTGGGCGGTTCCTCTTGTCTATCGCAGGCAGGCAATATCAAAAGGGAAGCCAACAGACCGAAATGCCAAGCATTTTTTTTCATTTTCTACTCCTTCTCTGGAAAGATGTTGCGTTGCATAGAAAAACGCACAGGCCAGGATGGCACTTGGCAGGGTAGCCATGTTAAAAAAGCCTGTTCTTTTTTTGTATGCTTTCATGCTATCCATTTATCGCGTTTTCCGGAAAATACAAGCAGAGCGGCAGGATCAGGGAGAAGGTATGAGGAGCACCTCTTGACTTTACTTATCATGGATGTCCACCGACCGATAGATCGTTAGAGACCGTCCATCAACTCACGCCTTTTTGGCGAAAACCGAATCGCCATGATCCGTACGCCCATCAGCGCCACGACCAGGGCAATCGCCAGGCCAACCCGCGCCACTTCGACGTCCATGTACCAGAATCCCATGATTTCGGTGATCACGACCACCAGTACGGTGTCGATGATATAGGTGACCTTGACCCGCCCTTCACTGAAGTAGGCCTTGACCGTGCGAAAGAGTTCGACCACGGCCAGAACCATCAACACGTTGACCACCATCTGCTTGAGCGCTTCATGCAAACCGGATCCGGTCAGCATATCTCCGGTGGCGGAAAACAGATCCAGTGCTGTGCGGGCCACGCCGTAAGCCATGCCGGCAAGAATCACCAGCAGGAGCAGGCTGAGCAGAGCCCTGCAGAGGGTTTCAAAACAGATCCCAGTGACATCTTTTATTGCATCCTTATACATATTTCATCCTTATCCTTTCCTGTTTGTTCAGCAACTGCCACGCCAGCACCACCGGTACGCCTCGCTCAGGGGTTTGACATTCCTGACGGCCGAAGAGTTGCACAAGCGCCTCTTTTATCGGCAAAGATCCTGTACGTCTGTTGAACATGTCGGGTCCTCCCCTGTTTGGATTTCCTCACTATCAACCAGACGCGTTAACCTTGCGTTACTCTCTGGTTAGATGTTGATGGAGATCAACGACTTGCCTGTTTCAAGCCTTTCCAGCTTATTTTGAAACCACAATGCCTGTTGAGCCTCATATGATAAGAGCCGCCCCGAACGGGGTGGCTCTTGTGATTTTTCAGACAAACAACAGGATGTCGTTCCTTTTGCGTGATTCCTTGCCCGGTGATTGAAGCCCCGGGATTTAAGCGAGTTTTCTGGCAACCTCGGTCAGTTGCACGCGTGCTGTCCGCTGAAAGATTTTATCACTGCCGGAAGTGGTTTTCTATGCAACGGCACAGGGTTTTCAATACCTTGATGCGGGCATAACGCTTGTCGTTGGCGGAGACCAGGACCCACGGCGCGATCTGCGTACTGGTGCGCTCGACCATATCGCAAACGGCATCTTCGTACTCCTCCCATTTATCACGATTGCGCCAATCCTCTGCGGTAATCTTGAAGCGCTTGAAGGGGGTGGTTTCACGAGCCTTGAAACGACGTGATTGTTCTTCTTTACTGATGGCCAGCCAGAACTTGACGACAATGGTGCGGTTGCGAATCAGCTGCTCCTCGAAGTCATTGATCTCGCCATAGGCGCGCATCCAGTCCTCCTCCCGGCAAAGCCCTTCGACGCGCTCCACGAGGACCCTGCCATACCAGGAGCGATCGAAAATCCGGACCTTCCCCCTGCCGGGAAGGTGCCGCCAGAAACGCCACAAATAGGGATGCGCCATCTCTTCGTCGGTCGGTGCGGAAACCAGCACGACCTGATACTGACGGGCATCGAGAGCATTAATGACCCGGCGTATGCTGCCCCCCTTGCCGGCAGCGTCGTTGCCTTCAAAGACGACGACCACCGACATCCCGGCAAATTTTTTCTTGCGCGACAAACGGTTTAAACGTCCCTGCCATTTCAGCAGTTTTTTTTGATATGCCTTTTTGCCAAGGCTCGGAGTCAGGTCAAGAGTATTAATGACATTGACTTCGTCGGTTGCCGGTGTCTCCGGCGGCCCCTGCTGCGACGGAACTGCAACACGGGGCTGCTGCAGGCGATGCTGCAAGGCTTGCAAAAGGGTGTTCGCCACGGTCAGATTGCGATAACGAAAATCATAACCCTCGACAATAGTCCAGGGTGCATCGGTACAACTCGTCTGACGCAGGGCCCGTTCAGCCACCCGGTGAAATTGTGCATAGTGCTTGTGATGGTCCCAGTCCGTAGGGGTTACCCGCCAACGGGTTTGCGGGTTTTTCTCGAGGGTCTTAAAACGCTGCTTCTGGAGTTTTTCTGACAGGTGCAGCCAGAATTTGAGAACCAGAGCCCCCTCGTCAACCAGCATCTTCTCAAAACGACTGATGCGATCAAGGGCCTGGTCGAGTTCCGAGTTATTGATCTGCTTGTAAACACGCGCCGTAATCGCCTCGCTGTAGAGCGCGTCGAAAAAAATTCCGATTTTGCCCTTGGCAGGCAACGCTCGCCAATATCGCCACATCGGCGGTCTTTCCCGGTCGACCTCGGTCCGTACGCCAGGGGCATGGGTCTGAATGTGTCGCGGGTCCATCCACTCGTTGAGCATGTGAACCACGTCTCCTTTGCCCGCGCCGTCCATGCCGGCAATGATGATCACAACTTCGAACCGGCTCGACTCCACCAGATCAAACTGGGCGTCGAGCAGATTTTCACGCAACTTCGGCACCTGCTCGGCATAGCTTTGTTCGTCGATGACATGGCCCAATTCTGCCGCTTCGAACATCAGGACCTCCCTTTTAAGAGCACGCTTTTGTTAATTTTATAGAACAACGGCATTTTTTCCATTCATGCTTGTCATTATTTTAAAGCGAAGCAGGTCTGGCCTGGATGAGGTGCAATCCGTTTACCGGCGCGATGTTAACAGCATTGATCCAATCCTCATCGGCCCCGGCGAGCTCTTACGATAAGAGCCGCCCTCATCGGGGCGGCTCTGGTAATTTTCCGGTATCCTTCAGAGGTCACTTCTTCTTGACGTCCTTCTTCTTGACGTCCTTCTTCTTGACTTCTTTCTTCTTGTCGCCCTTCTTGTCGCCCTTCTTGTCGCCCTTCTTCTTGTCGCCCTTCTTCTTGTCATCTTTCTTCTTGTCGTCTTTCTTCTTGTCGTCTTTCTTCTTGACGTCCTTCTTCTTGTCGTCCTTCTTCTTGTCGTCCTTCTTCTTGTCGTCTTTCTTCATAGCCTTCTCCTTTTTGGTCCGCTTCTTCTTAGCAGGCTTCTTTACCGCCGCACCATCAATCACCGCTTTGGCCGCAGCGATCACCCGGTTTGCACGAATCTCAGTGAATTTCGGCAAGGCCACGATGGTTGCGAGATTGGCAGCGGCCAGATCTTCGGCGGACTTGATGCCCAGTTCTGCCAGCAGGGGGACCGTTGCCGGCCCAATTCCCTTGACTTCGAGAAGCGATGTAGACATGTCAGACTCCTTAACTTGGAAGGTTAGTGTCCCGTGTATGAATTGATACGGACAACCGGTTGGCCGTCGGTAAACTTACCGTGAATTTTAACCCTCGATAAGTATCTGTCAACGGATCACTCTCCGGCGCCGGGATAATCGTAGAACAGCAGACGTCCGCAGTCGAACTGGATATCCCGCCATGAGTCGACGCGGAAAGCCAGTTTCACCAAGCCACAGGTGACTATATTGCCGATTTTGCAGGGCGCAAACGCGTTCGCCAGGTCGGTCAGGCCGGGATTGTGCCCCACCAGCATGACATTTTGCCAGTCATCATCAAGTTGGCTCACCAGCTCAACGAGGGTTCCGAGTCCGGCCTCGTAGATGCAAGGCTCATAGCGGATCGCCGAAGACTGGTAAGGCAAAGCGGCCGCGACCGATTCTGCAGTACTACGGGCCCGTTTGGCCGGGCTGGAGATGATGACCTCGGGGACTTCGCCAAGCATGGCCAGGCGCTGGCCAATGAGCGGCGCGTCCTGCCGACCGCGCTTGTTCAGCGGCCGGTCGAAATCATCACATGCAGGATCCTTCCAACTGGACTTGGCATGACGCAGCAAGCTGAGGTATTTCACGGCAGACTTCCGGCGGGCCAGGCCGCCAGCGGATACTCAGCAAGGCTGGCGTTATAAAACCGACTGTCATCGGTGACTTCCAAACCGATCCAGATGGGCAACTCGACCGCCTGATCTTCATGCTCGAGCTCGATTTCAGCCAGAACCAGGCCTGCATTATCGCCCAAGAATTCGTCGACATCCCAAACCATGCCGGCATGGGGAACCCGATAGCGAATCTTTTCGATCAATGGTTTTCGGCAGAGTCTTTCGAGCATTTGCACGGCCTCATCGGCAGGGATAAGATATTCGAATTCCAGGCGGGAGGCACCTGTCGAAGCCCCCTTGATGGTCAGATAACCCAACTCCCCGGCCAGTCGTATCCGCACGGTTCGTTCCGGGTCGCTGCTCAGATAGCCCTGGCGATATTCAGTTCCGGACAAGCCTGTTTTCCAATCGCTGCCATGAACCAGGAATTTGCGTTCGATCTCTACTCCCAAGCGACCCTCCCCTCGATGCGGGCCCGCACTTCCAGCCAGAGCGCGGCATAGGCCTGGCCAGCCCGGCTGCCCGCCGCGTAGCTGCCGAGCGGAGCGCGATGAACGCCCATTCGTTCCACGTCGCTGGAGTAAGGGATCTCGGTAATCAGCATGTGCGGGTATTGCCGCGGCAGGTCGGCGACGATCTCCTGGTGCAGCTTCTTGCGGCGGTCAACCATCGAGAAGAACGGCAGGATATGCAGCTTGTCAAGCCCCTGCTCGGCACGGAACGTCATCAGCTGCTGCAGGGTGCGCAACGACAGCGTCGTCGGGATGACCGGTACCAGCAGGGCGTCAGCGGCCTGGAAGACCGCTTCGGAGACCAGCGAGATGCTCGGCGGGCAATCGAGGATGATGCAGCCGTACTCGCCGCCGAGGGGTTTGAGCAGCTTGCGCAGCTGACGGGTCGGCTTCTTCTTTTCGTCGAGCAGCAAATCGAGATGCCGGTAAGAGAAATCCGCCGGCAGCAGATCGAGGTTCTCGAAGTCGGTGCCCTTGATCAGCCCGTCGAGGTCGTGCTTGCCGCTCACCAACCCCTTGCCTCCTCCCTTGACTTTCGGCTTGACGCGAAAATAAAAGGTTGCCGCCGCCTGGGGATCGAGATCCCAGACCAGGGTGGGAATGCCGTCACGGGCGGCCATCCAGGCCAGATTCACTGCCGAGGCCGTCTTGCCGACCCCCCCTTTGATGTTGTAGGTAGCGAGTATTTTCACGGCATCTTTTTCTCATCAGGCGACGGTTTAAACAGTTCATGACAGGTTCTTTGGTTGCCGGGTCGGGCGAACCGGGCAAAACGACAGAAAAAATTCTGCCGCTCAATAACCTGGCACTTATACAGGGAATCGATCAGTACGCCCATGGCCATGAATACTTCTCCCGGCAGGTCGGCCTGTTCGGCCTGCATGGCATGGCCAAAATCTCTCAGGGCGTCGGCCTGGACCTCGAGGTCATGGAAATCCCCCAAAGAATCCTGCAGCCCCTTGAGGGCCTTGATCTGCTTGCTGATCACATCCGCCGGATAGAGGCTCTGGAAAAACTCCATCAGGTAGCGCAGCTTCTTGCAGCTGATGCGCAGTTCATGGAAGGCAACCGCCGGGGAGTCTGCTCTCATCGTCAACCCCTCCTCGAGGACCAGTCGATAGGTCTTCCAGCTCTTGCGGTTGGCAATTTCGAGAATCGGTCGCGAGGCAGTTTCCGGCCAGGAGGACTCATCCACCGGGCTCTCGAGGAACGTTCGCCACTCAACCAGCAGACGCCGGCAGCGCGCGGAGGCAAGCTGCCGTGCCAGCTTGCGTTGCTCCTGCCGTTGCTGCCTGTTCAGGTAATCCTGCAGCGGCTGCAGGTCATTCTGCATCGATGCCGGCAGGTCCTTTCGGTAGCTGGGAAATTTGAGCAGGTAGACATCAAGATCTCGGGTCGCACTGGTGATCTGGCCGAGCCATTTGAACTCGGCACGAACGTGGTTGGCCACGGCAGACGGCAGGACCCCCTTGATCTGACTGAGCAAGCTGCGGGTGCGGCGCACGGCTACCCGGAGATCATGAAGAAATTCGGAATCGAGATTCTGTCTGGCCCCCTCCAGGTTACGTTCCATGGTGTCAAGCAGGTGGCGCAGTATCCTGCGCAAGGCCTCTCCGGCCGGCATCTCGGCCTGCAGCTCGACTTCCAGCTTGCTGCTGTAATCCCGAGGTTTTCGACCGGCACAGGCCAGTATCTCGTTGAGCTGTGGTCCGGCCATCTCGAGACTGAGCTGCGAGGTGAGTCGTTTTCGTGCCTTTTCAAAGGGTTTGAGATAACCCTTGACCGCTTCAATTCGCAGGCGCAGAGGCAGGGGTGACCCGGCAAGATCATCGCCACAAGGGTCCTGTCCCTCCTCAATCACAAGACGAAGTACTGTCTTGCCTGACTTGTTGAGCAGGGCAAAACGGTGAATTCGCAGCTGCAGCCGGGCAACCGGCAACAGGGCCCGCATCTTGATCACCTTGGCAAGCGAATCATGCAGCGGCCCGGAAGGAAGTTCGTCGACAAAACGTGGCACGGCATCCATAACCTGGCCGAGCTGACGGTGATCAGCGATGCGCCGCCAGCAGGTCCGAATTCGGGAGCCTTCCTGTTCTTCGACCAGGACGCCGCCGGCGACGTGAATGCGCCAATCGAAGGTGTCATACCAGGTGCGCAAAACGTTGACAGTCGGCTCTTCCCGAAACCTTCCCGGGCCGGCAAGGACGTTCAGTAAATTGTCAGGTCTGGTCTCGTTTGGCAGTTTTACTATGTATGTGTCCTGAGTCATCGATCCGTTCGCAGGTTGCGTCCGTTAATCCCCCTGGTTTTACGCTTGCGCAGTCGCGAGGCTTCACGGCTGCGTCTCTCTGCCAATTCAATCTGCATGGACTGGCTGCTGCGTGCTTCAACTGAGCCCTCGGTGCTGCGCTGCTGATAAGTGCCGTCTGTCTGCATCTCCCAGGCATTGCGCCGATCATTCAACTGCAGTTTCAGCAGCTGGCGAATTTCCTCCCTGAGGTGTGGGGACTCCACCGGCACAACGACCTCGACCCGGTGCTCCAGATTGCGGTACATGGCATCGGCGGAACCGAGGTAAAATCGCTCGTCGCCGCCGTTGCGGAAATAATAGATCCTTGCATGCTCGAGGAATCTGCCGACGATGGAAACAACCTGCATCGTCTCGGAAATCCCCACTAACCCGGGTATGACCCTGCAGCTGTCGCGGATGATCAGATCGACCCTGACTCCAGCCATGGATGCTTCGTAGAGAGCCCGCGCGATCTCGGGATCCTCGAGAGCATTCATCTTGAAGATGATGTGCCCCGGCTGGTCGGGAGTGTGACGGCTGCTCTCCAGACGAATCCCGGCAAGCAGAGCCTTCTTCAGATGTTTCGGCGCCGGCAGCAACTTCTTATAGTTGCGCTTGGGCGTGTAACCGGTGGTCAGGTAGTTGAACAGCTCGGTGACGTCCTGGCCGATGTCCTTGTTGTAAAGGAACAGGCCAAGATCGCTGTACAGGCGAGCGGTCACCGGATGGTAATTGCCGGTGCCGATATGCACGTAGCGACGCAACCCCTTAAAATCCTGGCGCACGACTAAAATCACCTTGCAGTGGGTTTTAAGGTCGACTACGCCGTAGGTTACGTGGATGCCGGCTTCCTCCATGCGGTTGGCCAGGCGGATGTTGGCCTCCTCATCGAAGCGGGCCTTCAGTTCGACGACGACGGCCACCTGCTTGCCGTTGTTGGCGGCGCGGATCAGGGTGTCGATGATCGGGCTGTTCGGCGAAGTGCGGTAGAGAGTCATTTTAATACCGCGTACCTTGGGATCGCTCGCCGCCTCAACGAGAAACCGCTCCACTGAAGAAGAAAACGACTCGTAGGGATGTTGCAACAGGATTTCCCTGGCCTCGCGGATGATATGGAAGATATTGCGCGAGGACTGCAGCAGCGGGTGATCGACCGGCACGTGAACGGAATCCTTGAGCTTGGGCAGATCAAGTCTGGCCAACTGCCAGAGATCGCGCATACCCATCATGCTGCGCACTTCAAAAACATCGGCCTCCTCGTCAAGGCCGAGCTCCGCCGCCAACTGCCCGCGATGCAGCACACTCATTTTCGGTTCGACCTGCAAACGCACGATCGGCGCGAACTTGCGATCCTGCAAAGTCGATTCAATCTGAGCCATCAGGTCGTCGGCACGTTCTTCGTTGCGGCTGGTGTTGGCGTTACGTGTCACCCGGAACAATTCACAGTCGATTACCTCCATGTCCGGGAAAAGCAGGTCGAGGTTGTTGGCCATAACATCTTCGAGCAACACAAATTTCTGCTGACCGCCGATCGCGACAAAACGCTCGGCTCCGGCGCTGATCGGCACCTTAACCCGGGCCAGCGAGGAGCTTTGTCCCTGTGGGTAGCGCAGCGTCACCAGCAGATTGATCGAAAGATTGGAGATGAACGGGAAGGGATGCGCCGGGTCAATCGACTGCGGCGTCACCAGGGGGAAGATATTGTTGAAGTAATCCTCACGAACGGTTTGTTGTTCGTTTTTGTCCAGATCGGTAAAGGCGTGCACCTCGATACCGGCAGTCTTCAGTTCCTGCCAGAGGACCGTGAGCAGCTTTTCGCGCTCCTCATGGTGCCGACGCACAAAATCATAGCACAAGGATATCTGCTCACGGGGAGTTCGGCCGTCGAGAGACTCTTCGCGGACACCGGCGCCAACCTGCTGCTTGAGTCCGCCTATACGCTTCATGAAAAACTCATCGAGATTGGAACCGGCTATAGCGGCGAACTTGACCCGCTCGAGCAGCGGCGTACGCGAGTCCTTGGCCTCGTTGAGGACCCGTTGGTTGAATTTCAGCCAGGTCAGCTCACGATTCAGGTAAATGCGCGGATCATCGAGATCGATTTTCTTTACCCGCGAGTCGGCGGCAGGCTTTTCCAAAGGAGCAACACTCTCGCGGTTAAGTGATTTCAGTCGGGGTTTGAGCGACTTCTCAACGAGTGTTGATTCTTTTTTTGCCATGAGGTCTCCGGCAGTGCAAAATCAGGCATTGATTGCAGGATGATTTTAAGAGGAACATACCGAACTAATATTTGAAAAACGTTAGCTTTTCGTTAAAACGCTGCCGCAACCAGCGATTATTTAAAATTTACTCCGACGTAAAAAAAATGCAAATGCTAATACAATCCTAACCTTTTGCAGTGAGGATACAAGGTGAGTGTGAAGTATAATAATTATGATGCAAGGGAGGACCCTATGGAATTCCATAACAAACTGCAGGAAATAGATGGTATCGATGAGGCCTGCGCCGACCGGATCATCACAAAGGGTTTCGACACCCTTGAGAAGCTGGTCGATGCAAAGAGTGAAATACTGATTGAAGTGACCGGCCTTCCCAAAAAGGCGATCGCCAAAATCCATAAGCAGGCAGGCAAAATGCTGGCCGGGATGCAGCTCGAGGAGGAATCTCTGACCGAACTGACCGAAGATGCCACCCGCCTGAAAGTCGAGGTTGAGCAGCTGGTCCTGAATATCCGCGAACGTTTCCGCGACGAGAATATGTCTAAAGAACATCTCAAGGAGCTGCGCAAGGAGACCTCGCGAACCCTAGCTTTCCTCGAGAAAGTCGAAGCCTCGCTCAGCGACCAGCTACGGCGACTCAGCAAAGGCCTGCTCAAAGCTGACCAGAAGATTTCACAGGTCTCCGGGCTGGGCGTCGAAGAGGTGGTGTCCGGGCTGAAAAAAGCCCGCAAGAAGATCGAAGATGCGACTGAAAAGAAGGTTCATTAATCATCTGATCTACAAATATCGCTTAAATTTTGCGCTCACCTCTTTTCTTTGACCTTTTTAATCTTTTCCGGCTTGCAAAGATGGGATTTTTTGTCGGTTTTTGCGCCGCACTTTTCGCAGGCAAAGGTTGCATCTTTCTTTTTGACTTCTGACTCGCCTTTCAGACACTTACTCATAATGGCCTCGATAGTTCCCGTCTCAGATTTGTCTGTTTTCGCAATTATACGTTACACTATTCTAGAATGTGTCATGAATCAACGAATGATGCACTCGCAAAAACTCATGGGATGGCTTAGCAAAAACTACATCCTACAAGGCTTGGTGTTTTTTCAAGCGACAAACGACAGCCTTCGACAAGAGACCAGTGACCGTAATGACTCAAAAACGCCTTGCCGCCATCGACGTCGGCACAAACTCGATTCGCTGCATCATCGTCGAAGTCGACGAGAAAATTGGTTTCCGCGTTTTGGACGACGAGAAATCGACTGTGCGGCTCGGCGAGGGGTTGTCGGAAACCGGTATGATCTCGGCTGCAGCATGGGAACGTGCCCGCGAAGCCCTGTTGCGCATGGCGAAGATCACAGCGGGGCTCGGTGTATCGTTCATTGAAGCGGTCGCCACCAGCGCGGTACGCAAAGCTGGCAATGGCGGGACATTCGTCGCCGCCATGAAGAAAGACACCGGCATCGATATCCGGGTGATTGGCGGAGAAGAAGAGGCCGAGCTCGCCGCCCTCAGTGCGCGTCACCATTTTGACATGGCCAACACCCGCTTCGGCCTGATCGATATCGGTGGTGGCAGCGTCGAGATCGTCACGGCAACCGGCATCCACATCGAAGAAGTCTTCTCTTTGGATCTCGGAGCGGTGTTTCTCACCGAAAAATTTCTCGGCAGCGACCCGATCAGCGGCAAACAGATGGCCGGGTTGCGTAAACACCTGCGTAAAACCCTGCGCCGCAAACTGGCGGGCCATGAATTCGCGTTGCAATGCTTGATCGGTTCCGGCGGCACCATCACCAACATCGGCAGCATGGTGATGGCACACCGCAACGAGCAATACGACAGCATCCACGGCTATGAAGTGCTGCATTCAGAAATTGTCCACCTGCTGGCAGTTCTGGAACGTAAAACCTGCAGGGAACGTCGAGATATCACCGGACTGAGCCCTGAGCGGGCCGACATCATCGTCGCCGGTGTTGCAGCCGCCGATGCACTGATGCACGCGCTGGGCACCAACCTGCTGAGAATCAACGAACGCGGTATACGCGAAGGGCTGATCATCCGCAGCTTGATGAAATACGGTCTCTGGGTGATCGGCGACGAGCTGCGTGAATGGCGAGCAACACTGCGCGATTTCGCCCGTTCCTGCCGTTGCGACGAGGTCCACTGCGAGCAGGTGCGCAAGCTCAGCGGGACCATCTTCAACGCCCTTGCGCCGACCTATAACATGAGTCCGCGAGACGGCCATCTGCTCGAGGCTGCGGCAATGCTGCACGATGTCGGCTACTTCATCAGCTACAGCATGCACCACAAGCACTCTTATCACCTGATCCGCCATGCCAATCTTTTCGACTTCACCCCCAGGGAAAAAGAGATCATTGCCAACGTCGCCCGCTACCACCGCAAGGCCCTGCCGAAAGCCCATCACGAGAATTTCCAGCGCCTCGGCTCCCAGGACCAGGAGCTGGTTATGAAGCTCGGCGGCATCCTCCGCCTCGCCGACGGCCTCGACCGTCGTCGCAGTCGCATGGTCGATCATCTCGTATGCCACATTGACAAGCAGCGTCTGACCATCGAATTGATCGGCGATGGAGACCTCTCCGTCGAAATTTACGGAGGCCACGCCAAGGGAGACTTGATAGAGAAGGCATTCGCCCGCAAGCTGGCAATTCGCCACAAACCCGCCACACTTTCCACCACTTCCATTTAACAGACTTCTCACAGAGCCATAATTCTTCCGGAACAGTGACGGCAGACAATCCAGCCATCACAGCAAGGGGTTGCCCTGACCAGGAGATTATGAAAACCACAGCGCTGGTCAGATGGGTCAGCATGGCTCCCCTGTTTTGCTCACTGCCTACGGCTTGTCCTTTTGCCTGGCAATAGCCTGGGGGCGGTGCAATAAGTCCGCGGAATGCTCGCTGCAAACCACGCATAATTAACAGAATCACAAAACGAACTTAATCAAATGGCAACAATACGCAGCCACAATGACGGCAAAAGATCAGTAGATTCAGGAGGAATATATGTCTTACCTGTTACTTGTTCTGCTATTTGCCGGCCTGGTGGCCATCGGTTCGGTCAACTACCACAACACCTGCAGAGCCGCCCGCAAGCTCGTCGAGCAGATCAGAAATGACTGAACTTCCGCGGTATAACGATCGCTGGGAAGCGGTACCGGAGGCCGAATCCATGCCTTCACTTTCTTGTGAGGAGAAGGCGGGTAAGGTGCTGATCGTCGAAGACGAGCTGGAGATCCTCGAGCCACTGGCCCACTCACTGCGCAAAGCCGGATTTACTGTTCTGATCGCTGAAGACGGTCTGTCAGCCTGCCGCATCATCGGCAAGCAGAAACCCGACCTGATTCTGCTCGACATCATGCTGCCGGATCTTGACGGCTGGGAGGTCTGCCGCATGCTGCGTCAGCATCCGGACCCGGTGATCGCCAGTATCCCGGTGATCATGCTGACCGCTCTCGGTACCCAGGAGAATAAATACCGGGGACTTGAACTCGGCGCCGACCTGTTCCTGCCGAAACCCTACAGTATCCGGGAAGTCATCCTGCTGTCTGGCAAGCTTGTAGGTAACCGCCAGAAAACTCTCAGCCTGCAAAACCACCTTAAAAAGATAACCGGCGAGGAACGGCAAAACAATGAGCTGCACCACATGCTGTTTCACGAATTGAGCAACCAGCTGTATATCCTCAATGGCTTCACCGAATTGCTGCATGAGAATCCGGCCAGTGAGCGCGCCGGAGACTGCATGGATGCGATCTACAGGAGCTCGAATTACCTGCAGGCACTAGCTGAAGAGATCTTGTTGATCAGGCAGGTAGAAGACGGCCGCCTGTCGCTGGTCTATGAACATTTCTCCATCGATGCCCTGATCGGCGAAATCATCGAAGTCTACAGCACGCCTGCCCGCTGCCAGGATGTGCAGTTGCGTTACTTGATCGCAGAAAAGCAACCGACGGTCAACCTCAGCCGACTGGCCTTGAAAATCATCCTTTCCGCTCTGGTCGACAACAGCCTCAAGTACGGTCCGGCAGGTCAGACCATCACGCTGAGCTGTGAACCGGCAACCGATCGCTTTATCCTGGTGGTGGCAGACCAGGGGCCAGGAATTCACGCCGATGAGCAGGAGAGGATCTTTGAGCCCTATTACCGTGCGGAATCCGTTGCCAACAAAGCAAGAGGCCGGGGTCTGGGGTTATATGGTGCTCAGGTGCTGGCCAAAGCGATGGGCGGCACAGTCATGGTCGAGAGCCAGGCAGGAGTTGGCAATTGTTTCCGGATCGACCTGCCCGTAGCGGCTTCAACCAGTTGAGCGGGAGCGTAAACCCGATGAGCAAAAATCTCCGCATCAGCCTGGTTACCGAAACCTATTTGCCTCAGGTCAATGGCGTTTCCCGGACATTGGATCGTCTGGTCAACTATTGTGCGGAGCAAGGTGACCGGATACAGTTGCTGATGCCCAGCTACAAAGACAACTCCGCGACTTTCCCCTCCGTGGTGGAAAGGTCCGAGTGGCCTTCGCTGGCGCTGCCCTTTTACCGGGAGGTGCTTTTGCCGCTGACGACGGTCGCCAGGGTCGAGCGAGTCCTGGCAGATTTCAGGCCGGACCTTGTGCATATCGCCACCGAGGGCCCTCTCGGCAGGGCCGCCCTGCTTGCCGCCAAACGTTTACGTCTGCCGACCGTCAGCTCTTACCATACCAATTTTGCCCAGTACCTTCAGAATTACCATGCCGGCTTTTTGGCGCCCCTCTGCTGGAGATACCTGAGCTGGTTCCACAATGCGACCCTGGCGACCTTCTGCCCAACGCTTACGATTCAACATCTGCTCGAGAAGAAGGGCTTCCGTAATGTCGGCATCTGGAGCCGTGGCGTCGACAGCCACCGCTTTCATCCTGGCAAGCGCGACAATGAACTGCGTCGATCATTGGGGATAGGCCCGGACGACATCCTGACAACCTGTGTCGGTCGTATCGCCAGCGAAAAGAATCTGGAGATGCTGCTGCAGGCCTGGAAGATGCTGCCAAACCGGAACAACCGCTTCCTGCTGCTCATCGGCGACGGCCCGTTGCGAGAACGTCTGGAGATGGGAAACGGCCAGAACATCATCTTCGTCGGTTACCGCTATGGTGAAGAGCTGGCACAGTTGTATGCCTCCAGCGACCTGTTCGTCTTCCCATCGTTGAGCGAAACCTTCGGCAACGTGATCCTTGAGGCAATGGCGTCCAGTCTACCGGTTGTCGGCTTCAAAGTTCAAGGCCCGGGAGACATCATCGACAACGGCCGCACCGGGATTTTTGCCGATGATATCAGCGCTGCAGCCTTATCAGCAGCCATGCGGGAGCTGTTCGACGACAAGGAACGCCGTCGCGAACTGGGTCGCAACGCCCGCGTCTATGCCATGACGCAGACCTGGCAGAACATCATGGCTGATCTGCGGCGAAAATATGTTTTTCTGCTTGGGAAAAACCACTCACCTTCCAGCGAATTATGCGGTGGGGAGGGGGTCTTGTCTGAGAGACAAATAATCAGGAGCAAGGTCTGCTCGCCGGACAGGAGATTGTCCGCAATTGAGGATGAAACGTATGGCCCTCCAGGCGTCATTCAAAAATATCTTTGAATACTACGAGCATCACATCACGCCTGTGGAAGTGATTTTCATGCAGCGGTTTTGCTCGCTGCGCAGGATCTGCTGGCTGAAAACCCTGTTCATTGTCGCCAGCCGCCTTGGCGACGGCCCTCTCTGGGTCATGACAGCCTGCTGGCTTTTGGTGACTGGCAATTTTCATGTTCGTATGGTCGTTGTATCCGCGCTGGTCGCCGTGATTATTTCGGTATTGACCTTCATGGCGATCAAAAACCTGATCGGGCGTCCCAGACCGTATGAAAGCTGGCAGAGCCTGACCTGCCTGATGACCGCTCCCGACAAATTCTCCTTCCCATCCGGTCATACCATGACAGCCTTCGCAGCCTGGTCTTCGCTATCATCGGCCATCGCCGAACTGACCTTGCCCTACCTGCTGGCGGCAATCATCATCGGTCTTTCGCGGGTTTTCCTTGGGCTGCACTACCCGACCGACGTCCTTGTCGGAGCCCTGTTGGGTAGCGCCATAGGCTTTGCGACAGTCTTTTCGACAAGCGCTATCCTGCCCTTGTTAGCTTCATTATGAGTTTAAACTACTCCCTACCGCCACATCCTGCGCAAATATGCGACCTCAGCCCGGAATCAATGCCTATCGATGAGGTCCAAGACCGTCAATCCGTTAAGATACCGGTTGGCATTTCAACTGGTTGCCGCTATAGTTTGAAAACCCAGTGGACAGCATCAAATCGGATAACGGCAAACAACGCAAATTGTGGAGCAGGTATGGGTGAGCAAGATCGAAAAATCGTCATGGAGCTAAAACAGCGGCTTTCTGTCGAAGTCAAAAGTCATCTCGCGCGACTGATCCTCTATGGCTCCCGCGCCAGGGGCGATGCAGCGGACGACTCTGACCTCGATCTTGTCGCCTTGGTCGACGAAAAGACTCCTGAACTTGAAGCGCAGATGGAGGATGTTGCCTATCAGCTGATGTGGGATCACAACTTCCAGCCGATCATATCCCTCAAGATCTTTAGCGAAGAGCGTTTCCGGCAAGCAGCGGCGAAGGGGTTATCCTTCTATCGTAATGTCGAGCGGGAGGGAGTCGAGCTGTGAATCCTGAGAGCGACAAGTATCTCGTCAAGGCCGAACATGCCTTGCAAGTCGCCGAAGGTCTCATGGTGGCCGGACATCTTCCCGACGCCGCCAGCAAGATCTATTACGCCATGTTTTACGCCGCCCAATCCGTGCTCAAAGCCGAGGGCATCGAGGTGATCAAACATTCGGCGGTGGAATCGGCGTTTGGCTATACATTTGCCAAGACCGGGCGGATCGATCCAAAATATCACCGAATGCTGATGAGCGCCCGCAAAATCCGGGAAATAGCCGATTATGACCTCGACGAAGAGATTGTCGAACCGGTCGCATCTTTGAAATTAGAAGAAGGCCACGCCTTTCTGGCTATTATTCGTGAATTCCTCGCCTTTCAGGTGCGCGAACCATCCGTCTGAATCCGCCCCACGCAGGGCACATTGGCCATGACATCAATTTGTACAACGAGCTGCTCTTATGAAACAGGCGACTTTTTCAGAATTGCGCAATCACGCCAAGAAGTATTTCGATTTCGTTGAGGCGGGTGAAACCGTGCGCATCCTGCGTAATGGCAAGCCGATTGCCGACATTGTTCCAGTGTCGCAGGATCTTCCCTCCTGAAAGCGCCGGCAGGCGCAGCCGCTGGTGATCGAGGGGGCTTCCCCCAGCCGGATCATCCTTGAAGACCGTGAGACCTCAATCTGATGCGGGTATTTTTCGATTCCTCCGCCTTTGTCAAACGTTATGTTCGCGAAGAAGGGACCGATGAAGTTCTCTCGTGGTGCGATCAAGCCACCGAGCTGTGTCTCTCCGGCATCGCTCTGCCCGAAATCGTCTCGGCTTTCTGCCGTCTGCTGCGGGAAAATCGCCTTTCTCCGCTTCAATATCGGCAGTTTAAAGACCTGCTCCTGGCCGATATCAGCGATGCCGCCATCTGCGATCTGACTCCCGAGGTCGCCCGTCAATCGATTATCGGTCTGGAAAAGAACGTGCTGCGCGGCATGGATGCTATTCGTCTCGGCAGCGCTCTGGCGCTCAAGGTCGATAGCTTCGTGTCGGCTGACGCCCGGCAATGTGCTGCGGCGAAGCAAGCCGGGTTGCGGGTGATTCAGGTCTGATATCGGTGGGTGGCGGTTCGGTCTTTCAAACTTGCAAACTTGGGTAGGGAGGTGCTCTGGAAGGGGGACATTCTAAAACGAACTTCGCCGCGATCAGAATCTATGAAAATCTGTAAGGTCAAAACCCTGGATCTCTTAGCTTTTGGTTTAACCATAGACCTTGATAGATTTTCATTGCGGCTAATTTGCCTTTTGACCTTTGCCTTTAAAACCGGAATCTTTTATTAACGGGCCCATAACCAAAAAGAAGGTTAAGACAAACCAACAATTTTTTCGCACGCAAAGCCGCAAAGAACGCGAAGAAAAGATCCAGAACGGTCTGATTTCCTTTGCACCTTGGCGTCTTTGCGTGAAACCTTTGTTTGGGTTATAGGACCGTTTATCGTTTGTTTGAACCGTATTAGCAAAGGCCTAGCAGCCTGTCGGACTATCCATGAGCCGGCTGCAAATCCGGCTGTTTGGCCCATATTTCAGCTCCTTTTTGGATCATAGCTACGGCTATGAGCCTGCAAACGAGCTAAAATCTGTTCTCAAACATCCAAATTTTCGCTTCGACCCGTATAGTCCGACAGGCAGCTGGATGAATTATTTAGAGCACTTTGCCCAGTATTCTGTTAACAACCTGTAAGCTCTCTGTTATTTTTCTATAACAATTCAGATTTTTACGAATTTCACACAATCATCTCTTCGCCGGAAAAACACGTATCTTCATACATTTTAATGAAATCCTAACATTCGACTGGTATCTACAAAAATCAAGCAACCCGCAAAGGCAAAACAGATGAGTAAAAAACTGATACTGGTCATTGAAGATGAAGAAGACATTCTGGCGCTGATCCATTTCAATCTGATCAAGGCAGGTTTGCGCGTGGAATGCGCTGCGACCGGCGAGGAAGGTTACAAGAAAGCCCGTGACTACAAACCCGATTTGATCCTGCTCGACCTGATGCTGCCGGGCATGGACGGCCTCGAAGTCTGCAACAGGCTCCGCCAGGCACCTGAAACCAGGGACTGCCCGATCATCATGCTGACGGCCAAGGGTGAAGAGCACGACATCGTCAAGGGGCTGGAACTCGGTGCAGATGACTACATCACCAAACCGTTCAGCCCGCAGGTGCTGCTCGCCAGGGTCAGGGCCGTCATGCGGCGACGCACGCAGCCGGACAACCAGCCCGACCAGGGCAGCCCGATCGAAATCCACGAGCTCTATATTCACCCGGGGCGGAATAAGGTGGTCGCCGCCGGCGAGACTATCGAACTGACCCTCACCGAGTTCAAGATACTCACACTTCTGGCCACACGTCCCGGATGGGTCTTCAACCGTACGCAAATCATCGATGCGGTGCACAGCGAGGGATATGCCGTGACCGACCGGGCCGTTGACGTTCAGATCGTCGGCCTGCGAAAAAAGCTCGGGTCCTGCGGCGAGTACATTGAAACGGTTCGCGGAATCGGCTACCGGTTTAAGGAACAGTAAGGCTGGAGGCTGGAGGCTGGAGGCTGGAGGCTGGAGGCTGGAGGCAAAAAACAGTATCGGTAAGAATTTGTCAAGCTTGGTGTCTCGATTGTATTATTGATTTGTCATGGAAGGAGGGGAGTATGGATTTTGAGAAGCTTGAGGTATGGAGACTTGCAACCTAGCTGTCTGTTGATGTTTACCGGGAGTTGAAGACCCTGCGTGACTTCGGATTCAAGGATCAGGTCACCCGGGCTTCACTCTCCATCCCGAGCAACATTGCCGAGGGGATGACGCGTAGTGGTTCCCGCGAAAAGCTTCACTTTCTCAGTATTGCCAAGGGGTCTTGTTCGGAGTTTCGAACCCAAGTCTACATCGGCCAACGTATAGACTATATTGGCAAGAACTCCGCCGAAGAATGGATTGACTCGACCAAGAGAATTGCATCAATGCTCTCCGGTCTGATGAACAGAATCAAAATCGACCTGGACACTGTTCCCTGATTTTTCGTCCAGCCTCAAGCCTCCAGCGTTTTTTACGAAAGACTTTATGTCCCGCAAACGTCTTATCTGGCAGATTTTTCCGCCGTTCCTGCTGATCATCCTGATGGCCCTGATGGCCGTCACCTGGGTGTTCTCCCGTTCGCTCGACAATTTCCAGGGTCGGGAAACCCGGAGCGATCTGGAAGCGCGGGTACAGTTGGTCATCCCCCAGGTACAAAAAAACCTGCAGGACAACCAGACAAGCCATCTTGACACCCTGAGCAAAAAGCTGGGCGAACAGTCTCACACGCGCCTTACCATAATCCTGCCGGACGGCAAGGTGCTTGCCGATTCCGAAGAAGATCCGCGGCACATGAATAACCATGCCGACCGTCCAGAAGTCATGGAAGCTTTGCAGGGCCGGCGCGGCGTCGCCACCCGCTACAGCAATACCCTGCAGCAGAACATGATGTATGTTGCTTTGCCGATGTTTGAGCAAGAGCAGATCATCGGCTGCGTGCGCGCCGCGCTGCCGCTCAGGACTTTAAAAAATACCCTCGAATCAGCGCTTTACCCGGTGATCAACAGCGGCCTTGCGATCGCCCTGATCGCCGCCCTGATCAGCCTCTGGCTGACCCGTCGCATCAGTCGCCCCCTCGAAGAGATGAAGCGCGGCGCCGAACGTTTTGCCCGCGGCGAGTTGGAAGGGCGGCTTCCCGACTACAAAGGCGAAGAGATGGGCGGACTGGCCGATGCAATGAACCAGATGGCCGCGCAACTCGATGACCGCATCCGAACGGTGGTCCGCCAGCGCAATGAACAGGAAGCGGTTCTGGCCAGCATGCTTGAGGGTGTGCTGGCGGTGGACAGCACAGAGAGGATCCTGCGCATCAATCAAAGCGCCGCCGAGCTGCTCAACGTTGATCCCGGAGCCGCAGTGGGACGCCGCATCCAGGAGGTGGTGCGCAAACCGGATCTGCAGAAATTCATCGCTCAGGCTCTAAAGAGCCAGCAGCGGATTGAAGCCGACATCACCCTGGTTATCCGCGGTGAGAGCCTGTTCCTTCAGGCTCACGGCACGCCCTTGCGTGATTCCAAAGGACAGGACATCGGCGCCCTGGTGGTTCTCAATGACATGACCCGCCTGCAGCGCCTGGAGAACATCCGCCGCGATTTTGTCGCCAATGTCTCCCATGAACTGAAAACCCCGATCACGGCGATCAAAGGATCGGTTGAAACGCTGCTGGACGGTGCCGTCGATGACAAGGAATGCGCGCAACGTTTTCTGGATATCATTGCCCGGCAATCAGACCGGCTCAACGCCATTATTGAAGATCTGTTGGCGCTCTCGCGCATTGAACAGGATGAAGAGCAGGCTGGTATCGAATTGCAGCGTACCCGGCTGTATGATGTTTTTCTGAACACAATGCAAGCCTGTCAGGTCAAGGCCCAGAGCAAGGAAATCACTCTTGAGATGGACTGTCCAGACGACCTCGAAGCAAACATCAATGCCGCCCTGCTCGAGCAGGCGCTGATCAACCTGATTGACAATGCCATCAAGTACAGTCCGATGAAAGGGAAGGTACTGATCGACGCAAGTCGCGAAACGTCAACGATCGCCGTCAAGGTCCAGGATTGGGGCAGCGGCA
This sequence comes from Deltaproteobacteria bacterium, assembly GCA_024636215.1. Next base: position 35,182 of record JAGXHL010000071.1, read on the forward strand.
TTCCACAGGAGCATCTCCCCAGACTGTTCGAGCGTTTCTATCGGGTCGACAAGGCCCGCAGCCGCAAGTTGGGCGGTACGGGACTTGGCCTGGCGATTGCCAAACACATCGTGCAGGCTCACAATGGTCAGATTAATGTCGAAAGTATCCCCGGCAAGGGGAGTACCTTCACTGTGCATCTTCCGCTCGCCTAGAAAAGTACGTCCGTAACCGGAACCATGCGGACCGCCTGCTCTGCAGGAACCCGAGCGAACCCGCCCTCTCATCTTTTATTAACATATCCCTGACACAATCCTAACACTCACCGGCTAAACAGACCCTCAAGTGAAGAACGGCCAGGCTGCACAAAGTCCGTGTGTTGGCGCCGAAACCAGATTTTACCGACTCCTTACTGACTGCTCATACATTCCTAACAGACGATGACGATACTTGCACCCAGTTCATAAACGACAGCACGTCCGGGGCGGTCCCGGCAGAGACTATCGTCCGTATCGTTCGTTAGCAAAGGAGAAAAACAGATGGACAATCGCATGACAAAACTGGCCCTCTCGGTCGGCCTCAGCCTGATGGCCCTTACCCTGGTGGCCGGCACCAGCCTCGCCGAACAGATCAAAGTCGACAGCAATTTAGCTGACTATAGCAAGGTTCCGGGTGTCGCCGGCAACCTCAACAGTATTGGCTCCGACACCCTCAACAACCTGATGACCTTCTGGACCGAGTCGTTCCGCAAGCAGTATCCCAATGTCAATATTCAGATCGAAGGCAAAGGCTCCAGTACCGCGCCACCAGCGCTGATCGAAGGTACCGCTCAACTCGGTCCCATGTCGCGCAAGATGAAGGATCAGGAAATCGAAGCGTTCGAAGCCAAATACGGCTACAAGCCGACCATGATCGGCGTGGCTCTCGACTCCCTGGCAGTCTACGTTAACAAGGACAACCCTATCGAAAAGCTTGACCTGGCCGAAGTGGACGCCATCTTCTCGAAGAACCGCAAGGGCGGCGCCGCAGCCGACATCTCCACCTGGGGCCAGGTTGGCCTGACCGGCAGCTGGGCGAACAAGCCGATCAGCCTCTACGGCCGCAACAGCGCCTCGGGCACTTACGGCTATTTCAAGGAACAGGCGTTGTTCAAGGGCGACTATAAAGACACCGTCAAAGAGCAACCTGGCTCGGCCTCGGTAGTGCTCGGCGTCACCGAAGACCAGAACGGGATCGGCTACTCGGGTATTGGCTACAAAACCTCCGGAGTCAAGGCCCTCGCTCTTTCGAAAAAAGGTGGTGAAGCCTATGAACCGGATTACGCAAATGTGCTGAGCGGCAAATACCCTCTCGGCCGGTTGCTCTATGTCTACGTGGCCAAGGAACCGAACAAGCCACTACCGAAACTGGTCAAGGAATTCCTGACTTTCGTTCTTTCCAAAGAAGGCCAGGAGATCGTGGTCAAAGACGGCTACCTGCCGCTGACCGCCGAAGTGGCTGCCAAGCAACTGGCGCTGCTCGATTGAGGATTGCATCTGAGCTGAAGTTCCTCCGCATTTGACCAACGAGATCCCGTCGACTCGCAAGAGCGCGACGGGATCTCGTTTATGATTTTAACTGGACGTGCTCAATGAATGAAAAGTTCCGCATACGCGCCAAACGCAATGACCGCATCGCTCGATGGATGATCACCCTCGGCGGCATGCTGGTCATTTGCAGCGTCGTCCTGATTCTGGTTTTGATTGCCGGCACCGCCCTGCCCTTGTTCAAAGCTCCGCAGGCAGAGATTTTTGCCAAGTTTCCATTGCCGAAAGAGCCCACCCAGGAGGTTTTGGCTCTGGGCGTCGACGAGTACCTGGAAACCGGCTTTTTCATCGACCGCCAGGGGCGCTTCAATTTCTTTGAAAACCAGCAGGGACTGGCCACCGACCAGATGGCGACACAGCCTCCCGGACCGGAGAACAAGGTGTTGCAGATAGAGAGCTTCGGTTACATGCAGTTCGGGCTGCTCTGGGATGACGGCAGCCTGAGCCTGGAACGGGTCATTTACAAACCCTTCTTCGATGAAGACAGGGGGAACCGGCGCACCATCGAACATACCCTGAAAAGAGATGCCCTTTTCCCTGCGACCACAACCGGTCTGCCGGTACAGTCCATGGGCCGCGTCGCCGAGGGGGGACGCAAAACCCGCGTGGACCTGCTTACCGACGGTCAGCTGCTGATCAGCCAGGTCGCTGTCAGCGAATCGCTGTTCGGCGATCCCGAGGAGGAATTTTTCAGCGAATCCGTCGTTGTTCCCGCCGGGGCCTCGCTGACGGCCATGGCCTTGAGCAGCGACGGGACCAAGCTCTACGCCGGCACCAGCAGCGGACGCCTGCTGCGCTGGTCCCTTGCCGAGCCCGGCACGGCGCAGCTGCTTGATGACCTACGGGCCTTTGACGACCAACGGACCATCACCGCCCTGACCCTGGTTTTTGGCGACTATTCCCTCGCGGTTGGCGACGACCGGGGTGAAGTGACCACCTGGTTTCCGGTACGGATCGAAGAAAATCGCGCCGGCAAACTACTGCAGCGCATCCATGACCTGTCCAGCCACGACGGCACGGTGGTTATGATCCGTCCCTCGCTGCGCGACAAGTCGCTGCTTAGCCTCAGCGATCGGGGGCTTTTACGCCTCGACCACATGACCAGTGAGCGCCACCTGCTTACGCTGGGCAACCACGAGCCGCTCAGGCTCTACAATTTTTCCACGCGCAGCGACGGTATCATCGCCATGACCAGCGACCAGCGCGCCATCATCTGGCAACTTGACAACCCCCACCCGGAAGTCAGCTGGGGGACGCTGTTCAGCAAAACCTGGTACGAAGGCTACGATGCGCCGGAGTTCGTCTGGCAGTCTTCCTCGGGCAACGACGATTTCGAGCCGAAGCTGAGCCTGACTCCGCTGATCTTCGGCACTCTCAAGGGTACCTTCTACGCCATGCTGTTCGCGGTGCCCCTGGCCCTGCTCGGCGCCATCTACACCAGCCAGTTCTGCCGACCGAGCCTGCGCGGCATCATCAAGCCGGCCATCGAGGTCATGGCGGCTATCCCGACCGTCATTATCGGATTTCTGGCGGCTCTCTGGCTGGCGCCGCTGATCGAGAAATCCCTCGGGGCGGTCTTCATGTCCATCGTCTTCATCCCGGTCGGACTGATTATCGCCGTCATCATCTGGCAGGCCCTGCGCAGGCATGAGCCCGTCAAGCGCATTGAGCGCGGCTACGAGTTCCTCGCCGTGATCCCGGTGATCATCTTCTCCCTGGCCATAGCCATCACCCTGGGTCCACTCGCCGAGGATCTGCTGTTTGACGGCAACCTCAAACAGTGGCTGTTCACCGAAACGGGCACCCGCTACGACCCGCGCAACTGCATTATTATCGCCTTCGCCATGGGCTTCGCCGTCATCCCGCTGATCTTCACCATCGCCGAAGACTCCCTGTCGAATGTGCCGCCGGCCCTCAAGGCAGCCGCGCTGGCCTGCGGCGCCAGCCGCTGGCAGACGGTCTGGCGGGTGATCCTGCCTTCGGCCAGCCCGGGGATCTTCGCCGGCACCATGATCGGCTTCGGCCGCGCGGTCGGCGAAACCATGATAGTGCTGATGGCCACCGGCAACACGGCGATCATGGACTTGAGCATCTTCAACGGCATGCGACCGCTGTCCGCCAACATCGCCGTCGAAATCCCCGAGGCGCCTCATGGCGGCACCCTCTACCGGACGCTGTTTTTGTCGGCGGTGATCCTGTTTTTGATGACCTTCGTGGTCAACACCGTGGCCGAGGTGATGCGCCAACGGCTGCGCAAGAAATACGGACGGTTCTGATTATGAAAAAATATTGGCGTACAGGCGAACCCTGTGTGTGGGGAACCGGCGCGGCGCTAGCCGTGACCCTGCTGATCGCTGCGACCCTGATTGTCGTGGTTATGGTCAACGGCCTCGGCGTCTTCTGGCCGGGAGCTCTGCAGAGGCTTGAGCTCAAGGATGGTTCGGCTCTACTGGGAGAGCAAACACAGCGTGAAACCACCTTTGAAAGTGAAAAATTCCGCCGTCAGTACAAGGTGGGCAACCGCGATCTCTACGGCCTCGATTTCCGCTGGGTCGACGAAGCGGAGATCGTGGCTGTCGGCCAACCGACCGACGCCCTGTTGCTGGAGCGCGAGGAATACGGCAACTTCTACGGTTTTCTCAACCGCTTTGAAGGTGGGGACGCCGGAGGTGATATGCTCGGCGCCTTGCGCAACAACCACGCCGAGGTCATGGCCGAGAAGGCCCTGGTGCGGGGGATGAACGAAGAAATTTCCCGCCTCAGCTATCAACTTGAACGCCTGCGCCGCAACCTGCTGAAGGCGGAATACCAGGGGTTGGGCTCCGACCACCCGAAGATCCTCGAGGTCATGCGCAGCCAGGCGATTCTGCAGGACGACTTCTCCCATCTGGTGGCAAGGCAGAACCGGGCGGCAGCCGACATGCGCGCCCGCAAGGCAATCTTTGCCGATGTCAACGGCCGCGAGCGGGAGATCGCGCTGGCCGACATCGTCAACATCTACGGCCCCAACCAGATGACCCTGGTCGAGAAGGCCGGCGTCTACCTTCACCGCCTCAAGGAGCTGTTCGTCGGCGAGCCGCGCGAATCGAACACCGAGGGCGGCCTCTTTCCGGCGATCTTCGGCACCGTCATGCTGATCTTCATCATGAGCCTGTTCAGCTTCCCCCTCGGCGTGATCGCCGCCGTCTACCTGCGCGAATACGCCAGGGAGGGGCTGATCGTGCGCCTGGTGAGGATCGCCGTCAACAACCTGGCCGGCATCCCGTCCATCGTCTACGGCATCTTCGGCCTCGGCTTCTTCATCTACGGCGTCGGCAGCAGCATTGACGAACTGTTCTTCCCGGAGACCCTGCCGACACCGACCTTCGGTACCGGTGGTATCCTCTGGGCCAGCCTGACCCTGGCTTTGCTGACCGTACCAGTCGTGATCGTCGCCACCGAAGAGGCCCTCGGCGCCATCCCCCGCGAAATCCGCGAGGGCTCCCTGGCTCTTGGCTCGACCAAATTCCAGACCCTGATGCGCATCCTGCTGCCGATGGCCTCGCCGGGGATCATGACCGGCTTGATCCTGTCCATGGCACGCGCCGCCGGCGAGGTCGCACCACTGATGATCACCGGTGTGGTCAAGCTGGCGCCGTCGCTGCCGATCGACGGCAACTTTCCGTTTCTGCATCTCGACCGCAAGTTCATGCACCTCGGTTTCCATATCTTCGACATCGGCTTCCAGTCGCCGAACGTCGAGGCGGCCAAACCGATGGTCTTCGTCACCACCCTGCTGCTGGTGCTGATCGTCCTGACCATGAGCAGCGTCGCCATCTATTTGCGTAACCGCATGAAAAAACGCTATACTTTCAGCACCTTCTAGAAGGATGATATTGCATGCAAACTGCAGCAACCCTACAGATCGAAGACCCGATCATCGCGGTGGACAACCTTGACTTCTATTACGGCAAGGCCAAGGCCCTGCACGGCATCAACCTGAGATTCCCGCGGCGCCAGGTTACGGCCCTGATCGGTCCGTCCGGTTGCGGCAAGTCGACCCTGCTGCGATGTTTCAACCGCATGAACGACCTGATCGACATCAGCGCAGTCACCGGCAACATCCTGCTCAACGGCGCCGACGTCTATGCTGCGTCGATGGACGTCATCGAATTGCGCCGCCGGGTCGGCATGGTCTTCCAGAAATCAAACCCTTTCCCCAAGTCTATCTACGAGAATGTCGTCTTCGGCCTACGCATCGCGGGGGTCAAGAACAAGGCGATTCTTGATGAAACCGCTGAACGCAGCCTGAAGGGGGCCGCCCTCTGGGATGAAGTCAAGGACCGCCTGCACACTTCGGCACTCGGCCTCTCCGGAGGGCAGATGCAGCGACTCTGCATCGCCCGAGCGATCGCCGTCAATCCGGAGGTCATCCTGATGGACGAACCGTGCAGCGCCCTTGACCCCAAGTCGACCGCCCGGGTCGAGGAGCTGATTGGCGAACTGAGCAATGAATACACCATCATCATCGTCACTCACAACATGCAGCAGGCTGCAAGGGTCTCCGACTTCACCGCCTTCCTCTACGAAGGAATTCTCGTCGAGTTCGGCCTGACCAACAAAATGTTCATGAAACCACAAAAGAAACAAACCGAAGACTACATAACGGGCCGGTTCGGCTAAGGGGGAAAATATATGGCTCACCTGATCAGACAAGAACTCGATCGACTCGAAAAACAACTGCTCACGCTGTCGGCTGTTGTTGAAGAAAGTGTTCAGCAGGCCATCAAGGCCCTCGCCGGTCATGACCGTGAGCTGGCGCGACAAGTGATCGACAACGACAAGCAGATTAATCGTCTTGAAGTCGATCTCGAAGAAGAGTGCTTGAAGATTCTCGCCCTGCATCAGCCGGTTGCCAATGACCTGCGTATGATCGTGGCTATATTGAAGATCAACAACGACCTGGAACGGATTGCCGACCAGGCTGCCAACATTTGCCAACGCGCCCTGGCCGTAAGCGAGTCGCCGCAGACAATCTGCCCGCTGGAACTCGACCTGATGGCCGACAAGGTGATTGACATGCTGGAAAAGGCTCTCGATTCGCTGGTTAACGCCGATCTCAAACTGGCGCGCACCGTTCTGGATCTCGATGATGAAGTCGACACGATACACAGCCGGAATTACCAGGCGTTCAAGGATTATGTTCGCCAGCACCCGGACACCGTCGACTCGGTTTTGAACTACCTGACCGTCTCCCGCTACCTGGAACGCATCGCCGATTTGGCCACCAACATCGCCGAAGACGTCATTTACCTTAATGAAGGAACGATCGTGCGGCATACGATCGCCTGATCCTGAATCCATTTTCAATGCAAAAGCCCATGCTGTTTGCATGGGCTTTTGTGTTCGCGCCTGCAAAAGATTCTCTACGCTTTTCATTGGTAATTCTGCTGCTATGCTTGATATCGTAGCTGAATATCATCCCTGAAGAGGACCGCATGAGCCAACTCGATCCCCTGCCAATTGCCAAAACCGACGATTTTCTCGGCATTCTGCCGCGCATGGCCAACCGTCACGGTCTGATCGCCGGGGCCACCGGCACCGGCAAAACCGTCACTCTGCGCGTTCTCGCCGAGCAGTTCAGCCGCATCGGCGTTCCGGTCTTTATGGCCGACGTCAAAGGCGATCTGTCCGGGCTGGCCAAAGTCGGTGGTGACCACCCCAAAATCATGGAGCGCGTCGCGACCCTTGGCCTTGAGGATTTCGTGCCGCAGGGATTCCCCGTAGTCTTCTGGGACCTGTTTGGTGAGCAGGGCCATCCGGTCCGCACCACCGTCTCGGAAATGGGCCCTTTGCTGCTTGCCCGCCTGCTCGATCTGAACTCGACCCAGAGCGGCATCCTCACTTTGGTGTTCAAGGTCGCCGATGACCAGGGGATGCTGTTGCTCGACCTCAAGGACCTGCAGGCCATGGTGCGTTTCGTCGGCGACAACGCCAAGGATTTCCGCACGGCTTACGGCAACATTTCCGCGGCCAGCATCGGCACCATTCAGCGGGCCTTGCTGACACTGGAACAGCAGGACGCGGAAATC
>JAGXHL010000072.1 GCA_024636215.1 Deltaproteobacteria bacterium
CCCAGTCCCCAGTCCCCAGTCCCCAGTCCCAGCCCTTAATGATACACCTGGTAAGGACGAACCTGTTCGTCGTGGCTGTTGCGATAGAGGACCGGTTTACCGGTGATCATCTCCAGCGACCGGGCTGACCACTCCCGGACAACGTGTACATCATCCTGCAAGGACCTGGCAAGAGCCGCGGCGGCAGTTGGCCCACCCAAAGGGCCCAGCGCCATGGCTGCATTCATGCGCACCTCTGAATCGGTATCTTCCAGCCCGGCAATCAAGGCCGACTCGGCTCGTGGGTCACGTAACTTGCCGAGAGCCAGAAACGCTTCGGCCCGTTGTTCTCCTTTGACCTGCAGCAATAGTGCGTCCAGAGCCCGTTTGTCGGCAATATCGCCCAAGGCACGAATGGCTGCGGCTGCACCCTCACCTTCTGCATCAACCAGGTAGTCAAGCAACGGCTGCACAGCTAATCTGTTGAGCTTGATCAGACCCCTTGTCGCATAACGGCGGACCTCACTGTTCTCGTCATTTAACGCCGTCAGCAAGGCATCAACTGCTGCCGGAGTCCCTATCTCACCGAGAGCCCAGGCTGCTACGTAGCGTCGTTGCAGCCTTTTGTCCTCCAGAACGCCACGAATTGCCGGGATGGCATCGACAACCTTGAGCGTTCCCAGGGCGGCGATGACATATTCGCGCAGCTGCTTGTTTTCGTCTTGAACACGTAGCAATAAAGCAGGCACAGCCCGGTCACCGATCTCTATCAGCGTCGCATAGATACGATCCGAAAGGCCTGGCTCCGTGGCGGCCAGCAGGTCGATTAACTGTTCAATAGCTTTGGAATCTCCACCGCGAGCGTTGGCTTCGAGTTCCTCCAGATTCAGGACCGGCTCAGCGGAACAGGCTGACAGGGTGAGCAGGCATAGACCGAGCAAACAAAAGCGCAACATCATTACCAGACCTTGGTCACGGTGATATCCACCTGCTTCAACAGCTGACCTTCCTTGACAACAACGGCAGAAGGCTCAATGGTGCCCTGATCGTAACGACCGTAAAGATCGCCGAGCTTCGGCGGCCCACCGAACTTATCGCGGGCGGCCAGGTAATAAGTTCCTCCGGCAGGCAGGTAGATCAGATAACTGCCGTCAGGTCCCGTCTTCTCGGAGACAAATTTGGGACGTTCCGACATCTGTACGTGATCGTAAACATGAACCCTGGCGTCGAGCACGGGCTGGCCATCGCTGTCCATGACCTTGCCGGCAAGACCAGTTCTCGATGCATCGATATCACCGGTAAAGTTGCGTTCGTTGCCGATCTTGACTGGAGCTGAAACCTGCAGGTCCAGGACGCCACCCTTAACGGTCACCCGCATGAACTCGGAGCGGTTATCGCCTGCGACAACGGGTCCGGTTTCTTGACCCTCGGCACGTTTTCTGGCGACCACGACGTAGTCACCATCGGGCAGTTCCATATCGAATTTGCCGTCTTCCGTCGTTACTGAAGAGATCGCAAAGGCAGGGCCGTAGAGATCCATCCCCGGTTGATAGACGTAGAGGCGCACCCCTTGCAACGGCATGGTCACCTGCCCCTGCAGACGACCCTGTCCGGAAGACGTTTTCACTTCAGCGGCATCCTGATTGCCGCAGCCGCCAAGACCGATGAGCAGCAGACCAGACAACAACAAACGGAACATACACACTTTCTTCAACATAACTCTCCAGAGAATCGTTGTTACGGTTTAAGCAACACCAATCGCTCGACATCACTCGACGCATAATGTTCATAGAGTGAATGATCCATAAGTGCCATGCCGAAGGCGACGCCCCTCTCATCACCGGGGACAAAAACCACGTCATGCGGATCGCCGGTCCGCAAGGCTCGACGCAGGGTAACGATCCAGCGACCATTTTCATAGCGGGTTACGGCAGCCACATCGGCCCGACCGCCAACCGGCCGCTTGACCAGATATCCCGGAGCCCGAGTCCCCGCTGGCCGAAAGCCTTCATCGGCCGGCAACCGGTCTGCATCATAAACAGGGGAATCACCTTCTGCAAACGGCTTGATGTCATGGCCGCCATTCAGGTGAGCGCGGGAATTCTCAGTAAAAAGCTCACCGGGAGTGTCGCCGTGCATGCCTTTAATATCAAGGAAACGATCATCAGCAAAGCCGAGCAGCGCGGTGCGAGCGGCCTTCCAGTTCCAGAGATCAAGCCAACTATTTTCCTGGTCCATGCGCATCTTGTTGGAGGCGTGAAAATTGGCCTTATTTACGCCAAAATCGCTGATATGACAAGCATAAGCACAGGAAAAGTTATTGAACTGCCCCCTGGCGTCCCAGAGCAGGCCAAAACCATCTTCCAGTTGACCGGTATTCTGCCAGGTTGTTCCATCGAACTGCCAGTCAAGCATCGCCTGATCCCGGGTGGCATCCTCCCAACTCAGACGCAGGAAAAGTTCACGGTCGGTATAGAAGGCCCGGATATCGACCGGTACAGGCTCGGGGATACGGGAACCATGATGACATGATGCTGTTGAGGTGTGAACCGTATCCTCGTCGATATCGGTAAAGGATTGCAGCGTGTGGGGTCGCCCCCCCTTAACTTGAACCGGACGAGGCAAGGCCCGCTGCCAGTCGGCATCGGTGGGGGCATGTTCGAGCCAAAGCGCATAGGTTTTATCGGCCGGCACATCACCACAGCCGGAGAGACCGAGAAGCGATACGGCAAGGAGATAAAAACTAATCATCAGCAAAGGTGGCACGGTCCATTCCCTGGTTTGTCATCCTGGCCCGAGTTCGACAGGGGGCAAAAGCATACTCAAGCAAGCAGCTTCAATAAAGATACTCAGCAAGGAACGTACCAGAATAAACAACGAAAAGTGTGCGATTTCAGCAGGATGACGTGCAGGGAGTTGTCTCTGCGCAGCATGGAAAGACAAGTTTCCGTCGAAAAGTCAATCTATCATGCGATACTTTTCCATCTTGTAGCGCAGGGTCGTGCGCTTGATGCCGAGAGTTTCTGCGGCCCGGGTCTGCGAACCATCTTCACGTTGCAGCGTTTGAATAATCAGTTGCCGCTCCAGGTCTTCCAGGATATCAGTCAGACTGCCGCCCTTCTCGGGGATCTGCAGGCAGATCTGGTCATCTCCCTGCATGCCTTGCGGAAAGTCACGCGGCGTCAGGACCGTTCCCTTTGAAAGCACCACGGCTCGCTCAATAGCGTTCTGCAGTTCACGCACATTGCCAGGCCAATCGTGGGCGAGCAGGCAGCTTAAAGCCCGGGGAGACAGATCGGTGATCTTTTTGCCTGTTTCGGCTGTGTATTTATCCAGGAAAAAGCGTGACAGGGGTTCAACGTCCTCACGCCTGGAGCGCAATGGCGGCACGTTGATATTGACAACGTTGAGGCGATAATAAAGATCTTCACGAAACTTGCCTTGCTTGACCTGATCCTCCAGTTTTTTATTGGTCGCAGCCACGATGCGCACGTCAACACTGATCGTCTTGTTGCCGCCCACGCGTTCAAACTCATGCTCCTGGATCACCCGCAACAGCTTGACCTGAGCGGCCATACTCATCTCGGCCACCTCGTCGATAAAGAGGGTGCCCTGATCTGCCCTCTCAAAACGACCCTTGCGGGTATCGAGGGCGCCACTGAACGCACCTTTCTCATGACCGAAAAGTTCACTTTCCAGGACACCTTCCGAGAGCGCCGCACAGTTGAGGACAACGAAGGGTTTCTCTTTGCGCAGTGAGCTGTAATGGATGGATCGGGCCAAAAGCTCTTTTCCTGTCCCGGATTCGCCGGTAATCAGGACATTGGCGTTACTGACCGCTACAGAGGAGGCCATCTCATACACCTGCTGCATGGCAGGAGATCCGCCGACAATCCCGGAGAAATCGTAACGCCCCTCCAGTTCAGCGTGCAGGTATCGGTTCTCAGCCAGTAAGCGTTCGCGTTCAAAAGCCTTGGCCACGGTCAGCTTGATTTCATCATTCTCAAAAGGTTTGGCGATATAGTCGTAAGCACCGGAGCGCAACGCCTGCACCGCATTTTCGATTGTTCCGTAGGCTGTGATGACAATGATCGGCAGCGAAGGCTCGTACTGCTTAAGCTCGGCGAGCAACTCCAGTCCATCCATTTCGGGCATTTTGATGTCTGTCACGACTAGATCGAAACGTTCGCTGGCAACCAGGCGCAGAGCTTCAGCGCCATTGGCTACGGTCGAGGTTTCATAACCTTCGCGGGTCAGGACGCGACTTAACAGACGGCGCATGCCATCTTCATCATCAACAATCAGAATTCTTTCAGAAGCCATATATGTTCTCTAACACTCTATACATTTATCAAGAGGTAAAAAGTTAGTTCAAATCGCAATAAACAGAGTTTTTGCCTTCCCTTTTGGCCTTGTACATCAGGCCATCGACTTTTTTTAATAAAGTCTGTGCATCCGAACCATTGTCAGGCAGCGCAGCGACACCGACGCTCACTGTTATACCGTGGGTTTTGGTGATTCCGGTCAGAAAGCGTGGAGATTCCGTCTCAACAAAGATACGTATACGTTCAGCCACCTTAGCTGCTTCAGCCAGAGGGGTTTCAGGCAGCAGGGTTACGAACTCTTCACCGCCATAACGAAAGAGAGAGTCACAGTCCCTCAACAGCTCTGTGAGCATAGTGGCCATCTCCTGCAGAACAATGTCACCGTTGGGATGGCCATAGGTGTCATTGAACGCCTTGAAATCATCAACATCGAAGAGGATAATCGAGAGAGGCTTTGAATAACGTGTGGCGCGTGCCACCTCCTCTGCAAACATTTTTTTGAACTGCCTGTGATTGTAAAGACCGGTCAAACCGTCAGTACAGGCAAGCTGAAGAGTCTGCGCGTGCAAACGTGCATGATCTATGCTCATGGTGGCGAATGACGTGAGAACAGACAACAGTTCCAGCTTCTCGGTAGCGAATTGCCGCGGCTTGAAATCATCCAGGTAAAGGACGCCGATAGTTCTTTTGTGGATTTTAAGTGGCACTGCTATCAGCGAGAGGATTCCCTCTTCAATGGCCAGAGGGTTGTTAAAGAAATCCGCGTCCGCAGTATTATTGACGATAAACACTTCGCCTCGATCCAGAATCTCAAAGGTCAAGCCTCCCGGCGTAACTTGCCAACGATCCAGAGCGACGAACCTGTCGCTGAGCCCGGCGTGGGCGTGGAGCTTAAGCTGGCAGGTGTCTGCATCATACAACGCAACTGAACCGGCGGGCATATCCATCACCGACATGGCACTATGCAGAATATTTTGCAGAACTTCATCAAGTTCCAGCGAAGACACAACAATCTGGGCTACGCTGAGGATCCCTTTGAGACCCTGAACCTGCGCAGCCAGTTTACTATCGGCAACATCCTTCATATCAGCCAAGCCCTCCCCCTCATGAGACTATTAAGATATTGAAGATAAGATTTAATATGCCATACTACTTCTCCAGCAGAAGATACACAAGTCACTCTAGAGGTTAATGTGATTCATGTCCCCTATGAAACAAAACGACCTCTTCCCTAAAACGTAAAATTCTGATAAAACGATGTCGCGATGGATTACACGATTTTTCTAATTTGAGGAGCCCCGATGACCACAAAAACAATTTTTATCTGTCGAAACGGGTTACTCTTGACAGCTCTGATCCTGCTGTTGAGTGCGATACCGACATTCGCAGGGGTTAATGATCTGTTCGGCAAAAAAGAACTGGACGAAACAGAACGCCAGGAAACCCTTGAACGCATCGACAGCATTCAGGAAAAGCTTCAGCTGCTGCAAGATAAATTGCGTGCCCTTGAGCGGCGCAAGGCGGCTAAAATTGCCGCACAAAATTCAGAACAGGCGTCGCCTCTGCTTCCGGCAACACCGCTGCAGATCAACTGGCAGCCGATCGACAATTCAGTCACCAATCCCGGTGATTTCGGTCTCTACACCTACCTGTTATTCAAAGGTGATCTATCAGATACCGGCGCTGTCGGTGCCCTGGAGGATTTCATCCTGACCATTGAGACCCTGCCGGAAAATGATATCCCCGCCGGCCTGGCCAACCGTTTCCTGGTTCCTGTCGAAAAACCGCAATCGACGGTCAATCTTGGTCGTCAAGCCTACGATTTCAAACTCAACGAAGCCTACCTCAGCCGCCTTGCCTTACAGGACCAGCTCAGCCACGGCCCGATTCTGGTCTCGCTGCGTGAACCGCTCGACCCTTACGCTACGGACCAGGTCCCCGCTTTCCTGGCTGTCAGCTTCGGCCGTCAGAATCCGCAGCGGGCCCTTGAGATAGCCAAAATCTGGCATCACCAGGAAAAAGACGCCGTCAACAACCAGAACCATCCGACAGCAGACCTCTTCTGGGAACTCATCGATGGAGCCGGACCCACCCAGTTGGTACGTTACCAGGACCATATCCTGCTTGTCCTGCCGCAGCAATGACCACCTGGGAAGAGTCCTGCCGGCGTTGCGGACTCTGCTGTTTTGAAAAGTCTGTCGATCTTAAGGGTCGCTTCTTTACGACCAGAACAGCCTGTCGTCACCTCGACATCGTCAGCCGTGAATGTCGGGTTTACGAGAAACGTTTCGAGGTCGGAGAGGGGTGCGTTAAACTGACACCTGAGGTTGTTCGCAAGGCTGACTGGCTGCCGGAATATTGCGCTTATCGGGCGATCGCGGTACGCGGCACGGGGGACGGGGAACGCGATTAATATTTTTCTGTCGTTTACTTTCTCCGATCTTTCACTTCTATCCGGTTTTCTCGCCCCGCGCTGCTCGTCCCGCCTTAAAAAAGGATTGAACGTTTGAATCTACAGGTCGAAAACAAAGCCAAATTCGGCTGGTGTCTGTACGACTGGGCAAACTCGGCCTTTGCCACAGTCATTCTGGCGGCAGTCCTGCCGGTATATTTTGCCAGCCTCGTCCCTGCCCAGGGAGCGGATATGTTCTGGAGTTCACAGACAGTTCCTGCAACGGCACTCTGGGGATACATTGTTTCATTTTCTATGACTATTGTAGCTATATTGGCCCCCGGCCTCGGCAACCTCGCCGACCGTAGAGGCTGGCGCAGACGCCTGTTGATCATCTTCTGCCTGCTTGGCTCGTTTGCCACCTGCGGGCTTTACTTTGTTGTTTCCGGGCAGTATCTTCTCGCAGCAGCCCTGTTTATCCTCGGCAACATAGGCTTCGCCGCCGGCAATATCTTTTACAATGCCTATCTCCCCGACCTGGCTTCCGGACACGAAGCCGATCGACTTTCAGCGCGTGGCTTTGCCCTTGGTTACGTAGGTGGAGGGTTGATGCTGCTGATCGTTTTTGTCATGATTCAGAAACACACATGGTTCGGCATAGCGGACCAGGCCAGTGCGACGCGACTCGGATTTCTTCTCACCGGTCTATGGTGGGCACTTTTTGCCCTGCCCGCTTTTGCCTGGCTCAAAAATGTAAGAGTCTCGTCACCCGCACGTCATGCCCTGCGCACCCCACGCGATTACCTGAAAACCGTCTCCGACCTACGTCAATATCGACATCTTGGCCGCTTCCTGATCGCTTTTCTACTCTACAACGACGGCATCCAGACCATTATTGCCGTCTCAGCAATCTTCGCACGTGAGGAGCTTGGCTTAGGGACAGGAACAATCCTCGGCTGTTTCCTGATGATCCAGTTTGTCGCTATGCCTGGTGCACTGATCTTCTCGCGGCTGGCCGGCCATATAAACACTAAACGGGCGATACTGATCAGCCTGGTGATTTTCACCGCCATCACTGTGTATGCGGCGATCATGAAGAGTCCCACAGAATTCTGGATTCTCGGTTTTGCAGTGGCCATTGTTCTCGGTGGTAGCCAGGCCCTCAGTCGTTCACTCTTCTCAAGCATGGTTCCTAAATCACGCAGCGCTGAATTTTTCGGGTTTTATGCGATCAGTTCAAAATTCGCTTCAATTTTCGGCCCGCTCACCTTCGCCCTGCTCATCGAGCTGACCGGCTCGAACCGGATCGCCATTCTGGCGCTGGCAGGCTTCTTTATTGTCGGCATAATCTTATTGTTCGGAGTGAATGTGGAACAAGGCAGGCTGCAGGCCGAGTCGGGCAGCTGCTAATCAGGGTTTCACTGAAATAGGACAAAAAAAGCCCCACAGTCAGGAGAGTGCCTGTGGGGCAAAGGGTTTGTGGGTTTTGCTTAGGAGGAAGAACATGAAGAACTATGCTCTTGGGAATATATTACCGTTTTGGTTATCTTTGTCAATAAAAAAATGACCACCCTGTCACGGATGGTCATTTTGCAGAGGATTCACTATTATCTTCAACAGGTCATGGCTTTCGAATTATTTCTGATACCAGTTGCCATTGTTGTCTTGAAGCCAGATCCCGGACTCAGCCTTTTCTGCTATCTGAAGGGCTCTGCGTTGCCCGACCAGTTCTGACGTGGTGCCCTGTTTTCTGGCGATGGCCTCGTAAATAATACGCCGGTCATTATTTTCTTCCGATACAATAAATTCCTGGTCGATGGGTGGCTTTAATATGCTGAGGTAGCCCTGGTTATTCTCACCAATTAAACCGGCGGTCTTTATGCTTAGGATTGTCGGCAGACGATCATGCATACGGGTTTTAATATCCTGGCCCCAGACAACGCCGCAAAAAACGATGAGAAGGACTATCGATATACCAGGTAAGATACTTTTTTTACTCATCATCATGCCACTCCTTGGATATTAACTCTTATTGTTGTATTTGTTCTTCAGCAGCATCCAGGTCGCCAAAAAAATCGTCCAACGCCCTATCGACTTTGACATTCACATCAATGGTGATGTGCATAGGCGCCACTTCAATTTTATGTACGGATTCAACCTTGTGTTGCGTTTGACAGCCTTGCCCGAAAGGCAGAAGCATGACTGCCAAGGCAATAAAAATTCCTGTTCGTCCCATACCCTCTCCCTTTTATCGGCTTTTGAGTAATTCCTTGTAATGAATGATCTCATTTAACGGGCTTCTAATGTTCAAGTCTATACCAATGCCCTTGAAGTCGGCTTGGCCTTCACCCGCGATGCGTTGGAATTGACCTAACTGTTGATCATAGGCAAACGGCAACAGGCGATTGGGCTTACCCTCCATTTGTAATTTAAGCAGGAGAATGTCATCATTACTTTCCACGCTCAACCTGGCCCACTGATAGTTATAATCCTTCAGTGCTTCAGTGGCAATATCCAACTGAGTATGCTGTGGTGTTCCCGGAGGCACACCGGCAAGAAATGTATCGGCACCTTTCATCCTGATATTGCCCGACTGCCCCGGGGTAGAATAGAGGAAGCCATTTTCGAAACTCAAGTTACCGTCAAGCCAGCGTATCGGAAGTTTGCCATTGACCGTACCATGCCCTCCAGCTTCAACAATACCAAGTTGTTCCAGGATTATGGCCAGATCCAACCGGTCACAAAACAGTACAACCTCATAATCTTCCTTGCCGGTGGTGATGCGAAGGGCCGCAGTATTGATGGTTCCGCGACACCATTCTAAGCCGACCTTTTCAAGAAAGAGTGTTTGAGCATTCTCTAACTGAAAATCAACTTCAAGATTTTCGGCAATAATATCTCCAACCTGCAGCTGTGTAACCGAGAGCCGCTGTTGCGGAGCACTTTTCAACGCGACCAGATCATCAATTTGAAGTGTCATGTCGATGTCATTTAAATGTAGATCATGTTCGTCAATAGTCAAAGAACCCTGATCAAGTTTGAGCTGTGCCTTGCCCTGAAAAGAACCATCCTTGAACTGGATCTTGCTGCTGGCGGCAAACCGACCAGCAACCATGACACCTGAAGCCTCAGGTATAAAGCGACCCAGGTCCACATTTTGCGTGGTTTGATAAGAGGGAAGATCAACCTCTGCCTGGATTCCATCCTCCTGCAAACGACCTTTCAGGAAGACCTCCAGACCCGCAAGCATTTGACTGCGGTGTTTAAGAGACACTTCTAAACTTCGACCGGCTTGTTGGACTGTTCCGGTAAGATTGCCGACTTTATGACCCTTCCACTGAATTGTGCCTGAATCAAGTTGCCCGGCCTGAGCCTTTGCCACGGGCGGCCAGATGAAAGGAAGCTTCAGAGAGAGCCCTTGCGTACTCACTTGAGAAACCTTGTCCTGTACCTGCCCGCCAGCGACGTTCAAACGGCCGTTAAAGTTCCATGCAGCGTCAGGATTAGCCTGCCCTTCGACACTGATATTGATTTCCGGCAATATCATCTGCGTAGAATTCAGTTTGCTTCGAACATCAGTCAAGCTGAGCTTCATTGTGGCTTTGGACGGTTCCGGAAGCTGAGGCAATGTCATCGAGCCATTGATCCTGAGAGCTGGAACGGCCACTGAAGCATCGGGGCTATCAAGCTGTAGCTGACCTAAGTTTAGAGTCCCCTTGGCCTTGATCACCTGCTCGGCATAGGACCCGCTCAGCTCAAGCTGAAAAGTTTCACCACTCAGACGAAGAGGGTCCATCTTTGCAGCGACAGGTTGTGACCCAGTCGAAGATATATTGAATTCGATGCCTTGCTGGAGGTTTTGAGTGGCCTGAATTGTCCAAGGCAGGCTGAGCTCTTTTTGCCAGATCAGTCCAGCAGACAAGGTTTGTTCCGGTAACAAAGTCTCGACTTGAGCCTCAAGGAACCAGCCCGACGCTCCTCGGCTTAATTGCCCCTGCAAGGGGCTCATCACCGCTTGCAGGGGTCCTGTAAACACCATGGCGGTGCTGTTAAAGCGTATGTGATCCGGAGTGTCTGCCGCTATGGTGAAATCTATGGGTTGAGGTTCACCAGAGTTCCCAGTTAAGCCCTTGACTCTTACCCAAGGTGTTTGCGCCTCAGTCTCACTCAAACGGCCGGAAATCTCAAAACCAGAAAAAGCGAAAGTGTCCAACTGCAAAGCGGCGCGACCATTCAAATCAAGCTTTCCGGAAAGCTTGAGATCACCAGGCAGCAGACCGGCCCGGCAGAGACCCGCCAATAAAAAGTGATCCGCTTCGCCCTTGAGGATTATACTGTTGGACTGCTGATCTAACTCAGCAGCAACCATAATCGGGTTGCCAAGTATTACAAGTTCGACTCGCCCTTGAAGAAGTCCCTGGTTAAGCCCTGCCGTCTCTATTCGCCCCTCTAACGGAAGAACATAATGCCGACCTTGCCACTCAATCAGAACCTGCGACTGAAGAATACGGAGATAGTCCAGTTGAACAGGCAGCAGCGTCTCCAGGTCGGGAATTGTCGTCTCCTGAGTCGTGGTCGAATTTTGCTCCACTAAACTTTGGCCCGCGATATTGAGACCGTTGGAATCGGCTTGCACGACAAGCTCGACACCGCCCAGCGTGACACCCTTGATTCGTCCATGGAGTAAGCTCCAGGGCGTGTAATCAATCTGGATAGCGGCAAAACTCAAAGCTGGAGCCTGCCGAGCATCAAACCGGACAGGCCCGAGATCTGCGCCCCACCAGCCAATACGCCGAACCTGGACCTCCACGGGCTCTAGGTTAAACTCGGCAGCCAAATTAGGAATGACGGTTGATTGCAGGTAATAAGGAAGAACGAGTGTTGTCGCCGTCATCAGGATGATGACCAAGGCAGCAACAAAAAGGCAGGTCCAAAGCCATTTTTTGTACGGTTTGCATTCCATTCAGGTCAGCTCATATATTTGACTCATATTGAAATTTTCAGAGCTATGGAAAATCAACCTTTGCGGATGCGCGGATCGGCCAGAGCGTAACTGATATCTGCCAGCAGATTACCAATCAACGTGAGGACCGCGCCGATCACGAGAATACCCATGATCAGGGGATAATCGCGCATCAGGACACCATCGTAAAAAAGTTTTCCCATGCCGGGAATCGCAAAAATGGTTTCAAAGATCACGCTGCCGCCGATCAGACCTGGCACAGAAAGGCCGAGGATAGTGATCACAGGAAGGAGAGCGTTGCGCAAGGCGTGCTTGTAAATTACCGTCCGCTCCGACAAGCCCTTGGCGCGAGCGGTGAGGATGTAGTCCTGCCGAATGACTTCAAGCATGTTGGAACGCATATAGCGGGAAAAGCCGGCCAGGCCGCCGAAAGCCGAGACAAACACGGGCAGAATCAGATGATGCGCCATGTCCCAGACCTGCCTGCCCGAGCTCATGTAATCGTAGCCCACCGATTTGAGCCCGGCGACCGGGAAGATTCCTAATCGCACGCCCAGATAATCCATGAGCAGCAACGCAAGCCAGAAGGACGGCATGGCGAAACCAAGAAAAACAAAAACCGTCGTGCCACGATCAAACAGGCTGTTGCGACGCACGGCGGAGAGAATCCCGATGGGCACCGCCGCTGCCAGGATCACGGCGATAGAGAGAAGATTGATGAGGATGGTGATCGGCATACGTTCTGCGACCTTCTCCAGAACAGGGCGGTGGTCCTGGGCAAAAGACTCACCGAAATCGAGAGTCACAATCTGCTTCAACCAGAGTCCGTATTGTACGTAAAGAGGTTTATCGAGGTTGTAACGTTCCCGCAACCGATCACGCATCTCAACACTCGATTTCGGATTGAGATCGGTCTGCATGTCCGTCGGTTCGCCAGGCGCCAGGTGAATGACCACAAAGCTGATCAGCGTGATGCCGATCAACAGGGGGATCATCATAATCAATCTTTTGGCGAGATAAACGAACATCAATAGACCGTGGCGCGTAGCGCGTAGCGCGAAGAATCAGAATAAGTTCAACTTCAGCATTAACAATTTCACCTGCAATATTAACATATCGCTTTTTTTAATTATTTGTCTCGCCACACGCTACCCACCACGCGCCGCGATCGTCCTTAACGCGTATACTTCTGCTCGCTGCTGGGCACCCACCACTGATTAAAGTTATAACTGATTCCAGCCGGAGACGGCTCTATACCGCGGATTCGATTGGCAACAGCCGGCAAGGCCTCCCCTACATAGAGGAAAGTATAGGGCTGCTCCTCGGCCAAAATCTCCTGGAAGCGATCATAAATCTGCTTGCGCTCTTCCTGGGCGAAGGTTCGCCTGCCCTGCTCCAGTAAATCGTCAACCTCCTGATTACTGAACTTGACGAAGTTCAGCTCGCGCGGTGCGGTTTTACTCGAATGCCAGATATTGTACTGATCAGGTTCTGGCCCGCCACTCCAACCGAGAATGGTGGCATCGAAATCACCCGTGAAGATAAATTCTTTCAGGAAGGTCGCCCACTCGACAACGCGAATCTCGATACGGATACCGACCTCTTTGAGGCGGCGCTGGATGATTTCGGCAGTCTTTGAGCGCAAGTCATTGCCCTGATTGGTGACAATGGTGAAGGCAAGCTTTTCACCCTCCTTGTCCAGGACACCGTCGTTATCACTATCGACCCAACCCGCCTCGGCAAGGAGAGAGCGTGACAGCTCAGGGTTGTAATCATAGCGCTTGACCTTGGCATTATAAACCCAGGTGTCAGGCTTGTACGGCCCGGTAGCGACCTGTCCCAGGCCTAGCAGGACGCCATCAATTAACTCCTGCTTGTCGATGGCGTAAGATATGGCCTGACGGATCCGCTTGTCCTTGAAGAGCGGTTTAGTCAGATTATAACCAAGATAGGTATAGCTGAACGACAGGTAACGGTACTTGTTGAATTTGCGTTTAAAAGCGGCTGTATCTGTCTGAGTGCTGTACTGAATCGGTGTCAACCCCATGTAATCCAGGCCGCCGGACCGCAATTCGAGAAACTGGGTCGAAGTATCGGGAATCACACGGTACAGGATGCGATGCAGATAAGGCTGCCCTTCAAAGTAATCGGCATTGGCAAGCAGTTCCACCTTTTCACCGGCGTCCCACTTGACAAACTTGTAAGGTCCGGTTCCGATCGGACTGCGAGAGAGGGGGCTTTTCGTGATGTCCTGGTCTTCGAGTAGATGCTTGGGATGGATTGCTGTCCCCCAGCTTTCCAGAGCCGGTGCATATGGCTTCTCGTAAGTCACCCGGAAGGTATAGGGATCAGGCGCTTCGGCTTTGGCGACCTGCAGGAAGTCCTCAGCGTAGGAGGTTGGCACCTCCGGGTTGATATACATCTGGTAGGTAAAAAGAACATCGGCGCTGGTAAAGGGGGCTCCATCGTGCCAGGTCACGCCTTTGCGCAAATGGAAGGTAAAGGTGAGCTTATCTTCTGAAATGTCCCAGGATTCTGCCAGCTCACCTTCAAGCTGGAGATTCTTGTCATAGCGGATCAAGCCGTTGTAGATTTTGCCATTAATATCACTTGATGCGGAGTCGGAAGCAAGCACCGGTAGCAGATTATTAGGTTCTCCGATGGACGCCTCGATAAAGGTATCGCCATGGACAGGTTTCGCAGCCTCACCCTCCGCCGGGATGACGGCTTGCTGCTCATCACAGGCAGCAAGCACAAATAACAGGCAAATCAATAGGTATCTCACATAATCCCCTTATGAATCAGCTTTGGAACAGCCCGCAAACTCCGTTGATCAATCTGGTAAACAGATCAATCAGGCAAATAAACGACCCGTGCACTCGCAGGAGGAACAACGCTAAAGAGCTCCGGACGTATGTCAGCATTGGTTTCCAGATCTGAAAATTCTAAAGTTACTTTTGCATACTTTTCGGGAATTTCCAGAATCAAAAGCTTCGGATAAGAGTTATCTGATTCTGAGAATTGCGCGTAATGAACCTTCAGAAACAACTCATTCTCCTTATAATAAGCAACCTCAATCAGCTGCCGCATGGCGTTAAAAACCAGCTCCTGCCTCTGCAATGTACCGCGACGAATCAACAACCAGCCGCCATCCTTGAGAGTAAAAGCCTCCTTTTGCCACGCATCAATCATCCGGGGCTGATACAACAGGACGCCGACAAGCTCAGGCAGCTGCAAAGGCAGGTTCACGAACATGCCGAGATTTTCAGAACTGGAAGCACCTTGATAGTAAAGATTTTGGGCCGGCAGCAAAGCACCCATCTGGTCACCATCGGCGACCAGCAGGAGTAAAGGAACCCCAAACGAACTCAAGGTTTCTGCGCGCAGTCGATTCGGTTGTTCGACCAGTAGCACCTGGTTGGCGTTAACCTTGTTCAAGGGGGCGTCCAGTTTCAGCGTGGCCAGACCCCTCACCGACTTTATGCTGGCAGCCTCATCGAGCCAGCTCTGCATCAAAGCATCGGCGAAATCGGAACTGACCGGCGGGCCAAGATCAGGGCGCAAAGGGGCACAGGCAGTCAAAAAGAGAATGACAAAGGTTAATGCAGACAGCCTCGCTCGACAGAGCAAGAGGACTCTGTCACATCGTGTCAGCAAGGCTTTCAAGTTTTTCACGAAGTTTGTCATTATCCGGCGCCAACTGCAGGGACTTTTCATAAGCAACGCGCGCCTTTTCAAGGTTATTTAAAGACTGGTGAATTTCACCAAGATGTTCGAATACAACGGCATCTTCATGGAGCTCTTCACTGGCCTCTTCAATGATCTTGAGAGCTTCGATCAAGCGCCCCAAGCGGTAGTAAACCCAACCAAGGGTGTCCAGAATATGTGGCGCTGGTTTCAGCTTGATAGCTCGTTCAGCGTAGCGCAGGGCCTGATCGAGGTCTCGATTCTCAACAGCCAACGCATAGGCCAGAAAGTTCAGGGCTTCAGCATGCTTGTCATCAAAACCAAGCAGAGTCGTCATCGTCTCAAAAGCGTCCTGGTGAAGACCGGCCCGCTCCTGAAGCAGAGCTTTTTGATAAAGAAGATCGGTATTCTCAGGGTACAATTCAAGTCCCTTGCCTGCTGTCGTCAAAGCGAGGTCACTCTCCCCTTTCGCCATGTAGAGAGAGGCCAGATAATTGAAGATTTGCGGACGCGGCCTCCCGGAAGCCGTTCTCGTCTCAAGGGTAGAGACCGCTTCCTCGATACGTCCGGTCTCAAGATAGATGTAGCCGATGTGAGAGATGGCATCATCATAAAAGGCCGAGTCACTCTCTATACCGAGAAAAGCCTCTAACGCCAGGTCCCATTGCGACTCTCGTTCGTAAGCCGTCCCCAGGTAGTAGCGAGCGGACTCAAGCTCAGGCTTCAGCTCGAGGATTTCCTTAAAAACCGCGGCCGCTTCTTGCCAACGTTGCTGTTCAAGATAGATCAGCCCAATCTTGCGGCGCGCATCAAAATCATCGGGCTTGAGTTCAACAATGACGGAGAGCTCTTCCAGGGCATCATCATAGCGATTCATGCCTACGTAGACTCGCGACAGATGATGACGTAAAGCGAAATCAAGAGGCCTTTGCTGTTGAACTTCAGAAAAAACATCCAACGCTTGCTGCCACTCTTTCTGTTCTTCGTAAAGAAGACCCAACTCCAGGTAAGCCTGGTCGACATCAGGACTGCGACGAATCAGTTCACGATACTCTTCTGCGGCCAACTTGTTTAAACCTGTTTCACGGTAGAGACGGGCCATGGCCAGACGGGCCGGCAACGAATCGGGATTCTCCTTGAGAAGCTTCTTTAACTCTACGGAAGCGAGATCAACAGAACCGGCACGGGCCAGAGCGATTGCCAGATGAAACCGGACTCCTTCTTTCTCGGGGTCAAGTTCAAGGACACGACGGAAGGAGGAAGCGGCTTCAGTGGGTTGATTGTTGTTGAAGTAAGCATTTGCCAGGGTCAGGTTGGCCCTGACAGAATCAGGATTCCGCAGGATGAGATCTTCCATCGCGCGCACAGATTTCTCAGGCTCCTCCATGGCGAGATAAAGTTCCGCAAGCTCAAAGCGAAGATCTTCATCATCAGAATCTAAATCGATGGCCTTCAGCAAATCAGCAGCGGCACCTTCGTAGTCATTATCTGCCAGTAGCATCCTGGCTCGCGTGTAGTAAAAGTAGGCATTTGACTGGGGTTCGTCGAGGAGAGAGACATAGGCAGCATCAACTTTGGACGGCTGATTTTCACCTTGGGCGACTGCAGCCACGCATCCACACAGCAGAAGCAGGAGAGGTAAAGTATATTTATGCAGGCGAGCCAGAGACATCGGCATTTCCGTTAAAGGTCATCAGCTTAGTTTCGGGCCGGAAACCAGGCCGTGTCCATCCAGAGTTTCCAGATGAACAGTAACATAGATAAACCTAGCACAGTGACTGGACATGGTCAATCTATAGGCGTCCTCGCAAAGACAACTTTACATGCCCATATCTTCTGATAATCTTTAGAGAAATCAGGACAATAGAGGCTTGAATTTTGTCCGCGACAAAGGTTAGAATCAGGTCGTCGTAACAAGGGAAGCTCTTCCTGACCGATACGCGGATCCATGGTTGAATTCACGAAGGCGACTTTTTTCGGGCCAGCAAAAAACCAGGAGCAGGCATCATGAAGAAAGAGCACAAACTGCCATTGACCGATGCCTGGGTCATCTGGTTCCTGCTTGGCGTCGTCATGATCAATTATCCTTTTCTGCACATATTCAACAAGCATGTCCTCTTGTTCGAAATTCCTCTGCCCGTCCTGTATTTTTTCGTCGGCTGGCCAGCTTCCATTTTTGTCATCTATCTTTTTTCTATCTACCTCGGGCAGGACTCTGACCAGAACAGCGTTGAAGACAAACAGCAGGACGACTCTGACGAGGACGTCTCATGATCCCTGTCTCACTGGTCATTGTGACGTCCCTGCTCTACTTTGGCGTACTCTTCGGTGTCGCCTTTTACGCTGACTACCAGCGCAAACTAGGCAGAAGCGTGATCGACAACCCGACGGTCTATTCGCTCTCGCTGGCCGTCTACTGCACATCCTGGACCTTTTACGGCAGTGTTGGTAAAGCGGCAACCACCGGCATCGATTTCCTTCCAATCTACCTTGGACCAACCCTGATTGCCTTTTCATGGTGGTTTCTGCTGCGCAAGATAGTGCGGATCAATAAGGAGCAGAACATCGCCAGCATCGCCGACTTTATCTCCAGCCGGTATGGCAAGTCCTCCACCCTTGGTGCAATCGTCACCATCTTCGCAGTGCTCGGTATCATGCCTTACATTGCTCTGCAGCTCAAAGCTGTGGCACGTACTTTTGACCTGCTCGTCTCTCCGGCCTACACCACCAACTCCACTCATGTCCTTACTAAATTCGACCTGCACTTTGATTCCGCACTGGTCGCCGCTATTATTCTCGGGCTGTTCGGCGTGCTGTTCGGAGCACGTCATCTTGACTCATCTGAACGTCATGAAGGGTTGGTTGCCGCCATAGCTTTGGAATCTCTGGTGAAGATAGTCGCCTTTGTAGCAGCCGGCATCTTCGTGACATACGGCATGTATGATGGTTTTGGAGATATCTTTAACGAATTCCTGACCCGCTTCCCGGAACGTGAGCAATTGTTCCGCCTGGGCAGCGCCGAGAATTCCTATGCTCACTGGATGTCCTTGACGATCATTTCGATGATGGCTGTCATGTTTCTGCCACGCCAGTTCCACATCATGGTGATTGAAAACTCTCAGGAAAAACACATCCGCAACGCCATGTGGCGCTTCCCTGCATACATGCTGATTATTAACCTGTTTGTCATTCCGATTGCACTGGCGGGCCTTTTACTCAACCATGGCAGCACCCTTAACGCTGATTTTTTCGTTTTGACACTGCCATTGCATCAGGGCCAGTACGGACTGGCACTATTGGTATTCATCGGCGGGTTCTCTGCTTCGGCCGGCATGGTGATGGTTTCATCTGTAGCCCTCTCCACGATGATCCTCAACCATCTACTTATGCCTCTCATCCTCAAGGTTTACGCCAAAGCCCGTAACCTTTCGAGGCTTCTCATCAACCTCAAACGCCTCGGCATAATCGCCGTCATCTTTCTTGGCTACTTATACTACCGTCTTCTCGGCGAATCGGCGGCACTGGTCAATATAGGGCTGATTTCCTTCGTAGCTGCAACCCAGTTTGCACCTGCGGTGATCGGTGGTCTTTACTGGCGCAAGGCAACGCGCCGTGGAGCAACCGTAGGACTCATCCTTGGTTTTATCGTCTGGTTCTACACCTTGCTGATCCCGACCTTTGTGCAATCCGGCTGGATTGACCCGGCAATTTCAAGCCAGGGGCTATGGGGACTGACAATTCTTAAGCCGACCGAATTGTTCGGTTTGAGCGGCTTTGATTTATGGACACATGCCCTGTTCTGGACAATGTTCGTCAACCTCGGCAGCTATCTGGCCATTTCACTGTTCACGAAACCTTGTCAAGCTGAATTGGAACAGGTTCGCAAGTTCGTCGACGTTTACAACCCTCAGCCCATCGTTAAAGAGAGGACACGCATCACCAGAGCACCGACCGTCATCGAGTTTGTCGATCTGATGGCTAAATTTATCGGTGAGAAACAAGCCCATGCGTCGATCAGCACTTACCTCGGGAATAGCGAAATAGATGCGAAAGGCAGCCTTTCCGAGGTTGAGCTCCCCAAGCTGAAGCGCTTTACAGAGTTAACTCTTGCCGGCTCTGTCGGTGCGGCACCGGCCCGCATTATCATCGACAACTACCTTTCGGCACGTGGCAGCCACATGGAAGAGGTCTTTGACCTGTTCGGCTCGGTCAACATCAGCAGAACAGCAAGCCGCGAACAACTGGGGGTTCTTTATGAGGCCGCCCACACAGTTGCCAGCGGCAATGACCTGCAGTCCATACTTGACGAGATTCTCAAGATCTTTACGGAACAATTTAAATTTGACCTCTGTGTCATTCGCATCCTCGACGAAGATCGTCAAACCCTGACTGTTCGTAGTCAGCGCGGCATGACATCGGAGCATTTCGGCGAGTCAGAACGTGATCTGACTGCCGACACCTTTATCGGCGAGACCTATATGACCAACAGCGTCAGTGTGGTCAATGACTCTGACTACATCAATAAACCCAGGACGGCAGCGATAATACGCCGCGAAAAGATCCTTTCCTTTGCACACGCCCCAATCGCCGTGGAAGGACAACCGATAGGTGTGTTATCAGCCTTCTCACGCACCGCAAAAGGGATCTTCACAAACGAGTTTGTGGAACTCTTCACCAGTCTCGCCAGCCAGGTCGGAGTCGCCTTTCGTAACGCACAGCAAACCGACCGACTGATTGCGGCTCGCGAACAACAAAGGGAACTTGCTATTGCCAAAAATATTCAGCTGGGCCTCCTGCCGACAACCGTTCCGGAGTTCTCCGGAGTCCGTCTGGGCGGCCTTTGCATCCCCGCCAAAGAGGTCGGCGGCGACTATTACGACTACCTGATTTATGAAGATGGTCGTTTGGACCTGGTGATTGCCGACGTCTCAGGTCACAATGTTGGCGCTGCACTGATTATGGCAGAAACCCGAACATTGATTCGATCGCGCAGCGACAGCGTTACCAGCCCCCAGGCCCTGTTAAAAGAAATCAACCAGTTCTTCTATGAAGACCTGACCCGTGCAGAGCTCTTTATCACACTTTTTTATCTGCAGTATCAGGCAGCGTCCCGTGAAATAATCTACGCCAGCGCTGGTCATTCTCCCACCCTGCTTTGGCAGGCAGACAGCGGAGAGTGTCTCAGGCTCGACCCTGAGGGCTTGATTATCGGCGTCAAAGAAGATTTTGTTTATGAACAGGAGTCATTGAAGCTGGGAGATGGAGATGTCCTGCTTCTCTACACCGATGGCGTCATTGAAGCAGAGAATACCAACAGCGAACTTTTTGGGGAAAATCGTCTGGCCGAATTGCTGAGCGAAAAACATCATCTGCCGCCACAGGAGTTGATCGAGTTTATTGTCGAACAGGTGCGTATTTTCTCTGGCCATAACAATTTCCTGGACGATGTATCAATGGTCGTGATGCAAGTCGTTCGTGAACGGTAAGTCAGCTTCAAAAACAGGTTTAAGAGAATTTCCATAAAAGGCTGAGCGATGTGATAATATATCTGCGTGGACTGCCTTCACCTTCAGGCATACCAATTTATCAGTCAAGGAGTATGAAATGAATTTGCAGATTGATGACAAGGGCGCTGCTGTTTTGCTTGCAATCAATGAGGAGCGTCTCGACGCCCATAACAGTGGCGAGCTCAAGAACCACATGTTGAAGCTCTTTGAAGAAGGCAAGAACAATCTGGTTGTCGACCTTCAGGCAGTGCGATTTGTCGACTCTTCCGGACTTGGCGCCCTGGTTTCAGGGTTCAAAAACGCCAGTTCACGTAACGGTAATCTGAAACTTTCCGGGTTGCAACTGCAGGTCAAATCTATGTTTGAACTGACCCGTCTGCACCGGGTCTTTGAAATCTATACCGATTCTGCTGAAGCGCTGGCAAGTTTCCAGCAATAGATCATCCTCAGAACGCAAACACTGTCTTCAAGCGGACCCAAAGCCATGATGACTGACCGGATTGCTGTCGACATAAAGGTTCCTAATCAGACACGCTATCTTTGCCTGATCGGACATATCGGCGAGAACATCGCACAAACGTTGCGCGATTATGGCGGAGATCGTGAAAAACTGGCCTTCGATCTCAACCTGGTTCTGACCGAGGCCATGGCGAATGCCATTCACCACGCAAACGAGGGCGATCCCGGCAAAGAAGTTCATATTGAAATCAGCATTGTCTCCCAGAGATTGATTATTCGGGTCTTCGATTTTGGCTCAGGTTTTGATTTACAACAGTACATCAAGCCCAGCCACCCCCTTGATGAGCACGGTCGCGGCATGTACCTCATTCATACGGTCATGGACGATATATCCTACGATCCGACCGAGAAGGGTCACGTGTTAAAAATGGTCAAGAATTTAAACTGAAGATCTCGATAGACCACCGACCAAGAGGGCGCCCCAAGAGAAAGGAGCGCCCTCTTTAGTTATTATTCGATGTGCGTTTCAGAAAACCTCCGGACATAGCGAAAAAGGTATCAGGCCTTCGTCTCTATGCCACAGCAGAACAACTCGACCAGGTCCTTGTGGTGTGCCAAATATACATCAGCATCCAGCACGCCGCGGTAAATGGCGAATGGCATGCCTGCCGCCAGGGCAGCGGCCTGATCAAGTTCGGAGTCGCCGACAAACAGCAGTTCGTGCGTGGCACACCGTAAACGCTTTGCCGCTTCAAAGAGCATATCCGGAGCAGGCTTGGGCTGTGCTACATCTCGGCTGGTGACCACTGTATTGAAATAGCAACTCAACCCGAAGTGATCTAGGATGTCAGGCATGCTGTAACCTCGATTCGTCGCAACAGCAAGCGGATAGAAAGCAGAGAGCCGTGACAAGGCCTTCTGCATGCCGGGTTCTGGAGTCATGAAGGGGATGAATTGCCGGTAGTCAAGTTCTGCAGCAAGAGCGAGAGCCTGATGCGCGCGCTCCCTACCCAGAATCTGACTGAAAACCTGGGGGCTGGCCGCAGTGTGACAGAGGTGCGCTCGAATCTGATCGGAGTCCTCGACTGGAGGTTCATCAAAGTGAACCAGGATCGCATTGTAATAAGCCAGGTTGGCCTTGCGACTCTCAAAGAGAACACCATCGCAATCATAAATAATTCCGCGAATTTCGTTCATCGCTTCAACCTGAAACGATCAAGATATACAAGACCGCACAGTCCGAAAAGGATCATAGGCAGAGAGAGCAGTTGCCCCATGGTTGCCCCTCCCCAGAGGAAGCCAAGGTGGGCATCCGGCTGACGAACAAACTCAACCAGGAAACGAAACAGGCCATACCCGATAAAAAAACTGAAGAAAGGGACACCTTGTGCAACCTTGCGACGATGCAGCAGATAAAGCACAGAAAAAAGAACAAAGCCTTCCAAAAAAGCTTCATAAAGCTGACTCGGGTGCCGCGGTAAGGGCCCGCCTCCTGGAAACACAAAGCCCCATGGGAGATCGGTCACTCTTCCCCAGAGTTCAGCATTGATGAAGTTACCAATGCGACCCAGCCCGAGGCCGATCGTAGATGAAGTGACCAGAATATCGCCAACCAGCAGAATCGGCAGTTGGCGGCGCCGGCAGAACAGGACCGTGGCGACCACAACACCGAGCAAGCCGCCATGAAAGCTCATCCCACCCTGCCAGACTGCAAAAATTTCCAGTGGCCGCGCGAGGTATTGAGACAGATTATAGAACAGGACATAACCCAGTCGGCCACCGAGAACCACTCCAATGACACCATAAAAAAGTAAATCCGAGACCCCCTCTTTGCTCAGGGCAAGATTTCGCAGACGGGACAAGTGCGTGATCAGCAGGTAGGCGGCACCAAAGCCAAGCAGGTACATCATACCGTACCAGCGGATGGCCAAGGGTCCAATCTGAAAGATAATCGGATCTATTTGCGGGAAGGCTATCATTGCATTGTTACCATACCTTATCGTTCAAGCCCATTCAAGGAGACATCCAGATGCTTCAGGATACACAAAAAATCATTCGGTAAAGGGGCACTGAAAGTCATCTGCTTTCCGGTGACAGGATGAGCAAAGCTGAGTTCCTGAGAATGCAGCATCTGGCGAGGAACATCAACACCATTGAGTGTGCTCGGGCCACCGTAAGCGGTATCGCCCAACAGGGGCAGTCCCGCTTCCGAGAAATGTGCCCGAATCTGGTGTGTACGTCCGCTGATCAGTTCAACTGCAACCAGACTGGCATGTTCCGTAGTGTGCAGTGTGCGATAAAGAGTGTCAGCCTGCTTGCCTCCCCGCTCGACGGAAACCATCAGGTTGGTCGCGCGCCTTTTCGCCAGCTGAGAGGAGAAATGCCCCTCAGGCTGACCAGGCTTTCCTGCAATCAGAGCCCAGTAGGTTTTATCGACATTACGACCTCGAAAAGCCTCTGTCATTCTCTTATGTGCCCGCTTGTGTATCGAAAAAACCAGGACACCCGAAGTGTCCAGATCGAGGCGTTGCACCATGCCGATACTCGGTTCTTGCCCCCTGTTCTTCCGGGTATCGAGGAGTTTCTGTAATTCGGCATAAACAGTGCCTTGGTAGCGTGACGGTGCCGGCTGGGTTGCCATGCCAGCAGGCTTATTGATCACAATCAGGTCCTGGTCACGATACAGGATCCGCTCCTGATCGAGTATCATGGGTGTTAAGGGCTGTCTATCAACAAAAACCTCAACCCCCTGCCCCGTGGAGACTGTCTGACTGCAGCGACGGACCCTGCGTCCGGCCAGATGCGCCCCACCTAAATCAATCAAGCGTTTCGCCATGCCACGCGAAAAAGTCTCATGCACTTCTGCAAGGTAATGATCAAGGCGCAAACCATTATACTGCTCATCAACAGTAGAACGGTAAGCGCCGGGACGAAGGAGAATGGACTGCTTTGTCATAGAAACTCAACCTGACACCGAAAAGAATGAATCATGAAACAGACAACAATCATTACGATAATAAAGCTTGAAAATAGTTGACAAGGTAACCGGCCGACATGATTAAACTAATCAAATAATAATTCAAACCGACTGAAAAACTAAGGTTATCTGCGTTGACAGCGGACAAGCATATGCTAGCATAAGACTAAGTCTTACAGATCTTTGACAACCTCTGGAATGTGCGAATTATTCCTGATTGTGCTGGCCAATTGAACGATTTCTTGCCCGGAGTCGGGGAGTGGTGAGCAAGCCCGCCTACGAGCGGGACGCCTGAAGCACCCATCCTGGGTATTATTCATCTCGAAAAGGTCCTCTCAAGGGAATATTAAACGGCATTTTGGAGGTTGTCATTCCACTAAATACACCAGCCTCAATGACCCAGATAAAACGCGGCCCCGTTAACTCAAACGGGGCCGCGTTTTATACAGGAACGATTTTAAGCATC
This sequence comes from Deltaproteobacteria bacterium, assembly GCA_024636215.1. The sequence continues at coordinate 24,756 of JAGXHL010000072.1, forward strand.
AGCAATGGTGAATATCAGGAGATATTGACCCGCTCCCGCAGCTCTTTACCTGTCTTGAAAAAAGGGGTTTTCTTCGCTGAAATCTGTACGATATCGCCACTTTTAGGATTACGAGCTTCACGGGCTTCACGTTCACGCACAGTGAAAGAACCGAAGCCGCGAATCTCTACACGATCACCTTCGACAAGGGCGTTACCGATGCTGTCGAAAATGGAATTGATAATCAATTCAGCCTCACGCTTGTTAAGAACATCATTTTCAGTTGTCAGTTGTTCAATCAGCTCACTCTTCGTCATGGCAGACCTCCTAATTCAATCCTGGCCAAAGATATTGCAACCCTGCGGCACGTTGTTTCTGCAAGGCAAATTGTAATTTTTGCATTGCTTCTTCAATAAAAAAATCAATAAATTTCAAACTTTTATCCGGAGGATAAACGACATTTGGTTTGCCGTCAATACCGGCAAGCTCAGCAGCTCGGCCAATTGCAACCTGCAGATTTCCCATCCGGTCGACCAGGCCCATATCCATCGCCCTGCGTCCGGAGAATATTCTGCCATCAGCGAGTTGTCTGACAGATTGTTCATCGAGGTTGCGACCCGCAGCGACAGACGACACAAACTGACTGTGGACATCGTCAATCAAATTCTGGAGGATCTCTCGCTCCTGAGCAGACATCTCTCTGACAGAAGAACCAATGTCCTTATATTCACCACTTTTTACAACGACACTACTGAGGCCAATTTTGTCGAGGAGTTCCTGAAAATTGGTGAATTCCATGATGACGCCAATGCTGCCGGTTATCGTTCCCGGGTTGGCAACGATTTCACGAGCGGACGCTGCGATATAATAGCCACCTGATGCCGCAACGGACCCCATGGAAACAACAACAGGTTTTTGTGCATCGATCGCTTTTATTTCGTCATGAATTTCCTGTGAGGGGCCAACACCGCCACCGGGAGAATCGATACGCAGGACAACGGCCTTGATATTGTCATTATCACGAAAACCATGAAGTTGCTCGATGACTTCCCTAGAATCGGCGATGACACCAAAAACTTCAACAACGCCAATCTTGTCGCCAATGACGAAGGTGGCAGGGCGCCCCAGGAAACTGGCAACGGTGACCGCCAGGGCCAGGAAGAAAACAAAGAGGCCTGCTAAAAGGGCTGACGCCAGCAGAAAGGGGCGTTTCTTCATGGATTGTCCTAAAAAAAGCGCGTTCCCACATACCGTGGAAACGCGCTACTGGTTTTAACTGAATTACTCGGCTGAGTCCTCGCCGTTGCGATCCATGGCACCCTGCAAGAGAGCACCGAGGTTTGAGGTGGCCTGTTTCTGTGCGCCGAGAAACTCCTGAACTTCCGCCTTTTCCTTATGGCTGTTCAGTTGCTTGACAGAGAGTGCGATCTTACGATCGACCGTGTCAACATTGAGGACGGCGGCTTCGAATTCATCACCGACATTCGCAATGTCCTTGGGGCTGTCCACTTTTTCCTGGCTCAGTTCAGAGACATGGATCAGGCCTTCAATACCTTCTTCGATTTCAAGGAAAACACCGAAGTCCGTCACCGAAGTCGCCTTGCCGCGGACAATGGTGCCCGGAGCGTACTTGACGGGGATGGCTTCCCATGGATCAGGCGTCAACTGTTTGAGACCGAGAGAGAAACGCTCGTTGTCGCGATCGATATTCAGAACGACAGCCTTGACTGTATCGCCCTTCTTGAAGATCTCGGAAGGATGCTTGACTCGCTTGGTCCAGGAAAGATCAGAAATATGAACCAGACCGTCGATGCCCTCATCCACACCGATGAAAACGCCAAAATCAGTGATATTCTTAACTTGGCCCTCAATGATCGTACCGATTGGGAACTTCTCGCCAATGACTTCCCATGGATTCGGCTCAATTTGCTTGAGACCGAGAGAAATGCGACGGTTAGGAATATCCAGCGCCAGGACAACCGTTTCGACTTCATCGCCAACCGTAAGAAGCTTGTTCGGGTGCTTGATACGCTTGGTCCAGCTCATTTCGGAAACATGAATCAGGCCTTCGACGCCATCTTCAAGCTCTACGAACGCGCCATAGTCTGTAAGGCTGACAACCTTGCCCTGAACTTTGGCACCAACCGGGTAAACGCTTTCGACTTCCAGCCAGGGATCAGGAGTGATCTGTTTCAGACCGAGGGAAACACGCTCACGCTCGCGGTCATACTTGAGAATCTTGACCTTGACCTTTTCACCGACGGAGAGAACATCCGAAGGGTGATTAACGCGACCCCAGGACATATCAGTGATGTGCAGCAAACCGTCGATACCGCCAAGGTCAATGAAGGACCCATAATCGGTAAGGTTCTTGACGACACCTTCAACTTCCTGACCTTCTGCCAGGGTTTCAAGAGTGTCGGAACGCATACTTTCACGTTGCTCTTCTAGAAGAACACGACGCGAGAGCACGATGTTACCGCGTCTTTTGTTCAGCTTGATGATCTTGAAATCGAAGCTCGCACCGAGCAGCTTTTCAAGATTACGGACCGGACGCAGGTCAACCTGGGAACCGGGCAGGAACGCATTGATGCCGATATCAACCGTCAGGCCGCCTTTGATGCGTCCGACAATCTTACCTTCGACCACTGCGCCCTCTTCAAGAGAACTCCAGATTTTCTGACGATCCGCTTTTTCCTTGGAGAGACCGATCAGGCCGCTATCATTCTCACGGCGTTCAAAGAGGACATCGACTTCATCACCGACTTTGATATCGATGTTGCCCTGTTCGTCCTTGAACTCGTAGAGAGGGATAACCCCTTCCGATTTGTAGCCGACATCGACAACCACATGGTCGTCAGTGACCTGCACGATTGTACCGAGCACCACGTCGCCTACATTCAATTCTTGCATGCTGTTTTCGAACATCTCTTCGAAAGACTGTTCCATGTCAAGATCCTCGTCCATCTCCATGCTTTCCACTTCTTCGTTTGTGTTTTCGTTACTTTCCATTATTAACCAGTTACCCCCTAGCAAATTCCGCCGTAAAAACGGTGGTATGGCTCTTAGGCCATGGTCGGGGAAGATAGCACAGGCTCCGGGAAAATTCAAACCTTTATTTTCAACCGTTAAAGGGTGGGTGAACCGGGGATAAAGCGCTTGATTACGGAGGTTGAGCAAACCTTGCAAAAGACTGGAGAGGCGAGAGGCCAGGAACCCTGTGAAGAGACCTTGACGACAACCGGCCGCCAAGGTTCAAAAGCACCAGAGGAGGGCGTTCGAGGTCAAACCGTCAGCAGCCTTCAGTATCGGCTGCCAGATCAGTAATCCTTGCAAGGACCTCTTCGATAAGCCAACGCGGCGTGGAGGCGCCGGCAGTGACCCCGACGCTGTTCACGCAACGGAACCATTCCGGCTTGATTTCTGCCGTTGTTTCAATATGCCAGGTCTGCGGCTGGATTTCACGACAGATCGCAGCGAGACGCGAGGTGTTCGCGCTGGCGTGGCCACCGATCACAAACATCAGGTCAACTTCCCGGGCAATTTCACGGGCCTCGTTTTGCCGGACTGAGGTCGCATCACAGATGGTATTGTAAATTCTCAATTCCTGGCTCTTGGCCAGGCAGACATCCATGATGTCCTTCAGGTTTTCATAGAGTTGGGTGGTTTGTGCGACGATACCGACCTTTTTCATGCGTGGCAGAGCTGATGCTTGTCGGGCATCGGCAACCACATGCACCAAAGCATCTCCGGCGTAGGAGACGATCCCCTGCACTTCCGGGTGTTCCATCTCACCGACAATGACGACCGTATAGTCTTCATCGCTGAGTCGCGCCGCGTACTCCTGGGCTTTTTTTACAAAGGGGCAGGTCGCGTCAACAATGGTCAGGTTGTTCTCATGGATCTGCGCCATCTCTGCCGAGGTGATGCCGTGAGACCTTATAATGACCGACCCTGGAGGGATATCCTCAACCCTGGAGACAACCTTCACACCCTGCTCTGCCAAGCCTCTGACGACCTGGGGCGAATGAATGACCGGGCCAAGAGAGCAGATATTTTCGTGCTTGGAGGCAGCGTCAAAAGCCATCTGGGTGGCGCGCTTGACTCCGAAGCAAAATCCGGCACTTTTTGCGAGAACAATCTCCATTGCTGCAATCCGATAAAAAAGCACTCAAGCCTGGCGATATGCAGTGACAACTGCGCACATGCGATCAAAAACCCGGGTGATGTTTAAATCCGTGGTGTCTATAACAATGGCATCATCGGCCTGTTTAAGCGGTGAGTTTGTCCGGTTGGTATCAGCAAGATCTCGCGCCTGAACCTCCGCTATGGTACGGGCCAGATCAACCTTGACACCCTGTGCCTGCAGTTCCAGAAAACGCCTTCGGCCACGCACCTCCGCCGAAGCCTTGAGGAAGAATTTAACATCGGCATAGGGAAAAACGACCGTGCCGATGTCCCTGCCCTCGAGTACAACGCCGCCATCAGCACCGAGAAGTCTCTGTTGCTCAACCATCGCTTTGCGGACATCCTGACAGGCCGCAACAGAGGCCGTCAGCAGGCTGATCTCCGGCGTGCGAATCTGGGTCGAGACATCCTCGCCATTCAACAGTACACGCTCTTTCTTGCCCTCACGCTCAAAGGTAATATCGATCTCCTCGCAGAGCTGTTTGAGGGCTTGATGATCTTTCGCATCAATGCCTCGCCGCAACGAAGCAAGAGCGACCGTCCGGTACATCGCGCCGGTATCAAGATTAATATAACCGAGATCGCGAGCGAGCAGCTTGCTCAAGGTGCTTTTACCCACACCCGATGGGCCATCTATGGCGACGATCAGTTCTTTCATATCAGTAAGGCCACTTTCTATTATCACTTGAAGTCAGCGAGCAGAGCCCAGAAGCCGGGGAAAGAGGTTTCCGTGCAGGCGGCGTCCTCTATCGTCACAGCGTCTCTTGCAGAAAGGGCAGCCACGGCCAGGCTCATGGCAATCCGGTGATCACCATGGGACATGACAGTGCCACCGTTGAGTTGCTCAACACCGGTAATCACCATGCCGTCGGGACGCCCTTCAAGCTGGCCACCCAACTTGCCAAGTTCATTGACCATGGCGTCGATACGATCAGTCTCTTTGACCCGCAGCTCTTCAGCGTCACGAATTGTGGTGGTTCCCTCCGCCAACGCGGCGGCCACGCTGATCACAGGGAACTCATCAATGGCACGGGGTACCATGTCACCACTGATTTCAATGCCTTTCAGCCGACTGTGACGCACCAGGACATCGGCGACCGGTTCGCCTGACTGTTGCCTGATATCCAGTAACTCAAGTTGACCACCCATGGCGACCAGGATATCGATGATGCCGCTGCGGGTGGGATTGATGCCGACGTTACGTATCAGGAGTTCGGCCCCTGGCGTGATCAGGCCGGCGACCATAAAGAAGGCCGCCGAAGAGACATCTCCGGGGACGATAACCTGCTGGGCCAGAAGTCGCGGTCTGCCGGTCAGACTTACCCCCCCCTGAAAGGGTCGCACCTCGGCACCAAAGCAGGACAGCATGCGTTCGCTGTGATCCCTCGACAGATATGGTTCAGTCACCCTCGTCTCACCATCAACCGACAGCCCGGCCAGAAGAACCGCTGATTTAACCTGTGCGCTCGACACAGGAGAGGCATAACTGATTGGCGTCAGAGCACCGCCCTGAATCGCCAGAGGAGCTTTTTCACCACCATCCCGGCCCCAGATTCGAGCACCCATGGCCGTCAACGGGGTCACGACTCTCTTCATGGGTCGTTTGCGCAGGTACTTGTCGCCGGTCAAAACGGAAAAGAAATTCTGTCCGGCCAGCAGCCCCGACATCAAACGCATAGTCGTACCGGAGTTGCCGCAATCGATGACATCACCAGGCTCTTTCAAGCCATCGAGACCAACGCCCTTGATTTCGAGGGAGTTTGTACCTGTCTGAGCGATCGTGACGCCCATGGCCTCAAAGGCCTTCCAGGTGGACAGGTTGTCCTCCCCCATCAGGAAGCCACTGACCCGGGTCGTCCCTTCAGCCAAAGAGCCGAGCATGATCGAGCGGTGGGAGATGGACTTGTCGCCCGGCACCGAAACTTCACCGCGCAGGGACTTTATCGGCTGGATCGTTCTATTCTCTGAGATCTCATCATTCATTTATATATCCACCTGATTGTCGTCAACAGGAAGATGCGGATCGTTCCTCACCACATCCTACAGGATTTCGTCGCGGCTTTGTTTGGAACGTCGGAAGAATTCGTAAAGCCTCTCCCCCGAGCCAAGGGCAACATCCTCTTTAAGTTCTGCAAAAAAGGTTTCGAACTGCTCCATCATTTCTATCAAGGCGTCACGATTGGTCAGGGCGATATCGCGCCACATGGTCGGATCGGAAGAGGCGATGCGGGTAAAATCGCGAAAACCGCCGGCCGAGTACTCGAGTATGTTCTCACCGTAACGATCATAAGCGCCCACAGCATTGACGAGTGCATAAGCGACCATGTGAGGGAGATGACTGATCGCGGCAAGCACCCGGTCATGCTTTTCAACGGGCATAATCACGACCTGACTGCCGACCAGCTGCCACATCTGACGCATGGCTTCAACAGCCACAGCGGAGGTTCTTTCGGTCGGGGTCAGAATGCAGCGGCGTTCGCGATAGAGGGTTGCAAAAGCCGCTTCAGCGCCACTATTCTCGGTTCCGGCGATCGGATGACCGGGAACAAACTGAACATCGTCGCGCAGATGGGGTTCAATCGCATCGATCACGGCCTGTTTGACACTGCCGCCATCGGTAAGAATGGCTCCGGATTTAAGATGCGGCATGGCTTCTTTAGCCACCAGTCCAAGAGATTGTACCGGTGTTGCAAGAAAAACAACGTCGGCTTCAGTGACCCCCTCAGCCAGATCCTGGGTTATGCTGTCAACCACACCAAGACGCAATGCCGTTTCCAGGTTCGGCAGACCGCGGCCGACACCGACCACATGGCCAACCACACCAGCTTCTTTCAAAGCCAGGGCCAACGAGCCACCGATCAAGCCAACGCCCACGACGGCAAGTTTATCTATGTAAAAAGTCTTCATCGGTCTGGTTTTTCCCCTTCAGTGTGCTTTTGGATAAGAGCCCAGGATCTTGAGGAATTGACAGCAACTCTGCAGTTCTTCCACCGCACCAGCGATCGCCTTATCCTCGACATGACCCACCATATCCAGGAAGAAGATATACTCCCAGGCCTTGCCCTTCATCGGCCGGCTTTCGATCTTAGCCAGGTTGATATCACGCTTACTAAAAGGCTCCAGCATGTGGTAGAGAATACCCGCCTGGTCCTTGACACTGAACATGATTGAGGTTTTGTCATTGCCACTGGGACTCTGCATTTCGTTGCCAATCACCAAAAAACGGGTGAAGTTGTTGCAATTATCCTCGATTTTGTGTTTGACCACGCGCAGACCATAGAGCGATGCCGCCGTTTCACTGGCAATCGCTGCAACGCTGGCATCTTCAGCCGCCTGCTGTGCGGCAGAGGCAGTGCTTGAAGCGTCAACCAGGGGGATGTCCGGCAGGTTCTCTTCCAGCCAGGAGCGGCACTGCCCGATCGCCTGGGGATGAGAAATGACCTTGCGAATATCAGAGGTTTGTCCGGAGAGATTCAAAAGATCGTGAGACACGGGCAAAAGTATCTCAGCAATAATTTTAAGATCGGACGACATGAACATGTCGAGAGTATGAGAGACCACACCTTCGTTGGAATTTTCAACCGGAACGACACCATAGCTGGCCCTGCCTCTGATGACCTCTTCGAAAATCGATGAGATGCTTTTCAGGGGCACAAGCTGCGCCGAAAAGCCAAATTGCTGCATGGCGGCGACATGGGTATAAGTCGCCTGAGGGCCAAGAAAAGCCACCTTGAGAGGTTGTTCCAGGGAGAGGGAGGCCGAAATAACTTCACGGAAGACCCTGCGAACACCTTCATCGGGAAAGGGCCCTTTATTTCTCGAGATCAGGCGTTCAAAGATCGCCCTTTCACGGCTCGGCACATAATATTCACCGCGCTTTTCCTCTTTCGCCTTGCCAACTGCAAGCACCACTTCGGCCCGACGATTAAGCAGATCGAGCATCTGGTCATCGAGAGCATCGATCTGCTGCCGTAAAACCTGCAGGTTCTTTTCGTCCATGAGGTCTGTCCTTTCCACGGTTCAAAGAAGGTGTGAATCTATCCCATGATCCATTAAAAAGCAAGCAACCAAGGCACTTAACAGCGCTTGACCAACGACCTCCGGACAGCTAAACTCGCAAATCAGTTTTTTAACCTGCCTTATGTACATAAATATGAAGGAGTCTATTTCATGGCTGTCTCGATAAAAGTTCGCAACGCGATTGAGCGCTCATCCTGGATCAGGCGCATGTTCGAAGAAGGCGCGGCATTAATTGCCGAACACGGCGTCGATAATGTTTATGACTTCACCCTGGGCAACCCCTCCGTAGAGCCCCCGGAAGCCTTTCACCGCGAACTCCGCCGCATTGTCGATCAACCGGACCTCGGCATGCATCGCTACATGAACAACGCCGGCTATTTGGAAACCCGTACCGCCGTTGCCGAACATATTGCAAAAAATTCCGGGGTTCCGATCAACGCCAGCCATATCATCATGACCTGCGGTGCCGGAGGGGCTCTCAATGTCACGCTGAAGACAATTCTCAACCCCGGCGAAGAGGTTATGATTCTCACCCCGTTTTTTGTCGAGTACAAGTTTTACGTCGACAACCACGGCGGCACCACAAGCGAAGTCTGGACCGACCCGGCAACCTTTCAGCCGGATATCGACGCCATTGAGGCCGCTATTACAGACAACACCCGCGCGATTATTATCAACTCGCCGAACAATCCAACCGGAGCCGTCTATAGTGCAGAAACCCTGGACGCACTGGGACAGATGCTTGAGCGCAAGCAGGCAGAACTGAACCGCATCATTTACGTCATCTCCGATGAGCCTTATGCCCGTCTGGCATTCGACGGCAACAGCGTTCCTCCAGTCTTTAAATATATCCGCAACGCTATCCTGGTCACCTCGCATTCGAAAGACCTGGCTCTGCCCGGGGAGCGCATAGGCTACCTGGCCGCAAATCCGGGGATGTCTGAGGTGAAACTCTTCATGGAAGGCGCGGTCTTCTGTAATCGGGTCCTCGGCTTTGTCAATGCCCCTGCCCTGATGCAACGGCTGGTTGCAGTCCTCCAGGATGAAAGCGTCGACGTTGATGAGTACCAGGAGAAGCGTGACCTCATTTATAATCACCTGACCGGACTCGGCTTTAACATGGTCAAACCGGGGGGCGGCTTCTACCTCTTCCCGGAATCGCCCATAGCTGATGACGTGGAATTTGTCCGCAAGGCACAAACACACAATATCCTTCTGGTCCCCGGTTCCGGATTTGGCGCCCCGGGCTATTTCCGCATCGCCTACTGTGTTGACATGGGCATCATTGAACGCAGCCTGCCAGCATGGGATAAGTTGGCGAAGGATCTCGGTCTCTCGCCAGACTGTGGCGCGTAGCGCGTGGCGGAAATGAACAGAACCTTACCTCGCGCAACTCGCCACCCGCAACGCGCTACTGGACTATTATGGAAAAACGTTTCCTGACACCGATAGAAACCACTCAGTTGATCGCGGCCAATGGCAGCCGGATACTGACCCAGCCACTGGCCCGCACCTGGGTTCTCAGTTTGCTGGCGGGTTTCTACATTGCCTTCGGAGCAGAACTGGCAACCCTGGTCACCTCGGATGCCGCCGCGCACTTAGGGGTCGGAGTCTCGGGATTGCTCGGCGGCAGCGTCTTTTCCCTCGGCCTGATGCTGGTCGTCATCTGTGGCGCAGAGCTTTTTACCGGCAACAGCCTGTTGACCAAAGCGGCCCTGCAAAGACAGATCCCCTGGCAGAAGATTGCCGAGAACTGGCTTATCGTCATTATCGGCAACCTGGTCGGGTCGCTCTTTCTCGCCTGGCTGATGGTCGAGTCCGAGCTCTGGCAGATCGGACGTGTTGCAGAGCACGCTGTCAATATTGCAGCGGCCAAGTGTGAACTATCTTTCAGCGTTGCGCTGGTCCGCGGAATTCTATGCAACTGGCTGGTCTGCCTTGCCGTGTTTATGGCAACGGCAGCCCGCGACATTACTGGAAAAATACTTGCCTGCTACGCTCCTATCATGGCTTTTGTCGCCAGCGGCTTCGAACATTCGGTCGCCAACATGTATTTCATTCCCACCGGCTTGCTCTTAAAGGCAAGACTGGGCCTGCAGACGCCAGAGTTGACCTGGACAAACTTCTTCATCAGCAACCTGATTCCGGTCACTCTTGGCAATATTATCGGCGGGGTTGTTTTCGTCGGATTTGCCTACTGGTTTGCTTATCTGAAAGGGACGAGCAAGCATTAGTTTTCGGGCTGATTCTGAATGGCCTGTTGCAGGTTCTGCAGGAATTTTTCTTGCAACTCTTCGGGCTCAAGGATCTGCACGTAAGGCAAATAGGAATAAAGCCAGGCCAGGATCTCTTTTTCACCGCTGGCCTTAAAGCTCAGGACCAGTGAGCCGTCGCCTTCCTCAACCATTTCCTGGCTCGGATGCCAGATCCGCTCACGAATCAAATGGCCGATCTCAGGATCGAAGCGTACCTTGATCGTCTGCTGTTCTTCATCGATCAGTCCAAAAGCAGAACCGGTCAGGTCCCCGGCGGAAAAATCTGCAGGAATCTCAAAACGATCATTGAGGACTACGACCTGCTCAACACGATCAACCAGAAACAGTCTTAAGGCCTTGCGATTGTGAGCGTAGCCGCCCAGATAAAGAGCGCCTCCATAGAAGAGCAAGGTGTAGGGATCGCAGCGATAAGTCTCTGTATCACGCCGCGCAGGTGTGTAGGAGAGATCGATCTGATACTGGTAGAGGAGCGCCCTGCGCAACGCCTTGAGAAGATCTTTCTTTACGGAGTAATCCCTCTGCCCCTGGAATTTTGGAGAGGCTGCTTCTGCAATCCGCTCCAGGTGCGCGACGCTGCGAGGAGGCAAACTGGAATGGATGCGACCGAAGATGGCATCGAGATCATCCTGAAAGGGGGTGCCCTGCAAGAAGCCCAGCTGGCCCCGGCAGAGATAGAGGGTCATCAACTCTTCCAGGGAGAAGGTAATTGGCGGGAGTCTTTTAAAGCCGGTCATGAAGCTGTAGAGCACCCGGCCATCCGCTTCAGGCTCAGAGATTAACGGGTAGCCGGCGTCGCGAATGGCGTCGAGATCACGATAAACCGTTCTGCGGGTCACACCGCATTCTTCAGCAAGCTCGTCGACAGTGGCCCCGTAACGTGCCTCAAGGATACGGATAACGTCGTGCAGGCGCGCGGCCTGGCTGTATTTTTTGGCAGGCTTGCCAGGTTTTCTTGAAACGCTCTTCGCCATAGTTAAAATCCGGAGCTAAAGAACGACGTCTTTAGCGGGTCAGCATCCGCTGCGAATCTCTCGAAGCTTCTATTTTCCACCCACGCCAAGGATGCCGCGCAGCGCATTCGGCAAATCCGCCGGCAGAAGCACGGTTTTGGCATTCGGCGACTTGGCCATATCCTGAATCGACTTGATGTATTTTTCACCAAGCAGGTACATGGCAGGCAGTTCCTGGTCAGTAATCGCCTCGGTGACCATGGTAATGGCCCGTTGAGTCGCTTCGGCCAGAACCACCTGGGCCTGAGCATCACGTTTAGAGGCTTCAAGCCGGCCCTCGGCTTCAAGAATTGCAGCTTCTTTCTCCCCCCCTGAACGGGTTACGGTGGCCCGTCTCTCGCGCTCGGCGGCAGCCTGCTCTTCCATCGCCTTCTGCATGGTTAGCGACGGCTTGATATCCTGGATTTCAACCGTCTTCAAAGTGATGCCCCAATCACTGATATCATCGGAGATGGCCTCTTTGAGCTTGGCTTTAATCGAATCACGGGAACTCAGGGCAGAGTCCAGAGCCATCTCACCAATGATCGATCGCAACGAGGTCTGCACCAGGTTCTGGATGGCCAGATGATAAGATTCGACACCGTAGACGGCCTTCTCCGGGCTGATGACGTTGATAAAGGCAACAGCATTAGCCAGGATCACCGCATTGTCCATGGTGATCACTTCCTGGGATTTGATATCAAGAACCTGATCTTTGGTGGTGACTTTATACGCGACATTATCAACGTAAGGGATAAGGATGTTCAGGCCGGGGTTGAGGGTCTTGTGGTATTTTCCGAGTCTCTGGACCACCCATTTGCTGCCCTGTGGAACAAGACGCACCCCCATGCTGATGGTGGTAATAACCAGAATGGCAAAAATGACAACAACGATCAGGCCTCCCATTATTCAACCCTCCCTTTTGCTTTGAGTGTTACTGACTTTTTTAACCAGCAGGGTGTTGCCGGAGATTTCCCGCACGGCCACCCGGTCACCAACAGCGACTTCATCGTCGCAGATGAAAGGCCAGCTATCGGAGCCCAGCATTGGTACCGGGAAACGGACTTCACCACGCCGATCGCCCTCTGGAACGCGTGTGACCATGGCTGTCTCACCAAGCACCGCCTCGCGGGCCAGGCCGGAGTTCGTTTTATCCGTCATGCGCGGCTTCAGAACTCTGAACCAGAAAATAACGAAGGTTGTTGAGGCAAAAAGCCAGACCAGAATCTGCCAGGTCAGGCCGAGACCGGGTGTTATCAGCATTAATGCTCCAACAACCAGCGCCCCCAACCCGAACCACAAGATCGTGAAGGAAGGGATCGCCAGTTCCAGCAGCATCAGGATCATGCCGAGAACCAGCCAGTACCAGTAAAGCATTTGGAAATTTTCCATAACGCCACCCTCCCGTTCAGACGACACCAAGTGTAAAGAAAGCTGAGTTGATTCTCATTTTAGCTTATTCATGCCGGGACATTCAATCGAGAAGAACAGAATCAAAGACTTCTTCAGTCGTTGACCGACACGCTGATGACTCCTGCCGGGCGACCAAACAAAAATGCGGAGAAGAACAATCGTCCTTTCTCCGCAGTCTTTTCAAGCTCTCCCGCCACACACTGCGCGCGACAGGCTTATTCCCACTCAATCGTTGCCGGAGGTTTGCTTGAGATGTCATAAGTGACGCGATTGATGCCACGAACCTCATTGATAATCCGGTTGCTGATTCTGGCCAGGTCCTCATAAGGCATCGGATACCAACCCGCCGTCATAAAGTCTTTCGTCTCGACAGCACGTAATGCCACAACATATTCATAGGTGCGGCCATCACCCATCACACCGACACTCTTGACAGGAAGAAACACAGCGAACGCCTGGCTGATTTTATCGTAATGACCGGTCTGATAAAGTTCTTCGATATAGATGGCATCAGCCTGACGCAGGATATCACAGTATTCCTTTTTGACCTCACCGAGGATTCGGACCCCCAGACCCGGCCCCGGAAAGGGATGACGCCAGACCATGCGATGAGGCAGGCCAAGCTCTTCACCGACGGTGCGGACCTCATCCTTGAAGAGTTCACGCAATGGCTCGAGGAGCTTGAGGGTCATGTATTCGGGAAGACCGCCGACATTGTGATGGCTCTTGATATTATGTGCCTTGCCGGTTTTAGCGCCTGCGGATTCTATGACATCCGGGTAGATAGTCCCCTGAGCCAGCCATCTGGCATTCTGCAGTTTCTTCGATTCTTCTTCGAAAATATCGACAAACAGGTTGCCGATAATCTTACGTTTCCTCTCCGGATCGCTCTCTCCGGCCAGTTTATCAAGAAAACGTTCTTCCGCGTCAACACGGATGACTTTGACACCAAGGCTCTCGGCAAAGGTCGACATCACCTGGTCACCTTCACCGAGACGCAGCAGACCGTTATCAACAAACACGCAAGTCAACTGATTACCGATCGCACGGTGAATCAGCGCTGCAGCAACAGAGGAATCAACGCCACCGGAAAGACCGAGGATAACCTCCTCTTCGCCAACCTGTTCACGGATTCTTGCAACAGCGTCTTCGATAATCTGTCCGGGTGTCCACTTACCGGTACAGCCGCAAATCTTGCGGACAAAAGTGTCAAGCAGAAGCTCACCGCGCGGAGTATGGTTGACTTCAGGATGGAACTGCACCCCGTAAAGCTTGCGCTCGAGGTTCTGGATACCGCAAACCGGAGCATTTGCCGTAACGGCGATTTCTTCAAACCCCTGCGGTTGAATCTCAACATGATCACCATGACTCATCCAGACCGGACTGTGACCCTCAATGAAGAAACCGTCAAACAGTGGGCCGGGAGTCCCCTTGGCGAGCAGGTCGGCATGACCGTATTCACGCTTGCCGGCCGGCACCACTTTGCCGCCGAAGTGGTGACACATCAACTGCATGCCGTAACAGATGCCAAGCACCGGCACCCCCAGCTCAAAGAGTTCCTCTGCAATGGCAGGGGCCCCGTCTTCGTAGACAGACTTTGGCCCTCCGGAAAGAATAATCCCCGTCGCTTTGAAAGCCTTGATCTCTGCAAGAGTCATATCAAAGGGGTGCAACTCACAGTAAACATGAGCTTCACGGACCCTGCGTGCGATCAATTGGGTATATTGCGAGCCAAAATCAAGGATCAGGATCTTTTCAGAATGAATGTCCATAAGAAAACCGTATGTCAAAGTGGCGCGTAGCGCGTGGCGCGTGGCGCGAAAATACAAACTGCTCAAAAGCCGTTAGCAGCCATCATCGGCTGCCCATGCTTTTGCCTATCACCTCGCCTCGCGCCACTAGCCACGCGCCACAAGGTTTATCAGTTCTTCTCAATCCGGTAGTTCGGTGCTTCGTGAGTGATATTGACATCGTGAACGTGTGACTCACGCAAGCCAGCGTTAGTGATGCGCATGAACTGCCCATTGTCCTGCAATTCCTTGATCGTTTTGCAGCCGGTGTATCCCATGCCGGAGCGCAGACCACCCATCAGCTGATGGACGTTCTCAGAAAGTGGGCCACGGAATGGCACACGGCCCTCTATGCCCTCGGGGACCAGCTTGACATCTTCTGCGCCGGCCTGGAAATAGCGGTCCTTGCTGCCCTGCTTCATGGCACCAATGCTGCCCATGCCACGATAGGTTTTGTAAGTTCGCCCCTGGAACAGGATTGTCTCACCGGGAGATTCATCGGTGCCGGCGAAAAGCGAGCCGATCATAATCGTGTCGGCACCTGCAGCGATCGCCTTGGAAAGCTCCCCGGAATACTTGATGCCACCATCGGCAATCAAAGGCACGCCGAACTTACGGGTCACCTTGGAGACGTTGGAGATGGCGGTAATCTGAGGGACACCGACACCTGCAACGACACGCGTGGTACAGATCGAACCGGGACCGATACCAACCTTGACGGCATTTGCTCCGGCTTTGATCAGGGCCTCAGCAGCGGCCGCAGTGGCAATATTACCGGCAACCAAAGAAAGCTCAGGATAGTTGCGACGGGCTTCGATAACAGCATCAATGACCGCCTGGGAGTGGCCATGTGCCGTATCGATGATGATTGCATCGACACCCGTCTTCACCAACAGATCAAGGCGCTCCTGAAAATCATCTCCTACACCTACGGCCGCCCCAACGCGAAGACGGCCCATGCCATCCTTACAGGCATTGGGATATTTACGGACTTTTTCAATATCCTTGATGGTAATCAGGCCCTTAAGTGCATAGTTATCATCGACCACCAGGAGTTTTTCGATGCGGTGTTCATGAAGATGTTTCTTGGCCTCTTCAAGTGTCGTTCCCGGAGGGACGGTGACTAATTTATCTTTGGTCATGACATTTGAAATGGGTTGATCAAGCTGTGTCTCAAAACGCAGATCACGGTTGGTGAGGATCCCCACCAAATGGCCGTTTTTGGTAATCGGGACACCGGAGATCCGATATTTTTCCATCAGTTCCAGCGCTTCGTAAATCTTCTGGTCCGGGTCCATGGTGATCGGGTCAACGATCATACCGCTTTCAGATTTTTTAACCTGGTCGACTTCCAGGGCCTGCTCCGCAGGGCTCATGTTCTTATGAACAATACCGATGCCGCCTTCACGGGCCATGCAGATCGCTGTGCGGGCTTCGGTAACAGTGTCCATGGCAGCAGAGAGCAAGGGAATATTCAATTTAATCTGGGGGGTCAGATAAGTTGTCAGATCAACGTCGCGGGGCAAGACCTGGGAGTGGGCGGGGAGTAGCAAAACATCATCGAAGGTCAAGCCTTCACTGATCTCGGGATCGAGCATCGCCGATACCTCCATAAGGGGCTGGGGGGTGAAAGAATTAACCGCTATGTTTAGTTCAGGGTAGTTAGCTAGTCAAGAAGAATCGCTGTGCGTCTGAGTAATTTTTTCAGTCAGATTTCTGCAGCAGTCAGAGACTGTTGTGTTTCACTGCGGACAGCAGACGAGGCTTGGAAACTACAGACGGGATGCCAGCGAAGCTTCTCAACGGAAACGTTCAATATCGGGGCTGTTAGTTCCGGAAACTCCGGACGGGCACGGTGAAGTTTTCGATCTGGAAACGAGCAATTTTTCGCAAGGTCAAGGAAATCAAGGATTTGAGCGGAGGCGTAGCACTTTACGCCGCACAATCAAATCCGCCGATTGACGCAGAGATTGCGGAAAAGGGCCGTTTCCGGACGAAAACTAA
>JAGXHL010000073.1 GCA_024636215.1 Deltaproteobacteria bacterium
CGCAATCTCTGCGTCAATCGGCGGATTTGATTGTGCGGCGTAAAGTGCTACGCCTCCGCTCAAATCCTTGATTTCCTTGACCTTGCGAAAAATTGCTCGTTTCCAGATCGAAAACTGCACCGTGCCATCCGGAGTTTCCGGGTGGGCACTACTTAGATCAGTGCCTTCATGTACTCCCGGTTGAGCTTGGCGATAAACTTGACATCGATCCCCTTCGGGCAGGCCGCCTGGCACTCGTAATGATTTGAGCAGTTGCCGAAACCGTTTTCTTTGGCGGCTTCTGTCATCGCCTTGACACGCTGAGCCGCTTCAACCTTGCCCTGCGGCAGGACGGCAAGCTGTGCGACCTTGGCACTGGTGTAGAGCATCGCAGAGCTGTTCGGACAGGAAGCGACACAGGCGCCGCAGCCGATACACTCGGCAGCATCCATGGAATAATCGGCTTCAGGCTTACCGATCAGCAGAGCGTTACCATCGGCAACGCCGCCGGTGTGACAGGAGGTGTAACCACCGGCCTGCATGATCTTCTCCATGCCACCGCGATCAACCACAAGATCCTTGATAACCGGGAAAGCACGGGCTTTCCAGGGCTCAATGAAGATTTCATCCCCGTCGTTGAACTCGCGCATATGCAGCTGGCAGACCGTAGTCCTCTCCTGGCCGCCATGCGGTACGCCGTTAATGACTTGCGAACACATCCCGCAGATACCTTCACGACAGTCATGATCAAAAGCAATAACATCCTTGCCTTCTTTCGCCAAAGCCTGGTTGACGTCGTCGAGCATCTCCAGAAAGGACTGGTCAGGACTTACATTCGGAGCATCGTAAGTCTCCAGACTCCCTTTATCGTCGGCACCGTTCTGGCGCCATACATGCAGTTTGAGTTTCATTATTTGTAACTCCTTACGGCAAGCTTGACATTGTCAAACTTCAAAGGTTCTTTGTGCAGCTCAGGCTCAACGCCCACGCCTTTGAATTCCCAGGCAGCGACGTAACAGAAGTCTTCGTCGTTACGCATGGCTTCGCCATCATCCGTCTGATACTCGGTGCGGAAATGACCGCCGCAAGATTCCTCGCGGTTGAGCGCGTCTTTGGCAAGAATCTCGGCGAATTCGAAGAAGTCAGCCAGGCGGGCGGCATTCTCCAACTCCTGGTTGAACTGCTCATTGGTGCCAACCACTTTGACATTCTGCCAGAACTCTTCACGCAGCTTGGGAATAAGTGTGAGAGCTTCCTTGAGACTTGCGTCGCTGCGAGCCATACCAACGTTCTCCCACATGATCTTGCCGAGCTCACGGTGGTATTCAGAAGGCGTCTTGGTGCCATTGATGGAGAGCAGTTTGTCGATGTCCGCCTTAACTTCAGCAGCAGACTGCTTGAAGGCTTCGTGGTCATCTTTGACTTCGCCCGGCTTCACGGTCACCAGGTAGTTGGCGATGGTGTAAGGAATAACGAAGTAGCCGTCAGCCAGACCTTGCATCAGCGCCGAAGCACCGAGACGATTGGCACCGTGTACGGAGAAGTTAGCTTCACCAAGTACGAACAGACCGGGCACGTTGCTCATGCAGTTGTAATCAACCCAGAGGCCACCCATGGAGTAGTGAGGCGCCGGGTAAATACGCATAGGCTGCTTGTAAGCATTTTCAGCGGTGATCTTCTCATACATCTCAAAGAGGTTGCCGTAACGCTCACGAATAGTGTCTTCACCGACCCGATCAATGGCCGTCTGGTAGTCGAGGTAAACGCCACGCTTGCCGGGGCCGACGCCGCGATTATCATCACACTGCTCTTTAGCAGCACGGGAAGCGATATCACGCGGAGCGAGATTACCGAAGGAGGGGTACTTGCGCTCAAGGTAGTAATCACGATCATCTTCGGCGATCTCACCGGCAGGCTTCTCGCAATCCTCGACTTTTTTCGGCACCCAGCAGCGACCATCGTTACGCAGCGACTCGGACATCAGGGTGAGTTTCGATTGATGCTCACCGTGCTGCGGGATGCAGGTCGGGTGGATCTGGGTGTAGCAGGGGTTGGCCATGTAGGCCCCCTTCCTGGCAGCTTTCCAGATGGCCGTAACGCTACAGCCCATGGCGTTGGTGGAGAGATAAAAAACGTTGACATAACCGCCGGTCGCAAGGATGACCGCGTCTCCCCAGTAGGATTCGATCTCGCCGGTAACCATGTTACGGCAGGTAATACCCTTGGCAACACCGTCCACCACGACCAGGTCCATCATCTCGCGACGCTCGTAAAGCTTGACGGTACCGGCTTTCACCTGACGGGACAGGGCCGAGTAGGCACCGAGCAGCAGCTGCTGTCCGGTTTGGCCGCGGGCATAGAAAGTACGGGAAACCTGGGCGCCGCCGAAAGAGCGGTTGTCAAGGTAACCGGCGTAGTCGCGGGCAAAAGGCACACCCTGGGCAACACACTGGTCGATAATGTTGTTCGAGACCTGGGCCAGACGCCAGACGTCAGCTTCACGGGCACGGAAGTCACCGCCCTTGATGGTATCGTAGAAAAGACGATAAACGGAGTCACCGTCGTTCGGATAGTTCTTGGCAGCGTTGATGCCGCCCTGCGCCGCGATGGAGTGAGCGCGGCGGGCGCTATCCTGGTAGCAGAACGCCTCAACCTGGTAGCCGAGTTCCCCCAGGGACGCTGCTGCAGCACCACCTGCGAGACCGGTGCCAACGCAGAGAATTTTGTATTTACGTTTATTGGCAGGATTGACCAGCTTCGATTCGAAGCGATGACGATCCCAAGAAGTTTCAATTGGTCCTGTTGGACACTTGCCGTCGAGTATCATTTAAATCGACCTCCTAAAGCTTAATAAAGCCGAAAACAATCGACAACGGAATGGCGATGTACCCCAGAAGGAGGACAAAACCAACCAATTTGCTGACCGTTTCCGTGACCGGAAGAGACTTGTCATTGCTTAATCCCAAGGTCTGGAACAAGCTTTGGAAGCCGTGACTGACGTGCAAAAACAGAAAGAACATACCGGCAAGATAAACAATGACCGGCAGCGCACTCTTGAATCCTTGAACCATCATGATGTAGACATTGACCATGCCTTCGTCACCGAGTGGCACGTAGATGTCCGGATTGGTCACACGAACGGTAAAGTGCAGCAGGTGATAAACGACGAACGCCAGCATCACCAGACCTGAAACAATCATGGTTTCAGCACCGAAACCTGTTCTCAGCCGTTTAACCTGCACATTCTTTTCGGGGGTCGCGGCCCTGTTCTCCAAGGTCAGTTGAATCCCGTACCAAATGTGAATTACAAAAGCTGCCAGCATAACCAGCCGGAAGACCCAGACAAATGGTCCGAGACTATGCAGCTTCTGCGCGTAAGCGTTGATTGCGTCTGCACCGACAAACAAGGACGAGTTGCCCAGGAGGTGCACACAAACAAACGCGACCAACACGAAACCGCTAACGGCCATGATGATCTTTCTGCCCACAGAACTTTGCGTCAGTTGCATGATTTTGATCCCTTGCTCAATGTGTTGATGGATGAAACCCGAATAAAGACCTAACCCGAAAACCGATGCATCCGGTTTGCCAGGCAAAACAAGACGAGATGTCTTGTCCTCGTCTACCGAGGAGGCCCTCGCCAACGACTTGACAATCCCATATTGACATCCCTTGTCATAATGACGCGGTCATAATGCCGCGGTCATATTGCCGCGATCAGTGTTACCTCTCTCTCTTCTGATTCGCCGCACATATAACTGCATACTGTATACAAGACCTCCGTATACTAAACACCGTTTGAGAAAAAATAAAGTAAAAATTTCAAGAAAATAGCTTTATCGCTTTTCACCTGAAACCTTACAGGAATACTCCTTTTTAGTCGGTTCAGAGTGAACAGGACAACACTATAGGTTGGAGACGAGTTTGCAACTAAAGACGAGTAAGAAACTCAACAACTTGCCGCAAGGCACGGCCTCGATGACTGATCCGGTTTTTTACATCAAGAGAGAGCTCCGCCATGGTGCAGTTGAATTCAGGCAACCAGAACAGAGGGTCGTAACCAAAACCACCAGAACCCTGTGCCTCGCTCAGGATCCGACCTTCGACACGTCCTTCGAAAAGCCGGGTGGTCTGCCCCGGCAGACAGAGAGCCATCACGCAACAAAAAGCCGCCTGGCGTTCCTTCTCGGGCACGGCAGCCATAAGCTCAAGCAGCTTGCGATTATTGCTGCTGTCGGTTGCGTCCTCACCGGAAAAACGGGCAGAGTAAATTCCTGGCCGCCCATCCAGAGCCGCAACGCTCAGACCTGAATCGTCAGCCAGACAGGGCAAGCCCGTGGCAAGGGCAACCACTTCTGCCTTTTTGGCGGCGTTGGCGGCAAAGCTGTCACCATCTTCCTCGATATCGGCAAGCCCCGGGAACTGTTCCAGACCGACAACGACGACCCCTTGAGCTTCGAGCAGGCGACGAATCTCTTTGAGCTTGCCGAGATTTCTCGTGGCAACAACCAGCTGCATGATTTTTACTTTCGGGCCCGCAATTGCAATTGCGTCAACTCACGACAACCATGACTGGCTAACTCACGCAACCTATCCAGTTCTTCCGCGCTGAAAGGCTCCTCTTCCGCCGTGCCCTGCACTTCGACAAAACGACCATCACCGCTCATCACGAAATTCATATCGACCGCGGCAGCGGAGTCTTCGACGTAATCGAGATCAAGCACCGGCTGACCATTGACAACCCCCGAGCTGACAGCAGCGACACTGTCTTTTAAAGGCGATTTTTTGATCAGTCCCTGCTCAAGAAGTTTTTCAACCGCATCGGCGAGAGCGATCCAGGCTCCGGTAATGGCCGCCGTTCGGGTTCCGCCGTCGGCCTGCAGGACATCACAATCTATCAACACTGTGCGCTCGCCAAGCAGTTCGAAGTCGACAACGGCGCGCAATGCCCTGCCAATCAGTCTCTGAATTTCCATAGTCCGGCCGCCCAGCTTGCCCCTGGCGGCTTCGCGGACAGAACGGGTTTGTGTCGCCCGCGGCAGCATGCTGTATTCGGCGGTGACCCAGCCGCGGCCCTCACCGCGCATGAACGGCGGCACCTTCTCTTCGACAGAGGCGTTACAGAGAACCCGTGTTTCACCGAAGCTGATCAGCACCGAACCTTCAGCATAGCGCGTGAAGCCGCGCTCAATCTTGATCTCGCGAAGCTGATTGAGCTGACGACCGTCGTGACGGAGCGGGGCATTAGAACTCATTGATTGACTCCTGAGAAGCTATTGAAAAAGGCCTGCAAGCCATCGAAGAGGGCGCGGGCAATATCTTGTTGACGCATGGGGTCCTGCAAAGTTGTTAAATCGACAGCATTGGACAAACTGCCCATCTCGACCAGGACGCGGGGCAAATCCCCCCGTCCAAGGGGATAGTTCGGCAGTTCTTTAATGCCGTTAACGTCAAAGCCACTCTTTTGCAGCTGTTCACGCAAGGTCTGAGCGAGCTTCAGGCTGGAATTTTCGACGACCAGGCCGTCAGGGACATCGCGCTCCGTCTGCGGCTGGACATACAGGTTAATGCCCGAAGCGTCCTCAGAGAAAAACGCTTGCGCATGCAAGGAGATCATGAGATCGGACTGGCCCTGTGCAATAATTTCAAGGCGCCGTTCCATATCGAGGGCATAATCGCCATCGCGTGTCATGACAACCGGTGCGTCCTGATGCATTTTCAGAAGCTTTTCCAGTCGCTGGCCAACGGCAAGCGTTACCGCCTTCTCCTTGCTGCCGTTCAAACCGAGTGACCCGCTATCCTCACCGCCATGACCCGGGTCGATGGATACAGTCCACTTGCTGCCATCGGCAACAGGTTCCTTCTTGCGCAACAAGAAAGCGAAAAGGCGATCGAGAGGGTCTTCACTCTGCAATGGTGCCGGTGGCGGGTTATGGTTGCGGTAATAAACAGGCTCGGTGAGCAAAGGCGCCAGCTGCTTCAACAGAAAAACTTCCGAAATACGCAGCCTGCCATCGATAAAACGTGGACGGTGAGAGATCGGGATAAAGTTGTCACCCAACTTCAGAAACTGGCTGCCCGGGGAGATAACTGCATGTCCATGTGGCGTCTTGATAACATAAACATGGGCTACGGAATTCCATTCTCCCTCCAATGCCAGGGCAGACATGACGTCATCAACCGACACGAAGGCCGTACCTTCACGCGAGTAGACATCCTCGATCACCAGCGGCTCCTTTCCGGGACGGCCGACTTCGACAAGAGCGCTGGCAGGCAGAACAACGGCCAAGAGAAAAGTAACCAGAGAGCATAATTGCAAGGTAAGGCGAGACATGGCGCGTTTTATACTCCAGATGCGCGGGGGTGTCAACGCAGACAATTTCGCGGTCAGTTAGAGACCAGGGGTTCCGGTTCGCTGTGTTCCCGCCCCAGAGCGGCCAGGAGGCGACCTGCCAATTCATATTCCAGAGCGCCGAGGCTTCTGCGTTCTGCCGGCAAAGGCAGGACTTGGCCTCCAGCCGTCATGCTATGGCCACCGCCGGTACCAAGCCCCTCGATAATCTTCTGCATGAGAATTCCGGCATGGGTCTCCTGATGACCTGTACGCATGGAAAGAATACCCTCGTCGCGATAACAACCTATCCCCAGGACAATCTCAATACCCTCGACCCGCATCAGAAAATCAGCTATTTCAGCGACAATTTCAGGATGATCGATCAGATAAAGATTGAAGATCAATGCATTACCATAAATCTTCGCGTTCTTTAAACCGGTATCGAAATACTTAAAATAACCCCGAGACGCTTTTGGATGGGTAATCTCATGCAGGATGCGATTATTGCAAAGAGGCATCAGCTGCAAATAGGCATCGCGGTCCGACCTGGTCCAGTCCCGGCCAAGGTCTTCTGTCTCCGACTTGATGGCATAAAAAAGGATGGTTGCCAGTTTGGTGGCGATCTTGACATTCTGGCACTGCAGATATTCAAAAAGGATACTCGCCGAAGCCCCATACTCAGGCCGGACATCGACCCAACGACAGGCATGGGTGTGTTCTTTCTGTTGATGATGATCAATCACCAGGTCGACGCGCCGACCCTTCGGATAAGAATTATTGCCTGTCCCCGGCTGGGTATCGACCATGCAGACCGCATTGAAAGCATCAAGGTCCAGATCGTCGATTGACTTTGCCTTAATCTCCAGTTCGTTAACCATCACCAGGTTCTCACGACGACCGATAACACCACCGAAAGCGATTGTGGCTTCCTGGCCGGTCTTAACCAGAAGCAGGTGTTGCAAGGCAACCGCAGCGGCAAGGGCATCGGGGTCGGGATGATCGTGGGTGACAATCAGGATCGAGCCTTTGCCTCGGAGGCCTTCTATAATCTCCGTAGAGAACTCCTCAGAATGACATTTGTTATAGTCGGTCTGTGTATTCATCGTTTCATACCTTCAAAGGCAAGAGTCACCGCCTGCTGCGGAGACGTTACAGCAACCGTTCCGGCAAGCTGAGGCCCACCGGGCAGGACGAAGACCGGCTTGCAAAGTTTACACGCAATCGCCGCTTCAGAGAGGGTGCCGTACTCTCCTTCAACAGCAATCAAAGCATCGGCCGTATGGGCAATAATGACATTGCGGGCATGCCCCATATTGGTCGGCACCGCAATGGAAACGTAAGGGTTTGCAAACTCTTTATCAGGACCAGGCAGGATACCAAGGACTTCTCCTCCAGCCTCGCCGGCACCCTTCGCAGCCGCTTGCATGACACCACCGAGGCCGCCACAAGCAAGAACAGCACCCCGCAAAGCAATCTCACGACCAACAACTTCGGCCATAGCCAGCCCCGCTGCTGAAGGCTGAGAAGCACCGATAACCCCTATGATGATTTTACATCGACGGTCCATGAAGATCTCTACAATGCAAGGAAGGACTCAGACACGAAGAAGCATTAAACCCCAAAAAAGAGAAAAACGCAAAACAGGAAGACATTATTGTGCAGATACCCCAGAATTCATGCCATCATTATAATCAGGACCGCGGCAAAAACAAATCCGGCTGTCAGTTGGAGTAGAGCATATTCTATGACTCTCTATTAACCCTGACGAATAGAGGTTATCGTGAGAAACAAGCTGAGACAACTCGCTGACTTTATCCAGGAAGGCTTCCCCGAAAAAATCGTCGAGGCCTTTAAATACGGCGAGGAGCATACTCTGGAGAAACGGTTGGCGATTACAAGTCAGGCTATTGCCTTTCATCAGCAACGCGCCGGGACCCTCTGGCTCCAGGCCGGCAAGAGCAGAACTGCCGAAGAGAGGTACGCGACCGCACAGGCCGCCTTGGCTTCTTTTGTTTTTGCTTACCTCACTGGAGAAGCCACAGAACACGCAGAGAGTACGCTTGAGGTTTTAAGGGCACTCGGCAGGCAAAAAGAAGTTGAAATAGTCAAAAGTCTTTCCAGACGTTAAGCTGAAGATCGGCTAGAAATAACTTAGGTGTCCCCGGTTTAAGGATCAGTCCGTCGTCGATTGACAGTTCATGGTCAAATTGATAACTTCGCTATAGCCGATAAACAATATCGGAACAACCGATTAAGGCCTCTATGAATTTACATCAACTCGAACTGTTCATCGCCATCGTCGAAGCAGGCAGCTTTTCTCGTGGTGCTGAAGCGTCTTTGCTGACTCAGTCTACAGTCAGTCAGCACATTGCAGCTCTGGAAAGCGAGGTCGATCTCAAGTTGCTTGATCGAACCGGACATGGCGTCGCATTGACCCGGGCCGGCGAGCTCTTCCTGCGTCATTGCCGCCAGGTCCTTGCAGAGTGTGCCTGTCTGCGACAGGCTATGGCCGAATTTCGTGGAGTGGAACAGGTTGAGTTGACCATCGGCGCGAGCAACATCCCGGCCAACTACCTGATCCCGAGCATTCTGCCAGACCTGGCGAGCGAACACCCGGGGATTCGATTGACGATGCAGAGCGGAGATAGTCGTGAGATTCTGGACAGCTTGCTCGCTGATACCGTTGAACTTGCCATCGTTGGTAGTCATGGGACTCACCGAGGCGTTGACTATGTCCCCTTGGCCAGCGACTTGCTGGTGTTGGCTGTCAGCCCACAACACCTCTGGAGCAAAAGTGGAGACATTACACTCGAAGATCTGACAACCAGTCCCATGATCGTTCGAGAGATCGGTTCAGGAAGCGAACAGGCATTAAAGAGTGCATTGCTTCAGGCTGACTTTGATCCGGCCCGTTTGCAGGTTGCGGTGCGACTTGGCAGCAATGAAGCTGTGCGCCAGGCGATCATCAAGGGCTTCGGAGCAGCATTTCTCTCCGAAATTTCTATAAAACCGGAGCTGAAAAGAGGGGAACTCATCAAGGTGAACATCCATAATTTCAGCGTCAGACGACAATTCTGGCTGGTCACCAGGGCTCGACGCACTCTTTCTCCCGCTGCGCAAAGGTTTATCGAGATGATACAGAAGAGCTTTAAAGGCGCACTTGATGAGGGCCCGGAAGAACTCCCGTGAAAAGATGACGATTATCCTGGAGGCTGTCCGACCATAAAAGCCCGGCTGAACGAACTAAAATCTGTTCGCAAGCTTCTGGATTTTCGCTTTGGCCTCTATTGTCTGACAGTCTCCTTGACAGGCGCCTTCCGGATGAATAGACTTCGGCAGACTTTTGCGACCTTGAAGGAGAAGAGAGCTATGAACAGCTGTCCATGCGGAAGCGGTAGCGACTATGCCACCTGCTGCGAACCGATTATCAGCGGCAAGTTGATTGCCGATAGCGCAGAACAGGTGATGCGGGCGCGTTATTCAGCTCACGTCAAAGTCGAGATCGACTTTTTATTTAACAGCACTCACCCGAAACACCGTGAAGGCTATGATCATAAGGGAACCCGCAAGTGGGCGGAGGAATCCGACTGGTATGGCCTGGAGATTCTCAGTAGCTGCAAAGGGGGCCCAGAAGACCAGCAAGGGGAAGTGGAGTTTATCGCCCGGTTTCGTGACAAAGAAGGTCGACGCAGTCACCACGAGCGGGGACAATTCAAACGCGAAAAAGGTCAATGGCTGTTTACGGAAGGGCAAATGGTCAAATCGCAGCCGATTACAGCCAACAAAGTCGGCCGTAATGATCCTTGCCGTTGCGGCAGCGGCAAGAAATTCAAAAAATGCTGCGGCTAATTATTTGAAAACAAGAGAGGTTAAAATCATATGACTCAGCAAGAGATCACCGAAGCCGTCATGGCGCTGTCACTAGAAGAAAAACAGGCCTTCATCCTTGAAACCCTCCCCGGCCTGGCCAAAGATGCCATGCAGGACAAAAGCTTTCTCATGCAGTTGCTGCCGGTATTCCTCGGCATCGTTCAGGAAAGCGGCCTGGACCTCGCGCAGTTGATGCCACTGCTCGGCTCGACAAGCATGGCTGGCAACAAATAAGTCAGCACAAAAGATTAAAGTTTGCCGGCAGACCTTTTAAGCAGCAAACTGTTGGTCACGACAGAAACACTCGAAAAAGCCATCGCCAACCCGGCCAACTCGGGCTTGAGGACAAGACCAAAGGCCGGATAGAGCAGACCTGCAGCGACTGGGATGCCGACAATGTTATAGAAAAAAGCCCAGAACAGGTTTTGCTTGATCTTGGCAAGAGTCATCAGCCCGAGGCGAATACCACGTTCAACATCACGAATATCACCTTTGACCAGAACCAGGTCACCGGTTTCTTTGGCGACATCGGTGCCGCTGCCAATGGCGATGCCGATATCGGCCTGAGCCAGAGCCGGGGCATCGTTGATACCGTCTCCGACCATGCCGGTCACTTTACCCTGTGCCTGGTAACGTTTCACCACGTCAAGCTTGCCGGAAGGCAGAACTTCGGCTTCAACCTGATCGATACCAAGGCGGGACGCTACGGCATCCGCTGCAGCCTGCCGGTCACCGGTGATCATGACCGTCTCCAAACCGAGCTGCTTTAATCCGGCAACGGTCTCTCTGGCCCCATCCTTAAGGGTGTCAGCAAGGGCGAGGACACCCTGGACATGTCCATTCAGGGCCACATAAATAACTGACTTGCCGTCTTCGGCCCAGGCATGGACCTGGCTGTCAAAAGCAGCAATGGAAACTGACTCACGCTCCATCAGGCGCTGATTACCGGCTAAAACCGGGACGCCATCAAGCTTGCAGACAAGACCATAGCCGCCTACTTCTTCAACCTCATCGACGGATAAGTAAGCGACCGCTTGCTTGTCGGCATATTCGACAACCGCGCGAGCCAGCGGATGACTGCTTGACGACTCAACGCTTGCCGCAAGCTGGAGCAACTCCGCTTCACTGAGCCCCTCAATACAGAGCAGGTCGGTTACCGAGAAATGTCCACTGGTCAAGGTACCGGTCTTGTCAAGCAAGAGCACCTGCAGGTGTGAGATGTTTTCCAGGGTCGAGGCTTTTTTAAAGAGGATGCCGGAAGACAGTCCAATGGAACTGCCCACCATGATCGCCGTGGGAGTTGCCAGACCGAGTGCGCAAGGGCAGGCAATCACCAGTACCGAGATCGACATTTTGAAGGCAAACAGAAAACCGGCATCGGCCATACCGTACCAGACCAGGAAAGTCAGAAGGGAAATCGCAACCACTGCGGGTACAAACCAGCTGGACACGGCATCGGCCAATCTCTGGATCGGTGCCTTATCGCCCTGAGCCTGCTCGACCATGCGTACAATCTGCGCCAGAGCCGTTTCGCTCCCGACCCTGGTGGCTTCGACAATCAGCCGGCCATTGATATTAATGGTTGCTCCTGTGACCTCGTCCCCGGTCGCTTTTTCAACAGGGAGAGATTCACCGGTCACCAGGGACTCATCGACTGACGAAGAGCCCACACGGATCTTGCCGTCAACCGGAATCTTTTCACCAGCTCGGACCACAACCAGGTCACCGACCTTGACCTGGCTGACGGGGACCGCCACCTCCTTGCCTTCGACCTGCAAGAGAGCCTGATCCGCTTGTAAATTCAACAGCGATTTCAGCGCCTGACTGGCCTTCCCTTTTGCACGGGCTTCCAGCCATTTGCCAAACCTGATGAACGTAATCAGCATGGCGCTGGTTTCAAAGAAGACGTCCCCGGAGAGGCCGAAAATATTGAAAAGTGCCAGCAGCGAGTAGCCGTAAGCCGCCGTGATCCCCATGGCGACCAGCACATCCATGTTGCTCGAAAGGTTTTTCAGAGATTTCCAGGCACTGCGATAAAAGGTCAGGCCGGCGCTGAACTGGATGATCGTAGAGAGAGCGAAGATCAGGTAGATGGTTCTCGTACCTAAAGGCATCAACCACATCAACGGCATGATCGGCAAGGACAAGACGGCTGAAAAAATCAGCCATAGCAGCTGATTGTGCCCTTCTTTCGAGTCGGCTTGCTCTTCTGTCGCGGCTCGGTAACCAAGATCTGCAACCTTGGCGACCAGGTCGCTGTCTTGCAGTTGAGCAGAGTCATAGACGACAGAGAGCTTTTCTGCGGCAAAATTCACCGTGGCTGAGGCAACCCCGGGCAAGCGGGCAAGCCCTTTTTCGATGGTTTGCGCGCAATTGGCACAAGTCATCCCCGACAGGGCAAAGGTTGTGGTGTTCGTCGATGCCTCAACAGAAGAGGTCGGCTCCTTCTGAGAGTTTTCTGGTTCATCCCTCCGAGTTTCTCCTGGCTCATCCCGGTCTTCGCCATCCGCTTCTGCGACCTTGAAACCGCTGTCGATGACGACCTGCAAGAGTTGCTGACGATCCGGCCCTTCGGCAAGCAACTGCACCCTGGCCTGCCGTTCATCCAAAGACACACGGACATCGACCACGCCATCAACAGCCTGCAAGGCAGCCGTCACCTTGGCAACGCATTTTTGACAGCTCATGCCGTAGACCGGCAGTGTCATTTCAGTGGTCTTCGTCAAGGCTCAAACCTCGCTCTCGATTGATCCGGAGCCGGGTTTCCACAGCCTCGCCAACAGCGCGGTCAGAAGCACGGCAAGAGCGAGACGCAAGCCTAACATCACCACGGCATCACCGCCGAGCACGACAAAGATCAGCACGTCTTCAATCACAGCGTGACAGGTGGCCAGGAAAAGCCCTGTTAAAAAAAGTTCCCGGCGGTTCATCTGGCCGGCCGCTGCAGAGCGGATGATAATGCCGGCCCCGTAGGCGATACCGAGAAAGATCCCGGTAAAAAGGGGCAGAACGGCAGAACGGCCCAAGCCGAGGCCACGCATGACCGGTTCGGCGCCTGCGCCCAGCTTGCGAAAGACTTTGGCGTAACGCAGCACTTCAAAGGCCACCACCAGAGGCACAACAATGAGGACCAGTTTCCCGCAAAGCAGCAAGGCGCCGAGGCAAGCCTCCCAAAAAATTGTCACCCCGCCACCCCCAACGCCTGCATCCCCAGCATAAGCCAGCCGGCTACGGCGGCCAGCAGGAGACGGAAAAAGGTCAGCACGCCACCACGAGCACCGGTGCTGCTTAAGACCCCGCCTTCAAGGACCAGATTGTGCGCGATGCCCATCATGACCCCGCACTGAGTCACCTGCCAGGGGGTCAGGTCGAGGGGTGCGAGGACCGCAATCGCGGCGTACAGGTTGACCAGGGCTCCGGCAATAAAAGCAAAGGCCGTCGCCCCGGGCAGGCCGAACAGGCTCATGAACGGCGCACACCAGGTACCAAGGCTGTCAATCACGCCATAGGCCTTGCTCATATCGACAATGATATAAAGCGGCAGCACAAACTTGATCATCTTGAAAACTGTCAACAACCCCTCAACCCCTCCGCAACGAACCCGTTGCAAAATGGGCGGTATCTGTTCTTCTGCTGTGATTTCCATGTTTTGTTCACTTTTAAGTGGTGTTGACATATCAATTTTCCAGACCTATAGTGACGGCCATGAGAGCTATTTTCCTCGCCGATGCGCACCTTTGCCTGCCTTCAGACCCGAACTACCAATCCCTTTTGAGCTTTCTCGATGAGCAGTGCGGTAAAACGGATGTGCTGGTCCTGCTTGGCGACATTTTCGAATTCTGGATCGGTAAGGCCGCTGTGGTCGAGGCCTATGTGCCCGTGATCAATCTCTTCGAACGCATGTGCCGACAAGGCACAAAGCTGGTTTATGTGGAAGGCAACCACGATTTCCACCTGGGTCCTGTCTTTACCGACCGGTTAGCTTGTCAGGTGCTGCCTGAAAGTGGCAGCATTGAATTTGACGGCAAAAAGATCTTCCTTGCGCACGGTGATCTCGCCAACCCGGAGGATAAAAACTATCGCCGCCTGCGCACTTTTCTGCGCAGCGGCCTGATACGCACCCTTCTCCGTCTCGCGCCGAACAGCCTGACCATGGCGATCGCTTCCCGGGGCAGCAGAAACAGCAGGAAGAACGCTGCTGAAAGACGCCGTCGCTGGCCGGCACGGGACATTTTGCGTCCCTACGCTGAAGCAATCCTCAGCAAGGGTTATCAGGCCCTTGTCACAGGTCACTACCACCAGCCTTTTCACGAAAAGCTGGGCGATGGAGAACACATCGCCCTGGGTGATTGGATTACTCAATTTTCCTACGCAGTCTACGAGGACCACGCCTTCACTCTGAAAACCTACACGCCTTCAGCAACCGTTTCGGACGACTGACGTTCCTCTTCTTCCACCTGCAGGACCAGGTCCCTGAGTGTCATCTCAGCGAGGGACTGCCGCTTGGCAGTTCGCAGCATGTCTTCAAGCCCGGCGACCACTCCGCGTTCACAGCTATGACGCAGCTGACTGTAATCTGTGCCGTCAATAGCCAAGGCATGGATCACATCGTACAAGCGGATCTTTTCCAGGGCCCGCGCCGGCTGATAGCCGGCACCATCGACCTCCTGACCCGTGGCCACAAGAAAATCGAGACGTGTCAATTCATCGAGGATGGTGCGCAAGAGGCGTGGCGGGACATCGAGTTTCGAGGACAGCTCCTCCTGCCCGAAAGCTGGCTTGCCTGCATAAAATCGTCTGGACACAAACAGCAACACAGTGAGAGCAATAAATTCGAGGCTGGCGAAATTGACCTGCGGCCCCCTGAGATCCTGGCGGATAGTGCGCAGGTTCTGCGTGGCATAAGTCATTTCCAGGCCAAGCAGAACGATCATCCAGGAGAGATAAGTCCAGACCATGAGAATCGGCAGGGCCGCCATGGTGCCGTAAATGGCATTGTAGCGCGCCACACCAACCTGGAAGCCAAGGTAGCCCCACTGGCTGAGTTGCCAGAGCGTGCCGCCGAAAACACCACCGATCAGGGCGGCCTTGGGACTGACCTTGACGTTAGGCATGAAGAGATAAAGGCCGGCAAACACCAACCACATGACCATAAAGGGCAAGATCTCGAACAGGAAGAGCAAAACCTCGCCGACGTACTCGTACTTAACCAGGGTGACAACCAGCTGCTGGCTCCTCAAGGTGCTGGTCATGGATATTGCGACCACCACCAGAAGCGGGCCTATGGTGACAACCGAGAAATAATCGCTAAAACGCCTCAGCAACGGGCGGGTTTCCTTGACGCCCCATACACTATTGAAGGCTTTTTCTATATTTGACAGCAGGGTCAGCACAGTGACGATCAGAAAAACCAGACCATAGGTGCCGAGGCGGGCGACACTGGTGTTGTTGATGTATTCAACGATCTTGGTGACTGCTTCTCCACCCCCAACGGCCAGTTGGTCGAGAAGCAGGGGCTCCAGCTCATTCTGCACGCCGAAACCTTTCAGAACCGAGAAGACTAATGCCAGCAGAGGCACCAGTGACAGCAAGGTGGTGAAGGTCAACGCCGAAGCCCGCAGCATACAGCCATCAGCGATAAAGCCTCGTACGACCAGCGACAGTATCTGTCCCTGGTTGAGCAAGAAACGTCGCCACCAACGCTGGTCAACGGCATCCAATTCCCAGATCTCGTGTTCCAGGAAATTCCGGCTGCGAGTAATCAATGTATGCAATGAACTCAAAAGCGCCTCACTTTTCAGCACCCCCCTCATTCAAATCGACTTCGACGACAGGCAATCCGAACTGTTTCAAAGTATCACCAAATTCTTCCGGATTGCCGACCAGAACAATCTGCTGCCGGGATGGCTGAATAAATTCCTGGGCCACCCGTTGCACATCAGCAATCGTTACGGCAGCAATCTTATCACGATAGTCAGCCAGATAATTGTCCGGATAGTTGAAAAATGCCAGCGACATCTGCTGACTGACTACCTCATGAGTGTTTTCAAAACCGAAGACAAAGGAATTGATCTGGCTCTCTTTGGCAAGCTGCAACTCTTCTTCAGTGACCGGATTATCACGCAGATCCTTCATGATTTCACGGGTCAAGCTGATCGCCGGAACGACGGAAGCATTCTTGGTCTCGGTGCCTGCGACAAAAGGCCCGGGCAAACGTCGTCCGACCTGGAAGTAAGAGTAAGCAGAATAGGCCAGACCGCGGTTTGAGCGGATCTCGCGCATCATGCGTGAGTTGAAACCGCCGCCGCCAAGAATGTAGTTAAGCACCCGCACAGCATATTGATCAGGATTCTCCTTGCTCAGGCCAAGATCTCCCATAACGATGGAGGTCTGCGGCAGGTCCTTGGCGGCCAGCTGGATCATGCCGCTAAGAGGAGTCTTGACCGGCGGGATTTGCTGGACCGGAACCTGCCGTCCTGACCAATCGCCAAACTCCTGGTTGAGATACTCGAGCAGGGTTTCTCGATCAAAGTCCCCGGACACTGCAATCCAGAGGTTGTTCGGGGCAAAATAAGTCTTCTGAAAATCAACCAGGTCCTGCCGGGAAATCGACGCCAGGCTGCTCTGAGTAGCCGTTCTGCCGAGATAATGATCCGGATAAAGCGCCTTCATCAGAAGCCGACGGGATATGGTCCCGGGGTTGTCGTTCTGACGACGCAGCTGCTCCTGGGCCTGAAGCCTTGCCAGCTCGAGGCGCTCGGCGTCAAAGCGTGGTCTTCTCAGCAGGTCGGCCAGGATGCTCAAGCCCGCGGCGAGATCTTCTGTTCGAAAAGAAAGATCCAGTTGGGCCGAATAAGGACTCAAGCTGGAACTCAGGTCTGCGGCCAGAAAATCGAGAGCTTCATCCAGGGCCTCGGGTGTCCTGTCGCCCGCACCTCCGCTGCGCCAGACACTGCCAAAGAGGTCATCAAAACCGGTCTTATCTTGCGCAGTGCTGATCGCACCGGAGCCAATCATGGCAGTGAGCTGCACCAGGGGCAGTTCATCATCGGCCTTGAGATAAAGGCGTATACCATTGTCAAGGACCAGGGTTTCCACTTCGGGGAGATGGAAAGTCAGTTCAGGATAGTCAAGTCGCTGGTAGGACGCTGGCGGTGGCGCGCTACAGGCGGACAAAACCAGAACAGAGAGCATACTGAGCAGGAGAAGGCGTAACCGGCAACGACAGATCATAACGCATCCTCACGTTTCAGAACGACAACCGTGCGGTTGGCCTCTGTGAAATAGGTGTTTGCGGCAAGCATGATATCCTCAGCGGTCAATTTTTCGATTTCACGTTGATAGTTAGAGACGTAGCGCCAGTCACCCGCCAGTGATTGGTAACTGGTCAGCAGCCTGGCGAGGCCGGAGTTGCTTCTGAGTTGACGCAACTGATCGGTGAGCAGACGGTTGCGCACCTTTTCGAGCTCGGCGACCTCAACCAGTTCCTGCTTGAGCTTATCCAGTTCTGCGTAGACAGCCTCTTCGAGTTCCGCCGTGGTATGGGGATGCCGCGGGACGGCATCGATCACAAACAGGTTGGCATAACGCGAACCCGGCGCGCCATATACGGCGACGGAGGTTGCCAGTTTTTTCTCTTCGACCAGAGATCGATAGAGTCGCGAGGTGCGGCCGTTGCCCAGGATCTGATCGATCAGATCAAAAGCGTAATCGTCCTTATGCGGCATGGTCGGCTTGTGCCAGGCCATCGAGAGCCGCGGCTCGGCGTCAAAAATCTCGTCAATCCGCTTCTCACCGTTTTGTTCGGGCTCAACTGCGGAGACATTGGGAACCGGGGTCCCCGGTTCCAAATCACCGAAGTAACGCTCCACCAGCTTGATCGCATCTTCCGCTTTGACATCGCCGACCAGGGCGATCACGGTATTGACCGGGGCGTAATATTTTTGCAGGAATTCACGGGTCTTTTGCGGACTCAAGTTGGCGATATCGGAATGCCAGCCAATAATCGGGTTGCGATAGGGATGCACGCTGAAGGCATTGGTCACCAGAGTCTCATACTGCTTCCGGCGCGGGTTGGTATCGTAGGAACGGCGCCGTTCCTCACGGATGACATCACGCTCGGTGTAAAACTCGCGCAGGACCGGGTTCTTCATGCGGTCCGACTCGATCAAAGCCCAGAGTTCCAGCTTGTTGGAAGGCAGGGAAATCAGGTAGGTGGTCAGATCCTTGCTGGTGAAAGCGTTATAGCCGACGCCGCCGTTCTCAGAATAGATCGTGGAGAACACGTCTTTGACCACGTACTGCTTGTGCTCGGCCTGCAGACTGGCGAGTTTCTCCTCAAGAGCTTTGATCACAAGCGGATCGGTTTCCTCCTGTAAACGCAAAGCGTCGAGTTTGCTGCCGACGACTTCTATTTCCTCAAGGAGGGGTTTTTCTTTGTCGTAGTCGGTAGTCCCCAGAGTTTTGGTGCCTTTGAACAGCATGTGTTCCAGCAGGTGGGCAACGCCTCTGGTTTCACTGGTTTCATGTACCGAGCCGACACCAATGGTGATATAGGCGGAAACAACCGGGGTGTCGTGGCGCTCAACCACCAGCAGCTTGAGGCCGTTGGCAAGTTGATGCTCAACCACCTTTTCCTCAAGAGAACTGTTGCCGAAGGCAAGACCGGCAAGGCTGAGTAACAGCAGCCCCAGTAGCAAAGACTTAAAAGTACTGATCTGCTTCATTTATAGTTATCCTATCCAAATTATTTCGTTAAGTTATCGTGTTATTGTAACCCAGATTACCTGTTCATTGTAACCATGGCATCTCGCCCGGTCCAGTGTCACATCCTGTTTTTTAGGAGTCAGCACTGCGGAGATCCTGGATGAGAGGAGATCGGGACAGATGCTGAGACTTGCCTGCAGATTTATTCAGACAGACCCGAAGAAGGTTATGGAAGCGGGTCGTCGCCAGATCGATACGACACTCCTCAAGCTGGCGGCGACACTCTGGATTGAGCGGCCACTGCCGCCTGCCCCAGGGCAAGTCCACCATCGTTAGGGGGAACAAGGGAGTGAGTCAAGACCTTAAAACCTGAGCGATCAAGCCTTGCCAGGGTCAGCCTTGTCAGCAGACAATTCTGAAACACTCCTCCGGACAGAACAACCTGAGACACCCCTTTCTCCAGACGCACTTGCGCACAAGCCTCTTCTATCATTGCAGCAAGAGACAAGTGAAAGCGTCCGGCAATTTCTTTGAGAGGTCTTCCTGCCAGGCGGTCACTGCTGATCGCATCAATCATCGGCAAGGGGTCAAAGATCATTCGTCCTTTAATTTGTGAGAGCACATAAGGATAAGCTTGGGCCTGGTTCGGATCAGCAATCATTTCCAACTGCATCGCCGCCTGGCCTTCGAAGGAAACCGTCTGGCGTAGCCCCAGAATTGCAGCAACAGCATCGAAGAGGCGTCCACAGCTCGAAATCAGTGGCGCATTGATCCCTTTCAGCGTTGCCTGAACAACCAGACGCAAGGTGTTGTCAGCAATCCCGTCGAAAATCTTCAACCCGTCAGGAACTTCAGCATAGGTTGAAAGCAGGTAGCTCAGAGCCATACGCCACGGCTCTTTGGTCGCCAGATCGCCTCCCGGCATGGGCTGGTAGCGAAAATGGCCGACCCTCTCATAATGGCTCAAATCTCCAACCAGGAATTCTCCGCCCCAGATATTGCCGTCATCACCGTAGCCGATACCGTCAAAAATGATGCCGATAGACGGCTCTTCGACGCCATGTTCAGCCAGGCAGCTGGCGAGATGCGCATGATGATGCTGAACGGCGACAGGCTCGAGACCACTTTCTTCAAGGGCATAGCGGGTTGAGTCATAGTCAGGGTGCAGATCGTGAGCGACCGTCTCCGGCTGGACTTCGAGGATCGACTGCAGGTGAGCAATGGTCTGTTTGAATGACGCGTAGACTTCCAGATTTTTCAGATCCCCGACGTGCTGGCTCAAAAAAGCCCGGTCGCCACGGGTCAGGCAGAGGGTGTTCTTCAACTCTGCGCCGACAGCAAGGATCGGAGGAGCATCATGGGGCAGAGCGATCGCACGCGGCACAAATCCCCGGGAACGACGCAAAAGCAGCGGCCGGTCGGCCATCACCCTGGCGATCGAATCATCGGTGCGGGTATGGATGCGACGGTTATGGATCAGGAAGACATCAGCGATGTGTTTGAGGCGCTGGCAGGCTTCATGGTCCTCGAAGGCAATCGGTTCATTGGAGAGGTTGGCGCTGGTCATGACCAGAACCTCGAAAGCCTTCTGCAAAAAGAGATGATGTATTGGCGTGTAAGGGAGCATAACCCCGAAATAACGGTTATCGGGAGCAATATTTTCAGCAAGTTTGTGCCCTGCCCTTTTTTGCAGCAAGACGATAGGTCGCTCGACGCCCTGCAACAAGCGGGCTTCATTATCATCGACCCGAGCCAACCTCTCAACCACGGCAAGGTTTCGCGCCATCAGGGCAAAGGGCTTTTCATCGCGCTGCTTACGTCGTCTCAGTTCTGTAACAGCACCAGGGTTTGCGGCATCAACGACGAGATGGTAGCCGCCCAAGCCTTTGACGGCAACGATTTGACCTGCTTGAAGGCGCTGGATGGTTTCTGTCAGAGGGTCCTGGACAGTGACGGCCCCTGCTTTTGCGTCAAGCAGCTGCAAACGTGGGCCACACTCAGGACAAGCATTCGGTTGGGCATGAAAACGCCGCGAGGTCGGGTCATGATATTCCTTCTGGCAGGCTGTACAGAGGGGAAAATCAGCCATGGTGGTTAGAGGCCGATCATAAGGGATGCCGGTCACGATGGTGTAACGCGGGCCGCAGTTGGTGCAGTTGATAAAAGGATAGCGATAGCGACGGTCCGTCTTGTCAAAAAGCTCCTTCAGGCAATCATCGCAGACAAAGGTGTCCGGGGAGACCTGGGCACGGCGGGTTTCATCAGCGGCACTCTGCAGAATGTTGAAACCGCAACAGCCTTGCAGCGGAAGGGCTTCAACCTCAACCCTTTGAATGACAGCTAAAGGGGGTTTTTCGTCCCGGATCGCGGCAAGAAAACGACTCAGGGCACCAGACTCGCCCTCCGCCTCGATCGTTACACCACGGCTGTCGTTGCAAACCGACCCCGCCAGCTCAAGCCGCTCAGCCAGCTGGTAGATGAAGGGGCGGAAACCAACGCCCTGCACAATGCCTTCGACGATTATTTTCTGTCGTTGTCGTAACATTTCAGTGATACGCTCTGGGCGCAAGAAAAGCAGAACAGTCTTCATACTGAAGCCTGGGCCCAAGGATATCGGAAAAGGAAGAGAAATGCAGGTGGAATTTTGACAAAAAAAACTGAAAGATTAAATCAATGGGATCAGTCTGAACTGACAAACGGTTCGGCCTGCTCTGTGAGGAGATCCCCAATCAACAGGTCGGTGACAAGCTCCGACAAGACATCGAGTTGTTCCTTGATCAAACGGTCAAACTTGATGGCCGCCCCCCAGGAGATCACGGAACCGCCATCATTTTGAGCTTTGCCGTAGATGACGGATCCACCGAACTGCATGGTTTCACCAGAAGGCAACGTCAGGTCAATGTCCACATGAGTGTTCTTGGCAAGCTGTTCGCTCATTGACAGGAAGATCCCGCGTTCTGAAAGAGTCACGCTTGAGACTTGGTAACGCTTGCCCTGATGATGCAAGCCGACACTCTTTTCAAAGGGCGCCCGCAGGTAGCGCCGACGGCCACCGGAATAGAGATCGCAGCGCTGAATGGCCTTGTGCAGCCTGCGCAAGTCAACCGGTTTGTCGAGCACATCGATACAACCGAGACTCAAAGCCTGCCACTGCTTGTTCTTGTTCTGGTAACTGGAGATCATAATGACCGGCAGATCAGCCAACTCCTTGTCACCACGGATAGTCTGCAGGGCCTCGAGGCCATCCATACCGGACATCATTATATCCATGGTCATCAGGCTGGGACGGGTCACACGCGAAAGCTCGATGGCTTCGGCAGCATTGCTAACCGGCAAGACCTCGAGATTCATACGGCTAAGCAGAATTGAGAGATACATAAGGAACGGCTTGCTGTCATCAACGACAACGGCTATCGGTCGTGTTCCCATAAAACCCTCCAAAATCTATCAACAAAAAAACCCATCCTTGCAATGCGAAGACGGGCTGAAAACTCATTAACTATCCCTCTTCGACAACCCGGCTATCCTTCGAGGGGAGACCCCAAAAAAGGACCCGTGGCTTTGCGTCCCCGGGTTACCCCGGGTTTGCCATTATCGGTGAGATAATGTTGCTAGCAGTCTGTCGGACTATACGGGCCGAAGCGAAAATTTGGATGTTTGAGCACAGATTTTAGCTCATTTGCAGGTTCATAGCCGTAGCTATGGACCAAAAAAGAGCTGAAATATGGGCCAAACAGCCGGATTTGCAGCCTGCTCATGGATAGTCCGACAGACTGCTAGAATGGTTTATATCATATCAATCTCAAAAATTTGTCACATTTATTGACCGAAAAGATAAAGGACTAAAAAGCTTTGGCAGTTAAGGAGAGGCCTTGACCGTCTGGCCCACATTTCAAAAAGCAACACTCCTGGATTGAAAACCAAAAGGCTTCAACCCGTTTCAGCCAATTCGTATTTTTCCATTTTGTAACGCAGGGTGCCGCGGGGCAAGTTAAGCAAACGCGCGGTCTTTGCAACATTGCCACCGGTCATACCAACGGCCTGCGCAATCAAATCCTTTTCCAGTCTGCCGACAATTTCCTCAAACAAAATCCCTTCCGGCGGGATGCGGTAATCAAAGGAGGCCTCGCCCTGGGGGTTTTCTCCCCAGATCTCACGGGGAAGACATTCCGGGGTGATTGTCACCTGATTGTGCATAATACAAATGCGCTCCATAACGTTGCGCAGTTCACGCACATTACCAGGCCAATGATATCGCATCAGCAGATCGAGAGCGGCGCGTGAGACTTCCCGGACGTTCTTGTGAAACTCCTCACTGAAATGGTTGAGGAAAAACTCCAGTAAAGGGGGAATATCCTCGCGCCGGTCCCGCAGTGGAGCGACATGAATAGGGAAGACGTTGAGGCGATAATAAAGATCTTCCCGAAAGTTTTTCTGTTCGATGGCCTCCTTGATTTCAAGGTTGGTTGCCGCAACCACCCGGACATCGATATCTATATTCCGATTCCCCCCCAGTCGCCTGATCTTGCGATCCTCGAGTACCCTGAGGAGTTTAACCTGGAGGTTCATATCCATTTCACCGATCTCATCAAGGAAGATCGTGCCGCCATTGGCCTCTTCGAAAAGACCTATCTTGCGGGTTTTGGCATCGGTAAAAGCCCCCCGCTCATGTCCGAACAACTCTGTCTCAAGTAAATTGAATGGCAGAGAACCACAGTTGATTTCAACAAAAGGTTTCGACTTTCTGGGTGACATCTGATGGATGGCCCTTGCGACCAGTTCCTTGCCGGTTCCCGATTCGCCGGTGATCAAAACAGTCGATGTTTCATGCTTGGCGACCTCACGGATCTGCCTGTAAATCTGCATAAGCTGCTCACTTGAACCAATCATGACATTATCGCCGCAAATGTCCCGCGCCTGACTGCCACGCCTCAACTGGCGAACTTCTCGACGCAGACTCTGGGTCTCAAGGGCCAGCCTGACAATCAATCGAATCGCGTCAGCTTTAAAGGGCTTCTTGATGTAATCGTAGGCGCCCATTTTCAGGGCTTCAACTGCACTTTCGACCGTCCCGTAGCCCGTGATGATGATGACCAGAACATCGGGATCAACCTCACGCATGGCACGAAGCACATCGAGACCACTTTCAGCGCCGAGATTCAAATCCAGCAGAACCAGGTCGACATCGGCCTCACTGACTTCTTTGACCGCATCATCACCGTTATCAGTCGAATAGGGATGATAGCCGTCCTCCTCAAGAATCCTCTCCAGGTTCTCGCGAATAAAAGCCTCATCGTCGACAATCAGAATACGTTCCATCTTTCAACCTCCGCGTCATCCTGGAAGAATTTCGTTTCGATTATCTTAGCTTGGGAGCGGATAGTGATCAACAGAAAATGGCGAACATCGGCCACAATTGGAAACAAAACTGTGGGCAACATAAAGACAGGCAGTATGTCTGGCTAATTTTGGCCGGAACTAGGCAGGTCAATACGGAATTCAGTCCCTTCCCCCTCCTTACTGTGAACCTCTATACTCCCGCCATGGCTGGTGATAATGGTGTGGGTAATGGAGAGCCCCAGGCCGGTCCCTTCACCTTTGGTGGTATAGAAAGGCTCGAAGATCAACGCCAGTCGATCCGCAGGGATACCCTCACCGTTATCACGGATCGTCAAACTCAGTCCTTCAGGCTCCTGCTGCGCCGTGAGCCATAAATCTCCGCCGCTGGGCATGGCATCCATGGCATTGGTAAGCAGGTTCAGGATCGCTTGCTTCAGACGGTCGCTGTCAAGCTTCGGATGCTGCAGTTGATCAGGGATCTTCTCGTGCAGGGCCACATGCTGCTTTTGAAATTGTTTACTCACCAAAAACAGGGTATCGCGTAACATTGCGGCCAGGTCACCAGCAGCCAAGCGTGTGTCCGGCAAGGAAGCAAAGTTCAACAGTTCATTAACGAGACCATCCAATCGCTCTATTTCCTGCAAGGCCCGTTGAATCAAGCGCTGGTCATGCGGGTTGGCCAGCATACGGTCGTGCAATTCATCAAGCAGAAGACTGATGCCGGTCAAGGGATTTCGCACCTCATGAGCGATCCCCGCCGAAAGTCGACCCAGCGAAGCAAGCCTCTCAAAACGTGCCATTTGCTGACGAAAGTTGACCCGCTCGGTAAGATCTTCAATGGTCAGGACATAGCCATCTTCACGACCTGAGGAGAGGGGATGCAGAGCCAATCGATAAGTAAAGGCACGACCGTGTCTTTCCATCGAGACATAATCACTCCAGCGGTCATCCTTGATGCTCTCGGAGACCGCCCGATATAGTTCCGGAAAGTCCTGCAGCACCTTGTCAAGCGGCATCTTACCCTTCAAGCCATCAGCAATATTCAAGGTTGCGCGCGCCACACCGTTTAAAGAGGTGACCTGTTGCTGGTTGTCCAGAGTAAGGATGCCGACGGCAACATTCTCAACAATCGTCTGTTTGAAGTCTCTCTCCCACTTCATTTCTTTCCGGGAGCGACGTAAAACGGCCAGCGTTGTGAGCAAACGTTCCCGTCGTTCATTGAGCTGACGCGCCATGGTGTTGAAGGCCGTAGCCAAATCGGCGACCTCGACCGGACTGGAGATATCAACCTGGGTCCCCAGCTTGCCTCGTGCCATTTCTTTGGTTCCTGTAATTAACGTGGACAGTGGGCCGGTAATGTTATGCGAGAGACGATAGGCAACAAAAACAACCAGCAGAGCCGTAAGACCGATCATGACCCAGGCTCCGGTCAGGAAAGCCTTGTAGAGAAGACGAATATTCTCTGCGGCAGACTCTGCCATCCGGTGAAACTGTTTCACTTCCGCACCGATGGTTATACCACCAAAAACACCGTATTCTGCGTAAGGTCCGGCATCATAAAAGATCGGCGCAAAAGCCATAATTTTCCGGGAGCCGCCGACATTTGTGACATCTACGACACCGGAGCGACCACCGAGCACAGCCTGATGGACATGCGGATAATCAGGGTGAATAAACGCCGCCTCACTCAGATTATAAGGGATGGCCCCAATCTCAATTTCTTCCTGCGTGGAATTTTTCGTATAGGGCGGCACCAGGCGGCCCTCTTTATCCAGGCCCCTGATGTCCCAAAATTTTGGATGGGTAATAATCCAGCCTTCATTGTCGAACATGAAGGCATAGTTGCCGCTTTGATAGGATGGAAAAATGACGAATCTTTCTTCCGTCGGCGAAATATGCTGAGTGAACTCCATTAAATGACGATGATCAAGAGACAGGACAACAACACCTGTCAACTGCCCGTCTTTTGCAAACACCGGCCGCGCAAACCGCACGACCCCGACATAGGAGGCGCCTTCAACAGCCCCCTCCGGATCGGCTGCCCCGGCAAGTTGAGCCCGTTTATTGACATGCCACCCGGTCAGATGCGAAACATAAATCTGACCCTCCGGCAGGTCTTTAGTTGCGTTAAAATAAGTTTCTGTCAGATAGGTCGTATTGGAGGGCTCGGAGACGTCGCGCAGCTCTTCTGAGATAGTACCGTCAACGATCCGCAGACGTTCCATTCCCGTTGCATCGATATAGCTGATCTCTTTATAAAGACTGACAGACGGCCTTAACTCACGCGGCCATTGATTGGTCCCGGTACGCACCCAGATCGGCCGGCGGTGATTTCGATTGAACCAGAGGTACTCTTCCGGCTTGACCGGCAATTTTGCCAGAACATTCAGATCACTCTCGATCCTGCGTAAAAACGTACGCACCTCATCAGCCACCATGACAGCCCGCAACTCAAGGGTTTCGGCGGCTTGCTGATCCAACGCCCTGATAGCGCTGGCACGCAGCAACTGCTCTACAGTATCCAGGCTTTGCCCGGCGAAGTGGGCAAGCAGAATCAGGGGCAGCAGCGTCAAGCTACAGAAGACATAGAGGACTTTTTTATGGAATGAGAGACGAGGCATCGATGGAGTATAGCATGGTGCTAAGCCGGAGAGAGAGGCAGCAGAGCTTCAGAGCCGTAAGCGCTGCAGCGAGATGGTTCATCACTGTTGTAGACGTCCTGCGGGCTGTTTAGAGGTTACGACTCACGACATAATCAGCCAGGCGAATCAGTGCCTCCTTGGCCGGGCAGTCTGCGAATAGAACCAGATGAGACTTGGCTGATTCAACGAGCAGCTTTGCGCGTTCACGAGTGTAGTCGATACCATTATAGGAATGAATTAACGCTATGATATATTGCAGGTCTGCATCAGGAAGAGTTTCCTGCTCGATAATTCCAGCGATTTTCTGACGTTCTTCTGGGCCACAGCGCCTTAAAGCATGGATCAGGGGCAGTGTCACCTTGCCTTCGAGGAGATCGTGACCGCACTCTTTACCAAATTCGTCCTGATCAGCTACATAATCCAGGGCATCATCCATAAACTGGAAGGCGATGCCGAGATCCATACCATAAGCGGCCAGGGCTTCTTCCTGTTCGGGAGGACAATCACCGAGAAGTGCGCCACAACGGCTTGCCGCAGAGAGGAGAACCGCAGTCTTGTTGCGAACAACTTCAATGTAACAGTCTTCGTCCAGATCGACGTCACTGGTGCTGATTAACTGCAGGACCTCACCTTCGGCCATCTGCGTAGTCGCATCGGAGAGGGTTTTAAGAATCTCCAGGTTGCCTTCTCGGACCATGATAGAAAATGACTTGGCAAACAGGAAATCACCGACCAATACGCTGGCTTCATTCCCCCAGACAGCGTTGG
Organism: Deltaproteobacteria bacterium; assembly: GCA_024636215.1. The sequence continues at coordinate 27,640 of JAGXHL010000073.1, forward strand.
CGGAATCCTGACCACGCCTGAGGACGGCACTGTCAACCACATCATCGTGCAACAGGGTCGCGGTATGAATAAATTCGACGACGCTGGCCAGGCCGATATGTGCCTTGCCCTGATAGCCGGCAAGCCGGGCACTCAGCAGCAGCATCATCGGACGAACGCGCTTGCCCCCGCTGGCCAGAACATACTCGCCAACCTTGCGAATCAAAGGGACACGAGACGCCAGATCCTTGCGAAACTGTTCCTCGACGCGATGGATCTCGTCATTTAAAAGATTGAGTACGAAGTTCATAGTTATTGGAAATCCGAGGGGAAAATTATCGTTTATCCTAATGAATCCTAACGAAGCATGTCAAAGCTTTTCGGTTCTGCAAACCAAAATAATATTTAACGCAGGATCGCAATGAATTCAGGACTCTCGACAGGAACTACTTCGAGAGGGGCAGGGAAACGGTGAGCCGCGCGCCGCCCAGAAGTGATTTCTGTGCGGAGATTTCTCCGTCCTGACCCTCGACCAGCTTACGGCAGAGAGGTAGACCTAATCCGGTTCCTTCACCATGGGCCTTGGTGGAAAAGAAAGGTTGAAAAACCCTCTCCTGATCGTCAGCGGGAATACCCGGCCCGCTGTCATCAACATACAGTCGGGCATGCTCTGATGCTCTGTCAAGAGTCACTTCAAGACGTCCTTTTCCCTGCAAGGCCTGGGCAGCGTTCAGCAACAGGTTAATCAGCACCTGGCGAAGCTGGTCGGCGTCTGCCGTTACGGTTAACGCTTGATCGGAATCAATAATTTTCAGATCCAGATCTTTAAAAAGTTTCTGTGGCCGAAGTGACGCCACAACCTCTTTGACGAGGTGATGCAGATCAACCTTTTCGCGATAGCTGTCGGGAGAACGGGCAAAACCCAACAATCCGCCGGTGATGCGTTTGCACCTTCGGCATTCATCGATGATGGCGGCAACATCTTCACGCAAAGGGTCCTCGTCCGCCAGGTCTTCCAGCAATAGTTCAGCATGGCCAAGGATGATGCCGACGGGGTTGTCGATTTCATGGGAAACGCCCGCAGCCAGTTGGCCGATCGCAGCAAGGCGTTCACTGCGCAGCAACTGCACCTGCATAGCCGTCATCTCTTCGTTGGCGGTACTCAAAGCTTGATTCTTGCGGGTCAACTCGGCCCGGTTGGCAGCCAGGCTCTCTGCCATATCATTAAAGGCTTGAGCCAGGGTGCCGATTTCATCGCGGCTCTTCACTTCGATGCGAGTCGCCAGCTCGCCGCGGGTCAGGGAGCGGGCCCCATCGGTCAGATTGGCAATCGGCCGGGTAATCCGCCTTGCGACAAGGCTGACCATCAACAGGCAACTAAAGAGAGCAGCCATCGCAATCATGACAAAATAACTGCGCGCTTCCGCCATGCGTGCATCGATCGAGTCGTAGGAGATCAGGTAACGCACAGAGGCCACCTGTTGCCCGGTCGGTCCGAAAGCAGGCTCAACCAGATCAAGCAGCCGCCTTCCTTGAGGCAGTTTATGCGTCAGCATTGTGGTACGTTCGGCGGCCAGGCGAGTCGAGAGGTCATCCTGATTAAATTGCTCCAGCTCCAGATCAGGAAAATCCTCAAAGACGCTTGATACATAGAGGCGTCGGCCGGTTGGCGCAACCAACGAGAACTGGACCAGATCGCGATTCAAGCCGAGGAATTCATGCATGTCCGCAATATCGGCAGGCTCGTCAGGTGGGAAGGAGCCACGGAAACGCTTTAACAACTCCGGGGTTGCCAACCGAGAGAAAGACAAGCTCTGACTGAAGAGGTAATCCTCCCAGGCTTGCGCCTGGTTGCGTTCCAGGAGCATAAAAGTGAGTGTCAGCAACAAGGCGACAATGCCGCCTGTATAGAACAGTAATTTTTTACTCAGACCTGTACGCAAAACAAAAAAGCCTCGGCAAGAGATTCAAAAACCATAATCATACTTTAGCCGCATAAATGGAAGCCCTAACTGCCTGATATCTGACCTGTAATAATTTTACAGAAGTCGTTGACAAAGAATCTGCCCTGCCGTATAAACGATACTTATTTTGTCATATTTAGAGGCCATCTGGAAACTCCGGATGGCCACGCTGAAGTTTTCGATCTGGAAACGAGCAATTTTTCGCAAGGTCAAGGAAATCAAGGATTTGAGCGGAGGCGTAGTGCTTTACGCCGCACAATCAAATCCGCCGATTGACGCAGAGATTGCGGAAAAGGGCCGTTTCCGGACGAAAA
>JAGXHL010000074.1 GCA_024636215.1 Deltaproteobacteria bacterium
CCGAAATGCAGGGCTGTTGAGAACCTTTAATTTAATCCTGTTCAAGATAATTATTTAACGCAAATTTACCGTCTGGTTACTGGTTAGCCGAAAAAATCGCCATTGTGTCACCAACCTCCAAGTGATACTCTTAGACGTACAATAGGAGGTACAGCCAATGTCAAAAGCACCGAAAATTATCCCTATCTCGGATCTCCGCCAAGACGCCAGCGGCGTTATCAAACGTCTATCCACTTCCCGCGATCCCCTGTTCATCACACAGCGCGGAAGAGCTGCCGCGGTGATGGTCAGCATGAATGAGTACGAACAGACTCAGCATGAGCTTGAAATTCTGAGATTGCTTGCTCGTGGTGAGCGGGACATTGAGGCTGGTGTTGGCTTCGATTTGGAGGCCGTGCTGGCTGAAGCGGATGCCCTGCTGGCAGAACAGCAATGAAGATCGTCTTTACTCCATCGGCTCGCGATCAGTTTCTGCAAGCCTTGGCCTATATCCGTCGCGACAAACAGTCTGCGGCGGTTTCTTTTAGGCAGAAAGCGGAGAAAGTCCTCTCGCGTCGGAGCGATATCCGGTGATTCGTCGCACAAATTCGAGGCTCGATTTAGAAAAGGGGTCAGAGAAAGAGGACATATCAATACCTTACCTTGTCACCCCAAATCTGCTTGAGACGTTGATCGCGGCCACAGTTCCAACGATAATAATTGTAACGGACGGGACTCTTTTTATAAAAGTCCTGATGATAGCTTTCCTCACCCTTGATCGGATAGAAGGTGGATGCATCCAGAATCGGTGTGACCACTTTCTGGCGGGGGAACATTTCGATAGCCGCTCGTTTTGAAGCTTCGGCACTTTTTCTTTCTACCTCGTTGGCGACAAAAATGGCCGCAAGATAGCTGTGCCCGCGGTCGCAGAACTGCCCGCCATCGTCGAAGGGGTCAATATTCACCCAGTAGTGATCCAGCAGCTGCTGGTAGCTGACCTTTGCAGGATCGTAGGTCACTTCGACCGCTTCATAGTGCCCGGCGTGGTTGCCGTTGTAGGTCGGGTTTTTGAGTGTGCCGCCGGTAAAGCCCGAGACAACATCGGTGACGCCGTCAAGTTTTTCAAAATCTGCTTCCATGCACCAGAAGCAGCCACCGGCAAAGATCGCTTTGGCAGTCATGGTTTTCTCCATATCCATCATCTCTGCTTTTTGATCCATCGTGCCACCAACGGCAATGCCGGTTAAGGCGACCATGCTGACGGCAATACTGAGCAATAACAATTTCATCGTATCCTCCTTTACATGCTGGCTGCAAACTCCAGAGAGACAGAATTAATGCAGTGCCGCTTTCCTGTCGGTGCTGGGCCGTCATCGAAGACATGTCCCAGGTGACCATCACAGCGGGCGCACAACAACTCGGTGCGGGTTATGAAAAAACCGCTGTCGTCTGCGGTGGCAATATTCTCGGCAGCAACCGGGGCGGTGAAGCTTGGCCAGCCGGTTTTGGAGTCGAATTTGTCTTTTGATGAATACAGATCGAGTCCGCAGCCGGCACAGCGATAAGTTCCAGGCTCGTAATGTTTGTCGTATTTGCCGGTGTATGCGCGTTCGGTGCCTTTCTCCCTGAGCACAGAGTACTCTTCCGGGCTCAAAAGCTGTCTCCATTCAGCGGCGCTTTTAATCACTTTGTCAGTCATGACATAGGTCCCTTTTTCTACGGAGTAAACTTTGATGTGTCCGGCGGTCATTGTTGAATCGGCGGACAGGGCGGCAAGTCGTCGTGGAGAGAGAATATCCAGCGCTGCCAGAGGTATCGATGCCCCGCCAACGAATACGGCTGCACTTTTTATAAAAACTCGTCTGTTCATTGCGACATCTCCTTTGCAGGCGTTTTACTCAACTGGTATTGATAAAGGATTTGCATTGCCCTTATCCCTCTTATCCTTTTACTTCAAAAATTTCGATGTGATAGGACAATAGCAAAAAGGTGTAAAGTGCTGAGAAAGGTTTGGTAAAGCTTTGGTAAAGATTGGTTGCAGTTGAAGGTCTATTTTTAAGGCACTCGCAAAAGCTCATGGGATGGCTAAGCAAAAATTTCATCCTACAAGGCTTGGTGTTTTTTCAGGGGCGAAGGCATACATGTGGTATGTCGAGGTCCTGAAAAAACGCCATAACGCCGTAGGGTAGACTTTTTGCGACGCCATCTACAATGGCAGTTCAAACCAGACAATGGTCTCTCCAATAGAACTTTGCGCCCCCACTTTTCCTCCATGCGCTTCTATGAGCTGTTTGACTATGGCCAGACCGATGCCGGCGCCACCTGCGTCGCGGGAGCGGGAGGGATCGGCGGTGAAGAATCGTTCGAAGATAAAAGGGATGTCTTTCTCGCGTATCCCAGGACCAGTGTTGACAAAAGCAGCGTGGGCAACCTGTTGGTCCGCTGTGCAGGTTATTTCAACAGAGCCACCTGCCGGGGTGTACTTCCAGCAGTTTTCCACCAGGTTACGGATTGCCTGCAGCAGCTTGTCGTGATCAGCCTGCACAATCAGATGTTCAGGGAGTTGTGTTTCGATACGAATTTGTTTCTCGTCAAAATTCATCCGGTAGAGCGTCAGAATTTCCCGGAGACATTCGATCAGGTCAACGGCCTGTCGTTTGAGAAAAGCGTGTGCGGCGTCAGCGCGGGCAAGCTGACCGAGGTCTTCGACCAGGTTGACCAGGCGCAGGTTCTCCTGCTGCAGCATGTCGAAGATCTGTTTTTCCGGGGGAATAACGCCGTCGCTCAAACCTTCCAGATAACCGCGCAGGTTGGTCAAGGGAGTACGCAGCTCATGCGCAACATCAGCGACCATCGTTTTACGCAGGCGTTCCAGCTTCTCGAGACTGTCACCCATCATGTTAAATGCCGTGCCGAGCTCGCCGATTTCGTCGCTGCGGCCAGCCTCAACCCGAGCCGTAAAATTCCCTTTGGCAATCTGGCCACTGGCTTGGCTCATCTGCACCAGAGGGCGCAAGACGCGTCTGGTCAGCAGGTAACTGAGCAGAGAGGCGAGGACCAGCGCGCCCAGACTCGCCCACAGCAGGTAACGATGCACTGCTGCAAGAAAGGCGTGGTGCGTTTCGGTCGGCGAAACCATGTACTTGTCCATCAACACCATGAAGTAGTCGGCAGCCAGCTGATCGAATGCAAACCAGATGATACCAATGATGACGCCGATCACAGGAACGGTTGTGAACAACATCAGTTTCCAGTGTAAACGAAATCTCATCACGATTCCCGCTCGATAAAACGGTAGCCAAAGCCACGCACCGTCTCAATAAATCGTGGCGCGTTGGGATCATCCGAAAGCTTCTGGCGAAGATGACCAATATGGACATCGACAACGCGGTCGACAACGGATTCACCGCGTATATAGATATGGCTAAGCAGGTCATCGCGTGAAAATGCCTTGCCCGGTGTGCTCATCAGGGCCTGCAATAACTTGTATTCAACCGCTGTCAGGTCAACGGACTGGTCATCAAGTGTGACGCGGCGTTTTTCCATATCGAGAACCAGGCCGTTGTGGCTGTAATATTGAATCGGCAGCGAGTTCCTTGTCGTGCGTCTCAGGATCGCCTTGACCCTCTCCACCAGTTCGCGTGGGCTGAAAGGTTTGATGACATAGTCATCCGCACCAAGTGAGAGCCCCAGCACCCGATCGATCTCTTCTTCACGCGCAGTCAATATCAAGATGGGAACATCCGAGAACCTACGGAGCTCCCGGCAGATTTCCCAGCCATCAACGTTCGGCAGCATGATATCGAGAACAACCAAGCCAGGATTCTGACGGCGAACAAATTCGAGGGCCTCGCCACCATCGTGTACCATGCGGGTTGCAAAGCCCTCTTTTTCCAGGTAGGTGGAAATCAGGGCGGCAGTATTGCGGTCATCTTCGATGATCAGAATCGGGGCAGTTATTTTTGCAACGCTCATTGGAACCCTTTGGCGGATGAATGGCTATGACCGATTAAGGAGATCATCAGCTTTTTTGCTCGCAAAAATTATCGACCTGGCCAAAGCTGCTTGGCAATCTTCTGGCCACTCTTGATTTGATTCAGGTTCATTTGTCTCTGCGCGATTTCGATGTTGTCTCGAGCGATTGCAGCGCCATTTGCCTCAGCCTCAACCCAGTGTGCATAAGCATCTTCATCACTTTGCGGAACACCTCTGCCCTCAAAATACATATTCCCCAGATTGTTTTGCGCATCAGCATCCCCTTGCGCAGCTGCCAGGCGATACCACTTCACCGCTTGCTTGTGGTCCTGTTCCACGCCTTGGCCATTTGCATACATATTGCCGAGATTGCACTGGGAAACCGCAACGCCCTGCTCAGCAGCCAGGCGATACCACATCAAAGCTTTCCGATAGCTCTGTTCCACGCCATGGCCGTTTTCTAACATGAATCCAAGGTTGTTCTGGGCTTTTGCGTGACCTTGCTCAGCGGCTTTTCGATACCATTTCACGGCGATCTTTGGATTTTTGGGTACCTTGGCGACTTGTGAATAGATAACCCCAAGATTATTCTGTGCCTCTGCATCTCCTTGCTCGGCAGCCATGCGATACCACTTTATCGCTTCCTTATAGCTCTGTTCCACACCTTGGCCGTTTGCATACAGGGTTGCAAGATTGTTCTGGGCTGCGGCATTACCCTGTTTGGCTTCAACAAGCCAGAGTTGACCGGCTTTTTTAAAATCGTCAGCATGATAAGCCTGCCATCTATCTTTAATACCTTCAGCAATCGGCATAGACGCCAAGGCAATAAGAATGAGCACAACAAAATGGATTTCAAGTACCTGTTTCATGGGACCTCCTGTTCGCTTCCCAACAGAACATCTCGAAACAAAAAAGGCGCTGATCCGCATCATGCCGGCAATAGCCCTCTATCGGCCGGTCATGTCATTGCGGTTTGATCATTAGCCCACCGTGGGGGCAGAGCTTTATGGGTTTATTGTTATCAACTTTATCAGGACGTGAACCGAGGTCAAATGCGAGAGGTCTGGTGATGCGATATAACTCAAAGACAAGGAAGCAGGCAGAGCGAAGACGGTTTTCCAGAGTCTCCAGCAAGAAAAGGGGTAATTGTCATGGGCGTTGTTTGCAATGCAGAGTCTCTGTGGAGCCGTTAGCAATGAGGTGCCATGACTCCCAAGCTTTTGCTCTCACGGCGACTCTGCGCTAAGGCAAAAGTTTTGCGCAGACTTGGCTGACAAATATTTGTAGCTTGCAATCATCGATAAACTACTATAATTCCACAGAAACAGGTAATTCCCCTCTTTGTTTGTGCTTTGTTTGACAGGTGATTTTAGCTGGTAGTCTTAATCTGTATTGAAAGGGAGGTTCGGGTTATGTCAATGCTCAAGGAATTCAAAGAGTTCGCGGTAAAGGGAAATGCAGTTGATATGGCGGTGGGTATCATTGTCGGCGGTGCGTTTGGCACGATTGTCAAATCATTGGTCAACGATATCATCATGCCTCCGATTGGAATGATCCTGGGCAATGTCGCTTTTGCAGAACTTTTTCTGGTTCTCAATAGAGGCAGCGCGCCTGGTCCCTACACCACTCTCGCCGATGCCCAGGCTGCAGGGGCTGTGACCATTAATTACGGAATATTCTCCAACGCTGTGATCAGTTTTGTGATCATCGCGTTTGCTGTATTCATGCTGATAAAATCGATAAACAGGCTGAAACGTGAGGAAGAAGCTCCGGTAGAAGAGCCAACGACCCGTGACTGTCCACATTGTTTCTCGACAATTCCTATCAAGGCTACGCGTTGCCCGCAATGTACGTCTGAACTCAAATTCTAGCCTGCCTGATCTGCCGAGATCGGGTGTCTGCGTCTGCCAAAGATGCCACATTGAAGCAGCCTTTCCGGTTAATCCGGGAAGGCTGCTTTATTTATTGTCTGGCGCGCTCATTTTGCAAAGGCTTGGTATGCTCCGTTTTAACAGCCTGCGCGACACTGGAAAGCGGAAATGCTCAAAAATTAATCACGATAAAATATTTCTTGCTTGCTCAAGATTATTTTGTTATAAAAGCACCAACTGTATAATAAATACGCATAACGCTGTATAAAAAGGAGGCACTATGGCAGTTAACATGGACGAAAAGGTCGCGCCGATCTTTCAAGAGGTTCTGACCCGTAATCCGGGTGAAATTGAGTTCCATCAGGCCACCCGCGAGGTCCTCGAATCGCTCGGGCCGGTACTGGTCAAGCATCCTGAATTCACACATCACAAGATTATCGAGCGTATCTGCGAACCGGAGCGTCAGATTATCTTCCGGGTCCCCTGGCGGGATGACAAAGGCGAGGTGCAGATCAACCGCGGCTTCCGCGTTGAATTCAACAGTGCTCTCGGTCCTTACAAAGGAGGCCTGCGTTTCCATCCCTCGGTCTATCTCGGGATCATCAAGTTTCTTGGCTTCGAGCAGATCTTCAAGAACGCCCTGACCGGTCTGCCGATCGGCGGCGGTAAGGGCGGCTCCGATTTCGATCCCAAGGGCAAGTCCGATGATGAGATCATGAGCTTCTGCCAGAGCTTCATGACCGAACTCTATCGCCACCTCGGCGAACACACCGACGTCCCGGCCGGCGACATAGGGGTCGGTGGTCGCGAGATCGGCTTCATGTTCGGCCAGTACAAGCGTATCACCAATCGTTGGGAAGCAGGCATGCTGACTGGCAAGGGGACCGACTGGGGTGGCTCTCTGGTGCGCACCGAGGCCACCGGCTACGGCGCGACCTTCTTTGTCGACGAAATGCTCAAGGCCCGCAAGGACACTTTTGGCGGCAAAGTCTGTTCGGTTTCCGGCTCGGGTAATGTGGCGATTTACACGATCGAAAAGATCCATGAACTGGGCGGTAAAGTTGTGACCTGCTCCGATTCCAACGGTTATATCTACGACGAAAAAGGCATCGACCTGGCACTACTGCAGCAGCTCAAGGAGGTCGAGCGTCGACGCATCAAGGATTATCTCCAGTATCGCAAGCACGCCCAGTACGTGGCAAAAGGCAACATCTGGGAAATCCCCTGCCAGGTGGCGATGCCTTCTGCGACCCAGAATGAGATTAACGGTGCCGATGCCGAGATGCTGGTCAAGAACGGCTGCATTGCCGTCGGCGAAGGCGCCAACATGCCGACTACGCCGGAAGGCGTCAAGGTTTTCCTTGATGCACAGATCGCTTACGGTCCCGGTAAAGCAGCCAACGCCGGTGGCGTGGCGACCTCGGCACTGGAGATGCAGCAGAACGCCCAACGCGATTCCTGGACCTTCGAATACACGGAAAAGCGTCTGCAGGATATTATGAAACACATTCATGAACTCTGCTACGAAACCGCGATTGAGTACGGAACTCCCGGCAACTACGTCAATGGAGCCAACATCGCCGGCTTCATCCGTGTCGCCAAAGCCATGGTCGCTTTCGGGGTTGTTTGATCTTAGCAAGCAATGATATTTCGGGGCCGGCGAGTTTTTTGCCGGCCCTGTTTTTTTACGGCAGCAGTTAAACGGTGACTTCATTTCATGATGTAAAAACGTTATGATAGTGCACAGGTCGACTGCTGCCACGGTTTTTATCCTGAGTCTTCACCTTGTAGCGGCCGACCTTCAGCATCAATCCCTGTTAAAAAATCAGCAAAGGAAAAGATCATGTCCGACAGGTGGGTGACAACCGGTTTCAGTGGTCTCGACGAAATTCTGGATGGCTTGCGTCTCGGTGATAATGTCGTCTGGAAAGTCGACAGCATTGAAGATTACCAATACTTCGTCGCGCCCTATGTCAAGCAGGCTCTGGCCGACAAACGCGAAGTCGTCTATTTCCGCTTCGGCCAGCATTGTCCCGTGGTTGACCCAGAATTGGCCGTTGAAATTCATGAGCTTGACCCAGGCGAGGGCTTCGAGCCCTTCGCC
>JAGXHL010000075.1 GCA_024636215.1 Deltaproteobacteria bacterium
ACGAGATTCCTCTACGTCTCGTGGGCTCGGAGATGTGTATAAGAGACAGCCCCAGACCCCAGACCCCAGACCCCTGTCCCACTTCAGTGTTTCGCCAAAAACCGGTCAAGCTGGTTGGCGAAGGCCTGCTTGTCGCATGAGCTGAAAGCAGCAGGGCCGCCTGTATCAACCCCGCAGCCGCGCAATTCGTCAAGCATGTTCCTGACAGCCAGACGTTCCTGGATATTATCTTCTGTGTAGAACTCACCTCGCGGATTCAAGGCATGGCCATTCTTTTCGATCGCAGCTGCTGCCAAGGGGATATCAGCAGTGATCACCAGATCACCTGTCTGCATCAATTCGACGATCTTGTCATCGGCCACATCGAAACCCGAGCCCACAACCAGGGAATTAATAAAAGCCGAGGAGGGCGTTTGTAGTGGTTGATTTGCGACAAGGGTCAGTTTGACCTTCTTTCTGTCGGCAGCCCGGTAAAGGATATCTTTGATCACTCTTGGACAGGCATCAGCGTCGACCCATATCTGCATTTGTTTCTCCTTGCTGTTTGCTTCTGGAAAAAAGAAAGTCATTAGACCAGAAGATTGACCGTGCAGCAAGTTTGCATCGCATGGTCGGCTTGACAGTCGTCCCGTCTCAACTAAAGTTGAACAGACTAGCAGTCTGTCGGACTGCAAGTAGATAAAACTTCTGGAGGATTGGTTATGAATCTGTACGATCCCATCAATTCTGTCGTGATATCGACAACTGATGATTGGAATCCCTCTTCGTACTGACGGTTTATGGAGTCTTCGATGAATTATGCGCTTACTGAAGAACAGAAGTTGATTCGGGACACGGTTCGACATTTTGCCGAGAAAGAAATTGCCCCCAGCGCCAGCGCTCGTGATGAAGAAGAACGTTTTGATCGTGATTTGATGTTCAATAGCCTGGCAGAGCTTGGCCTGGCCGGAATCATTATCCCGGAGACTTATGGAGGGGCAGGGACCGACTATATCAGCTACGCGATTACGATTGAGGAGCTTTCACGGGTTTGCGCTTCGACCGGCGTAACTCTTTCTGCTCACATTTCTCTTTGCGCCAATCCGATCTACCTGTTTGGCACCGAAGAACAGAAGCAAACTCACTTGGTGCCTCTTGCTGCAGGCCGCCATTTAGGCGCTTTCGGTCTAACGGAAACTTCGGCCGGTTCCGATGCCGGCGGCACCAGGACGACTGCGGTTGTCCATGGTGATGAGTGGATCATAACCGGCAGTAAAATCTTTACGACCAACGCCGGCGAGGCCGACACTTATATCGTCTTCGCCCGCACAGATAAGAACGCTCAGAAGCATCACGGTATCAGCGCTTTTATCGTCAACAAAGACACGCCGGGGTTTTCTTTCGGCAAAAAAGAGAAAAAGATGGGCATTCGATCCTCTCCGACCATGGAGTTGGTGTTTGATCATTGCCACATCCCCAATCAGGCTTTATTGGGAGAGCCGGGTGCTGGATTCCGCATTGCTATGAAAACTCTCGATGGCGGGCGCATCGGTATCGCAGCGCAAGCTCTCGGTATCGCCCAGGGCGCTCTGGATGCAGCACTCTCCTACGCGAAGCAGCGCACGCAATTCAACGCCCCTATTGCAACCTTCCAGGCCATACAGTTTCAATTGGCCGACATGGCAACCCAGATTGAGGCGGCAAGACACCTTGTTTACAATGCCGCTTATCGCGCAGAAAACGGCCTTTCTTACTCCATGGAATCGGCCATGGCTAAACTTTTTGCCAGTGAAACCGCAATGAAAGTTACCACCCAGGCCGTGCAGATTTATGGTGGCTATGGTTATACACGTGACTACCCTGTCGAGCGCATGATGCGCGACGCCAAGATTACAGAGATTTACGAAGGGACCAGTGAGATTCAACGTCTTGTTATCGGCAGCATGCTCGTCAAGTAAATTTCCAGCCGGAGCTGTTTTGTGAACCGCCTGCAGAGAGCATTATATCTTTTCCCTGTGATCAATAATGGCATCCAGTGCTCGTGTTCTGCTATGATAAGCATGATGGCTTAATCAAATGCAACCCAGGACAACACAGGAGAACATAATTAAGGTGTACACAGAAACAAATATAGGCCTGGAATGCCCCTGCTGCGGTGAAACGATTTATGAGTCGCTGCTCTGGTTCAAGAAAACCTACTCCACCTGCCCGCATTGCGACAAAGGCCTGGCCGCCAGTCAGTTTGCCACAGTAGTGTTTGATCTGGAGCAGGCAATGGAAGAGGATATCGCTGCTATGGTCCTTGGTCGGTTGGAGGGCGGCTGTTGCGGCAAAAAATCTTCTTGTGGCTGTGGAACAGGGCCAGAGGCCGGTTAATCATGGAGGAGTCTATGGAGATCGACCTGTATGCGCTTGAGCGCCTGCTGAAGAAACGTCTTGATGAAATTGAATTGATCGTTGCCGGGACCGGTTACCTGCCCAAAACCGTCATAGGGGTTGGGACTGTCCTGCTCGACAACCGTGGCGAAGTCGAATTGTTGACGGCCAAGCAACAGATCACCTTTGAAAAATTCATAAAACCTCTCCTGCAAACACCCTGCAAATCTTAAGTAAAGCATCTGTTTGGAAGGGCCTTCTGTCAACTATGTCGCAACAACAAAAAATCTATATGACCCCCGGGTGCGCAAAACGCTTGCGCGCCGAACTCAAGAAACTGCTCTACACAGATAGGCCGATACTCGCTAAAGCGGCGAGAATCGCAGCCGAGGAAGGGGATCGCTCTGAAAATTATGAATACCAGGCAACCAAGAGAGCGATGCGAAAAATGGACGGAAGAATTCGCTTTCTGACAAAAAGAATTGAAAATCTGGAAGTGGTAGACCCGGTTAAGCAGGCAAGTATTGCCAACGGCCGCGTGCTGTTCGGTGCGACTGTAACCGTCGAGAACGAGGAGGGCGAAGAAAAGGTTTATTCTATTGTTGGAATTGATGAATATGATGGGGGAAAAGGTAAAGTAAGCTGGGTTTCACCGATCGGCAAAGCCCTTCTTGGACGCTCTGAAGGCGACGCAATTTCTTTTGTTACGCCTGGCGGTGTGAGTGAACTGGAGATAATCAAGGTGGAATACAATGCGATTGAATCCGAGCTGTAATGTGAGCCTTTGTAAGCTGTTTTTTTGCATTCCTTGCGCGATTCCATGACAAACTGGCCTGCATGACGGTAGGGCTTTTTGCTTCACGGGGTTGGCAAGCTTAAACTCTGGTTACAGTAGCCGACTTCATCCGGCGCGGTTTCATTTGTGTCGACTTTTAAAAAACCTGCACTCCCAACTGGATGGCTTATGAATGAACCACAAAAAAATACGCAAGACGATCTTCAATTTTCATTTGAACCGGTTTCACCACCACAACCTCAACCCGTTAAAAAAGGGCTTTTGAGGAAACTCGGGCCAGTCGGCCTGCTGCTGTTTTTCCTGCTGAGTAAACTCAAATATATCGGAGTTCTGCTGCAGGTCGGCAAGTTCAAAACCTTCATCACCATGCTGATCAGTATCTGGGCTTATGCCATGTTCTGGGGTTGGCCTTTTGCTGTGGGTTTTGTCGCCTTGCTGTTTATTCATGAAATGGGTCATGTGGCCGCACTTCGCATGATGGGGATTAAGGCGACGGCTCCAATGTTCATCCCCTTTATGGGTGCTTTTATCGGTATGAAACAGATGCCCAAAGATGCTTATGCCGAATCCATCATGGCTTTCGGCGGGCCTTTGCTCGGCACGCTCGGAGCCATAGCCTGCGCCGGAGTGGGCATACTGACTGGTAATCCTTTCTGGTATGCCCTGGCGATGACCGGTTTCCTGCTCAACCTCTTTAACCTCCTGCCGATCTCGCCCCTCGATGGCGGCCGCATTATAGGCGTTATCAGCCCGAAGTTGTGGATCATCGGTTTGATCGGTGCTGTCGGGTTGTTTTATTTAACATGGTCTCCGATTATTGCCTTGATTGTTATCATGGGCAGCTTTCAGATTTATACGTCTTCAAAACGTTCTGCGGCAGAAAAAGCTCGTTATTATGCCGTAACTGCAGGCAGGCGCATCGGAATGGGATTGGCTTTTCTGGCTTTGCTGGCGGTAACCTCCATAGGCATGCTGGCGATGCAGGTGCCCCTTGATAAATTCAATCTGCATCAGCAAACAAGCCAGCAGTCCGCTGAGGATTTCGACTCTCAGATTCGCATTCGATAGGCTTTCAGAAAGGATCACTGCATGGATGAGAACAAGATCAAAGTGAAGGCGGAAAGCGGGCAGATCCTTGAAGTCGATGTCTCAAGCAAAAAACCGGATGCCATTTGGATTATCCTGGGTGAAGGGATTCACAACACCAGGTGCAAGTTGACTCCTACGCGCAATAGCCTGGCCTACGCAGGAAGCGTGCTGGGACGCGAACTGATCTACGAGCGGAGCGTTGATCAGGTCAGGGCGGATATCGCTCAGGAAGAACACGACAGTTATCAGTTCAGAAGTCGATAAAGGTTTTCCGGTGAAGGTGTAAAGGCGTCAACACGAAGGACCATTTCTTTTGCAGCCTTGACCAGGAAAGAGAAGAAACAGACCCACTCGCAACTGCAGAAAACACAAAATTTCTGCTGACCGGTCATTTAAGTTCTTTAATCTGGTAAAGTTGAGTGTATCAACGACCAGTTGCCCGCCCTTAAGAGGCTATAGACATGAATAAAATCGTAACTCACCCAGGCAGTGCTCATAAGGATGACTTCCTGTCTGTGAGCGTCTTGCTTGCAACACTCGGAGATGCGGAAATTTTTCGACGTGAAGCAACCGAAGAAGACTTGAACAATCCCGATACTTACGTCGTCGATGTCGGTCAGCAGCTCGATCCTGAACGTCATAACTTCGATCATCATCAGGATCGTTCGCTGCCCTGTGCTTTCCACCTGGTTATGCAGCACCTTGGTCATCATCATGCCGCTATGCTGATGTTCGCATGGTACCCTCACATGAGCATGATGGACGTTAGAGGGCCTTACCGCACGGCAGAGCACCTCGGCGTTGACTCGAGCATACTTTTTGCTTCCTCTTCACCCATTGAGGGTTACGTCCTTTCGACCTTTGCCTGTCTTGAGTCACTGCACGCTCAGAACCCGCTTTACGATCTCATGAAAGATCTCGGCGAGAATATGATTGCCTTGATCGGACGCAAAATGGAGCGCCTTGAGCGGCTCAAGCTGGAGGCGAAAGTGATTGAGGTCAAGCACCTTAAAGCTGTTGTCAGTAACATCAACGATTCGCCCAAACTGGCAATGGAACTGTATCTGCGCTTTCTTGACGACGACAATATAGTGATGAGTATCCTCCCATCCAACCGTGGCGAAGGCTGGGAGCTCTTGCGGTTGGGTAATAACACCATTGTTGATTTTC
The DNA here is from genome assembly GCA_024636215.1 of Deltaproteobacteria bacterium. Next base: position 5,411 of record JAGXHL010000075.1, read on the forward strand.
GTGCGATCAAAAAGAATCCGGAAATCCGCTTTGTGCATGGCAGCGGCTTCCTTGCCAAAACCCATAAACGTCTCCCTCTGGAAGAGGTTGTTACGCTTGCCAGTATGTCAATCCTGGGAGACTATCAATACAATAAAAAATATACTAAAAGCTATGTCTCCTCATGAGGATCTGCCCGATGCTTGTTGATTGCCACAACAGGGGGCTATCCTGCGACTGTTTCTCCTTCTCTCTACGCACAGGAGCCCTGCGGTAATCCGCAGGGCTCCTGTGCTGACAGTAACCAGGTTTTTTTGTTTAGACTTTGCGTACGTTTGACGACTGGGGGCCTTTCTGGCCTTGTGTTACATCGAAACTGACCCGGTCTCCTTCGGCGAGAGACTTGAAGCCGTCACCTTGAATCTCAGAGAAGTGGACGAACACATCCGGTCCATTGTCCTGCTCGATAAAACCAAAGCCCTTCGCGTCGTTGAACCACTTCACGGTACCTTCTGCCATCTTTTCCTCCGTTTCCCTTTGGGAATCTTTCTGTTGTGCTAATTCCGTTCGCCCGAAATAGAATCAATACATTGCCTGTTTGCCCTGCTTGTTCTTTTTAGTGCTGACACCATGTCAAACCGAGAGCGATGAGAACGCACAAATGTTCGCAACATCGTCATTTTACCAGCAAATCATAAAAACGCAACAACACCGCCATCGTACAGTCCGTATTAATAGATTTGAAGGCTAGCAGACTGTTGGACAGCCGGAGTTGCAGCCGGCTCATGAAGAGTCCGAAAGCCTGCTAACTGAGCTTCTGAACGTTCAGTTGGAGAGCTCCCGGACCAGCTTATTGACGATTTCTTTGGCGTCACCAAAAATCATCCGGGTATTGTCCTTGTAGAAAAGCGGATTGTCGAGGCCGGCAAAACCGGTAGCCATTGATCTTTTCAGGACGAAAACCGTGCGGGCGAGGTCTGCATTGATGATCGGCATCCCGTAAATTGGACTGTCTTCCTGCTCTCGTGCGGCAGTATTGACGACATCGTTGGCACCGATCACGATCGCCACGTCGAAGCCTTCCATGCGCGGGTTGATGGCATCCATCTCCAGGAGAAGATCGTAGGGGACGTCCGCTTCGGCCAGCAGGACATTCATGTGGCCTGGCATCCGGCCGGCGACAGGGTGGATGGCATACACCACTTCGCAGCCATTGTTCTCCAGCAGTTCCTGCAGTTCTTTGACGCCATGTTGGGCCTGGGCAACCGCCATGCCGTAGCCCGGAATTATGACCACGTTTTCCGCGGCTTCCAGAATATAGAAGGCATCCTCAGTGGAAATGGGCTTAACCTCTCCCTCGATTTGCTTGCCGGCTGCGGTCGCAGCGCCGAAGCCGGAAAAAAGAACATTCGCAAGGGATCGGTTCATAGCCTTGCACATGATGTTGGTCAGGATAATGCCGCTTGCTCCCACCAGCGAGCCTGCTACGATCAGGATGTTGTTGCTGATAGCGAAACCGGCCGCGCAGGCAGCCAGACCCGAGTAACTGTTCAACAGCGAGATCACCACAGGCATGTCAGCGCCGCCGATCGGCAACAAGGTCATCACGCCCAGTGAAATAGAGAGAAGAACTACGAGAATCAGCCAGATGACCTGATCCGGTTGTTGCACAAAGAGGACACCGCAAATGATATTCGCCAACAACAGTCCACCATTGATAAAGCGCTGGCCATTGAAAACCAAAGGCCGGCCCGTCATTTTCTCACTGAGTTTTGCCCAGGCGATCAGGCTTCCGGAAAAAGTCACTCCGCCGATCATGATCGACAGATAAATGGTCAGCAGTATGAAACGATCAGGTTGGTCTTGTGAAAGAGCAACCCAGCCGACCAGCAGGCTGGCGATCCCTCCGAAGCCGTTGAAGAGGGCAACCATCTCGGGCATGGCGGTCATCGCCACCAGGCGAGCAGCAAGACTGCCAATCACTGTGCCTGCAACGATGCCGAGGAGGATCCAGCGATAATCGATAATCGCATGGTCCGTAAGAGTTACGATCACCGCCAATAACATCCCCAGCGAGGAGAGGGCGTTGCCGCGTCGCGCCGTATCCGGATGACCGAGATACTTCAGACCGAGAATGAAGAGTACGGCAGCGAGCGTGTATATCAGGTTGATCAGCATGACATTCGTCATGATTTCCTGGCCTCTTTCTTCTTGAACATGGCCAGCATCCGGTCAGTAACCAGGTAGCCGCCTACAACATTGATCGTTGCAAAGGTCACCGCCGCAGTACCGAGGAAAATTGTTAGAACAGAGCCCTCTCCTCCGGCCCCGGCCAGAGCACCGACCAGGGTGATGCCTGAGATGGCGTTGGCCCCGGACATTAGTGGCGTGTGCAGGGTGGCAGGGACCTTCTGGATCAATTCGAAGCCGAGGAAAATGGATAAGATGAGAATGAATATCAGGTAAACCAGGTCCATGGAGCCTCCTAGCAGTCTATTCATTTGCAGGTCCATAACCGTAGCTATGGACCAAAAAGGAGTTGAAAAATGGTCCAAACAGCCGGATTTGCAGCCGGCTCATGGATAGTCCGACGGCTTCCTAGCTGTAATGACTGCGAATGGTCTGGTTGCTGACCTCACCACCATGGGTGATCACGCAGCCTGAGAGGATGTCGTCTTGCAGATCGATCGCAAAGAGCTTTTGGTCGTCGTTCCAATATTCCATGAAAAGGTTCGTCAGGTTGTTTGAGTACATGTTGCTGGCGTCTCGACACACCTGTCCGGACCAGTTACCGTTGCCGATGACGATGATCCCACCGAGGTCGATCTCCTGGCCGGCGATTGACCCTTCGACGTTGCCTCCGCTGGCTGCGGCCATATCAACGACAACGCTGCCCGGTTGCATACGTTTTAACGTTTCCAGGCTCACCAGACGCGGCGGCTTTCTGCCAAACACCTGCGCAGTCGTAATGACGATGTCCGATTTGGCGATCTCGTCACCCTGAACCTGCTGCTGTATAATTAACTGCTCTTCTGTCAGCTGTTTCGCATAACCGTCTTCGGTCTGTCCGGTTTCGCCCAGATCAATATTGAGGAAAGTCGCTCCCAGAGATTCGACCTGCTCGGCGACAACCGCCCGGGTGTCAAATGCCGTGACTCTGGCGCCCAGTCGCTTGGCTGTGGCGATCGCCTGCAAGCCGGCCACTCCAGCACCGATGATGAATACTTTGGCAGGCTTGATGGTGCCCGAGGGAGTCATCATCATCGGCATAATTCGGTTCAAGCGATTCGCCGCCTGGAGTACCATAACGTATCCGGCCAAACTGGCCTGCGAGCTCAAGGCGTCCATCTTTTGAGCCCGTGTGGTGCGAGGGATCATTTCCATACTGATCGCGGTGACCTCGCGTTCTTTAAACATTGTGATCAGTTCCTGCTCGTTGAATGGATCAAGATGGCTGATGTGAACAGCGCCGCTCTGGATCAGCTTTATCTCTTCCAGGGTCGGCTTGTGGATGCGCATAACCACATCGGCCGCAGTAAAAATCTTCTTCTGGTCTGCGGTTGTCTTTGCCCCGGCTTCACGGTATTGGTCGTCGCTGAAGCCGCAGCCGACTCCGAGCCCTTCCTCGACCAGAACTTCTACCCCTGAATGAACCAGTCGGGCGATACTGGCTGGTGACATCGCGGCTCTCTGATCTGTTGCGCTTGTTTCGTTGGGGATTGCAACCAGGGTCATGCGTGAAACTCCTGCTTGAGTATGATTTTTAAATCATACACCATAACTGAGTGAAAAACATGAGAGGTGCGGTTATATTAAGTTCTACCCCTTTCGGTGCCGCAACCTGAACAGCTCGAAAAGGCTGGACAGGTATTGGTAAATGCCAGTATCTTGTGCCCTCGTCAAATTCGAATTGAATCTTTACCCCACCAAGCAAAGGCTCTAAACATGACCGAACTCGATCAAGCCCTGGAAGCACTGCGCGCCGACTATAAAGACCCCAAAGCACAGTCAGGCTTCTACGACCTGTTCCTCAATTCTTTATTTTTTGTCCCGACCGTTGATGAGATGATTGACAAGGCAGACCAGAACGGCAAGGAAAAGATAGAAGTCCCTTTAGTGATTGTCTCCGAAGAGACTGATTATCTGGTCTTTTTTGACAACAAGGAGCGACTCTTTGCCTGGGCGGAAAAGGACGTCCCCTTTTTGCAGTTGCCCGGCCATGTCCTGGCAGAGATGACCACGGACGACCTGCATTGGGCGATGAATATCGGCACGGATTACAACAAGCAGTTCGCACCGGACGAGATCGCCTGGCTTAAGGACGTTGTCGAGCGGTGCAAGGCTGAAGAAAATCTGACCAGCCAGTAGCTGAAGGGGCACTTCATTTGTTACAATAAAGGCAGTCTTTCGACGCGTTTTAAGGAGGCTGCAGATGAAATCATACCGATCACTGGCTTTTGCTTTTTGCTTGTTATCGCTCCTCGCCTGTCAACCAGACCAAACAACTGACCCCGCACCCAAGGATTCTGGTGTGGTCGTCGCCACCCAGGCCTACCTGGATAACTTTGGTGAGCCACCTCAAGGCAAGGCAGGGCAAGCTTTTGCCCGCGTCGGTTATCTCCCTGTTCGCCACAGCCCAGGCAAAGTCAGGCCCTTTCCGCTATTTTTATTCAGCAAGGAGGGTGAACTGCGACAAATCCTCAACCGTTTGACCAGCGGTGAATTGGTCTTTCCGCAAAACTCAGGATTCTACAATCCTTTTCCGGGCGACCTGCAGGTGACCTCCGCCTCACCTGACAACTCCACGCAGACCTTGTCTCTAATGACCCGGCAATCCTGGCCGGAAGATGATATGGCCTCCGCAGGCCTTTCCCTGGCAGCGACGGTTTTCCAGTTTGAACAGACCAGCAAGGTTGTCATCATGTTGAATGGCCAGCCCCTGCCACAGATGCCTGAAGGCGGTTATCTCCGGAGTCCGGAATCTCTGCTTGAGGTTGACCCCCCAGCATTGGTTCTCATGGCGGGAATGTGGGAGAAGGGGACTGACAATCTGGACGAGCTGCTGATTGAGTTCGATCGTCCTGTCAAAGTCAACAGTTTCAAATTATACGACAGCACTGAAAAAAGCGTCGAGGGCGAGTACTTTACCTCGATTTTCCAGATGGCTGTTGTGATTCTGCCGGAGGATAGGTCGCTTTACCAGGAGGGTGATCTTTTGCGTGCCGAGTGGGATGTGAGCGATGACAAGGGACGGACGAACAGCGGCACAAATACAATGGCCTTACGTCGTTTTGAGCACTGAGCCGCCTGTCTGACGATCCAGGAGCCGACTGCAGGGCAGGGCACCCTGTCACTCAGGAGAACTCAGGGTTTTGTCGCAGTAAAAACAGCCCGCAGCGGGGCAGGGTGGCCTTCAATTGTCCGGCTGTGGTCGTTCGGATCTAAAAAGTCTGCCAGGGACTCAAACCTCATCCATGCTGTACTGCGCTGCTCTTTGACGCTTGTCCGGTTAGTGTCGACGCAAGCGACGTCCTTGAAACCACAACGGCGAAGCCACAAGAGCATGGTTTCGACCGATGGTAAAAACCAGACGTTGCGCATTTTGGCATAACGACCTTCAGGCATAAAAACAGGCACGTCGTCTCCTTCGACAATAAGCGTCTCCAGCACCAGTTCTCCGCCGGGGCGCAAGCAGCCGCGCAGTTCAAGCAGGTGGTCCAGCGGCGACCTTCGATGATAGAGCACACCCATCGAGAAGACTGTATCAAAGCAAGCCAGTTCGGCGGGAACATCCTCAATCCCCACGGGCAGCACATAATGGAGTTTGTCTCCCAGGTAGCGCTGAATGACATGAAACTGCATGACCGAGAGCAGGGTCGGGTCGATGCCGATGACAAGGTCAGCCCCTTCGCCTCGCATGCGCCAGCCGTGATAGCCATTGCCGCAGCCTATATCAAGGACCTTGCGCCCTGTCAGTGGCTGAATATGAGGCCGCACGCGCTGCCACTTCCAGTCTGAGCGCCACTCTGTATCAATATCGACACCAAACAGCCGATAAGGCCCTTTCCTCCAGGGGTGAAAGGCCTGCAGCTGTGCGGCAAAGGCTTCAGGGTCGCTGGCAGTCATGTCTTGCGCGCGGCCGATCTCTACCTTCGTCCTCAACTCTATGTCTGATGGCCTTAACTCCGGCAGATCATGCAGGGCTTTTTGCCAGTCGGGCATGCTGCCGTGGCCATCCGCGGCCATGCGCTCGGGGATAAGCCGCTGCAGCTGCCGGGACCATTGCTTCATCCCCAGGTCTTCCAGTTGTGGATATAAGGATTGATAAAAGGTCATTTGATAGCAGCGATCGAGGCAAAGTTGAAACACTGGAACCAGACTTCGCTCATGGCGAAACCGGCCTCCTGTAGCCGCTGTTTGTGGCAGGCGTGGCTCTCCGGGATCATGACACCTTCGAGGGCTGTGCGTTTCTGGCTGATTTCCAGGTCGCTGTAGCCGTTGGCGCGTTTGAAATCGAGGTGGGCTGCGTTGTGAAATGCCTGTTTGAATGAATCCTCGAAAGCGATTTTTTCCGACAGGATCAACAACCCGCCAGGCTTCATTCCCCGGTAGATACGGCTCAGTAGCGCCAGCCGGTCACCAGGCGGGATGAACTGCAGGGTGAAGTTGAGCACGACAACCGAAGCCCTGGCGATCACGACATCGCGGATGTCTGCACAAACCATCTCGACCGGGACTTTTGCCAGGCAGTCAGAGGCCAGAAGCTGCAGGCCGCGCTCGACCATCGCCTCGGAATTGTCAACGGCAATAATCGTGCAGTCCGGTTGATTGATGCGTTGACGCATGGCCAGACTCACGGCGCCCAGGGAACAGCCGAGGTCATAGCAACGACTGCTGGCCTGGGCATACTTTCCAGCCAGGATGCCGATCGTAGAGATCATCGTGGCGTAGCCGGGAACCGAGCGCTGGATCATGTCCGGGAAGACCTCCGCCACTTTCTCATCGAAATCAAAATCGATGATTTCATTAAGTGGCGAGGCATAAATATCGTCTTGTTTCTTGATCACTTGCCGCCGCTCCTTGCAGAGGATTGTTTAATCTAAGGGGCGATTGTCCTTTTAGATGCGCTGCTTGTCAATAGACTGTTGTTGTGCAAGCTTGAAAGACCCGCTCTAAAAGACCCGGGTTACAAAGCTGATTGCTATGTTAGAATTAAAAGGGGTCCACACTTACGGGTTGCTGTTATGGTCGCTGACAAATCTTTTTCTGTACGTATATATCTTCAGGACGGTCACGCTGAAGGCGTTAAGATTGTCGCCAGGTCGAAATGGTCCGGGCGTGCTCTGGTCATTCCCAGAGCGGCTCTTGCGACAGAGATAGATCGAGTAGAGCTCAAAGCCCCGGGCGTCTATATCCTGATCGGTGCTGCTGATCATCAGGGTCGACAAACTGTCCATATCGGCGCGGCTGATCCGGTTGCAGGTGATCTGGCGCAGCATGCCGACAAGAGTTTCTGGTCCTGGCTGAATGTCTGTGCAGCCAAAGACCAGGCGCTGACTCATGATCATATCCGCTACATTGCAGCACGCTTGATCCAACTGGCAGGCCAGAACGACCGGGTCACCCTCGACAACCACGACAGACCTGAGATTCCTTTGCTGGACGCATCTGAAACAGCATACGCCGAAGCCTTTTTGGCGCACATGCTCAGTGTTTACCCGGTGCTTGGCTTGAAAGTGTTTGAAAGTTCGTAACCAATGTTTATAGCTTATCCCTGCCAATACAGGTTTTGATAGATGTCTAAGGAACAAAAATGACCGGGAACCAACCGACCGATCATCAACCCGACCACCACGAAGAGGGCGTAGAGATCCCATACGCCGACATCAGTCCGGAAACCCTGCGCAGGATGATTGAGGAGTTCGTCTCCCGGGATGGCGCAGACTGGGGTGACGCCGGTGGCGCAATGGAGGTCAAGATCGAGCAGGTTCTGCGTCAATTCAAAGCCGGCAAAATCAAGGTTGTTTTTGACCTGAGATCACAAACCGCAAACATCGTCAGCAATTCTTGAGGTGTCATTTTTTCTGCAATCCGGTGCCTCAAAGATCAAAAAAAGCCACGGCCAGGAAAACAATGCACGATTCTTAAAAGTCTTATTGACTCCCCATTTTGGCCTTGCTATATTGCTTCAAATTCGACTGTAGCACGTCTCCTTTTAAGCGGATCCAGAGAGATCAGCAAGGGTGGCCCAAAATGCCTCACATAGATTATAAAAGCCTTACACAAGATCATAAAACAGGGGTTTTGCCTTTCCGTAATCGGCGGGAAGGTATTTTTTTGTCCTGAATTCGGGAGGAAGCGATGGCCAAGACGGCAACGGCAATACTGGATAAGGCCGGTATAGCACGCGCGATCACCAGGATTGCACACGAGATTCTGGAATACAACAAGGGTGGTGAAAAACTCGTCATGGTCGGTATTCGTACCGGTGGTGACCACCTGGCGACTCTGCTGCAGGCGCGCATCAAGGAAATCGAGGGACTCAAAGTCCCGCTTGGGGCTGTCGATATCACCATGTATCGTGATGATCTGGCCTCCCGCGGCAGTTTGCCGATCGGCAAGACCGATATCCCGTTCCACCTTGATGGCAAACGGGTCATCCTGGTTGACGATGTCCTCTACACCGGTCGCACCATTCGCTCTGCTATGGATGCACTGATGGATTTTGGTCGTCCCAGCAGCATACAGCTCGCCGTGTTGATCGATCGTGGTCATCGCGAGCTGCCTATCCGCGCCGATTATGTTGGCCGCAACGTGCCCACAGCCCGAGAAGAAGACATTGCGGTGGTTTTTGATGATGCATTCAGCCCTGTCGAAGTTCGACTGATCAAGCCTTAGGAGAATAGTTATGTCATTCCAGCACAAGCATATCCTTGGCATTGAGCAAATGACCAAAGAAGACATTCAAATGATCCTTGATACGGCTGACTCCTTCAAGGAGATCAACTCCCGCGAAATCAAGAAAGTCCCGACCTTGCGCGGCAAGACGATCATCAACGCATTTTTTGAAGCCAGCACGCGAACCCGACTCTCTTTCGAAATCGCCGGCAAGCGCTTGTCCGCTGACACCGTCAACATCTCCGGTTCGACCTCCTCTGTGGTCAAGGGCGAGACGCTCGAGGATACCGCTAAAAACATCGAAGCCATGGCCCCCGACATCATTGTCATCCGTCATGGCCATTCCGGTGCGCCTCACTACCTGGCCGAGCGGGTCAGCTGCTCGGTTATCAACGCCGGCGACGGAGCCCACGAGCATCCGAGCCAGGCGCTGCTCGACCTGATGACCATGCGCGAGCACAAAGGCAGTATTGAGGGTCTTGAAGTTGCCATTGTCGGTGACATCACGCACAGCCGAGTCGCCCGTTCCGATATTTATGCCCTGTCCCGGATGGGTGCCAGGGTCCGCTTGTGCGGTCCCGGAACCATGATGCCGGTCGGCATTGAACGGCTCGGTAATGTCGAGGTCTTTACCAACATGCTGGAGGCCATTGATGGCGCTGACGTGGTTATGATGTTGCGCATCCAGATGGAGCGTCAGAGCAACATCCTGCTGCCGAGTCTGCGTGAATACGCCCGTTTCTACGGACTCAATCCAACTAATCTGAAGCTGGCCAAGCCGGATGCCATTGTCATGCACCCGGGGCCGATGAATCGCGGCGTGGAGATCTCCTCGGCTGTCGCTGACGGCGATCAGAACGTTATCCTCGACCAGGTCGCAAACGGTGTCGCCACACGTATGGCGCTCCTCTATCTCGTCAGCGGTGTCGAATCGATGCAGACCAACGATTAAATGTTTATAAAGGAGCAGGTGAGAGCTATGGCTAAAATACTGATTAAGGGCGGACGGGTGATCAGCCCGGCACAAAAGCTGGACAAGACCTGTGATCTTCTGATCGACAAGGGCAAGATCGCTGCTGTCGGCAAAGACCTTGATGACAAGGGTGCCACGGTGATCGATGCCGCCGGCAAGATCGTCACTCCGGGGCTGATCGATATTCATGTCCACTTGCGTGATCCGGGTCTCGAATATAAGGAAGATATCATCTCCGGCACACTCGCGGCGGTCACTGGCGGTTTTACTTCCGTCGCCTGCATGCCAAACACCCAGCCGGTCAATGATAACCAGACCGTGACCAGCTATATTCTGAATAAAGCGGCCCAGGAGGGGCACTGCCGGGTCTTCCCGATCGCCAGCATCACCAAGGGCCTCGACGGTGAGTCTCTGACCGGTATGGGCGAACTGAGAGAGCTGGGTGTCACCGCAGTCTCCGATGATGGCAAGCCGGTCAGCAATCCCCAGTTGATGCGCCGCGCCATGGAATATGCCAAACCCTTTGGCATGACGATCGTCTCACACGCAGAAGACCTCGACCTGGTCGGCTCCGGGGTTATGAATGAAGGTCCGGTTTCTACAGAGCTCGGCCTGAAAGGCATCACCTGGGTCTCCGAGGACTCTGCGACGGCAAGAGAAGTGATGCTCGCCGAGTGCACCGGTGCTCACCTGCATGTCGCTCACGTCTCCACCAAGGGTTCGATCGATATTATCCGCCAGGCAAAAAAACGCGGCGTAGCAGTCACCTGCGAGGCGACTCCCCATCATTTCACCCTCACCGATGAGGCTGTTCGCGGCTACAACACCAACGCCAAGATGAATCCGCCCTTGCGCAGCGCTGAAGACCGCGACGCCGTCCTCAAGGGGCTTGCCGACGGCACGGTTGATGCCATCGCCACGGATCATGCTCCACATCACATTGACGAGAAAAACGTCGAGTTCAATATTGCCATGAACGGTATTGTTGGCCTCGAAACAGCCCTGCCTCTTACCTTGAAGCTGGTCGAAGACGGCGTTATCGAACTGCAAAGGGCCGTTGCGCTTTTGACCAGTGGCCCCGCAAAAGCCCTGAACCTTCCTGTTGGCACTCTGGAAGAGGGTTGTGATGCAGATGTCACGATCATTGATCCCAATCTGGAATGGACAGTCGAGGCACAGAAACTGGCCAGCAAGAGTAAGAACACGCCGTTTGATGGCTGGAAGATGAAGGGTGCCGCAGTCTGCACCATCGTTGCCGGCCAGATCGCATACCAGAGATAAGTTAACAGAAAATTACGCCGCAAGTCGGGAGGTCTGCCCGCTTGCGGTTCGCCATATTCTAAGTTAGTGCCCATCCGGAAACTCCGGATGGCACGGTGCAGTTTTCGATCTGGAAACGAGCAATTTTTCGCAAGGTCAAGGAAATCAAGGATTTGAGCGGAGGCGTAGCACTTTACGCCGCACAATCAAATCCGCCGATTGACGCAGAGATTGCG
>JAGXHL010000076.1 GCA_024636215.1 Deltaproteobacteria bacterium
GACTGGGGACTTGGGACTGGGGACTGGGGACTGGGGACTGGGGACTGGGGACTGGGAACCATGAAGCTCGTTACTTTGTTGCGCCTTCGCGTCTTTGCGTTGACACATAGCTTATGGTTTGATGTTACAGGTTCTGTAGATTCTTTAGGCACCTGATGGGTGTTAAGTAAGGGCAATATAATACGAGGCTTTTGATGGGTAACGGTCCCCTTGTCGTTCTTTCCGCGTTCCACGTACCACGTACCTCGTACCGGACTTTTATATGCTGAAAAACCTTCTCAATATGCCCGTGCTGGGGCCGATTATCAGGTCGACATGGACCTGGCGCCTGTTGCGTCTGGGCATGTTGGCGCTGTTGCTGGTGATGATTGCCTTTGGCTGGCATCAACATGGGATCCCGGGTGTTAAAGTCAGCGATCCCTTGATGTACTCCAATTTCACGACCTTCAACCTGTGGGTCCTCTGGATGATGGGCATGGTCGTGGTCGCTCTGGCCTTCGGCCGCTCCTGGTGTACTCTCTGCCCGGTGGGCTGGCTTAACGGTGTTATGAGCCGTTTCGGCTGGCGTCGTGAAATGCCTGCATGGTTGAACAATTTTGTCCCGGTCACTCTGGTTCTGGTGTTGCTGCAACTGCTCGTCTACCTCTTCTCGATTCACCGCTATCCGGATTATACGGCCATTTTTCTGACCTGGATGCTGATCCTGGCGCTGGCTGCCGGGCTGGTCTTTCGTCGGCGTTCCTTCTGTCTGATACTCTGCCCAGCCGGGGCGGTATTCAGCCTGTATGCTCGTCTTGCCCCCTGGCAGCTGCGTGTTACGGAGAAGGCTGTGTGTGCCGGCTGTCAGGCCAAACCTTGCATCTCGACGGAACCGGCCTGGAGACAGGCTGCTCTCGGTGGCGTGAAACTCAGTTGGACGACTCGTCCGGAGGGTTGTCCAGTCGGACTGGTGCCCGCAGAGATTGAAGACAGCTCAGCCTGTACCCTCTGCCTCAACTGTGTCCAGACCTGTTGTAACGACAACGTCTCCCTTGGTGGCCGCCTGTGGCCGGGTGATTTAAACAAGCGAAGTCTACGCCCGGGTGAGACGCTCTTCTTCCTTGTCCTGCTGGGTCTGCTGACCGCAAATTTCGCCAAGGTTTATGTTGATTTGCGGGAGGCGATCTTCTGGGTTCCTGAGACTCTGACGTTGTCGCTCGGTTGGGAGAGTGCAGGCTTTTACCTCTTAGCTGTGATCTGGGTCGGTTTGATTTTCCCGCTCCTGCTGCTTCTGCCCGGCGCAATCGTTTATTTTGTCGGACAAATCAAGGTTACGACTCTGGACAAGGAGCCTGCACTTCTTTCCAGAGACAAGCCCTCGGCAGCTATTCTGCCCAGCTTCCTGGCTTTTCTCGGTCGACTGGCCTTGCCCCTGCTGCCACTGGTCCTTTCGGCACACATTGCCTTGGCGCTGGTCAAATTGAATGCTAAATTCAACTATTTGCCGCTGGCTTTTCAGGATCCTTCCGGAGTGAAAAGCTTTCTGGCCATCAATATCATGCAAACACTTTCCCCGCCCGGAGTACTCGTCAATCTGGATATCCTGAAGTGGGTGATTGTGGTGATTTTGGCAGCGGGTTTTGTGTTCTCTGCATTGGCGGCCAGAGTCGTTGCGAATTCTGGATCTGATGCCCAGGGCGTCTCTGATGGACAGGGCGGCATGGATCTGCCTTTTTTGCTGGCCTCATTGGTCTCTCTACTGATTCTCTCTGGATTTTACGGCTCAACGGTGGTGGAATGGCTCTTCGTCAGATAAAAGTCCTGTTCGGTATAGTTTTGCTGGCGGTACTGATTTCGTCTCCGCTTCAGGCCTGCTTTGGCCCCAAGCTTTTTGTCGGTGCCGGATCAACCGTTCAGCAGGAGGTCCTCTATGCCCTGGTGACGCTGTATGTGCAGGAAAAGACCGGCGTCGAAAGTAACCGCGTTGAAGTTGGTGTGAGCCCGGGTCCCCTTGAACTCCTCTCGGAGGAGAAGGTCGACCTGGTTTTTGTCTCCGTTAATGAGTCCGCAAGCGATCCGGTCTTTCAAGTGGCAGCCCTGCCGCTATTACTGTCCGGACCGCGGCCGGTTCATGACCTGCAGTTTACCACTGTCCTGCCGGCGATTGCCAAGTTGAACCGGCTGCTCAGCAGCGCCGATGTGGAGCTGCTCATTGAACATGTTGAGGCCGGGCAAAGTGCTCTGTCCGTTGCCCGTAAATTCTTAATGAAAAATCGCTGGATATGAGACCTGGATATGAGACTAAGTGTCTGTAAAAAAAATGCTATTGCCTTATGCATGGTCCTGCTGGCGTGCATGGACCTGCTGACGCTGTGTCCCCTGGCGCAGGCGGGCGAGCCGGTCTCCGAATACTCCGGTGCTTATTCAGGTGATCTGATTTGGCAGGGCATTGTCACCATGTCGGGCGATGTCCTGATTCTTGAGGGTGGGTCATTGACGATTCATCCCGGCACACAGGTTAACGTGGTCCCTGCCGAAGGCACAAAAATAGATCCGGAATACTTCTCTTCGCTAACGGAACTCCTTGTGCGCGGCAAACTCGATATTTTGGGAACTACAGAGTCCCCGGTGAGATTTGTCATGGTTGAACGCAATGATCCGGAAGAGATTGCCTGGGCAGGAATTACCCTGGATGGTGCGTTGCCTGGTCGCATCTTGCATGCTGAGCTGGAACGCGCCGATATCGCTATTCGTTGTGTCGCGTCGTCGCCGGAAATCAGGGCAAACCGGATCACCGGGAGTCGCTATGGCATCGTCGCTCAGCTGCAGAGTCATCCGAGAATTCTCGATAACCTGCTGGTTGACGGCGAAGGCGGCATCTTCTGTTGGAAAGGCTCCAACCCGTATCTGTCGGGGAACACCATTAAAGACCATGATGAAGAAGCGATTTTCGTCGATGCCGATAGCCGCCCTCGGCTTGAGCGCAATCTGCTCAGCGGCAACGCGATCGGACTGGCAATTTATCCTCGTGACCTGCCTTTAGATGCTGTGACCCTTACTGACAACATCGAAAATATCCGTTTTCTGGGCCGACAGGGTCAGGGTGTCCTCGAATGATTCGTCGACGACTTCTTCTCTTGTTCGTAATATTGCTGCTGCCCTTCTCGGCGCGAGCCGATGAGGCGAAGGTCTATCGTGGAGACCAATCTCTTTTTGAAGACACAGTCTGGGACGGTGAGATCCTGATAGACGGAATATTGACTGTCGCAGCCGGAACGACGCTGGAAATCCGCCCGGGAAGCCGGATCCGTTTCACCCGTTTTGACAGTAACGGTGATGGTATCGGCGAGCACGAAATTTTTTCCCAGGGCCGGATCCGTGTGCTGGGAACCGCCGCTGCACCGGTGCTGTTTACCTCCGCTGAGACAAACCCCCAGCCTGGCGACTGGGGGGCAATCAACATGATGGTGAGTGAGGAAGAGAATCTTCTGCAATACTCCAAGGTGGAATATGGTTACCGTGGATTTCATGCCCATTATGCAAAGGCGCGCTTGCTCAACAGCACTTTCAGGCACAACGTTCGTGGTGCACAGTTCCAGGAATCTCAAGTCGTTATCGATGGTTGCCGGTTCCAGGACAACCTTAACGGAGTCCAGTTCAGAGACAGCGTCGTTACTTTACGAAATTCGGTTATTTCAGGCAGTCACTGGGGCTTGCGTTGCGTCTACAGTGAGTTGGAGATGTCATCCTGCCTGATCGAGAACAACCTGGTTAACGGTGCCAATATCCGTGACGGCAAGCTCACTATCAGTGATAACCGGATCACCGGAAATCGTCGCGGGCTCTATCTGCAGAGAAGTAAAGGGCAGGTGGTCGGCAATGATCTTTCCGCCAACAGCGAGCATGGCATTTTTCTTGAAGATTCTGATGTTGACGTTGTTGATAACCGTATCGCTGAAAACGGTCGTGCCGGCGTACGCTGGTTGAACAGTCAAGGCCGCCTGGCACGCAACCTGATCGCTGATAATGGGGTTTATGCCCTGATTAATGACGGCAATACCGAGGTCGTCGCGCGTAACAACTGGTGGGGCTCCGCTGATACCAGAGAGATTGCCGCCGCCGTGCGCGACGGTTCCGACCGTCCCGGCATGGGGCTGGTTGATAGCCGTTATCCTTTGCTGAAACCGTTAAGCCTTACGACTGCTGGTCCAGAATACGATTAAGCGGAGACTCAATGAAGCGTTATATCCTCATTCTAATCTTTCTCAGTGTTGCTCTTACTGGCTGCGAGCAGTCTCTGCAAGGGCCGCCGATCCGTATCGGTTATATGAACTGCAACAGCGAAGCGGAGACCATGCAACGCTTCCGGCCCTTAACCGCCTACCTGTCAAAACAGCTGGGCAGACCTTTCGAGGCGGTGCCGGTGGATACCCAGGATTTTGAGGCGCGCTTTGCCGCAGGGGATTTCAGCTTTGCTCATGGCAATAGCCTGCTCTACATCATCATGCGGGAGAATCATGGCTTGCAGTTGATTGCGACCGAGAAGCGTGGCCAGTACGGCGCACGAACGGCCGGTGCCATTATCGTCAAGAAAGACAGCCCGATCAAGACGCTGGCCGATCTGCAGGGAAAAAGAATGTTGTTCGGCCCACAGCTGGCGCCGACCGGTTACCTGGCCCAGTACGACCTGATGCTGCAAGCCGGGTTCGATCCTGAAATGGGTCTCGATTACTACGCAATCCCGCACGGTGCTTATAAGCATGAAAAGGTCGTCTACGGGGTTTATTTCGGCGAATACGATGTCGCCGCTGCGCCGGCTCTCGACCTCGAACTGATGACCCGTGAAGGGCGCATCTCTGCTGATGACTTCCGTATCCTGGCGCAGAGTGAGATTATCCCTTACTGCACTTTTGGTGCGGCAAAAACTGTTGACGCCGAGCTGGTGGAAAAGTTCCGTAAGGCCCTGGTCGAGCTGACCCCGGAAACAACGGTCAAGATTGACGGTGAGACACTCAAAGTCCTCGATTCGGCGTGGGTGGATGGTTTTGAAACACTGCTCGACCAGGATTACGACCCGATCCGGGACATGGCAAGACGCGTCAACATGCCTCCTTACCAGGAATTCTGAACTGATGCTGCGAGATCGATTTGACCAACTGATGATCGTCGGCCTGGTGGCCGTGCTGATCTTTACTGCGGTTTTGATGGCAGGTGCCGGACCGCGTGATAACCAGCAGAAGGTCCAGGCGGCCCAATACAGAATAGAACGGGAAATGCTGCAGCAGGCACGGGTGGCCTTTATCGAGCGGAATTATGCTCCCGTGATCGCTTTGCGTGATAATGGCTCCTTACCTGATGCTCTGCTCAAGCTGGAAGAATTAAATCGGACCTTGCCCGGTGAAGCCCACAATGACCTGCTCAGCGGTGACATCCTGCTGCGTATGGGCCAGTTTGATCGTGCCGTAAGCAAGTTGGCCAAGGCTGTCAAGAACAATGCCGATTATGTCGATTTCGCGAGTCCTTTGAACCAGAGACCACTGATTGAATCAGCTGTTTCGCAAGGTTTGCCGTTAATCCGTGATCGACTGCGGGTTCAGCCGGACAATCGCACTCTTGGCCAGGTTTTGAAAGACGGTTATTACCTGCAGAGTCGTCTCGCCGGAGGTTGCGAATGAGCCTCTCTCTGCGTGATCGGCATTTATGGATCGTCCTGGCTGCAGGGGCCGGCCTCGGTGTCCTTGGTGCCATGCTCTCGGTTTGGGGGAATCCTCAGAACAGCGGCATATGCGTCTCCTGCTTTATTGAAAATTCCTCTGGTGCGCTTGGCTTGCATGATAATGAACGGATGCAATACCTGCGTCCTGAGTTGATCGGCTTTGTCCTCGGTTCTGTCTTGTGTGCTTGCCTGTTTCGCGAATTTCGCTCTCGTGGTGGCAGCGCGCCGCTGGCCAGACTGGTCTCCGGAATCTTTCTGATCGTCGGCAGTGCGGTCTTTATCGGTTGTCCAATCAAGTTGTTTCTGCGCTTGATGGCAGGGGATATCTCTTCTTTGGCAGGACTGTTTGGCCTGATCGCGGGTGTCTGGATCGGTTTGCAGGGGTTGGCCCGCGGGGTTGACCTGGGGCGCGCTGAAGACGAGCGTGGGGCGACCGGCCTGCTGGTTCCAGCAGGCTTTATCCTGCTGCTGGTCTTCCTGCTGGCACGGCCATCTTTTCTGATTTTCTCGGAACGCGGCAGCGCCACACAACATGCCCCTCTGCTGCTATCGCTGGCTGTCGGTCTGCTGCTCGGTGTTCTTGCGCAACGCAGCCGTTTCTGCATTACCGGCAGTGTCCGTGATGGACTCTTGATGGGGACCCGAAGCCCCCTCATGTGGGGGTTGTTCGCTTTTCTGATCGGTGCCTTTGTCACCAATCTTATTATGGGCCGCTTCAGTTTCGGCCTCTATGGTCAGCCCGGGGCACATCTGGAGTATCTCTGGAGCTTTCTGGGCATGTTGCTGGTCGGCTGGCTCTCTGTCCTGATCGGTGGTTGTCCCTTCAGACAGTTAATCAAGGCTGGAGAAGGCGATGCCGACGCCGGTCTGGCCGTCGTCGGCATGTTGCTGGGCGGTGGCCTGGTGCAGTCCTGGGGTGTTGCGGCAACGGCTGCCGGCGTGGCGACCTCAGGTAAAATTTCCGTGTTGGCCGGATTGGCGTTTGTGTTGTTACTCAGTTTGCTCTTTCGTGATCGCACGGCATGACGGATCCCTGCAAGTTTGATGATGCAAGATACTATGTTGTTGTTTTGCAAAGAAAAGGATAACCCTGGTGAATAAACCTTTGCGTAATCCCGAAATCGTCTGGCGTGTCGAAAAGCGACGTCAGGCAGATGTTATGATGGCTTTGGAGAATGGTGAAGACGTTGATGACAGCGGCACGGTGATCCTGCTGCTTTCCGGCATGATGCATCAGTTGAACCTGGTCGGTGGACTGATCTGGCAAGAATGTGACGGGAACCGGACCTTGTCGGAGATCTCTGCGGGTCTGGCCCGTGAATTCGCTGTTGACCCGCAGGAGGTTGAAGCGGATGTTGTCGAGTTTGTCGCCGATCTGGCGGAGAGAGGCTGGTTGATCAATGGCTGAAGTCACTGAGATGTTTTCTGCTCCCCTGACATTCAACTGGACTCTTTCTTACCGTTGCAACTTTACCTGTGACCATTGTTACAGCCGCGATGAAGAATGTCCGGAGTTGGCAACAGCCGATGTAAAGCGGGTGGTGGATGTCCTGGTGGAACAGCAGGTGCCCTTCATCAACTTCGGCGGCGGTGAGCCGCTGATGCGCAAAGATCTTTTTGAGGTTGCCGACTATGCCTCGAAGCAGGGGCTGAATGTCTCAATGAATACCAATGGCTGGCTGCTTGACGAGGCCGCCGCCCAACGACTTAAAGACGTCGGTTTCAAGAGTGTCGGCATCAGCATCGACAGCTCGGTTGCTGAGATTCACGATAACTTTCGCAATATGCCAGGCTCTTTCGAGAGAGCTGTGGCCGGCCTGGATGCCCTTGCTGCTGTCGGCCTGAAGAGCACGATGAGCTCGGTCATCTCCCGCATCAATTATCAGGATTTCCGGGAGTTACTTGATCTGGCACGCAGGCACAAGGTGGGACAGGTTTACCTGCATAACTTCAAATGCAGCGGCAGGGGATTTAAAAACCGCGAGGATCTGGATCTGACTCCCGAGGAGTGGCAGGCCTTCTATCTGCAGGCCCTTGCAGAGAAAAATCAGACCAGGGATCTGAATATCTCATTTGATGATCCGGTCATCGCCTCGCTGCCGGAGTACCAGGAAAAAACTATGGTTAAGGGGAGCAGCTGCGGCAAGCTTTCCCTGCATCTGCAGCCGAATGGCGATATCACTCCCTGCGGTTTTATCCCGGTTGTCGTCGGCAATATCCTCAAGGATGATTTTGAGACGATCTGGTTCGAGTCACCGGTTCTTAAAGCGATGCGCGCCAAGGAAGCCACCGGCAAGTGTTCTGGATGTGCAGCTTTTGAAGATTGCCAGGGCGGCTGCACTGCACGCGCTTTTGCCACCACCGGTGATTTCAACCAACCGGATCCGCATTGTTGGAAGTAAAGCGTGCGGCGCGTAGCGAGTAGCGAGTAGCGAGTAGCGAGTAGCGCGTGGCGCGTGGCGCGTGGCGCGTGGCGCGTGGCGAGACAATCAAGGGATAAGGGATAAGGGTCAACTCATGCTTTAGACGCATGTGTTGTCATGAGTCCTGACTGGTTTTGATTGAATTAAGATGTTTTTCCGCGCCACGGGCCACGCGCCACGCGCCACTTTTTAAAGAAAGGAGAATTGTTATGAAAAAGTACATCAAACCTCAAGTTGTCGGTTCAAGTAACGTTCACCCTTGCTGAAATTCGTCACCGTCAGGTGATGAATTCTGGAGCGGATGGTTGATATGGGTCTTGATCTGCTGGATACCCCGGTTCGCTTGACCTGGGATTTTCCTGATGGTGCGACCGGGGCGGATGGGCCGAGTCTGCCTGCGGTTGCAGAATCTATTCTGGATGCGGGAGTCTTTTTCGTCACCTTACAGGGACGGCCCCTCCTGCATCCGGCGATCGGCGATGTCCTGGATATCCTCGCTGGCAGATGTCAACTTCTCCTGACTTGCTGTGGCAGTCAGGAGGAACTGACGAACATTGCGAGGATTCCTCCTTCGGGAGTGCAATTGCTTTTGAATGTCACCTCTTTTGCCAGGGTTGACAAAAAGGTCGATCTTGATCACCTGCTCACGATTATACAGACGTTGCGCGCGAGCGGCCATGAGCCTCATCTCGCGCTGACGCCCTTAGCTAAAAACCTCAGTGAAATCCCTGCTCTCCTGCGCTTTAGCAGCGACCATGGGATCCCTGGATTTAAGTTGCCAAACGCACATATCGGTGATAGCTTCCACGCTTATCAGACTGAGGAGCTGCCACGTTGGCCGGACCTTGAATCTTTTCGGCAACTCTGGTCGGATTTTGTCGCAGAGGGGTGCAGGCTCCCCAACATGGAGATTCATGATCTCTTCCTCTGGGAGATCATGACCCCGGATCAGAAACAGAATCGCGCAGAGTATGGTGGTTGCCAGGCCGGTAACAGTCTCGGCCATGTCGACTGTCGTGGTGTTGTCCATCCCTGTGCCGCCTGGCCGGAACCCCTGGGGCAATTACCCGGCCAATCGTTGCAAGACATCTGGAGCGGCAGAAAACGTTCTGCCGTTTGTGAGAAAATCGCGCAAACACCTCAAGGCTGCCATGAATGCTCAGCCCTGGATATCTGCTTCGGTGGCTGCCGTGATCTCGCCAGAACCCTGAACCGTTCAGCAGGAGAGCGCGACCTGATGTGTTCAGGCCCGCGCTAACCGGAACCCTGTTTACCATGTCTATCTATCTTGATAACGCTGCAACCACATTTCCCAAACCCTCGCAGGTAACTGAAGCCGTAGAGCGGACATTACGCGAAAATTCAGCCAACCCGGGACGGGGAGGGCACCACATGTCCCTCGATGCCGGTCGCATGGTCATGGAGTGCAGGGAAAGCGTCGCACGTTTTTTTGGTATCACGGATGCTTCACGCATCGCTTTTACTGCCAATGCCACCGAGGCTATCAACCTGGGACTTTTCGGAGCGCTTGCACCCGGAGACCGGGTTGTGACCACATCGATGGAACACAACGCCGTAGTCCGTCCGCTGAGGGCGTTGAGTGATCGAGGCGTCGAGGTGGTGCGCGTTACTGCCGACACCCTTGGCCGGGTTGATCCCCAGTCCGTGCGTGAGGCCTGTGTCCCCGGTACCCGACTCCTCATCATGACCCATTGCTCCAACGTGACAGGGACTCTTCAAGCCATCGAAGACATCGGACCATGGTGTCGAGAGCAAGGTGTCCTGTTTATGGTTGATGCGGCCCAGAGCGCCGGTGTTTTTCCCATTGATGTGGAGAAAATGGCGATCGATCTGCTCGCAGTTCCCGGACATAAGTCGTTGCTGGGACCAACAGGAACCGGTTTCCTCTATGTCCGTAAAGGTCTGGACCTGAAACCTCTTCTCTACGGCGGCACCGGCAACTTCTCTCAATCCGCCACCCAGCCTTCCGAAATGCCTGAGCGACTCGAAAGCGGCACCCTGAATACGATCGGCCTGGCGGGTCTCAAGGCAGGAGTCGAGTTCCTCGAAAAACTTGGGTTGGATCATGTTCGCGCCCATGAACAGGAGTTGCTGGGTCAGCTGATCGAGGGTTTACAGGCGATTGACAATGTCGTCCTCTATGGTCCGCTCGGTTCTACCGATCACGGTGGAGCGCTTTCTTTCAACGTTAAAAATGTCGATCCGTCAATGCTGGGCTTTCGCTTGGATCGCGAATATGGTATCTGTTGTCGTGTCGGCTTACACTGTGCTCCGGAAGCGCATGGCAGTATCGGAACCCTCCCGGAAGGAACCGTGCGCCTCAGTCCGGGATATTTTAATACGGCCGACGATATCAACCAGACTCTTGCGGCAATTCGGGCAATCCTTGCGACAGAAAACTGAGCCATCAGCCCAGGTAAAGCAGTTTTAGGAGTTGTTATGCAAAAGGCAATGCGAAAAAAGATTTTTTCTCCTGTTCCGTTGGTCCTGGCAACATTTCTTCTGCTCTCCTGTTCTCTGCCGCCCATTGAACCGGTTACGCGTGTCGAACTGATGAAGACGCGTGTCTATAACAGATATATTATCGACGAGTCCCCCGAGGAACTCCTCTATGCGCTCAATACCCGCGGTGAGATTATTGTCGAGGGTAAACGGAACATCCCGGGCAGGGATTTTCCGGTCTATATCAAGTTGATGGCAACGACCGAGGGCGTCCTTATCAACGAATATGATCGCTAACCGTCGTTGCTTCAGCATCGATGCTTACTGAGAGACCCTTCGAGCTAGATTGGCCACTTAATTATGAGTAAAACCTTCGTACTTGATACCAACGTTATTCTGCACGATCCACAAGCTCTTTTTCGCTTTGAGGATAACGACGTGGTTATCCCTATGACCGTTATCGAGGAGATTGATCGCTTCAAGAAGGACCTCAGTGAAACCGGTCGCAATGCGCGGCAGTTTTCCCGCATCATGGATGGCCTGCGCAGCAAAGCGAAGTTGATCAAGGGTGTAGAACTGGAAACCGGTGGTCATCTCAGGGTCGATCTTTACAGCGAAGAGCTGATGAAATCTCTGCCGCCCGAGCTGCGTTCTGATCAAGGTGACAATCGGATTCTGGCCGTCACCCTTGCAGCGAACAACCGCGCAGACTCCAATGTTATTTTCGTAACCAAAGATACCAACCTGCGCATCAAGGCCGACGCCATTGGTCTGACCGCTCAGGATTACGAATCTGACAAGGTATCCATCGAAGAACTTTACACCGGGACCTGCGAAGTTCTGCTGCCGCAGGAAGATGTTGACCTCTTTTACAGCCAGGGCTATCTTGCGCTCGAAGAAGAGTTCCTGCCCAATCAATGCCTGACTCTGGTCGATGCAAGCAATCCTTCACATACTGCCCTGGCTCGTTACAACCGGCCTATGAGACAAGCCGTATCCCTGCTGCGCGCTCCGAGCGATGGTTTGTGGGGCATTCATCCCCGCAATCGCGAACAGCAGTTTGCTTTCGATATGCTGCTTAACGACGATATTCAACTGGTCACTCTGGTTGGTAAGGCCGGCACCGGTAAAACCCTGCTGGCGATCGCTGCAGGCCTGCATAAGTCTGCCGACGATGGCCAATACAACCGACTGCTGGTGTCCCGACCAATCTTCCCGCTTGGCCGTGACATTGGTTTTTTACCGGGTGACATCGATGAGAAACTGTCGCCATGGATGCAGCCGATCTTCGACAATGTCGAACTGCTTCTGGGCGCTGTGGAAGAGGGCAGCAAACGAAAGCGCGGCTATAAGGAGCTGGTCGATCTGGGGCTGCTTGAAATCGAGCCTTTGACCTATATCCGTGGGCGCTCGATACCCAAGCAGTACATGATCGTCGACGAAGCCCAGAACCTGACTCCGCACGAGATCAAGACGATCATAACCCGTGCCGGCGAAGGGACAAAGATAGTTCTTACGGGCGACCCCTACCAGATCGACAATCCGTATGTTGATTCCTCCAGCAACGGTCTCACTTACGTCGTCGAGAAGTTCAAGGCTGAAGACATCTCCGGGCATATCACTCTGGATAAGGGTGAGCGTTCCTGCCTGGCGGAATTAGCTGCAAATCTTTTGTAGCAAGACCCTGTAGCGCGTAGCGCGTAGCGGGGAAATCTTGAAAACATTTCTCTACTGGTGCAGCTTAATGATTGTTGTGTTTTCCAAAATGCTGGACATGTCACGCCACGCGCCACGCGCCACGCGCCACTGATCCCATGCTTATCCTTTGTATCGAAT
The DNA here is from genome assembly GCA_024636215.1 of Deltaproteobacteria bacterium. Next base: position 12,418 of record JAGXHL010000076.1, read on the forward strand.
CCTCTTGTGATGAAACTTCGGCCGCCGTTATCCGTGACGGTTCGGAAATGCTTTCGAATGTCGTTGCCTCGCAGGTTGATGTGCATTCCCGTTTCGGCGGTGTGGTGCCGGAACTTGCTTCTCGCAAGCATGTCGAAGCGATTTCCGTGGTTATCAACGCCGCGCTACAGCAAGCCGGCGTTACGGTTGAGCAGCTGGAGGGGATCGGTGTGACCCGCGGTCCCGGCCTGATCGGTGCCCTGCTGGTTGGTTTGTCAACGGCCAAGGCCATGGCCTGGTCTTTGAATATCCCGCTGGCCGCCGTACACCACATGGAAGGACATATCCTTGCGCCGATGCTGGAAGATCCACCAGACTTCCCTTTTCTAGCCCTGGCCGTATCGGGCGGGCATACCCACCTATACCGTGTTGATGGCATAGGTCGCTACAAGACCCTGGGGCAAACTCTTGATGATGCTTCCGGAGAGGCTTTCGACAAGGTGGCCAAACTCCTCGGTCTCGGTTATCCCGGCGGGGCTGTCATCGATCGTCTGGCAGCCACGGGCCGCCCGGATGCGATTGACTTCCCGAGGCCGATGCTGCACAAAAAGAACTTTGATTTCAGCTTCAGCGGATTGAAGACCGCTGTTCTGCAACATGTCGAGAAATATGAAGGCAGCATAAACGAGCAACAGCTGGCTGATATAGCTGCCAGTTTTCAGGCTGCGGTGGTCGAGGTTCTGACCCGTAAGACCCTGCGTGCCGCCAGGGCAGAGGGTCTGGAGCGCATTGTCGTTGCCGGTGGGGTGGCTTGTAACTCAGGCCTGCGCACAAGGTTCAATGAACTTTCCAACAGGCATGACATTAAGATCTTCTTCCCCAGCCCGGCTCTATGCGGCGATAATGCGGCGATGCTCGGTGTGGCCGCGAATTATTACCTTGAGAAAGGTTGTCATGCCGAGGACAGCGCCAATGCTCTTGCAACCTGGCCGCTGGATAAAGTTGTTGTGAAATAAACTAAACCGAAAGTGGAGTGACTTAAGGCTGATGTGGCGCGGAGTCGGGTTTGTCCGACAGGTTAAATTGATGTTGGTGCGCTTCGTCCGTCTGCGTGGTCTGCCTGATGAGATTGCCAAGGGGGTGGCTCTCGGGATCTTTATCGGCATGACACCGACCTTTGGCGTGCAGATGCCAATCGCCCTCTTGTTTGCTTATCTCTTTCGAGAAAATCGTCTTGCTGCAGTCCTTGGCGTATGGGTAACCAACCCTTTTACCGCACCTTTTATCTATGCTGCTGAATATGAAGTCGGTCGTCTTCTGCTTGGTTTTCCTCGCTTCAGCCTGCCTACGGAATTTACCTGGGAAGCTTACTCAACCCTTGGCTGGGATATTCTTTTTCCCATGTGGGTTAGCAGCATTCTCTTCGGTGCGTTTTTTGGTTGTCTTGCCTACCGGGTGACCTTGAGTCTGATTCCCGTCGTCAAGGTCTGGCGCGTACCACGTTGGCCCCGTCGTCACTGGCATAAAAAATTCAAGAAAGGTGACACGGGTCGTGTAAAAAATGATGATGAAAATTTATGAATAAGCATCGACCCAGAAAACGCTTCGGTCAGAACTTCCTGCATGATCAGAATGTGCTTGATCGCATTGTTGCGGCCGCCGCTCTGCGGCAGGGTGATCGGATCCTCGAGATCGGACCGGGGCCGGGTGCCCTGACCACGCGTCTGCTGGCATCAGGCTTGTCAGTTCTTGCCGTGGAGATCGATCGTGACCTGGCAGCGGCTTTAGAGGCGCGTAATGAACAAATGCTAGAAGTCAAGACCGGCGATGTCCTGCGATTTGACTGGGCGGAGTTGCTGCAGAATCCACCCTACAAACTGATTGCCAATCTGCCCTACAATATTTCCAGCCAGATTCTCTTTAAGGTTCTTGAGCACAAAGAAGATTTCAGTTGCCTGGTGCTGATGTTTCAAAAGGAGGTTGGCGAGCGACTGGTTGCCACCCAAGGCTCTCGCAACTATGGCATTTTGTCGGTCCTCATGCAGACCTGGTTTGAGGTGGAAAAGGTCATCAAGGTGTCGCCCGGAGCCTTTTCCCCCCCACCCAAGGTCGATTCTGTTGTCTTGCGTATGATGCCCTTGTCGAGACCGCGCGTGGCGCTGCCGGATGATGTTATTTATCGCAAGCTGGTGAAAAGCGCTTTTGCCCAGAGACGCAAGACTCTGCGCAACAGTTTGCTTGGTTCAGGCTGGCAGGCCGAGCAGATCGATCAGGCTTTGGCCACAGCTGAAATTGATTCGGGACGTCGCGGAGAAACTTTGAGCATTGAAGAATTCGGTGCTCTGGCAAATCTGCTTTACTTGAACAATAATGAAGAATGTTTATTCTGAGGGATTCCACAATCCAGACTCGTTTTACAGAGTACACGGAGGCACAATACCGGATTATGGTGTCCCCTTAATGACTTGATTTAGCTGTAACATCAGGCATAAATCCTCCTTTACTTGTCCTCTCCCATGACGTATATTTATTTCTGTTTAATTTCCGATTGTTAGGTGAGTGATTAATCTCGAACCTTCCTTACGTGTCCGTGTTGCCTGATGGCACAACCTCGGGATGGTTTTTGTCTGTCTAATGCTATTTGATGTGAAGAGCTTATGAGCCTTGTTGGTAATCTAGAAGACCTCGGCTTGGGGGAAATCCTCCAGATTGTCAGTCTGAGTCGCAAATCCGGTGTGCTGCAATTAAGCAGCCTCGATCGGGAGGGGCGGGTCATCTTTCATGACGGCCAGGTGATCCGTGCTACAGCGTCGACCTTCCCCGAGAATATCGGTGACCTGGTGATCCGTGCCGGTCTGGCTGATCTAGAGACGCTCAAGAAAGCCCTGGTGATCCAGCACGAAAACCATGATGACCGCCGTGTCGGCGATATCCTGGTCAGTGATTTCGGTGTGGACCGCGAGGCAATCGACACGGTTGTGCGTCAGCAGGTTGAGAAGGTCGTTTACAGCTTCTTCAGTTGGGATGAAGGGGCTTTTTCTTTTGAACTCGGCGACCCGGGCGAGTTGGCAGCCACCAATCTTGACCCTTTGCAGTTCATGCTCGACAGTGGCCTCAACCCGCAGTGGCTGGCCATGGAAGGCAGCCGGATCCTTGACGAGAAGCGCCATCGTGGTGAGAACGTCGACGAACGCGGCGAGTCCCTGGTTGATATTGACCAGTTGCTTGCGGAAGTGAAGGGTGAGTCTCCCGCCGCCGTTGCTGCTGCCGCTGACGATGCAAGCGAGCCGGCAAAGCCGGTGCGCAGATTCATCGTCGTTGATGATGACCCCGGAACCGCCGAGAAAATCGCCGGTGTGCTGCAGGAACGCAAGGCCCAGGTTCACGTCTTTACCAACTATAACTCTTTTCTGAAAGCGGTTTCGCAAGCTGATCCGGCCATAACGACCCTGGTGATCGACCTGATCATGCCGCGCCGCGATGGCAGCGGCGTACTTGGCGGTCTGGAGTTGCTCCAGGACGTCCGCAGCCAGTTTCCTGATTTCCAGGTGTTGGTCATGTCTGACCACCCGAATAAGGAAGCGGAACAGAGTGTCCGCAAGTTTGGCGTGCCGGCGCTTTTTCCCAAGCCGAAGAAAGATGAAGTCCAGAGCGACCGCGGCAGCGCCGGACTCAACGCGTTGGTTGATGCCATCATTGCTCTGGGCGAAGCTTCGGCCGAAAAGCCTGAAAGGGCCGATGGTCTCTACAACATCGGTGCCGAGCTGCTCAGGGAGATGGGTGAAGTGGCAAGTGGCTCTCCGGAGCAGATTCCCCAGCAGTCTCCTGGCCTGCACCTGCTCCGTGGCATGCTGCAGGAACTGAACAACCCGTCTCTCGGCGGTGGCATTATCCTGCTCATTTTACGTTTTGCCAGTGAACTGATGAACCGGGCCGTGATATTGCTGGTCAAGGACGAGGAGATTGTCGGCCTCGGTCAGTTCGGCATCGAGCTGAATGGCGAGTCCGCCGACGTCCGGGTCCGCAATATCAAGTTGCCCAAGACGGAAGACCACGTCTTTAAAGATGCTCTGCAGTCCTTTGCTCCTTATCGCAATGCAGCAAGACAGTCGGAGTGGAACGATTATTTCTTCGACCAGCTGGGGGGGGCTCAGCCCGGTGAGGTGTTTGTCGGTCCCCTGATCAGTGAAGGCCGTGTGGTCGCCGTTCTCTATGGTGACAACCTGCCCGATGAGAAGCCGATCGGTGACACCGAGTCTCTGGAGATTTTCCTGTCTCAAGCAGGCCTGGCCATGGAGAAGGCCCTGCTCGAGAGACGGATGATGAGTAAAGCTTAAAGCCGGGGGCTTTAAGCTTTAGCTGTAAGGCTGTCAGCTGTAAGGCTGTCAGCTGTCAGCTGTCAGCTGTAAGGCTGTAAGGCTGTAAGGCTGTAAGGCTGTAAGGCTGTAAGGCTGTAAGGCTGTAAGGCTGTAAGGCTGTAAGCGATCAACGATAAACGATAAACGATTAAGCTGTAATGTTGTTGGTTTTAACTTATAGCCCTACAGCTTACAGCCCTACAGCTTTTTTTAAGGAGTTTGGCGCGGTGAGTAAGAAGATCCTGATAGCTGAAGACTCTCTGACCATGCGCTCGTTGATTGTCTCGACGATTGCGGCGATGGGCGATTACGACACCGTGGAAGCGGCCAACGGCTTTGAGGCCCTGCGGATTCTGCCCCGTGAGAAGGTCGACCTGATCATTACCGATATCAACATGCCCGATATCAACGGCCTGGAGCTGGTCAGCTTTATCCGCAACAACGAAAGCTACAAGCAAACCCCTCTCTTTATCATCAGCACCGAAGGCAGCGAACGCGACCGTGAAAAGGGTATGGCGCTTGGTGCAAATGCTTATCTTGTCAAACCCTTCGCTCCGGACCAGTTGCAGCAGCTGATCCGTGAATACCTGGCCTGAGAGGGAGAACGTCTTGTCTGATTCCAGCTCTTCACAGGCGCTCAAGGATTTTATCAGCGAAACCGAGGAGATCATCGGCACCCTCAACTTCGACCTGGTTAAACTGGCCGATGCCGTTGAAACCGGTGATTGCGATCCTGATGTCCTCAACGGCATCTTCCGTGGCGCCCATTCGATCAAAGGTCTCGCCGGCATGTTCGGCTTTGATGATCTCTCGGCCTTATCCCATGCCATGGAGAACCTTCTCGATGGACTGCGTCTCGGCAAGGTACCTTTTACCCAACGCCTGGTTGATACCCTGTTCAGCTCTCTCGACGTTCTGATCCAGCTGATCGACGGCAAGAGCAATAATGAACACTTCACCATTGATCTGGCTCCGATCCTTGCCCGGATTGTGCAGGCTGCCGATGTTGAAACAGCGGTCGAGACAGACCCCCTGGCCGGGTTGGATATCGAGCCTGGCATCCTGAATGTACTGACCGAATATGAGGAACATCGCCTGCTTGAGAACATTCGCAAAGGCCGGGCCATTCACCTGCTGCGTATGGACTTCGACCTCGCAAGCTTCGATCAGGAGCTGGCCGAGATCACCGAACAGTTGAAGCAGCAGGGGGAGGTTGTCAGCACTCTGCCTTCGGCCGGCACAATCGGCGAAGGCATCGCTTTCCAGATCCTGTTCGGCAGTGAACTGGCTGCTGCTGATATTGAGGTTCTGCTCAGTCGTGAAGGGCTCGATATTCGTACTTACGGTCAGCCCGCCACTGTGGCAGAGCCGCAAGAATTTGTCCTTGAAGAGCCGTCGGCTACGCCTGACGTGGTCATCACCGGCGACTCTGCAGAGCCTTTGCCGGCAAACCTTGAGGAAGGTGACGGCGGCAGCTCCATGCGCTCTATCAGCAGAACGGTCCGGGTCGATATCGACAAGCTTGACCTGCTGATGAATATCGTCGGTGAGCTGGTGCTCTCCAAAAGCTCGATTGCCAATATCGGTGATCGCATCAAGGCTTCTGCTGACAAAGAGTTGGCGAGTGAGCTGGCCAAGGCGACCCGCATCCTCGAACGCCGACTGCACGAGCTGCAAAAGGGGGTGATGGATGTTCGAATGGTACCGGTGGGACAGCTCTTCGACAAGATGACCCGGATTGTTCGCCGTGTTTCCAATGAGCAGGGCAAGAAAGTCGATCTGGATATCCGTGGCGCCGACACCGAGCTCGACAAGCTGATTATCGAAGATGTCTCTGATCCGCTCATGCACATCATACGCAACGCGATTGATCACGGCCTGGAGACCCCTGAAGAGCGGCGCAAGGCCGGTAAGCCCGAAAAGGGCCTGGTGCAGCTCTGGGCCTCCCAGAAAGGCAACCACGTTGTTATCGAGGTCCATGATGACGGTCGAGGTATCGATACCGAGGGTGTTCGCCGCAAAGCTGTTGAAAAGGGCCTGATCAGCGAAGGGCATGTTTTGAGCGAAGAGGAAACCTACGAGCTGCTCTTTATGCCCGGATTCTCAACCCGTGACGCAGTCAGTGATCTCTCCGGACGCGGAGTCGGCATGGACGTGGTTAAGAATAATATCGCGGCGCTCTCCGGTATGATTGAAGTCAAAAGCGTTCAGGGCCGGGGCAGCAGTATGATTATCACCCTGCCGATTACTTTGGCCATTATCAAGGCGCTGATCGTCCAGCTTGGCGACAAAACTTATGCGATTCCGATCAACTCGGTTTTGGAAACCCTGATGATCGATGCTGATGTGATCCGCACGGTCGAGAAGCGTGAGGTGATCGAGTTGAGGAAGAGCACGGTGCCCCTGCTGCGACTCAACCAGGTTTTCGATCTTGAATCTGACCTCAAGCAAGACGAGAAGCGACTTTTCGTGGCCGTAGTCGGCCTGGCGGAAAAACGTATGGGCTTTGTCGTCGATGAGCTGCTGGGGCAGCAGGATGTCGTGATCAAGTCGTTGGGCAAGGCTCTGAGTTTTGTTCAGGGCATAGCCGGGGCAGCGGAGCTCGGCAACCAGAAAACCATCCTGGTTCTGGATGTCGCCGGGCTCATGACTGAAGCGCTGCGGGGTGAGTCTTCCATACATGGTGGACGCCCTTGATTGTGAGCATATACTTGAGTGTGAGTATATGCTTGAGTGTGAGCAGTTAAATGTATGAAGCTCATTTCGGCCTGCGAGAAAGGCCCTTCAGCAAGACCCCGGACCCACGTTTTCTGTTCCTGAGCAAGGGCCATCGAGAAGCCCTGGCCCGCATGCAGTTCGCGGTTGAAGAGAGGGACCTGGTTTTACTAACCGGTGAGATCGGTTGCGGCAAGACAACCCTGTCGCGTGCCTTGATGGACGCCCTTGACGACTCCTTCAAGGTGATTTGTCTGATCAACCCGCGGCTGACGCCCCTCGAGTTTCTGAGAAGCCTGGCGCACCACCTCGGAGTGCTTGAACCGGCGCGTTTCAAGGTTGATCTCCTTGAACAGATTGGCAATGTTCTGTTTGAGTATTATGAAAAAGGTATGACGCCGGTCGTGGTGATTGATGAGGCGCAGCTGGTTCCGCATAAGGAAACCTTTGACGAAATCAGACTGCTGACCAATTTTCAGCTGGATGATCGCAACCTGCTCAGCCTTGTGCTCATGGGCCAGCCGGAGTTGAAACAGCGCCTCAGGCATCGCGCTTACGAGCCTTTGCGACAGAGGATCGGCATGCAGTTCGAGCTGACGCCTCTCAACCGGGACGAGACAGCTGAATATCTTGATTTCAGGATGATTACGGCAGGAGGCCAGGCCGGCCTGTTCAGCGCCGCCGCCGTGGATGGACTCTACGCTTATTCCCAGGGCACTCCGCGCATGATCAACCACGCGGCTTCTTTAGCCCTGCTCGAAGGTTTCGGCCGTGGAGCAGCCCGCATTGAACGGACGATTGTCGATGCGGTTATGCTGGAGCTCGGTGGCAATTGGGATTAAGATGAAGACTATTCACCTGAGGGGAATAACAACTCGGGGGCTGTTTCCGGACGAAAACTAACCAGGTGCGTCAGACAAATTATGGATATCGCAGAGATACGTAAAAAAGCCAAAGCACAAAAGCAACCGGACGAGGTGGTTGTCGATTCCGCTGTACAGGATGAGGCACTCCCCGAGCCTGAAGAGTTTGATCTGTCTGATGAGGCTCATGCTCTTGAGACATTCGATTCCGACTCGGCGCTTGTCATCACTTCTAAACCTGCGGCTGATGGGCCGAGTGGCCTGGATCGACTGTTTGCCGTCACCGATGAGTTTGCAATGGCCACGACCGGGACGTCTGAGCTTGGCGAGTCGCAGGCCGACACCGGGGGGCAGGACAGTCGTCAATACCTGGCCTTTAACCTCGGTGACGAAGAATACGCTCTGGACATCAGGCAGATTAGCGAGATAATCAAAGTCAGAGAATTTACTGACATTCCAAGGGCCCCCCGGTTTATCCTGGGCATTATCTCCCTGCGTGGCGTGGTCGTGCCGATTTTTGACCTGCGCTGTCGTTTAAACCTTGGTGTGTCTGATTTGCTGCCTACGACCCGCATTGTGGTTTGTCGGCACGAGGACGTCTCTGTTGGTCTGCTGGTTGACAGTATCAACCAGGTCGTTAATCTCGTTAATGATGAACTGGAACCGCCGCCGGGGGTGTTGTCCGGTCTAGACCGTGATATGGTGAGCGGTCTGGGTCGTTACCAGGGGCGTATGATTATCCTGCTCAATTTACAAAGCGTGCTCGATGTTGCGTCTCTCTGACGCGGCGAAAGGAGAGGTCTGTGATAAAGAAAAAAATTCTGATTGTCGAAGATGAGGAAAGCTTGCTCAAACTGGAAAGCATCCTGCTGACTTCCAAAGGTTATGAAGTTCACGGTGTCGGGGATGGCCAGGCCGCTCTGGATGCGGTTGCCCAGGTCAAGCCTGACCTGATTCTTCTCGACATCATGCTGCCGGAGATTGATGGTTTTGAAGTCTGTCGTCGCATCAAGGCGGATGACGAGACCAAGCATATCCCGGTGGTCATGTTGACGGCCAAGAAGAGTCGGGAAGATATGGCCCGTGGCGAACAGGTCGGAGCGGACTGGTACATTACCAAGCCCTTCAAGTCGGCGATGGTTATCGAGACCATCCAGAGATTTATGGCCTGAGCCCATGCCTGACTCTATGTCCGATAAAGATTTGACGGAGACCAAAGCCCAAGAGCAGCGTCAAGAGATTCAGCTCGCCTGTTTCAGGGTCGGCACGGAACTCTATGCCCTCGATATCATGCGGATCAAGGAAATCATAAGGCCGCAGAAGCTGACCCCCGTGCCGAAAGCACCTGCTTTTATCGAAGGGGTTATCAACCTTCGCGGCTCAGTGATTCCCGTGGCTGACATGCGCAAACGTTTCGACCAGCCCATCGATAAGGACAGCCGAAAGAATCGTATCGTGGTTTGTTCTCTTGCCGGCAAGAATATCGGTTTGTTGGTTGATGAAGTGACAGAAGTGAAACGTTTCGAGCGCAAGGACATTGCGCCGTCCCCGCAATTCATTCATGGAGCCCAGGCAGATTTTTTTCTTGGGGTCGCACGTCGTGATGATGAACTGATCATGTTGATTGATCTTGGAAAAGTCCTTTCGTCGGAAGAAAAAATCGAACTGCAGAAATTGACCCACGCATAAAAATTGACAGGAACTGTCCCCCGCAAAGTGCTGCATCGGACAGGTCCCGTCTCTCTCTAGAGGTTTTTTGATGATTGTTAAATGCCCAGCATGCGCCGCCCGGTTTCGCCTTGATCGTGAAAAGCTGGCCGGGAAGCGAGTCACCATGCGGTGTGCCCGTTGTCGCAGCCCCTTCAAGGTCGAGTTACCTCACACCGCTCGGTCCAGAGCCGCGAAGCAGGTCCGGGTCATGATTGCACATAGCGACAAAGAGCTTTGCGATACCATCCGTGGTCTGGTTGAGGATGCGGGCTACGAGGCAGCGCTTGGCCATAATGGCATCGATGTGCTTGCTGCCATGGATGTCATGCGTCCTCAGGTGGCCATCGTCGATGTTGCCCTCGAAGGGCTTTATGCGTTTGAAGTGGTTGAAAAGGTTCGCCGCCGACCGGGTTTGGAGAGTGTTAAAATTATCTTGCTTTCCTCCGTTTACAACAAAGCTGCTTACAAGCGGGCGCCGCTTTCGCTCTATGACGCCGATGATTACATTGAGAAACATCATATCCCCGACGACCTGATCATGAAGATCAATCGTCTGCTGGTCGGTGCCACACCTGCCGCTGATGCCGACCGCTCAGAAGACGTCGAAAAATCAGGTAAACGGCTTTCCGCAGCAGAGGGCGCCTCTCAATCCCTTGATTTTATCAACTCGGTGAATGAGAAAATTCAGTCGGCTGAAGTAAAAGAGGTTTCGGCAGATGGAGTCCCCGAGCGCGAGCGGGCCGAACGTCTGGCACGTATTATCGTCTCCGATATCTCGCTTTACTACATGGATCGTATCGATGAAGGGATTCTGCGCGGCAACTGGTCAGATTTGCTGGCCGCAGAGATCAAGGAAGCCCGCCGTTTATTCAGTGAACGTTTCCCCAGCCCGGAAATCCAGAAAAGCAAGATTCTGGAAGCAGCCTTCCTCGATCTGCTGGAAAAACGTCGACGGGAGTTAGGGGCTTAGGGGCGGGGGCTTGGGGCTGGGGACTAGGGGCTGGAAAAACCTCCAGTCCCCAGCCTCCAGTCCCCAGTCCCTGCATTTAAAGGACAAATCGTGGCGATCATTGAGCAAATAACCGAGGCGTTAAATTCTCCGCACGAAGAAACCCGTTTGCAGGGTTTGCGTGATCTGGCCGGCTGTGACCCCAATGAGGGTCTCGACCTGATTTTCAAGGCCTTTGGCGATGAGAGCTGGCGGGTTCGTAAAGAATCGATTGAGCTCTATCTGCAGTTGCCGATCAGTCGCGAGCTGATCGGTGAGATCATTGAGCTGCTGCACGCCGAGGAAAACGCCGGTCTGCGCAACGCGGCCGTTGAGATTTTGACCCGCATGGGCAGGGATTCCGTGCCAATGCTGCTGGGGCAGGCCCGCTGTCCGGATCATGATGTTCGTAAATTTATCATCGATATCCTTGGTGATATTGCCGATCCGGAAGCGATTCCGGTTCTGATTGCCGGTCTGGAGGATGAAGACAGTAATGTTCGCGCCGCCGCCGCAGAAAACCTAGGCAAGTTGAAAAGTGCCGAGGCCGTGCCGAATCTGCTCAAGGCGATGCATCATCAGGATCTCCTGCTGCAATTCACCATTCTGGATGCCTTGAGCCGGATCGCTGCTCCCGTTTCCTTGAATGACCTGCTGCCTTACCGGGACGAGAAACTTTTGCGCAAGGCCCTGATCGACTGCCTTGGTAAGGCCGGGGACGCTTCGGCCGTCAGCGAGCTGGTCGCTGCTCTGCATGACCCCATGCGCAATGTGCGCGAGGCAGCGATCCTTGCTCTGGTGGCAATATATGATCGTTACCCTGAGGCGGTTGTCGAGCAGTTGTCCCAATCTGAAACGGGGCCTGCAGCGGTCGCTGTGTCGGCGTGTCTTGAGGATGAATACAATGAACCTCTCAAGCGCGCAACAGTGAGGGTGCTGGGATGGCTCGGTGAGGCAGACTCTGTTATACCGCTTTTGAAAATGCTCGATTACGAATCACTGCAGCAGGACGCATTGGCTGCTTTGATCGATATCGGCCGGGGCAATTGTCAGGCGCTGTTGGCAACCTGGGTCAAGGTTGAAGGCAACCAACGTGCCTATCTTGCCTACATCCTGGGTGAGGCCGGCTGTGCGGAGGGGTTATCTTTGCTGCAGGAAGGCTTGCACTCTGACGAGACCCAGCTGGTTCGCATGTCAGCTTATGCTCTCGGTAAAATCGGCGCAGTGCAGATGCTGCCGAACCTGGTTGATTGTCTGCGCAATGACTCGTCCGAGGTCCGGGAGGCTGCCAATGAGGCGCTGATCTCTCTTGGCAAAAGCTTCCCGGAACAGACCTTTACCGCTCTGGAACCCCTTCTGGCAGACGTTGATCCGATTCAGAGGATGTTCGCCGTGATGGTTTTGAGAGAGTTGGAAGACCCGGCGGTTCTGAACACCCTCGGCATGGCCCTCAAGGATTCAGCCGTGGAAGTTCGCCGGGCCGCTGTCAAGGTTTTTGAACGCTTCGATGTCAGTGAGCATATCAGTGCTCTGCTTTTGTCACTCACCGATGAAGATGCTGAAGTTCGCCGTGCGGTTATTGAAATCCTCGGCCATTGCAATAACGAGGACGCCCTGGACGGTTTACAGCTGGCCTTGCAGGATGAGGATCTCTGGGTTCGCGCCTCAGCGGTTCGCGGCCTGGGCAGAATCGCCGGTGAACGCAGCTCTGCGCTGGTTGAGACCGCTCTGAAAGATCCTGTCGGCCTGGTCAGTATTGCCGCCCTGGAAACCCTCTCCTCTCTGACCGGTGCTGGTGCAAGGCCCCATATGCTTGCGGCCCTCGATCACAGCGATGAAGAGGTTGTGACCGTGGCTATGAACCTTTTGACCCGTTATGGCGCTGCGGACTGGCTCCATGAGCATGCCGAAAGGTTGATCAACCATCCTTTCTGGGCAGTCCGGGTACAGATTGCCAAAAGCTCCGTTGAGGTCCTCGGCGAACAGGCTCGTCCGCTTCTGGAGGGACGCCTTGCCATTGAAACCGAGGAAGTTGTCCGTCAGCAGTTGACAGGTCTGCTTGCCGAGTTCCCCGTGAATTGATTGCCTGATGCTTTTTTTATCCCCAGACATAAAGATGACCCCGGACGAATTCCGTCTCTTGCGGGACTTTGTCTACCAGCATTGCGGGCTGAATTTTACTGAGGATTCAAAGTATCTTCTGGAAAAGCGTCTCGGCAGGCGGCTGCAGATGCACAACCTGAAAACCTTCAAGGATTATTACTACTTCCTGCGCTATAATCCGAACAAGGATCAGGAGCTGACCGAGGTGATTGATCAGTTAACCACCAATGAGACCTATTTCTTTCGCGAGGACTTCCAGCTTAAAACTTTTATAGATGATATCCTCCCCGAAATCCGCAAACGCAAGGAGATTGAAGGCAAACAGACCCTGCGTATCTGGAGTGCCGGCTGCTCTTCCGGTGAAGAACCCTACACGATTGCCATGCTTCTTCTCAGCCAAGCCTGGCTGCGGTCATGGCGTGTTGAAGTGATCGGCACCGACATCAGCCAGCGGGTTTTGCATCTGGCCCGGCAGGGCGTGTATGGCGATGCCTCGTTCCGCAGCACGGACCCCCAGCAGAAGGCACGTTTTTTCACTGAACAGGAGGGCAAGTGGCGCGTTAACGACGAGGTCCGAAGCCTGGTCTCGATCAGTCATTTAAATCTTTTCGATTCCTCACGCATCGCTCTGCTGGGGAAGATGGATGTCATCTTCTGCCGTAACGTCATCATCTATTTTGACCATGCCGGCAAGAAGAGTGTGATCGAAAACTTTTTTCAGCGCCTGGTTCCGGATGGCTTTTTGCTGCTGGGCCATTCAGAATCGCTTATCAACCTCAGCACTTCTTTCCAGCTGCGCCATTTCCAGCATGACATGGTTTATCAGAAGCCTCTGACCTCAGGTCAAAGTGGCAGGGTGCTGCTATGATCGCGGGCAAAGTCAGGGTGCTGGTGATCGACGATTCGGCCTTCAACCGGCGCAGTATTGTAAAAATGCTCGAATCTCTGCCGAATGTTGAAGTGATCGGCTACGCCTGCGATGGTGAAGATGGTCTGCGCAAGGTGATTGACCTGCGCCCGGATTTGATTACCCTTGATCTCGAAATGCCGCGCATGGATGGCTTTACCCTGCTGCGCATTGTCATGCAGAAGCAGCCCACGCCGATTATAGTGGTGTCTTCTCGCTCCGATGATGGTGATGTGTTCAAGGCCCTTGAACTCGGAGCCGTTGAATTTGTTCCCAAGCCGTCGTCAAAGGTCTCACCTCTTCTGATGGACATTCGCGAGGAGCTTTTAGCCAAGGTCCGTGATGTGACCTCTGCCAACCTCAGCAACGTCATGGCTCGCAGCAAGGCCGTCAGTACCCTGAAGAAAGTCACCCCCCCCTCTCGGCGACCTCAACGGAAAGCTGTTGCCGATTCTCTTGCACAATCTTATCCGATGGTCGTGATCGGTTCCTCGACCGGGGGCCCGCCGGCCTTGCAGAATATCTTCTCTGCCATCACGGATGAAATTCCGGTGGCCTTCGCCGTAGCTCAACATATGCCGCCCGGCTTCACCCATGCTTTTGCCGACCGTCTTAACCGTTTTTCCGCGTTGACCATCAAGGAAGCCGAGAACGGTGACATCGTCCGTCCCGGTCAGGTCCTGATTGCTCCGGGGGGCAGGAACCTGGAGCTTTTTGGCAAAGGCCCCAACGTGATTGCCAAGGTCTCGGAGCCCAGAGGGCATCAGCGTTATCTGCCCTCGGTCGATGCACTGTTTGCGAGCGCGGCGGCTCTCTATGGCGAGCGTTTGCTCGGGGTGGTTCTGACCGGTATGGGCAACGATGGCGCTATGGGTGTTAGCACCATCAATTCTTACGGTGGACGTGTGATTGCGGAGGCTGAAGAGAGTTGTGTGGTTTTCGGTATGCCGAAGGAGGCCATAGCCACCGGGGTGGTCGATCAGATTGTTCCTCTACCAGTGCTGTGCAGGGAAATCTTGAGAGACTGCGGTTGTGACAGTTGATCTGTAATGCAGTGCTTATGCTGAAATACAGTGTTCGTGCGCTGTTGCCATGTTATTAAGGCTGGATATTTTTACTCAGGATTGTTATCATTCCGTGATTTTGACAGGGGATAACAGACGAGGAGCTTGTGCATGAGTCATCATGACGAAGAAAAAGACGCCGCAGGGCGTGCAGATGAATTCCTGCAGGTTTTTAAAAAGGGTGCTGAGTTCACTCAAGACCTTCTGAAAGAAAACGAACGTCTTCGCTTCCGGGTCGTGAAACTGGAGGAAACGCTCAAGGAAAAGGGCCATGAAGTTGTCGCTGATGGCGCGGATACTCTAGAACTGAAGAAGAAAATTCTAGCGCTTGAGCAGGAGAAGGAAGAGATTCTGGGTCAGATCAAGGTGGTCGAGGAGGAGAATCAGAATTTTGCGAATCGTTATGTTGAGATTGAGGAAGAGAACAACATGCTCGCCAATCTCTACATCGCTTCCTATCAATTACACTCGACGCTCGATTTCAAGGAAGTTCTGAAAATTATCCTTGAAATTGTCATTAACCTGATCGGTGCCGAGGAGTTTGGCGTGCTTCTGCTTGACGAGAAGACCAACCTGCTTGAGCCTGTCGCCAGTGAGGGGATTGACACCTCTGCTTTACCCTCGGTCGCCGTTGGCACCGGTATTATCGGCGAAGCTGTCGAGTCGGGAGAGAACTATTTTATTGATTCGATGGAAGGCTATAAGCGCGATTTCCAGAAGCCGATTGTCTGTATCCCGCTTAAAATCAAAGACCATGTCATTGGCGTAATCGCAATCTACAATCTGCTGACACAGAAGGACGAGTTCACCAATGTTGACTATGAACTTTTCACCCTGCTGGCCGGACATGCTGCCACGGCCGTCTTCTCATCGAGGATGTATTCCGACTCGGAAAGAAAGCTGTCGACGATTCAGGGTTTTATTGATCTGCTAACCAAGTAGAGGGGAGAGATTTTCATGACTGGCCATAAAGTTCTTGTTGTTGAAGACTCGCCCACCATGCGGCAGTTGATTGTGTTTGCGCTGAAACGAATTCGTGGTTTCCAGATCGTTGAAGCCAATGACGGTGTGGATGGTTTGAAAAAATTGAGTGCGGAAAAGTTTGACCTGATCCTGACAGACATCAACATGCCGATCATGGATGGCTTGAAACTTGTCAGTATGGTTCGTAATGATCCGAACTACAAAGACACGCCGATTATCGTCATCACCACCGAAGGGGCGACGGAAGATCGTGAAAGAGCTCTGGCCCTTGGAGCTGATGAATATATCACCAAGCCGATCCAGACCATGAAGATTCTGGAGACGGTGAAAAAATTAATGAATGTTTGATACTCATCTAACTGGTTTTCGTCCGGAAACGGCCCTTTTCCGCAATCTCTGCGTCAATCGGCGGATTTGATTGTGCGGCGTAAAGCACTACGCCTCCGCTCAAACCCTTGATTTCCTTGACCTTGCGAAAAATTGCTCGTTTCCAGATCGAAAACTGCACCGTGTCCATCCGGAGTTTCCTGATGGACACTAACTGGGAAAATCGGAGGCTGGTTTGTCAAAAGAAGAAGCAATCGAAGTTGAAGGCAGTGTTATAGAGCCCCTGCCAAATGCAATGTTCAAGGTCGAGCTTGATAACGGCCACGTTGTCCTGGCCCACATTTCCGGAAAAATGCGCAAATACTACATCCGTATTCTGCCCGGAGACCGTGTCACCGTGGAGCTGTCGCCCTATGATCTCAGCCGTGGTCGCATTACTTATCGCGCGAAGTAATCCTCTGTCTGACGGATGCGTCCGTGGTTCCGGATGATGGTCGATCCCTTGCTCATGATAACAGCCGGCTTATGCCGGTTTTCATGTTTAAGGTCGTGAACGCCTGCACAATGGTGGCTCACGACCTGTCTGAAAACTCCCTTATGGAGGCAGTATGCAGGAACGCTACAACCCCCTGGATTTAGAGATAGCCTGGCAGAAGAAATGGTCTGAGAGCAAACCCTGGGCTGTTTCCGAAGATGACAGTAAACCGAAATATTATCTGCTGGAGATGTTTCCTTACCCCTCCGGCCGCATTCATATGGGGCACGTGCGCAATTATTCTATCGGCGACGTCGTTGCCCGTTTCAAACGGCAGCAGGGTTATAACGTGCTACACCCGATGGGTTGGGATGCCTTCGGCATGCCGGCAGAAAACGCCGCGATCCAGCACGGCACCCATCCGGCAAAGTGGACCCGGGAGAATATTGCCAATATGCGCACCCAGCTCAAGCGCATGGGGCTTTCCTACGACTGGGACCGGGAACTGGCGACCTGCGAACCTGATTATTATCGTTGGGAGCAGTTGATTTTCCTGAAGATGATGGAGAAAGGGCTGGCTTACAAGAAGAGCGCAGCCGTCAACTGGTGCCCGCAGTGCGAGACGGTGCTTGCCAATGAGCAGGTTGAGGAAGACTGTTGCTGGCGTTGCGAGAATAAGGTCGAAGAGAAAGAGCTGGACCAGTGGTTTTTCCGGATCACAAATTACGCTGAAGAGCTGCTTGAATGGACCGGTAACCTGCCCGGTTGGCCTGACTCTGTTCTGACCATGCAACGTAACTGGATCGGTAAAAGCACCGGCTGTGAAATCGACTTTGCCGTTGCAGGCCACGATCATAGAGTGCGCGTTTTTACGACCCGGCCGGATACGCTGTTCGGGGCAACCTTCATGAGCCTTGCCCCGGAGCATCCTCTTGCACAAGAGTTGACTGTGGCGGAGAGGCGTAAGGAGGTTGAGGCCTTCATCAAAAAAGTACAGGGCGATGACCAGACACAAAGAACCAGCGATGATTACGAGAAACTGGGTGTCTTCACCGGCGCATACTGCATTAATCCTGTAAATGGCGTAAAGATGCCGATATTTTTGGCGAATTTCGTTTTAATGGCCTATGGCACGGGTGCTGTCATGGCGGTGCCGGCTCACGATCAGCGTGATTTCGACTTCGCCCGTAAATATGACTTGCCGATCCAGGTCGTGATTCAGCCGGAAGGTGCAAGTCTTGATCCCGCTGCGATGGAGGAGGCGTGGGTCGGAGCTGGCACCATGGTCAATTCCGCTCAGTTTGACGGGCTTGACAGCCAGGAAGGGAAAGAGCAGGTCGCATCGTTTCTCGAGTCACAGGGCCTGGGGCAGAGGTCGGTGAATTACCGCATCCGGGATTGGCTGGTTTCCAGACAACGTTATTGGGGCACGCCGATCCCCGTTATCTACTGTGACAAGTGTGGCGCCGTTCCGGTTCCTGAACAGGATCTGCCGGTGACTTTACCCACTGATATCGAGTTCTCCGGTGAAGGCGGCAGTCCCCTGGCGAAGCTCGACTCCTTCGTCAGGACCACCTGCCCGAACTGCGGACAGGCTGCAAAACGGGAAACGGATACTTTTGACACGTTTGTCGAGAGCTCCTGGTATTTTCTGCGCTACGCCAGCCCTCACTGTGAAAGCGCGCCTGTGGACAAAGCCGCCGTTGATTACTGGCTTCCTGCCGACCAGTATATCGGTGGTGTTGAGCATGCGGTCATGCATCTTCTCTATGCGCGTTTCTGGACCAAGGTCATGCGCGATCTCGGCATGGTGTCCATTGACGAGCCCTTCGAGAATCTGCTCACCCAGGGGATGGTCTGCAAGGAAACGTCCGCTTGTCCTGAACATGGCTGGCTCTACCCTGAAGAGATAGAGCATGGCAACTGTTCCTTTTGCAACGCCGAGGTTATCTCCGGTCGTAACGAAAAGATGAGCAAATCGAAAAAGAATGTTATCGATCCCGACGGCTTGATTAACCGTTACGGCGCCGATACGGCACGGCTCTTTACTCTGTTTGCTTCGCCTCCTGAGAAAGATCTTGAGTGGAACGAGCAGGGTGTGGAAGGCTGCTTCCGTTTCCTGAATCGAGTCTGGCGTCTGGTCAGTGAAAATCTGTCAATTATCGAAGGCGCAGGGGAGGTGGATGCTGAAAGTCTTTCGCCTGCAGCAAAGGACTTGCGTCGCCAGGTTCATCGCACGATTAAAAAAGTGACGGAAGATATCGATGGAAGTTTCCATTTCAATACCGCGATCGCTGCCGTTATGGAGCTGGTGAACCGTATCACTGCTTTTACAGATAAAGAGGCTGCACCAGAGACGCTGCGCGAGGCGATCGAAACCGTTGTGCGCCTGTTATCCCCCTTTGTACCGCATATCTGTGAAGAATTGTGGCATCAGCTTGGCTATGAAGACTCACTCGAAGCTTGCGGATGGCCGGTATGGGACGAGAGCGCCCTTGTTACCGAGACGCTTTTGATCGTTGTCCAGGTGAACGGTAAGGTCCGTGGCAAGATCACTGTTGCGGTTGATGCCGATAAAGACGCTGTTGAAGCCGCTGCTTTGGCCGACCCTAATGTTGCTCGTTTCCTGGAGGGCAAAAGCCTCCGCAAGGTGATTGTCGTTCCTGGCCGCCTTGTTAACCTGGTCGCAGGATAATACTCATGCGCATTGTTTCAGTTTTCCTGTTATTGCTGCTCGGCGGCTGTGGCTATCATACCCCCGGAGCATCCGATAGCTGGGTCGGTGGTGACGCGCGTATTGTTTACGTGCAGCTTTTTGATAACACGACGGTCGAGCCGTATCTTGAAAACTATATTACGGACGCGCTGATTGCAGAACTGTCGCGATCACGTCTGATTGAATTGACTGAGAATGCCGCGCTGGCAGATGTTCGCCTGATTGGTGAAGTGACGGATTTTACTGACGCAGCGAGTTCCTACGGCAACACCGATCAGATCACCGAATACAGCGCGACAATGACCGTAGCCGTTCGTCTTTTGCGCAAAAACAGCAGTGAAATCCTCTGGCAACAAAAATTGTCGCGCACTGAAGAATATCTGGCGACCGTTAGCAAAAAACTGCAACTGGAGGGCCAGCGTCTCGCGGCCGTTCGGGCCTCGCAACGTCTGGCTGAAGATATTTATGCCAGCATGCTCAACAGTTTCTGACCAATTCCCTGATGTCTTTAAGAGAGCTGCAAAATATGCTTCAAACCGGACCACTGCCCGGTCTGGTTTTGCTTTACGGCCCGGAGGCCTACTTCGTCGAGCAGGGCATGCAGCTAATCCGTGATGCTGTCGTTGCGCCCGAGAACCGTGACTTCAACCTGACTCAGTATCATGGCAAAGACTTCAAGCCGGCTGAGGTCGTTGAACAGGCGCGGACTTTCCCAGCCTTCGCCGAGCGTCGTCTGGTTATTATCAAGAACCTAAACGACGCGTCTGCTGATCAGCTTGACGGTTTGCTGGACTATCTTGATGACCCGGTTCCTGAGACGGTCCTGTTGCTGACCGCCGAGAAAATCGATGCCCGCCGCAAGTTCTATCAAATTCTCAAAAAAAACGGCAAAATCTTTGAGTTTAAAAAAATCTACGAGAACCAGTTGCCTGCTTTTGTAAAGGATCTGGCCAAGTCTTTTAATGTGACTCTGACCGGAGAGGGCTTGAAGCTCTTCTGCAAAAGAGTTGGCACCAATCTTGTGGAAGTTCAGGGGGAGTTGGAGAAACTGCTCGGCTACCTGGGCGACCGCGACATAGCCGATGAAAAAGATGTTGCCGCGATAGTGTCAGATACGCGGATCGAAAGCATCTTTGACCTGACTGATGCCCTTGGTGAGGGCGATGTCTCAAGGGCTTTTCATCTGCTGGATCGTTTACTCGCTGAAGGCCAGGCACCTCTGATGGTGTTGGCCATGATGACACGCCATTTCCGTCAGATGTGGAAGGTTCATGAACTGGCCGTGCAGAGGGTGCCGCAAAGCGAGTTTCCCAAGCGAGTCGGCGTCAGCCCGTATTTTCTGAAAGGTTTGATGCAGCAGGCTACCAGGTTTGATAACCGGCAGTATCGTCTGGTTTTCAACCAGCTGCTGGCAACGGACCTGGCATTGAAATCAAGCGGCAGCGAACCGAGGATGCATTTAGAGAAGCTGGTTCTCGATGTCTCTGCACTGGGGCAAAAAAGGTCATAGCGCAGCAAAAGGGCACAGCCTGTTACAGGCGTGCCCTTTGTTGTGTCATACCTTGAACGACTGGATGAGTTATCCGACATAGGCTTCTATTGTCGGACAGCCTCCTAGTTCGCTGATTCTGCTTTGCTGACCAGTTTGGCCAGGCGGCTGATCTTGCGGCTGGCCGTCGCTTTGTGAATAACGCCTTTGGTGGCGGCTTTGTCGATATAGGGGATAGTCTTTTCCAGAAGACTCTTCGCTGTCTCCGTATCGCCATCAGCAATAGCAACTCTTAATTTCTTGACATAGCTGCGCATGGTCGAGCGGATATGAGTGTTGCGTGCGTTGCGAATCTTACTCTGGCGATGACGTTTTTCTGCTGATTTGTGATTTGCCACTTTTTATTTCCTCCGAAACGGTATGTTGCATATATTAAATAACCAAGCGTCAGTTTTATAACACTCAGTGAAGACGCAGTCAAGGTAAAATTATTCCAATCTAGAAAAAAATAGCTTTTAATTTAAGTATGTTATGGATAGATTGTATGGGATTAACAGAAAATAATACATATGAACGGGGCAAACTGTCGTGACTCACGGCAATCATGAAAAGAAACAGATCGGCCGCGCGACCGGAATCCTTACGCTGGCAACTCTGCTCAGTCGGGTTGCCGGACTGGTGCGCGATATGGTGGTTGCCGCAGTGTTTGGGGCGGGACTGGTTACCGATGCTTTTTTCGTTGCTTTTACGATTCCCAATCTGCTGCGCAGATTTTTTGCTGAAGGCTCCTTGACAGCTGCTTTTGTGCCGACATTTACTGATGTATTGCGGAATCAAGGGGCGAACGAAGCTCGCCAGGTGGCTCGCATCTGCTGGACGCTGCTGTTGCTGGTGCTTTTCTGCGTCACTGTGCTTGGTATTCTTGCCTCGCCCTGGCTGGTCAAACTCATCGGCTATGGTTTTACCGGCAACGCCGGCAAACTGGCTCTGACCAATCTTCTCAATCAGTTCATGTTTCCGTATATCTTCTTTGTCAGTCTGGTGGCCCTGTTTGCCGGTGTCCTGAACGTGTCCGGTCACTTCCTCATGCCTGCGTTGTCTCCAGTCATGCTGAACCTGGCGATGATCGCTTCTGCGCTTGTTCTCGCACCGAGGATGGAACAACCGATTCTGGCCCTGGCCGTTGGTGTTGTTGTTGGTGGCATAGTGCAATTCTTTATGCAGATTCCGATGCTCTATCGCTTTGGTTACGATCTGCGGCTTGATTTTGATTTCCGCAATACTGCTGTCGTCAAAGTATTGCGTCTGATGCTGCCCGGTCTCGTCGGGGTTGCCATCTACCAGATCAACGTGGTGGTGACACGCCTGCTGGCCTCTTTTCTTCAGGAGGGCAGTGTCTCATGGCTCTATTACGGACAACGACTCTTTGAATTTCCGCAAGGGGTGTTCGTTGTTTCCCTGGCACAAGCCGTTCTACCGGCTATGAGTCGTCAGGCTGCTGCGGACGATATGGAGGGCTTTCGCGACTCCTTGCGCTTTGCGCTGATCCTTATTCTGCTGGTGACCATTCCGGCGGCCCTTGGACTGGTCCTCTGTAATCAGGCTGTATACAGCCTGTTCTTCATGCGCGGCAATTTCACCTCTTTTGATGTCACCCAGGCTGCGTCGGCTTTGGCCTGGTATGCGCCCGGATTGCTTTTTGTTGGCATCAGCAGGGTCGTGGTCCCCTCATTTTATGCGATGAAGGATACGCGAACCCCTGTTCTGGTCTCTTTCTGGACACTGGTGGTGAATGTCGCCGCCGGCCTGCTGCTGATGCAGACCATGGGTCATGCCGGACTGGCCCTTGCCCTCACCATCGCTTCGGTATTTAACGCTGTCGTGCTGACTCTTTTGCTCTCGAAACGCCTTGGCGATCTGGACCTCTCGAAGATTTTCCTTACGACCCTGCGCATGATTCCAGGTCTGGTGTTGATGGCCATTGTTGTTTCCATGCTGCTTGGCCAGGTTGACTGGTTGATTGCCGGCAGTTTCTGGATTCGCTTTGGTCTGCTGGCCGTCTCTGTCATATGCGGCGGCCTGATTTATGCTGCGGCCCTCTGGCTGTGCGGCGTCAAAGAGATTCAGAAAGTCTGGAATTTGTTTGCCCGCAAACTAACACTGGCTTCGCGTAAGGAGTGATTAATGGCCTCAGAAGTATGGACTATGGTATCTTTTGAATGTGGAGTGGTTGCAATCGTCACACGACAAGATCGCCTGGTCAGGATATGTTTTGCAAGCTCAAGGGATGATGCCGTCGCGGCAGTCAGAAGTTTTTGCCCCGGTGCCGTGCAGACCACTCGAGGCTATCCTCATGTGGTTGTGTCGCAACTGACCGAGTTTTTTCAGGGGACACGTCGTGAGTTTGATCTGGCCCTGTGCAACGATTCCCTTACGAACTTTGCCATCAGGGTCCAGAATGAGCTGTTGCAGGTTCCTGCGGGGTCGGTTATCTCTTATGGCGAGTTGGCCTCAAGGGCTGGTTCGCCTGGAGCCGCGCGGGCGGTTGGTGGGGCAATGGCTGCAAATCCTTTTCCGCTGATTGTACCCTGTCACCGTGTTGTTAATGCCGATGGCCGTCCGGGCCGCTATTCTGCTGCCCGCGGAGCGCTGACCAAAGTCTGGTTGCTCGATTTTGAAAGAGCCTGTTACCGGCCAGAAAAGTAATCCTGGCCCTGCTTGTTTGCCTGAGAGATACAGTTTGCCATGTTCTTCACGCGTCGTTTCTGTTACATCGTCCTCGTCCTTGCCACAATCGCTCTTCTGGCTTCCTGCAGTGATGGAGCCTACCTCCTGCAATGCGCCAAGGGACACTGGTCATTAATGTCCCGGACCGAATCGATTGATAATCTGCTGACACAAGACCATCAGCCCCAGACCCTGCGTGACCAGTTGTCCAAGGTTGTCACCCTGCGTGAATTTGCCGTCAACTCTCTGCATTTGCCTGATAACGGCAGCTATCATAAGTACGCTGACCTCGAACGTCCATATGCGGTTTGGAACATGGTTGTTGCACCGGAGCTTTCCCTCGAATTGAACGAGTGGTGTTTTCCTGTTGCCGGTTGTGTGACGTACCGCGGTTATTTTGATGAACAGGAGGCTCGTAATCTGGCCCAGTCTTTTAAGCATCAAGGTTTTGATGTGGATGTTTACGGCGTTGAGGCTTACTCAACCCTCAACTGGTTTGATGATCCGGTTCTGAACACCTTTCTGGATAATGATGATATCCGTTTGGCCGGGCTTCTGTTCCATGAGATGTCCCACCAGGTCATTTATGTGCAGAACGACACGGCGTTCAACGAGGCTTTCGCCAAAACGGTAGAGTTGGAGGGCTTAATGCGTTGGTTTGACGGCTCCGGTTCAGAGGATTTGTGGCATGAGTGTCTGCAGAGGGCAAAGCGGTCCGCAGAATTTCAAAAGTTTCTTGTAAAAGTGCGTGCTGATTTACAAAAAGTTTACGCCTCGACTCAGGGAAATGATCAAAAGCGCCTCGCCAAAGAACATATTCTGCAAACTGCTCTGGATGATTACGCTACTCTTAAGCTTGGTTGGGGTGGTTATGACGGTTATGACGCCTGGATTCAACGCGGTCTGAATAATGCGCGTCTGTCATCCGTCGCAACTTATTACGATCTGGTCCCGGCCTTTCAAAGACTGCTGCAACAGTCGGGCAATGATCTGGAAAAATTCTATGCCGAAGTCAAGCAACTCGGGGCGCTGCCAAAAAGTGAACGTCTGGCGAAACTGAAGGCTATGGCCCCAAGTATGCAAGCGTCACTCGACTATTGAGGGTGATCGTATGCTGGGAGCGATAGCTGGCGACATTATTGGTTCGCGCTTTGAACATGCCGGAATCAAAAGCAAAGAATTCGAACTCTTTAACCGGCAAAGTATCTTCACCGACGATACGGTTCATACTATTGCCCTGGCCGACAGCCTGTTGCACGAGATCCCTTATCAGGACAAACTCCGGGAATATTTCCGTCATTATCCCAACGCCGGCTACGGTGGTCGCTTCCGACGCTGGGCCCGCTCTCCGCAACCGAAACCCTATGGCAGTTACGGTAACGGTTCCGCAATGCGTGTCAGTCCCGTTGCCTGGTTCTATGATGATCTGGACCAGGTTTTGAAACAAGCACGTCGCAGTGCTGAGATCACCCATAACCATCAGGAAGGGATCAAGGGAGCCCAGGCTGTGGCGGCGGCTGTTTTTCTGGCGCGCACAGGATCGACAAAGGATGAAATCAAAAAGTATCTAGAGGATTCTTTTAGCTACGATCTCTCTTCCACTATCGATGTTATCCGCAAAGATTACGGTTTTGAAGTCTCCTGTCAGGCGTCGGTTCCTCAAGCTATTCTGGCGTTTCTTGAGTCGATTGACTTTGAAGACGCTGTCCGTAATGCGGTTTCTTTGGGAGGAGATAGTGATACTCAGGCATGTATTGCCGGTGGGATAGCGGGGGCTTTCTATGGTGGGGTGCCACAAGCAATTCATGATGAGTCTTTATTGCGACTCGATGAGCGCTTGAAAGATGTCTTGGCAAATTTTCCGAAATGAATAGGCTTCTACTCTCTTGTATCTCGCATTTTCTGATCCTCTTTAAAGAAAAAGACTCATCATAGAACAAGCAAGATGCGAAAGATCATGGGGGGACACTAGTGTTCCAACAACATCCTGGCAAGGCTATGCAGTTCTGAGTTTGCAAGTGCAACGACCTTTTTCTTGACAGTCCGGGAATAATATTCCTGCTCCGTTTTGGTTAAAGCGTCGCCTTCCAGTTTCTTTTTAAATAACTCCTTCTGCTTTGGCGAGAAGATTTGTGACAGAGCGAGTTCCAACGAAAATTCTTCGTATTTGTCTTTGCGCCTGCGATCCCTTTCGGCTTTCTGTTCGAAGTAAAGCTCAAAAAGACCTTTAACGCGTTGCGGATCAAACTCCATCTCTGCCCTATGCGGCGAACGCTTACGGTCAAGAACGTTTCGCCAGTCTCTCACGAGATTTTTGTCATCGGCGGTAAAGTTTCTTGTCAGCTTGCTCAACCATGAAAACGAGAGGTGATAGAGGGAGTAGACTGAAACGGACAGCAGCAGCAATCGATGGTATTGCTCCTTGAGTTCTTCGGTTGGCAATTTCTGTTCAACCTGGTCGGAAGCAAACTGGTAGCTTTCGGCCGCGTTTGCCAGCAGGACAGGAAAACCTTCCCAGAGGCGGGTATCCTGGCTTTTGACCACGTCAGCCAAGGTTTCGTTGACATCCAGTGCTTCGCTCGGTTCGAACATCGGGAAGCCGAGTCTTGATAGGCTGCTGAGCAGCTTTTTGTCAGTCATGACGTCCATGCTCCATTAAGAGTTCCAAAAAATGGTCGATGTTCGGTTTCAGCCGTTCCGTGGCCACGTCATAGCTGACCATTTCATGGAAGTTATCAACAAGTCTGCCCAGGTCCAGTTCCTCTTTGTGTGCGATGGCCAGCATCAGGCAGTCTTCGAAATCCACCCTGGTGCCTCGCATCAGTTTGCTTACTATCAGGTCATAATCATTCAAAATACCGATGTAGAGGTGCGAAAATTTGGTGAATGGCCTGTTGCGACCTGCCTGCAATGGAGAGTGCAACAACCCGGTGGTATGGATATTGTTCCCTCGGAAGAGGTCGAAGTGGAAGGCTTCTCCTTTGCGTCGCCAGCCGGGCCCGTTTGTTTGTATGTAGCCCAGTGCCGGCAATTGTCTCGTCAGGTAATTGTACTCCCCGATTTCGGGCACCATAAAATCAACATCTTTGGTTGAAGGCTTGATTCCCAGCAAGGTTATGGCGGTACCGCCGCAGGCAATCAAGTGGATTTTTCTTCTGATGGCACGATTCCATGCGCGCAGAATATTGAGGAGTTCGTTTTTGTCTAACCTGTACTCGTGTTTTAACATTTGTACAATCCATTGTACCTATAAATACAAACTATTGTATTTATTCATACAAGTACTGTTTTTATTAGTCAAGCAGAATTGAATGTTTGGTTGGATCTGTCTCAGGGCAATGGTTAACTCTGCGGTTCTGTTTTTTACTGTAAGACCTGAAATCCTGACCCTCTCCCCTGTGAAAAGCTATCCGACAAGAAACTTAAAAGGCCATCTTCAAGCCAAAAAAATAACTGTAAAACACAAACATCAATACCTGTAAACTGACTAATAAAGGTCCGATCAGATGGTGCTTGTTGGCTTTGTGATAGAATATTGCCAGGAGCTGAGAAAATGGAAATAAGGCCCCCATATAGCGAATGCCCGAGATAGTGCTGGGTATTGCGACACGAGCATAAATAATATTCATCATAGTGATGCCTCCGATCAAAATGAGATAGCTGACGGGGATTCTTTTGTATCCTAAAATCACAAACAGTAAAGCCATGATGGTTATAAACAGCGAAGTTGCTGTAAAAAAATAAAATAAAAAGCTTTGATTTGTTAGAAATAATGCTTTGAAATCCATGATCAGCGGCTGCCAGGGCCACATTGCTTGACGGTTAAAAAACTCCTGGCTGATTATCCCCGTAAACGGGTTCCCGAATTTCCACCAGTAGAAGATTTGCACCAATGCGAAGGCGAAAAGTGGAGCAGTGGGTACATACCATTTTGTTAATTGCCCTTTGAACGACTGGTGTTCATTCCTGATTTCGAAATACAGTGCAATTGCCAGTAAAACACCAGGATTACGCGTCAAGGCAACCAAAAAGGACAATATTGTGCAGAGAACCCATCTCTTCTGTCTAGCTGCCAGAAAAGCGCCTGACAGCAGAGCCAAAAACAGGGATTCTGTGTAGACTGCTCCCCAGAAAGCAGCAGAGGGAAAAAAACAGATCACCCAGATAGTAATCAGAGCAATCCCCTCTCCATGTTCTTTCTCAGTAAGCTTATATACAAAAACAAGTGCCAGTAGAAAAACCAGATGAGAAAATATCGTTCCAGCAATGGCCATTGAAAGGAAATCATGGCCCAATAGTTTCAGGATGACCGGATAGAGAGGAAAAAAAGCTGTTGTGTGTGCCTCATAGCCCGTGTTGGCTATTGAGAGGTACCAGAAAGAGTCATATGTCGTCCAAGGGTTCAGCCACCAGTTGTCGACTCCAATCCACCCACCTGGAATATCTGAAAGATAGGGACGGTTTATATGGCCGATATATACAAAGATTGAACAGATCAAACGAGACAGTGAATAGGCCAAGAGTATTGAGGCGTATGGTTTCTTCATTGCATTCGCTTATCTCTGATCTTTCTTCACTGTTTTGTCCAACAATAGGCGATGAACGCAGATGACATTTATAAAAATGCCAAGGAACTCTGTAACGCTGTCATTATTGTCCCCAGGTTAAGAAACCCGCAATCCAGCCCCGGCGGCCATCGGCGTTCTGAATTTCAAGCCATTTATCTTGTTTAGAAATGACGCGACATGCATCACCTTTGGATAACTGAAAAGTGACCTCGTGGTTTGTACCCGGTCCTGTCCTGACGTTGGCGCGATCGCCTGTTACCACGATGCCGGGTTTGTCGCTGAGCAGGGTGCGGTGAACCCATCCGCTTCGGCCGCGATAATCTTGGACTTGATAGTATTCAACCCCTTTTTTCAGGACCTCTAGGGGAGTGGAAGGTGGGACCTTGGTGATGACTTTGGATGACATTGCATTCGCTGCGGAGCGTATCTCGGTGCCGGAGAAGGCGACCGTCATGACTTCAGCGAGTGTAATGCCGGGAGAGAGCAGTAAAAGGGTAAGCAAAACCAGTAATTTCAAACGCATAAGTATCCTCCTGAGATAAAATTAATACATGCTAGCGATTGAGTCAGCACTTGTCCATAGAAAATTAAACGATAGTTAATCTTTATCCGTTGATTGTTCAAGTCGAGCTGTCACCTCTGCATATAAATCATTAGGCAAGTCCTGATGCTCAAGCAGCGTCGCAAGACTGTTTTCCGCCTGTTCAAAATCCTTGTTCAAAATTGCCAGATCCGCGACGTCCAGGAGTCGTTCGTATTTCTTATCTTTAGCGTATAAGCGTAACTGCGTTTCAATGAGCTCCCTGCGAATTTGCTGATAAACTGCAATATGACTGGTCATTTTAAGGCGTTCCTGATTGCTCTCAAGCATGACTCGAAGAACCTTTGTGTCAGGTTCCAGCTCGTTGTTGAAAAACCTGTCCAGAGTCGCTCTGGCCGCATCCGGATCATCAAGGTACATTTCCATGCTCGCCAGGCTCTCATGCGCGAAAAGATGGTCAGGGTGTTTCAATAGGACCTTGTTAAACTCAACGCGCGCTTCATCATAATGTTCCTGGTTGGCCAGCATCACAGCGTACATGCTCCAGATGGTCGGATTGCCGGGGTTCTGCTGGTGGGTTGCCCGGGTCAACTCAAGTGGCTTCGCCCACAGGCGGTTTCTGCTCACTGTTGTCGGTAGAAAAATACAGATCAATAGCACCAGAACAACTTTTTGCAGCTTGCCTTGGTTGCCGGCCCCGATGTTATGGGGCAAGGCCAGACCAATACACAAGAATGCACTGGGAAGATACAGATAGCGTTCCGCATAGGGTGTCCATGCAATTGAAAGCAGAGCATTCAGCAATGCAGGGAATATTGTCAAAGCAATAAGCAGGGCCATGGCCATCTGGTGGTTTCGCAATTTCAACATGAAGATCAACAGAAGAATGACGATGAGTCCCATCCAGAAATAATTCGAATGGACAGAGTCTATTGCTAAAGTCAGTGGTTGAGGAATCAGCAGCTTTTTGATGTAGTAGCCGAAATCTGTAACAAATTGCTGCATTACGGCGATCGGTTGACGGTAGCTGTCCGCGGTCGTAACTTTTGCAACGCCGCTGTCAAGATGTCCGAATGATGTCGAGCGCATATAAAAATAACTGATCCCGCCAACAACAAAAGGCAAAATGTCCGCCAATCGCCTGGGCCAACTGGACGCAAAGGTGGGATGTTCCCGGTCGGGTTTGTACAACAAAAGAATAATAATAAAAGCCGGAAAACAAAAGAACGCGACTTCCTTAGACAAACTGCCCAGAAGGAGAAACAGGGACGCAACCCAGAGGCGGTTTTTGTTTTGGGATTGTAGAGTGGAAAAGACGAGATAGGTTGCGCTGAGAGAGAAAAAGGCCGCCAGAGAGTCGGTCCGTCCGGAAATCCAGTTAACTGATTCTGTATTGATGGGATGCACCAGAAAGAGAATGGCCGCACCCAGGGACAGCAAATGGACCTTGTCTGTAGTCAGGGGATAGAAATGGCGAACATTCAGATAAACCAGCCAGGAATTGAAGACATGCAGCAATATGTTGACAACATGCATACCTCCCGGGTGGCCGTTCCAGAGGCTTATATCGGCCATGTAGCTGAGCATTAGAAGGGGGCGGTAATAAGTTCCTCCTCCCGAAAACAACTCCCCCAAGGGTCTGTTGATCCAATGCCTGGCTTGAGCGAGCACGTCACCATCATCGAGGACAAAAGTGCCCGTACCCAGAATCGGAAAGTATAGAATCAGGCCAAGAATGAGGAGGCTTGGGAAAATAAATCGTTGCCGCATTGCAATGCTTATGGTTGTGGCAGAGGGTTAGAGTTTAGGGGGTTCTGCTGTTTTTCGCAGCCTATGGAGCTTATCAAGATTCTCCTGTGCACGCACATAATGCTTCGGGTTGATCTGCAGGGCTTTCCTGAAGGCCTGTTCTGCTTCTTCGAAGTGGCCCTGGGTCATGAGCAGGTAGCCGATATTGTTATATGCGCCAGCTTCACCTACGGTTTCTGCAAAGATTTCAAAAGCATTCTCCTGGTCTCCGCTCAAAAGATAAGCTGCTGCGAGGTTGTTCTTGATGCGTAAACTGTTCCTGTCTAGTGCAAGGGCCTGCAAGAAGGAGAGGACTGCATCCGGATATTTACTCTGCACCATGTAATTTAACCCCATGTTGTTATGACTTGTCGCCTGATCCGGAGCCATGGCTATAATCTCATGGTAGAGCGGTTCTGAGAGTTTCTCCTTGCCCATGAGGTCGTAAATCATGGCAAGCTCTTTAATGACGATGATATCGTCCGGGGCAACCGCTATGGCCTCGTTGATTTTTTTGATTGCAGCATTCAACTTACCTTCCAGACGTAAAGCGCGTGCCTCGCCGGTCAAGGCATAGACGGATTGAGGGTCCAGTTCCCTGGCCTGACCGAATCTGACCATTGCGCCGCCGTAATTGCCTTTACTCATCTCGATGCGGCCCAGACCGATGTATGCATTAACCATGTTCGGGTCTTTATTGAGTGCCGTTGCAAAATGCAACTCTGCAATTTTCACGTTATTATTTTCCAGATAGATGAACCCTGCCGTAACCAGCTCCTGCGCCGATTTGCTCTGCATCGAAGATGCATGGTTCTTTGCAGAGAGGGCTTCCACTGAGACGGTGTCGTTAGTAATATAGCTGACTTTTCGTGCTGATTGGGAGCACCCGCCAATGAGAACACTGAAGATGGCCAACAGCAGAATCAGGAGCGATTTATGCATTACTCCTGATCTATAAAACTCGCATTGCATTTTGAACCTCCAGAGAGATGCATCGTCCTTCCGGAAGCTCCGGATGGACACAGGATGTTTCCGGACGAAAACCAATCAGCCACCGCCACGGAGAGCCGGCACCAGGTATTTGATAATCTGGATGGCGCCAGGCCCGATCAGCACAACGAAGATTGCTGGAAAAATAAACAGTACCAGGGGAAAAACCATTTTAACTGCAGACTTGGCTGCTGTTGCTTCAGCAATTTGACGTCGTTTGATACGCATGGAATCGGCGTGGACGCGGAGGGCCGTCGCCAGGCTTGTCCCGAAGCGACTGGTCTGAGATAAAAGCGTTGTCAGGCTGTTGATTTGGGAGACGCCGGTCCGCATATTCATATTCTTGAAAGCGTCTGCACGTGAAATCCCTGCTCTTATTTCCAGGGTTGTCAAGGTGAACTCATCGCTTAACTCTTTGCAAAGAGGCCGCATCTCGTCGCCGACACGTTTGAAGGTCATGTCGAGTCCCAGACCTGATTCTACGCAGACAACCATGAGGTCCAAAGCATCCGGCAAGCCTTTAACAAGTTTCTCCTGTCGGGTTTTCGTCATTAAAAACACCCAGAGGTTGGGCGTGAAGTAACCGAGTACAATCAGCGCGATGATGGACAGCAAGACTTCTGTTTTGAAGTTGTAGACCATTCGGGAAAACAGGAAGATGGCCACGTAGATGATCGGACAGAAGATCTTTGCGGCCAGATAATTGTAAATCGCCTGGTCAGAGCGAAACCCCGCCCGCACCAGTGTCAGCTGCATCTTTTGTCTGACACTTCTTTTGTCAATAGACGAGATCCTGTGCAGGGGTTTGGACAATTTCGCCGCCAGGCTGTCGTCATTACGCCCCAGCAGTCGCGAAGGGGGGGTTCCTGCTTGTGAAGAATCTTGTTTGCCTACGAGTTTGTCGAGCCGTTCCTGAGTCGTGTTCTGTCGCGCTCTGATGAGCAAGGCGACTGCCAGCACCAGCATGAATACGGCCAGGAACATCAGGAGAAAAATGCCGTAATAATCAGCGTTCTCCAAAAAGGTGTAATATAGACTCTTGATTGCTTGCATGCTTGCCTCAGATATCGATGTCTACAATGCGTTTGATGACATAAGTCCCTATTATCTGTAAAACAATCGCCCCGAAGATCATGTAGTGGCCGATCTTTTCAGTCCATAATAACGAGAGATAATCATAGTTTGTCAGGTACATGTAGATGAGCATTAATATCGGCAGGCCAATCAGCACCATTGCCGATAAGCGACCTTCTGCTGTCAGGGCGGCAACATGGTCCTTGAACTGAATGCGTTCCCTGATCAAACGACTGATATTATCGAGAATCTCTCCTATGTTGCCGCCGGTTTCCTTTTGCACCAGAATGGCAATGGAAAAAAATCTCAAATCGGCAATTGGCACCCGCTCGCAGAGATTTTCCATCGCCTCAGTCATGGTCAGCCCCAGGTTGATTTCATCGACAGTGGCTGCAAATTCGGCACGGACCGGATCTTCAATCTCTTCCGCGATCATCGCCAGACCGGCGGACAAAGCGCTGCCGGACCGGACGGCCCGTGCCAGGAGGTCAAGAGCTTCCGGGAGTTGTTCGTTGAACTTCTTATAATAATCTTTCTCGGCCAGTTTTAAAAACAGATAAGGCACCAGTGTCGTAACAATCCCCACCACAATTGCCGCCAGAGGTTGTGGCAGGTAGCGGTAACCGAAGCCAAAGCCGATAAAGCCCAGGGTGAGACTCAGCAGAATGAACAGCGTAGCGTTGAGCGGCATCTTGACCTTGATTAAAAGGTTGTCGAGATTACTCAGACGAGGAATGTTGAAAATGAATCGTTCGAAAGCCCCGACGTCCTTGAGAATCCCCTTACGATATCTCTCAAGCTTTTCCTGCCCATGCTTGCCGCCGGCAGAGATGTACATCAGGCGTTTTTTGACTTTACGCTTTTCAACAAAGCGGCTTTCTACCCATGCCAGGTAAATGACTTGAATAATGGCAACCGTAAAGATGAAAATTGCGATAAAAAGAAAGATCGTAATCTTGTCCATGAAAGCTCCACTGCCAACGTCAGAAGTTGTTGAACAGGTTTTCGGGCACTTCGATCCCTGCCATTTCCAGACGCTCTGTAAATTTTGGTCGAATGCCGGTCGATCGATGTTCACCAACCACCTTGCCGTCTTTATCCAGACCGCGACGTTCAAAAACAAAAATATCCTGAAGAGTGATGACGTCACCTTCCATGCCAACAACTTCGGCAACCGAAGTGATTTTACGACTCCCGTCAGTCATCCGCGAAGCCTGGATAACGACATCGAGAGCCGATGAAACCATGAAACGCATGGCTTTTTCAGGCAGGTTGACGCCGGTCATCAGGATCATCGATTCAAGCCGGGTGAGCGAATCCCTCGGACTGTTTGAGTGAATGGTAGTCAAAGAGCCGTCGTGACCAGTGTTCATGGCTTGCAGCATGTCGAATGCTTCTGCCCCGCGAACCTCACCGACGACGATTCTGTCCGGACGCATTCTGAGACTGTTTCTGACCAGATCACGTGACGTGACCTGACCGGTTCCTTCAACACTTGGCGGGCGTGTCTCCAGGCGAATGACATGCGGTTGCTGCAGCTGCAATTCTGCCGAATCCTCAATAGTAATGATGCGCTCATTGGCGGGTATGTTGGCCGAGAGGATGTTCAGCAGCGTTGTTTTGCCAGCTCCGGTCCCACCGGAGATCATGATGTTCAGCTTGGCTTTGACGCAGCCTGCGAGGAGTTGAGCGATCTCGGCAGTCAGTGCCTTATAGCCGATCAGGTCGTTCATCATCAAAGGGGTGACGGCAAACCTTCGGATGGAGAGCATTGGCCCGTCAATAGCAAGGGGTGGGATAATGGCGTTGACGCGAGAACCATCCGGGAGGCGGGCATCAACCATCGGCGAGGATTCGTCGATGCGACGACCTACGCGTGAAATTATCCTGTCAATAATGTTACGAAGATGAACATCGTCAACAAAGCGTGACTTGGTTTTTTCGATTAATCCAAAACGTTCGACATAGATATCTTTATAAGTGTTGACGAGAACATCGCTGACAGTGGGATCTTTAAAGAAAGGTTCCAAAGGGCCGAGACCGTTCAGTTCATCGAGGATCTCATCGATGATATGTTTACGTTCATTCTCGTTGAGCAGGGCTTTTTCTTCACGTAGGTAATACTCGACAACATTCTCAATTTCAGCTTTGATCTCCTCCGGTTCCAGGGTGTCCAATGCCGCCAGGTTGGCTTCCTCGACCAGCCGGCCATGGATCTTTCTTTTAACTTCATGGTAGAAGTTGGAATGTTCTGTTTGCGGCTCATTGTTTGAGCTCTCACCGGTAATTGCTCTACCAAGCAGACTCTTGATTGCCATTGACCCTCCAGTATGATCGAAGCCTCTAAAAGCTAAATGTTCTTGCCAAAAGTTCCTTTTATTCCTCTGAAGTCAGGATCGTTCTGAATCCCTTGAACCTTTCGGATGAGTTCCAGCATGTTCTTTGAAAAAGGTGCGTTGCTCGATAATTTGACCAGAGGTACACCGCGGTTGATTGATGACACAATCTCCGAGAAATCGTTCGGTACCAGCCAGTAGACCGGTTTGTCGAAATTCTTCTCGATTTCGCCCAGAGAGAGGGCTCCACCTTTAATGTAGCGGTTGATTATAATTTCAATCTTTTCGAGGTTGATGCCGAACTTCCTGATTAATTTACAGAGGCGGACCGTGTTGCGGATTGAGGGTACCGACATGTCCGTGACCACAAAGACCTTGTCGGATTGTTTAAAGGCTTCAACGCTGCAGTCATTAACATGCATGGAACCGCAGTCCAGGACGATGTGATCATAGAGTTTTCTGGAGAGGTTGAGGATGCTTGAGATGTGATCCTTGACGATATCTTCGCTGTCTTCAGGGTTGACTGGTGCCGGCAGGAAATTGATTCCTGTTGAATGGCCAGACATCACGCCTCGCAGGAAAGAAACATCCAGGCGGCCTATGTTTTCGCAGATATTCATGATGGTGTTCTGCGGGACTATATCGAGGAGGACCGAAGCGTCACCTGATTGGAAAGACATATCCAGAAGCGCGACAGAATTTTTTTTGTCCAGTGCCAGTGAGGCTGCCGCGTTGACGGCCAGAACGGTTGAACCGACACCGCCTTTGGCACCGACGAAACTGTAAATGCGCCCATGAGCCAGAAGACCCGAGTTGGCCAGTTTGGCGCGGACCTCTTCAATCGCATTGTAGAGCTGGTCTTCCTGGACGGGTTCGACGAGATACTCTGAGACCCCGGCCTTCATGACCGATATGATGTTCTGGTGATCCTTGTTTGCCGAGGTAACGAACAGGGTTACTTTGGGGAAGTGT
This sequence comes from Deltaproteobacteria bacterium, assembly GCA_024636215.1. The sequence goes on from JAGXHL010000076.1 coordinate 48,092, forward strand.
TCTTTGATCGTCTGGACTCTGGCCAGCAGGTCATTGTTTTCTACGATGTCATCAATCAGAATAATGTCCGGAATGGTTTTGCCTGCAGCCATGCCCTTTTCTGCGGTATGGCTTTGCCACTGCAGTATGTTGACACCTTTCAGCTTTTTGGCCAGGCCCAGAAATGCCCTGGATCGATCAGGTTGTAATATCTCAATTGCGAGAATGAGTTCTGTTGCCATTTATGATTGCCTTGTATCAAAGAGTGTCCCAACGTTTAGTTGAAAAAACGGTTGGTTATCTTTCTCGAACAATTTAGTTGTGTAGGCCTAGATTGTAAGTAGAAGATTTATTGACATTCTTTCGAAAAAGTTGATGCTTACAACCTGTAGAATTGTGTTGAGGCCGTCCTCAATCTTGAGCAATTTTCATTATCGCTATCAGCAGAATGACGATAACCTCTCTTTTGGCTATAATGCCTATTCTATGGACATAAAGCCTCGACTAAAGTTTTTGACATCATCTTCATTCTTGCGGTCAAAAGAGTTTTGGTATGTATCCATAATTTTCTCTGCATGAATACCAGGCATGGTGGCAGGCTTCGAGTTTGCATACTTGTAATCTTTGTAAGCAATCTGCTGATCAAACGCAGCGTTTTGAGCCATACCAAACTCATAATCTACATAGGGGGCCTCTTGGTTCCAGGCACAACCAGTTATGGTAATTATTGCAGCTGATAATAATATTGTTTTCAGCATGATTAACTCCTTAAATTATTCTGAATGTCCGAATGAACCCTCTAAACCATCAGTCGAAGATAATATAAAATTGTGGCTTGATACGTTTGAACTGTCGTCTGCTCGTCTCATTCCCTCAAGCTTTCCAAGGAGATAAAATTCAAACTTGTTTGGGCGTTTGATAAACTCGCCAGGGTAACTGACAAGGTCCTCTTTGACCGGGGTTGTTAAGTGCGGAGTGATTGTAATCATTAAGTCAGATTTCTGTGTTTGAAAAGCATTGCTTTTGAATAGGGCTCCTAACACAGGGACGTCACCGAGAAATGGGACCTTGTTGATTCCGTTAGTGGTGTCCTCCCTGAGCAGTCCTGCAAGAACGAGGGTTTGACCATCATGAAGCTGTGATGTTGTTTCCAGCTGTCTAGTGTCAACGACAGGCAATAAACCACTTGGGGAATTTACAGTGCTGGTAATTTCCGATATGGTGGGCGCAACTCTGAGTGTTATCAATCCGTTGCTTTGCACAATCGGTGTGAATTTCAGAGAGACACCAAATTCTTCAAATACTACCTTGTTGGATGCATTGCCGTTCTGATCAAGTGTTGATTCAACGTAAGGAAATTTTCCGCCAGCCAAGAACTTGGCTTCTTGGCCGCTGAGTGCAACTAGCCTTGGCTCCGCAAGGGTTTTTGCAAGCCCTTCTCCTTCGAGAAACTCCAAGGCTAAATTTACATTGTCGATTTTCAGCAAGATATTTGCAGCATCGCCGACGAAGTCAGTAATGATTGATCCCCCGTCAAATTTGCTGGCGTCAAAGTAATGTGACCCTTCTGGTATTATTGAGCTACCGCCGATAATGCCATTGAAATCACTGCCGAGTTTATGGAAGGATAATCCTGCGGACCAATTCATTGCACTATCCCGGTTGACTTCGGCAATTTTAACTTCCAGAAGAACCTGATGGATAGAATCAACATTAAGTAAATTTGTTATCTTCTTGATTTTAATCTCTGTGCGTCCAGTGTTAGATACATTTACATCATCAGATCCTGACCCACCACTGCCAGATACCTCTTCTGGATTGGTTATGCCCCCCTCGCCACTGTTAACCATGCTGGTAGAGTCCTCGGTGGGTATAAACCTTTCCGCTAGTCTTATCGCCTGCTCAACAATCTCAGGTCCCGAAACTGTCCCTGATAAAACAATACCGTCATCCGCTCCATAAACATTGATGTCTTGATATGGGAAATGAATTGCCATTTGCTTTTTTAGGCCTGTCAAATCATAGGAGACTGTGACATCTATTTCTGATGTCACTTGCTTTGAGATATTGTCCCATATCGTTACGGTGCAATAACCGGGTTTTTTCCCCCTTATATAGACCTTATTTTCTTTCAGGGGGCGTGCGTGAACTATGTCACTTTCTGAAACTAGAACCCTTAGATCTTTGCTGACGTTTTGTATCTCTAAAATTCTTGATCCACCAGGCTTTATAAACAACTTTTGACTGGTTTCTTCAGAATGTGCATTCCCGCTGTAGATTGTAATTGAACACAACGCAAATAACAAAAGCACTAATGGCATTTTCACGGATTCTCTCATTTCTTCCTCCCTCACTATACGGAAACCGATGTCTGGTTATTTTTCATATTTGAATGTGAAGCTTTCTGCCTTCTGATCACCTTGAATTAACTCAACTTTGAATTGATCCTCAGCTTTCTTTGGGACATATCTTTGGATTCTCTTTTTAACTAGTTCAGGCTCAGGCTTGGGAGGCTCCTCCATCTGTTCGGCAGGATTCAGAAGTGCCAGTGTGATCGGCCCCTTGATGACTGTCTCGGAGAGGTTCACGACTTGCTTGGGTGTCAGCTCCAGCGTCACTGTGCTAACGACCTTTGCTTTGCCTTCTTCAACAAAAGTTTGCTGGGCGATGGCAAGAACTTCAATCCGTTCGAGAACGGTTTTGGCTGTATTGCCCTGTACGGAAATAATGTCGACAAACGTGTTGGGTAAAACGAAACCAGCAACCCCGATGACCTCGTTGACCCTGATCGCCATAGCCCGCATGCCCGGTTTGATACTGGCAACCAGACCGGCCCCGGATCCAGGCGCCGCAAGTTCCGCTGCAACAATCGGCACACCTGCAACAACCCTGGTTACAGTAACCCGACCATTGACATCTTCAATCTTTTCAAAAGCACCTTGAGGGACATTGGCTTTGGGCCAATCGACAAGGGCGAGGGTTTGTTCGTTCAGCAGCGAACCGATATCCAGATTTTGTCCTGCGACAACAATCTTTGTGAGGGGGATTTTCTGTTCCTGGACTATGACCTTGTCTTCTGAAACCTGGGTGCTTAGCCATTGGTTGGCAAGGATGACGGCAACAATACCGAAAACCACGGCGACGGCCAGCGCGATGAGCGTGCCATATTGTTTCATGGTGAACCTCCTCGTATAGAAATCGAAATCAAGACTAAATTATGTTGCCGTCCGGAAACGGTTCTTTTCCGCGAAGGCGGCGTCAATTTGCACCGGTCCTTCTCATGAACATATTAAATAAGCTTGCGGGGCCCCCTGATAGAATAATACTTTTGTTTTTCTGATACAGACAAATTTCCATTAACTGATTGAAACTATTGTATCAGACTTAACAAAAACTGCTTTCTATTGATTAAAATTTTTTCAATGAAATGCTTGTATCTTCGTCTTATATGATTCGTCCGGGGAAATCATTTTTTGGGTTTCACGATAACACCGCAGGGGTGACAATCTGAATTGCGGTTCACAGCAGCGCACCCCAGCAGATAAAGCTATAGTAACCAAAAGCTATCGCTGCGGAATAGGGGAATCTCATTGGTGTTTTGTGGAGGCCTGGATCTTTGGCGGCGTCAAACTCACAGCTATGGGTAACTGCCGCGGCGTAGACTGATCTCCCGATTTCACGGAACCTGTCTTTAATGTCCGCTGTGTAGCAGTAATGACACACCGCGATCATCCCACCATACAAACCCATATAGATAAAGACGTGCAATATGTCGTAGGGGCCGACAAATGCGCCGAGTGCACCGAGCGCCTTGACATCACCCGCACCCATCCCTCCCATGAGGTAGGGCAACAGCAGGAGAGCGAGGCCCAAGCCTAAACCGCAGAGACTTGTCAGGAGGCCTGATGCTCCCTGATTGACGGTAAAAATAACAATGCCTGCAACAAGCAGGCAGGCATTAAGCAGGTTCGGAATTTTACATTTAAGTGTGTCTGTGGTGCAGGCCAGGGCGAAATAGATCGAGGCGACAACTATGGAAAGATCGTGTCTCTGCGCGATCATAAAGTAGATAGAAATCGTCACTGCAATCAAGCCTGAAACACGACTCGGTGTGATCTCTATCGCTCTTCTTTCCAAAGTTGCCGCCTCATGGTTTTTTGGTTTGCCAGTAGCAATCTGGCCTATCTGTCGAGAGTCGTCGCTACTGTGTTGAATGCTTGCTCGACCTCGCTTCCGAGAAATGTTATGGTGGCCAGACAGACAACAATAATCAGAACAATCATGACTGCGTATTCAACCGCTGTTGCACCTTCCTCATCCTGGATGAACTTCTTGAAAAAATTCTTGATCGTCATTTTCTTTTCCTCCTTGCAGTTGGTTTAACGTCCCTTACCTCCCGTACAGCTTGTTGAAATCTTAACCCCGACACATTTCAAGTCAATATGACAAAGTCTGTTGATCTGTAAAAAGTCCTTATTTTTTAACGGATTATTTATGTAACTATAACTAAAGTTATATCGGTGGTTGGATTGTTTCAAGCCCCAGCTCATACCTCTGAAGCGCAAAGGCTGCTTATTCATGTAAAACGTCAGTCTGTTTTAATCCGACCATGACTCTGTAGACAACCCTTCTGTAAACTGATAAATTCCTGATTCGGTCTTTTGTTCAGTTTAGCAGACAGTGTCCGTTCCGGCATCTCTGCACAAAAGCTATGCAACTACAGGGAACACTGCTTTATTTGTATACATAGACCACTGTTGCAGTGATGTCATTGCTCGATTGGCTGCCGTCCTTAAAGCATTAACAATCAGTATGTTAGATGTTTTCGAGACCGTGCCGTAAATTTGGGCAAGCAATTTGCTAATGTCTAGAGTTGAGTTCATTGGATCTTGTTCGTTGTCCAATAAAGAAGCTACAGACATTTAATCGATTGAGGAGCACTAACTATGAGGAAAGTCGAAGCCATCATCAAGCCCTTCAAGCTGGATGAAGTGAAGGAAGCGTTGAATGAGATTGGTATTCAGGGAATCACGGTCAGTGAAGTCAAAGGCTTTGGTCGTCAGAAAGGCCACACTGAATTGTACCGCGGTGCAGAATATGTGGTTGATTTCATCCCGAAAATCAAGATGGAAATCATTGTTGCCGATGAAATCACTGCCAAGGTTGTCGAGGTGATCGGCGAAGCTGCCAAAACCGGCCGCATCGGAGATGGCAAGATCTTTGTGACTTCCGTTGATGAGGTCGTTCGGATTCGTACTGGAGAAACGGGTGATGACGCCCTCTAAATACTAGCCGTATATTTATTTTTCTGTTGCAGTAGAAACGTAATCTCAAAGGAGAAGGTGAACACGATGACCCCACAAGAAGTAGTTAAATTTTCCCAGGAAAATGATTGCAAGATGGTCGATTACAAGTTCCTCGATTTTGTCGGCATCTGGCAGCACTTTTCTACACCTATTGCTGAATTCAGCGAGGATACATTCGAAGAAGGTATCGGCTTCGATGGTTCTTCGATCCGAGGCTGGCAACCCATCCATAATTCAGACATGCTGATCATGCCTGACTCGACCACAGCCAAGATTGATCCTTTTGTCAAAGTACCGACCCTCAGCCTGATCTGTAATATTATCGATCCGATCACCAAGGAAGGTTACACTCGAGATCCTCGTTTCATTGCCCAGAAGGCCGAAGCCTACCTGAAGTCTACCGGCATTGCTGACACCGCTTACTTTGGTCCTGAACCGGAGTTCTTTATTTTTGACGACGTTCGTTATGCCTCCAGTGCCAACGAGTCTTTCTATTCGGTTGATTCGGTCGAAGGTATCTGGAACACCGGTCGCGAAGAGTTTCCTAACCTCGGTTACAAGCCACGTCACAAGGAAGGCTATTTCCCTTGCGCTCCGACCGATTCCATGATCGACCTGCGCAACGAGATGGTTGAGGTTCTGCAAAGCGTGGGCATGACCATTGAAGCCGTCCATCACGAAGTTGCTTCCGGCGGCCAGTCGGAAATCGACATGCGCTTTGATTCGCTGCTCAGCATGGGTGACACCCTGCAGTGGTTCAAATACATCATCAAGAATGTTGCTGTTCGGAATGGCAAGACGGTGACTTTCATGCCGAAACCGATCTTCGGCGACAACGGCTCCGGCATGCACTGTCACCAGTCGATCTGGAAAGACGGCGTCAACCTGTTTGCCGGCGATGGCTACGGCGGTCTCTCGAAAATGGCCATGTACTACATCGGCGGCATCATGAAGCACGCCAAGGCTCTCTGTGCTTTTACCAACCCGACCACCAACTCCTACAAGCGTCTGGTCCCCGGTTACGAGGCTCCTGTCAACCTGGCTTACTCGAACCGAAACCGTTCTGCATCATTGCGTATCCCGGTCACCGACAACCCGAAATCCAAGCGTGTTGAGTATCGTACTCCGGATCCAAGCTGTAACGGCTACCTGGCTTTTGCCGCACAGTTGATGGCCGGTCTCGACGGTATTGAAAACAAGATCGACCCAGGTCAGCCGCTGGATAAGGATATCTATGGTCTGTCTCCGGAAGAGCTCAAAGATATTCCAAGTGTTGCCGGCACCCTGAATGAAGCTCTGGATTGTCTGGAAGTCGATCACGACTTCCTGCTTAAAGGGGACGTCTTCACCAAGGATGTTATCGAGATGTGGATTTCTTACAAGCGCGAAGCTGAAGTTGATGCTGTGCGTATGCGTCCTAGTCCTGTGGAGTTTGCGCTCTATTTTGACTGTTAAGGCGTGAGTATTCTCTACCGGATAAGCAAAAGCCTGCAATAAAGAGGTGACTGCTTAATCTTAAGAATGATAAAGACCTCCAGGGCATAAGCTGCCTGGAGGTCTTTGTTTTCCTTGTGCGTTCTATTGTAACTGTTCAGCTGACTTATCGGCCCGGAGTTTATGGCCGGACAGCATGTAGGATGTGGTGAGGGACGAACCGCATCGGCTCGGGGGAACCCGGTCTTTTACTTGACCAGGTGCGGGATTGTTCCCCTGATATTACTGAAAACTCCACCTCCACCCCTGCCGTCAACAACAGAGAAGCTGCAATCGACTCGCACCTGTATGTTTGTCGAGGGAGGAGGGTCAGGGTACAAGACTTCGACCCTCGCGAATCCAAGTATTTCTCTGCTGTCATTGGCATTATCACAATCGGGGATTCCATCTTCGTCCTGTACTGTCTCGTCTTTATAGACAGGTATCGTCGTCGTCCATATGGCGTCATTATTATCGCCATCACGGTATCTGTAGTAATCGAACAAGGCTAACATTGGTGCAGGTTTCTTTTCATTGTCATAAACGGTCCCCGTTGCACCGTTGTAGTCTACACCAAGGTAGCCGCCGAGGAAGAGGCTGGCAATTGCACCTCCCTGAAAATTAAACAAAACGCCGGCCGAAGCTTCAGGAGTTACTTCTGGTTCGACCGCTTTGCTGATGTCGAAATTGGCCTCAAGCCAATCTGGGCCAGACGGCAAGGTCCTGTAGGCGCAGGTTTCACAATCTCCGCAATGGTCACAGGGACTGTCTGCTTCAATAAAACCCCAGAGTTTCTCCTCCATCTTTGAAGCATTGACCGGGTCGAAGAAGTTATGCCAGGCAGCACAGCTTGATGTCGTTGGAGAAAATTCGATTAAATCTGTGCAATTGTTAGGAAATACATGTTCTGACAAGGCAAACGGAGTAATCAGCTCTCCCTCTGCGACGACTCCGGGGCCACTGAGTGACGCAACAGCCTCGGCACTTATGGACATGCTGTCGATACCAAATATCCCGGCAAAAAATGTGCCTATCGGGCTGTTGGCGGTGTTGTCCCTGCGGGCTTTTACATAAACTGCGTCCGCCTGTGTCAAAGTTACAGGAGCAATGCTGGTCGTGCTTTCGTCCCATTGGCCAACCACAATATCAGCACTATCTATGACAATGTCGACTCCGGATGCCCGGTTTTTTTCTGCGACAGCCTGAACAACAGCCTCTATGTCAGTCTTGGTGAAAGTGTAGGTTCCCTGCTGGGCCTCAGGAAGCCCTATGTAAATATTCCCCAAGTACCCTGCGCCAGCTAAAGCTGCGGCATCGGCCGTGTTCTGCAGCTCGTTCTTGGTTGTGCTCAAGTAACCTATATCGATTGATAGCGCTGCGATGCCAAGGAAAACGGTTAACAGCAGCGCAGCCATAACCAGAACGCTGCCCTGCGACTTGGACAGGACTGCAGAACGAATCGGATGTTTTTTCATCTGGCACCTCCCCTTGTACGACTGTTTGTCTCACTCCATGCGCATACGGGTTTTGGCTGTTAAGCTGACAGGTCCCAGACCAAAGCCGGAAAGAACCATGAATTCGTATGGATAAGTGACTGTAACCTCCATTTCCGTGCCGAATAATGCAGCTCCGCTTCGTGAGGCCTCGGGTGGTGTGACTGTGGTGGTTAATGCACTTGATGCACCAAAGGAGATCATGTGAGCCTGAGCATATTCGTTAACCTTGGAAATGATGGCTGCGTCGGATAGCCGTGGAACGCGCATCACAACGCCGGCTCGGGCACCCTCTCGGCTTGCATTCGTCAAAACATGTTTGTCAAAAAGAAGAATGCCGAATTCTATTATGCCAAACAAGACCGCTATCAGTACGACCGAGATGACTGCAAATTCAACAGCTGCCGAGCCGCTTTCATCGCGAAGGCACATCTTTTTCATTACTCTTTGTCTCATGATCTGATGATCTATCCTTTGTTAAGAGAACTTTTGCTACGGTGACAAAGGTCTCTCCATATACATCATCGACTCAGCCGTTAATTGCAGGGTCGTCCCCAATCCAATCAACTCAGGAACGACAAAAGTGTAATCATAGCTGACTGTGACTGTGAGTGGCGTACCAAACGCACCCAATTCACCGTCGACCGCAGTCGATACAGACGGAACGCTGGCAAAAGTGATGAGACGATTGGTACAGTAACTCTCGACAACCGCAATAATCTCGTTTTCACTAATGTGGGCAATGCCAGCTCGAGCGCCCTCACGACTGGAGTTGGTGACAACCTGCTTATTGTAAAATAGCAGTCCGAATTCAATCATACCCATCAACAACAGGAGAAATAACGGCAACAGGAGGGCAAACTCGATGATAACCGCTCCCCGTTGCGGTTTTCTTTTCTTAAAAACTTTCATAATACCAACGCAGATTAAGCAGTGAAATTTTATAGACACAAGATGGAACCTGTATTCAAACCTATGCTTGATAATTTTAGAATAGCATAATGACGCTCTTTGCATAGCAAGGAACCAACTAATCTACTTGTACATCATTGAGTTGAAAGTCAATTTTGAGTCACACCTGACGAGAGCCTTTCGGCTTCTCAATGTGAGATATGAAGTCGTATCTGTAATGTCGTTAAGCACGAGAATTAGCTTTCTTTCGCAGAATAAACTTTTTTGTGAAAACCATCAAAAATATCCCCAAGGTAAAAACGAGTAGATATAATCCAAGTTGAAATGATTTTGGCAAATAATAGACTTCAAAATCATAATTACCCGGTGGGATATTGATGGCCAATAACCCATTTTGGGTCACAATGATACCGGATGAACTTCGCCATCCCTGGTCGAAATTTTGATTAATGACCAATTTATTCTCTTCTTCACTCTTAATATGAAATCTCTGCCTGTTTGGACTCCATTCATTCAATGTGACGGTCCCATCATTGAGGAGGTAATACTCTCCTTTATATTCCTCATCAGTGTTTGCACGCGAATTGCGAGCAAAGGGGATGGTCTCATAAGCATCAACAACGCCTGTGTTCTGAAGTAACGGGAGATATTGATCGCTCCACGCACCGTGAACATTCCTCTGCGTAAAAGGAATGCTTATTTGTGTGAATGGCTGATGAACTGATGGAATTGACTGTAAGAGCCCGGAAGAAGCACTCGGTGGGATCCTGTAGAGTTCTGGATTATTGAGATTCTGTTCAGCTCGAACATTCTTCCAAAAAGGAGTTGTGAGTGTTTGGGTGGCATTGGCAAGGGTGGGCAGACTTACGGAAATCAAATCACAGAATATAAAAAGAACGGTTAAGCTGACCATCAATCTGGAACGGAAACTGCCTCGCTTGCCAAGGTGTTCCAACGAATGCCCGCAGAGAAGGGCTACCGCAAAGCTGAAGACAATCAATGCTCGTGTCGGTACCTGAAAGTTGCTGAAAATGGGAAGGTTGTGAAGGATATTCCATGGCGACAGTGTGCCAAAATTTCCTAAAGAGACTAAGAGTGTGAACAGCGAGACGATAACAAGAGCCTTGTGTCTTTTGAAGAGAGTGAAACTAAACAGGTATAGAGAAATAACAATGATGCCAAAATAACAGCCAAAAGCCCACCACCCGGTGCCGTTCAGACTTCTTTCCAGCCCCGTGAAGCGGTCAATAAAGAAATAGAAAAAGATATCCAGGGGGATGCCGACACCCACCTCAGTTGGTCGTGGATGGCTTTGTAAAACTTCCAACACAGGCAGTAGCTTTGGCGCAGAAAACGCGGCTGCCAGCAGGTTGATCATGAAAAAAAACTTAAGGGGGTAAAATGATTTAGTCTCTATTGCCAAGACCAAACAATAAATACAAATAAATAAAAGTGAATATGCGAGAACATAAGTACCGCCCTCGTAAAACATTATGCTCTCAATTGCCCCCGCTACAAAAATCCAATAGCTTTTATCCAGGCATTTTAGTAAGGCCAATAAAAGTAAAGGTAATAAAGATGCGGGTAGCCATACAATGTGGCCTGCAGCAATGTGAAGGGCCCAGGCGCCCGAAAACATAAAAATCAAAGAAGGGGCTAAACGCGCAGGGCCTTTTATCTTTAGATGTCCACTTAATAGCCACATTCCCCACAACCCTGCAAATGTATGCACCAGGACAGCAATTTTTAGCCCCGCAGCAACACCGAAGAGTGCAGTGAAAATCAATATAGGCGAAAGATAACCTGCCTGTGGGTTGCCGATGAGTGATATCCCGCCGCCGCAATAAGGGTTCCACAGGGGGAATTGTTTGTATTCGAAAAGCGTAATCGATGGCACTTCATACAAAAACATGAAGTAGTCCCAGTCGCCACTACCGGAACTGTAAAGATTTTTTAACAGCGGTGAGCAAAAAAGCAGTGTGAGAAAGAAAAAGAACAGGGCAGGCAATAACCATTGCCGCCAGCCCTTTTGAGTCGCCCAGGAAAGAGGATCCTCCGCTCTGTCGTGTCGAGATGTTTCAGGGCTTTTGTGTTGTTTTTGTAAGAACCGCATAATATTCATTTGTATAAGATTCCTGCCAGGAACCAGATTCTTTCAGAGCCCCGACAAGTTCAGAATCCTTTTCGAAAACAACCCAATCAACATCATATTGTTCAAGCAGTTTTTCTCTTTCTGAAGACGAAAATTTGATTGCGTTGTAGTCGGAGAGAATTTGCTCACCGTACATGTCGGCGCGGCCGTCAATAAAGACTTTTGGATGCGGCTTGAGCGCGTAAAGCAGGTAGCCACCCAGAGCATATTCATTGAACATTTTCCCTTCGGGTAAGTTTTTGTCGAGATAGCTGACCAGTTGATCGAGGTGGTTTGCTTGCACGTCGATGATCTGTTGAGGAGCCAAAAACTTGAGGGCGTGTTTGTCAATTGAACCAGCTGTAATGATGAGTAAAGCAATCAAGACCGTTAGCAGCGGGCCGCTTGATGCGGAGAGCTTAAGTTGTTTACTGTCTGAAGGGTCGACAGAGTTCTGCGAGCCTTTGCTGAACTGACTGTCAATCATCCTGGCAAGGAAGGGTGTCAGGGCCATGAGCATGAGGCTGACGTGGCGAATGTGGGTGAGTGCTGCGTTGAGGAAGAAAACTATGAGGAGCCGTTCCGTCCAGGTGACCCGGCTTTTGGCGAACGACACCAAAACAACAAGCCCTATCAGGTAGGCGCGAAAATACCACATGTCTTGCAGGTCAGGTGCTTTCCATTCTCCAATCAGTGTTGAAAAAACGCCGCTTGAGACTTGAAAGGGGAACAATAACAGCTCATAGCCGAAGGGGTTCACGCCAATGGATAAAATACTGAGGAGCAGGACAAGCATCGCTGGTTTCTGCTGTTGCAGACATTCTCTAAGAGGTTGCTTTTCGGCCAGGTATTTCTCCAGTACCGACCCCAACAGGAAAATCCCCTGCAGAACGAGCCCCAGTATGAACCCACCATGTAGATTTGCCCAGATCATCATGATGGCTGGCAACCAGTAAAGACGTTTTCCTCCATTTATAAGGAGAGAGAGAGTTAGGAGCATGAATAACCAGGTGAACAGGTGAGGGCGGGCGGCCAGATGACTAGGGCTGAGGGCCAGTGCCAGAGAGACGCAGCCAAAGCTGATCCAAGGGTTGGCGTACTTTTCGGTGATTTTGAACAGCATCCAGAAGGTAAGGGAGGTAATCAGGAGAAAAAAGCAGAGAATTCCTTCAAGGCCGGCAAGTTTATAAACCCCTGCCATGATGATTTCAGAAAGCCACTCGTGTGCTGTCCAGGGCGTGCCGAAAGCGGTATGGGAAAAAATATCGCTGTCGATCAGGCTGCGTTGCTCCAACATGACGCTGCCGACCTTGATATGCCAGAAAGAATCACCATCTCTTAGCAGACCATCGCTTATGGTCGCGATGGATATAATAAAAACGCTCAGACAAAAAATACCTGCAAAGTCAGGAAGATATTTCGACATAATCAAAAATCGCGTGCCTGAGATCGTTGTTGCAGAGGTCGGGATGAGAACCTCATCCGGAGGCCTCTGTGTTGTCCTGAACTCTTGACGGGCTGTAACTATTGATCAGGTAGAGAGGTCGTTGCTTGGTTTCGTTGAACATCCTGCCAAGGTATTCGCCGATCACCCCAAGGCTCATCAGTTGGACTCCTCCCAGGAAAAGAATGACCACCATCAGAGATGGATAACCCTGTACCGGGTCTCCGTAGACAAGTGTTTTGTAAATAATAAACAAGGCGTAAGTGAAGGAGCCGACGGAAGTCGTCAGGCCAAGATATGTGGCAATTTTCAGGGGGTTAATGGTGAACGAGGTGATCCCCTCCAGGGCGAAATTCCAGAGCTGCCAGTAGTTCCATTTAGTGCGTCCTGCTGAGCGTGGTTCCCTTCGATACTCTACAGCAACCTGTGGATAGCCGATCCAGGCGAACAGCCCTTTCATGAACCGATGCGTTTCGCGGAGTTGCTTGAGCGATTCCACTGCACGACGGGAGAGCAGGCGATAGTCCCCTGTGTTGGCCGGGATTTTCACCCGGCTGACGCCCTGGATCAGGCGGTAGAAGAGTTTAGCTGTGAGTTTTTTGAGGAAGGTTTCACCCTCGCGAAACGACCTTTTGGCATAAACGACATCGTAGCCTTCCTGCCATTTCACAATCAGCTGCGGAATGAGTTCAGGAGGGTCCTGCAGGTCCGCATCGATAACGATAATGGCCTGTCCAGTAGCGTGGTCAAGTCCCGCCGTCATGGCAATTTCTTTACCGAAGTTGCGGCTCAGGTCGATGATTGCAACGCTGGGATCCTGGAAGTCCTTGATAACCTTGAGCGTCGTGTCGCTGCTGCCGTCATTGACATAGAGAATTTCGTGGTGTCCGTCAATCTCGTTCAGAACGGCGCTGAGCCGTCTGTGAAATTCCGGCAAGACCTCTTCTTCATTATATGCCGGCACAACGACGGATAATGTCAGCTCAGTGCTTGCCGTCAAGGCGGGCCTCCCCGGTAGTAATGAAATTACAGTGTCAATAACAACAAGAACTGACGACCCTCGAATGGTGACGAGACGTGCATTCTTCTCATAGAGATTTGATGGTCTTGCCGATCAATTTACCAGAAGTATAAATGCTTAAAATTACATGTCAATTGACTGACTCAGACTTTAGTATCAATGGTTTGTATCCTTTAGAATGGCTATCTGCGTATAGATAAGCCAATACAATGCCTCAGTTCAAAACCTGGGTCAGGTAGGATTTAACCACGTCCGTCTTTGCCTCTATAATTTCACACCGTTTTTCACGAGTCTCGAGGCCATCCAGACTTGCCGGCCGCTCCGGGCCTTTGCCAATCGCCTGATTGACCGCATCAGGGAATTTGGCAGGGTGTGCCGTTGCCAGACAGATGACCGGGCAGGTTCCTACTGAGAGGTCTTTGCCGACCTTTATCCCGGTCGCAGTGTGTGGGTCAAGCACATAGCCGGTGGTCTCGTAAAAGTTTTTGATGGTTGCCAGCGTCTGCTCATTGTCCACTGACGCTGAGGTGAAAATTTCATTGACCTCTGCGATCTGCTCCGAAGTGAAGGCGAGCTTGCCTGTTGCAGAGAACTGCTGCATGGCTGCAGTCAACTGTTTGGAATCTTCTTTGAATAAATAGAAGAGGTAACGTTCCAGGTTGCTCGCGTTCTGGATATCCATCGATGGTGAGTGAGTCGGGTGAACGGCACTGATTGAGTAGTCGCCGGCGTTGACAAAACGCGAGAGGATGTTGTTGGCGTTGGTTGCAAGGACCAGTTTTTCTATCGGCAGCCCCATCCTCTTTGCGATGTAGCCGGCGAAGATGTCACCGAAGTTGCCGGTCGGAACCGAAAAACAAACCTTTTGTGACCCTGTCTTCTTGCGCACCTGCCCCCAGGCGTAGAAGTAATACACCACCTGGGCGAGAACCCGCGCCCAGTTAATCGAGTTGACTGCGCCCAGCGCGTATTTTCTTTTGAAATCAAGATCGCCAAAGATCTCTTTAACGATCTGTTGACCATCATCAAAAGTCCCCTCGATGGCCAGGTTGAAAACGTTGGCCTCCGTGACCGTAGTCATCTGAAGTTCTTGTACCGCCGAAACCTTCTTGCTCGGATGCAGGATGAAAATATTGATATTTTTCTTGCCACGAACACCGTAGATCGCCGCGCTGCCAGTATCGCCAGAGGTCGCGCCGAGGATGTTCATGTGCGCACCGGTTTCTGCAAGCAGGTATTCAAAGAGGTTGCCGAGAAATTGCAGGGCAACGTCCTTGAAAGCCAATGTCGGTCCGTGGAAGAGTTCCAGAATAAAGAGGCCGTCCTTGTGTACGACGGGTGTAATGGCCGGATGGGTAAAGCTGGCGTACGCCCGGTCGATCATGCTTTTCAAATCTGCTGCCGGGATGTCTTCAATAAAGTAACTCATGACCTGGAAGGCCAACTCAGGGTAGTCCAGCATCGACAGTGCATCAAGATCGCCAGGGGTCAATTGTGGAACAGACTCCGGCAAGAGCAGGCCGCCGTCCTCGGCCAGGCCCATCATGACGGCCTGCTTGAATGGAATGCCCCGGATCTGACCTCGAGTGCTTTGGTATTTCATTATCTTGCTTCCTTTATGTTTGTGGAGTGGCCCGGCATTCTAGCAGGAGTTGTTTCTGCAGAAAAGAGGAAAGCGGTTTGAAAACAGGGACTGGGGGCTGGGGGCTGGGGGCTGGAGGCGTTAGAAACTAAAGGGCAACCCAGTATGGGTTGCCCTTTAAATGTTTCTCGTTATCCGTCACGGAATGTTCATCACGTACCCCCCGTCACGGATTGTTCATCACTTATTATTAAACGCATACTCCTGGGCATCAACGACAGCGACGGCAGCCATGTTGACGATATCCGCGACAGCATCACCGCGCTGCAAGACGTGAACCGGCTTCTTCATGCCCATGAGAATGGGACCAATCTGCTCGGCACCGCCAAGCTTGTGCAGCAACTTGTAGGCGATGTTGCCGGATTGCAGGTCGGGGAAGATGAACACATTGGCGTCGCCCTTGAGCTTCGAGAAGGGGTATTGCTTCTCGACCAGGTCCGGGTCGAGAGCCACATTCGCCTGCAGTTCACCATCAACAACCAGATCGGGTGCCTGCGCTTTAACCAGGGCCGTTGCGCGCTTGACTTTGAGCGTCAGTGGATGGGGTGCGCTGCCGAAGTTCGAGAAGGAAAGCATGGCGACTTTCGGCTCAAAATCGAACTGCTGAGCTTTTTGAGCCGTCAGAATCGCAGTCTCTGCCAGTTCTTCCGCTGTTGGCTCAATGGCGACCGTGGTGTCTGCGAAGAAGGTTGCCTCCTTCTTGGTGACCATCATGTACATGCCGTGAACCTTGGAGAGCCCTTCGCGCTTGCCGATGACTTCGAGGGCAGGGCGGATTGTCTCGGGGTAATGGTGGTTGATGCCCGAGAGGAGTGAATCGGCATCACCTTTAAGAACCATCATCGAACCGAAGTGGTTGCGGCTCTTGCGGATAGTGCGTTTTGCCTCAGCCAGGGTGACCCCCTTACGCTGACGCATGGTGTAGAATTCCTCGGTGTAAGCTTCCAATCTTTCGTTTTTGCTCGGGTCGATAATGGTGATTCCCGACAAATCGACGCTTGCCGCGGCTGCGTTGGCTTTGATTTCCTCTTCGTCTCCCAGCAGGATCGGCTTGGCAATGCCTTCATCGACCAGAATCTGCGCCGCGCGAAGGATCTTCTCTTCTTCGCCTTCCGGGAAAACAATGCGCTTCGGGCAGGCTTTGGCCTTGTTGATCAAGGTTCGCATGATCTGCTTGGAATGTCCCTGCATCGCTTCGAGACGCTCCCTGTATTTGTCCATGTCTTCGATCGGACGCCGGGCAACGCCAGAGTCCATAGCCGCTTGTGCTACAGCAGGGGCGACGTGCAAGAGCACGCGTGGATCGAAAGGTTTGGGTATCACGTATTCGCGGCCGAACTTGATATCTTCACCGGCATAGGCCTTACGTACCGAATCGGGCACGTCTTCTTTGGCGAGTTCGGCAAGGGCTTTTACCGCAGCCAGTTTCATCTCGTCATTGATAGCGCTGGCGTGGGTATCGAGTGCGCCGCGGAAAAGGAAAGGGAAGCAGAGCACGTTGTTGACCTGGTTGTTATAGTCAGAACGGCCGGTGCCGATGATGACGTCGTCACGAACGGCTTTGGCTTCCGGTGGTGTAATTTCCGGGTCAGGGTTGGCCATGGCAAAGACGATCGGGTCTTTGGCCATAGATTTGAGCATGTCGTTGGTCAGCGCGCCCTTTGCCGAGACACCGAAGAAAATATCAGCACCTACCATGGCATCCTCAAGAGTGCGGGCATCGGTCGTGGCGGCGAGGCGTTCTTTGTACTCATTCATGCCTTCCTTGCGGCCTTTGTAAATAACCCCTTTGGTATCGCAGAGGATGACGTTGTCTTTGTTAATGCCCATGGTGATGGCCAGATTGGCACAGGCTATCCCTGCGGCACCGGCACCATTAACGACGATCTTGCACTTGGTAACGTCTTTGCCGACGATTTCGAGAGCGTTGAGCATGCCGGCGGCTGAGATGATAGCGGTGCCGTGCTGATCATCATGGAAGACCGGGATATTCATGATCTTCTTCAGCTCTTCTTCGATGTAGAAGCATTCCGGTCCCTTGATGTCTTCAAGGTTGATGCCACCGAAGGTCGGTTCAAGCAGCTTCACAGTCCGGATCAGTTCGTCGGAGTCCTTGGTGTTGAGCTCAATATCGAAAACATCAACATCGGCGAAACTTTTGAAGAGAACCCCTTTACCCTCCATGACCGGCTTACCCGCCAGTGCGCCGATATCACCAAGACCCAGAACAGCAGTGCCGTTGGAGACAACAGCGACCAGATTGCCTTTTGCTGTATATTTGTATGCATCGTCAGGGTTTTTCTCAATCTCAAGACAAGGCTCAGCGACTCCGGGACTGTAAGCCAGGGCAAGATCCCTGCTCGTTGCACACGGCTTTGTGGTGATAACTTCAATCTTGCCTTTGCGGCCCATTGAGTGATAATCAAGCGCTTCCTGTCGTTTTGACATTCTTTGTGTCCTCCCTGGCTCGTTGCCTAAAGCCAATTGGTTTGTTTTTGTTTCAGTAAAATTTTTTAGCAATAATAAAAAGTATAGCTAATGCAAATCGCACACTTTTGTCAAGATAAAACACTTTTATACGCCTACGCTCGCTTATGCGTCCTCGCGTGTGCAATATACAGCAATGCTGATGCCAATATGAATGGTTCTGAGAAAAACCCTGCAAGCATTCATAAAATATCGCTTTTCACGTGGCCGTCAAGCCTCTTTGTGTTGCAACTTGGCGTTAACCCATAGGTTTATGGCTGAAATCAGCCACCTTGGGCTGTTAATTCACGTTTTTAGTTCAATCTATTGACAGGGTTCTGTTATGGCGATAGTCGTTAGGGGGTGAAAAGCCAGTGAGTTTTCGTCCAGAAACGGCTTTTTTCTGCGATCGAAAACTTCTCTTTAGTCATCCGGAGTTTACGGATGGACACAGTGAGGTTTTTTGATGACTGATGATGTGAACTCAACGATCAGAATAGGAGTCCTTTCTGATACGCATCTGCGGGACTCGACAGAGGCTCATAACTTCCTTCGCAGCCTGGTCGAGGAGGTCCTTGCGCCGGTTGATCTGATACTGCATGCTGGCGACCTGGTGTCCCCAGCCCTTCTCAATGCTTTTTATGATTACCCATTTCATGCAGTTCGGGGCAATATGGATCCTGTCAGCAAAGGCATTCCGTTTAAACAGGTTATTCATGTCAGAGAGTTTGCTATCGGCTTAATCCATGGATGGGGGGCTGTGGCTGGTCTGGAGGCTCGGGCTCAGGATGAGTTTGCCGGTACACCGATTGATTGTCTGGTTTACGGTCACAGTCATCGCCCCGCATGTCACAGGCACAACGGCATACTCTTTTTCAACCCCGGCAGCGCAACGGACAAACGCAGCGTGGATTATCCGTCTGTCGGACTTCTGCAAATTACTGATGAAATTTGTGGAACCATCATTCGTCTGGATACATCAGGGAGATAACATGGATCAATTGTGGGCGCCATGGCGTCTTGAGTACATTCAGGCAACAGAAGAGAATGAATGTATTTTCTGTGTCGACGATGACTCCTTTACCGACCGGGAGCGTCTGATCCTTGTGCGCCGAGAGTTCTGCTACCTGATGATGAACCGCTATCCTTATTCAAACGGCCATTTGATGGTCTCTCCCTACAGACACCTGGGCGACACGGCTGAACTCGAAGAGACTGAAGTCCTCGAGATTCACCAGCTGATGATTAAAGGTCAGGCGGCACTACGAGAGGTTTGCGCCGCACAGGGTTTCAACGTTGGTTGGAATCTTGGTCGTGCTGCCGGTGCCGGTATTGTCGATCACATCCACATGCATATTGTGCCGCGCTGGGTCGGCGACAACAATTTTATGCCGATTCTTGCCGACATCAGGGTGATTCCGCAGCACATTGAAAAAACCTATGCCCTGCTGGCTGAAGCCTTTGCCAAGCTCTAGCAGGCTGTATCCTTTAAGATTTCGCAAGATTGCGCAAGAAGCAAATAGATCGTTATTTTAAAGCTTTATTAGCCGCGGATACAATCTGATAAAATCTGATGTTTATAAGCAAAACCAAGAGCCTATAGGTTTTGACTTATCAGACGTTATCAGATTTTATCTGCGGCTAAATAAAGGTTTTGCTTTAAGGTCAAATACAATAACCGCGGATTTCGTTGATGAAAGTGTGGCGAAAGAATATGGGTTACAGGGTACTAGCCTTTGGCGAACGTCTTTAGTCGTGTGCGGGTCCCAACACTTCTAAGCTGCCACAAATTCAGGGTTTTCAAAAAGGCAGGGTTTTCATTGTAATCCTTTGAGAAAACCAATAAAATCAACCGGATGATTTTAAATCGTGAGTCTTGTTGTCATGGGTCCGGGAGACTTTGTCAGGCGTAACCTTACGATTCATCAGGGAGTTTAGTTTAATATGTTGCTCATTATCCAAAAAGGCGGATACCTCATGTATCCGATCATTGCTTGTTCTGTTCTTGCGCTCGCTATCTTTCTGGAGCGTCTATGGACCTATGTCAGGTTGCGTCGTGAATTCAGAGATCTTGCCCACCAGGTCGAACCTCTGGTTGCCAAGGACCGGCATGATGAAGCCGTGGCCATTTGTCATAAAGTGGGGACGCCCCTGGCGCAGGTTTTTCTCGCAGCTTTCCGTGCTGCAGGACGTAGTCGTGATCAGATCAAGGCTGTCGTTGAGGAAACAGGCCGTCGTGAAGCTGCTCCATTCCAGCGGTTCCTGGGCCTTCTCGGAACCATCGCAACCATCTCGCCTCTGCTGGGTCTGCTTGGCACCGTCCTGGGTATGATTCGCGCTTTTAATGTGATTGCAAGTCAGGGCATGGGCACGCCGGCAACTCTGGGCGGCGGCATTTCAGAAGCACTGATCACAACCGCCGCAGGGATGACGGTTGCCATCCCGGTTATCCTTGCTCACCGTTATCTGACCAGCCGCCTTGATCAGCTGATTATCGAAATGGAAGACTATTCTCTTCGACTGGTAGACCTGCTGGAGAAGTAAATGGGTTTTATTCGTAAACAACGAGAGGAACCGCGGATTGACCTGACACCTATGGTTGACGTGGTTTTTCTGCTGTTGATTTTCTTTATGATCTCCACGACTTTTGTAGAGAGTCCTGGTATCTCTATCAAACTGCCGGAGTCTACCTCCCAAACCATTGACCGTGAGCCGAAAGAGATCAAGGTTTACCTGTCTCAGGAAGGTGACATCTTTCATCGCGACAAACAAATCACCATCGATGAGTACAAGAGCCTGCTCGCCGAATTCCAGTCTGACGCAAAAGAGACCACCGTTTTGTTGCTGGCTGACCAGGAATCACGTCACGGCAAAGTCGTCATTTTAATGGATCTTGCACGGGACGCCGGCTTTACCAAGTTAGCTATCGCAACGGAGCAGAGGAAGAAGTAAAAGGGAAAAGGGAAAAGGGAAAAGGGAAAAGGGAAAAGGGAAAAGGGAAAAGGGAAAAGGGAAACTGACAACTGATCACTGTTCACTGTTCACTTGTCACTTGTCACTTGTCACTTGTCACTTGTCACTTGTCACTTGTCACTTGTCACTTGTCACTTGTCACTTGTCACTTGTCACTTGTCACTTGTCACTAAACAGGAGAGTGTTTTATGAGTCGAACCATTGCCATCCTGACTGGAGGTGGCGACTGCCCCGGGCTGAATGCGGTCATTCGTGGAGTTGTTCGCAGTGCGAGCCTGACTCGCGACTGGCGTGTTCTGGGTATTGAAGACGGTTTTGATGGCCTTGTCGGCGAGCCCCGCTGGCGAGAACTGAATCTTGCTGCCGTACGCGGGATCCTGCCGCGTGGCGGCACCATACTCGGTACCAGCAATCGGGGCAACCCGTTAGCCTACCCCATTGAGGAAAATGGTGAAACACACCTCAAAGATGTCTCTGATGAGGTTGTTAAAAACCTTCACAGCCTTGGCGTTGAAGCGCTGATTGCCGTCGGTGGTGATGGAACCCTTAAAATTGCCAGGGCTTTGCAGGAAAAAGGCGTGCCGGTAGTTGGCGTGCCGAAAACAATCGATAATGATCTGCGTGGTACCGATGTCACCTTCGGTTATAACACTGCTGTCAACATTGTCACCGAGGCTCTTGATCGACTCCATACTACGGCCGAAAGCCACAACCGGGTTATGGTCGTCGAGGTTATGGGGCGGGATGCCGGCTGGATTGCTTTGGAAGCCGGACTCGCCGGTTCGGCCGATGTGATCCTGATTCCTGAAATCCCTTTTGACATGAACGCCGTTTATGCTGCTATCGAGATACGCAAGGCTCGTGGCAGCAAGTTTTCAATCGTGGTTGCGGCAGAGGGGGCCTTCCCCATGTCAGGACAGAAGATTGTCCAGCTCTCACAGGAGGAAAACCTGGGCGTCGAACGACTGGGTGGGATAGGAGCCTTTGTTGCTGACGAAATCTCCCACCGTCTCAAGATTGAAACCCGGGTAGTGGTGCTGGGTCACGTGCAGCGAGGGGGAACACCTTCAGCGTTTGACAGGATTCTCGGTTCTCGCTTCGGTGTCAAAGCTGTCGAGTTGATCGAACAGGAGCGCTATGGACGAATGGTCTCCTTGCAGGGCCGACAGGTTTCTGATGTCGATATCATTGATGCGGTTGATTCACTTAATCTCGTAGCTCCGGAGGGTGACCTGGCCAAAGCTGCGGAAGCTCTGGGTATCGTTCTCGGGCGCTAGGACCCTGTAACCCATAATCTTTCGCATCTTGCTTGTTCTTTGCCGCGTCAGCTACGTTCCGATTTCAGCTGTTTAGCTACGGCTAGGCAACAGAAATCGCGCTTGCTGACACGCCAAAGCCCTGCGCAATCTGGCGTAATCTTAAAGGATACAGGTACTAGTTTCCATTCGGAGTTTCCCGTATGGAAACGACTTTAGGCATGCAGGAGGACAGTGTGGAAGTCAAAGAAATATTGAATGGTCGTGGCGGTAAGCGTGATATTGCCTACGCGGCTTGCGGCATGCTGTTAGGCGTTATGGCTCCGATCGGCTGGATTATCCTGCGCTTGATGTTGTTCTGGGACGATAGTCAGTCACTCGTTGACCAGGTCATTCAGGATATCATGGGAACGGAGCAGAGTCGGTACATGTATTCATACATGTGCGGCGGCACCATGATGGTACTCGGATCTTTCGGTTTCTTTATTGGCAGAGCGTCTCAGCAGATCCATGATAGAGCTTTGAAACTGGACGTTCTGAACCGTGAAGTGGCCGAGCAGAAGGCTTCTTTCGAGCAGCGCTTTGTGCTTTTGAACCGCAGCATCAAGAATTTTCACATCATCAACACGGATTTGCAGAAAAGTGTCAATCGTCAGGAGGTATTGCGTCTCTCTGCGGACGGCTTGCACGAGGTTATCGGCTTCGATCGCGTCAACGTTTTGATGGTTGATGAAGCAGATAATCAGCTCTATTTTGCTGCCTGCCGGGGGGCAAGCCTGAATGATGCCGAGATTGGTATTCGCCTGCCTCTTGATGAACGAGCCGGCTGCCTTTTCAAGTCGATTACAGATCGGCAGGTCATGCTGATTGACGATATTGTAAAAATGCCGGAAGAGTACCATCTCCAACCGCCCTGTGATGCTGTTCCGCAATTACGTTCACGCAACTTCATCCTTTGTCCGATCCTTGTTCGGGACAAGGCCGTTGGCTTGATTGCTGTAGATAACAAGTTTAAAAAGGCTAAACTCTCTGACACCGATGTCGACACGGTCAAGTTGTTTGCTGACCAGGTCTCCTCATCGATGATGCGCATCAATCTTCTTGATGCTGTTGAAGCGCTCACCCAACAACTGCAGCATACCTTCAATGAATTTCTTAAGTATCGTGACGAACATGCCGAATTAATAAGTTCTTTACGTCTGGCGACTTCATCTACCACCAGCGCCACAGCAGATATCTCCGGCGGTGCCGGAGTTATTCAGGAATCGGTCAATTCGACCCGTTCAGCCATTGGCCAGATCTCCGTCTCAATTGATCAGGTTTCGGACACTCTCAAGTCTCTCAACGAATTCATGGAAAGCTCGATTGCGTCAATGACCGAGATTCAGTATACCGTCAGTGCCGTAGAAGAGAGCAGTGTGCGTTCCCATGCCATGTCGGAAACAGTCAAGGAACGCGCCGAACATGGGGTTGAAACCGTTAAACAGGTTCTGGACGGCATGCGTGGCATCGTCACTGCGGTTGAGCAGGCCGAAGGAACGATTAACAACCTGTCTCTTAAAGGGGAGGAGGTTGGCACCATCACGTCTGTGGTGACTGGCTTGACACAGAAAACCAGTCTGCTGGCATTAAATGCCGCTATTATTGCGGCACAGGCTGGTGAACATGGTCGTTCATTTGCCGTTGTCGCTGACGAAGTCCGGACCCTCGCCCAGGAGGCTGCTTCATCGACGGACCAGATTAATCAGATTCTTGAAGAGATTCAAAAGTATACGCGGGATACGGTTGATCATATCCGCTGTACTCATCAGTTGGTCAACCAGGGGATGGAACAGGGGCAAGAAATGTCAGACGTGCTGTCGCAAATTCTGGGCAGTTCACAACAAGCTATGGAAATGGCCCATGAAATCCGCAAGTCCACCCAGGAAATTTCACAGTCTGTTGTCGGCGTGAGTAACGCGATCGAAGAATTGGGAGAGATGTCGTCACAGGTCTCCAGGGCCTCTCGTGAAGAAGCCCACGGCGCGAAAAGTATCGTCTCCGCTGTCGAGGAAGTTCAGACCATGTCCGATGATATGGTGAAAGCAACCTCGCGGCAGGCTGAAAGTACGCGACAGATTGAGAGCTCGGTTGAACGTGTCAGCGATATGGCACAACGGATTTTTGATGAAATGGATGAGCGCCGTAGTGGTAGCCTTCAGGTTATTGAGGATTTGCGCCGTTTGAAGGAAAAGACGGTTTAAAAATATGATGGTTTTCTGTTCAACACAGGCGTCACCACAACTTAGTGGTTTCGCCTTTGTTGTCGATAGCGTCCCTCTCTAACTCTCTCACGACAGAAGATGGGCACCGCTATCAGGGGGTTTATATGTATAGTGACATTACCAAGCGCAAGCTGGTCGAGGAGGAACTCCGGAAGAGCGAGGCCTACCTGCAAAGCGTATTTCGGGCCGCTCCAATCGGTGTCGGTGTGGTCGTTGACCGTATGTTCAAACAGGTTAACAAACGAATGTGTGAGATGACCGGGTACTCCAATGAGGAACTGGTCGGACAGAAGGCCAGGATGCTTTATATGTGTGAAGATGACTACGAGCATGTCGGCCGCGAGAAGTATAGACAGATTTGCGATCTTGGAACGGGAACGGTAGAAACACTCTGGAAGTGCAAAACCGGGCACATTATCGACGTTCTGCTCAGTTCCACGCCCATAGACATGAATGAGCCATCAAGGGAGGTTGTCTTTACAGCACTCGACATCACCGAGCGCAAACAGGTTGAGAAGGAGCTGATTAAACACCGTGAGCAGTTGGAACTTCTCGTTGATGTTCGGACGCGTAAGCTCAAGGAGGCACAGTCGGAGTTGATACAAAGTGAGCGTTTGGCCACCCTTGGGAAATTGACAGCTACTGTCAGTCATGAAATCCGCAACCCTCTCGGAACGATCCAAACGGCAATTTTCTCCATCAGCGATAGTCTCGAACGCAACGAGTTCCATCGTGTAGAACGCTCTCTTGAGTTGGCCGAGCGTAGCATCATCAGGTGTGTCAATATCATCGAGGACTTAACCAACTATACGCGTGTCAAGAAACTAAACACCACAAAGACCTCCCTGGATGATTGGTTGAAGACAATCTTAGTCGAACAGGTCATCCTCGAAGAGGTCTGCTGTGAACTTGAACTCGCAAGCGGCATTTATGCGCATATTGACCAGGAGAAACTTCAGCAAGTGATGATCAATCTCATTACTAACGCTGTACACGCGCTATTGGCTAAAAAATCGAAGGTGAAACTCTTACAAATTTCAACGCATCTGTTTGGTGATGTGTATGAGATCCGAGTTCGTGACAATGGGACCGGCATGTCGGACGAAACCAAGGCAAAGGTCTTCGAGCCCCTGTATTCCACAAAAGGTTTCGGCGTTGGGCTCGGAATGGTAATCGCAAAAGGTATTGTGGAACAGCATCATGGTGAAATCAGCATTGAGAGCATGGAGGGAAAGGGCACAACGGTCACCCTCCGCCTCCCGATTAGTCCGCCGGAAGGTGAAGCTCAATAAGACAGTCTGTCTTTGTCCGTATCAGATTTTAAACAGGTAGAATGTTTCCGCAAACCCCCTCACCCTGGAAGTTTATCACTCTCCTCCATACCTTTTTTCCACCAGTTCTTGTCCTCATCATCTGCCTGGCGGATACTCTGGGTCGGGCAGGCGTCACGGCCCGGGCAGCCATGCCGTCGACAGGGCTCGACATGAATGGTGACATCCGTACCTATAATCTCCTCTCCGATCTTCTTTTCAATATAATCGGTAATGTCATGAGCCTCTTCGACAGAGAGGTGTTTGCAGACCGTCAGATGAAAATCGATGAGCTTTTGTGATCCTGCACGCCGGGTGCGCAAGTTGTGGTAGCCGAAAAGATGGTGCTTGTGGTCTTTGATCAGGGTCTCGATTTCATGGCGGACTTTTTCTGGCAGTTGCTCATCGAGGATGTCACGCATGGCTTGTCGCAATAAACGAATCGATTCGATGAGGATGTAGATTGCGACCATGAACGACATCACCGGGTCCAGCCAGGGCAGGTCGAAAAGGCTGATCAGGATCAGCCCGAAGAGCAATGCCAGGTTGGTGTAAACATCCATCGAAAAATGCAGCGCATCCGCTTCGAGCGCCGAAGAGTCGGTCTCCCTGGCGACCCGATGCAAGTGACGGCTGATCAGGAGGGAGACAAGCGTGCTGATTGACATGACGATGATGCCGATCCCGGTTTGTTTGATCGGACTGGCTTCGATCATACGCTGTACGGCTTCGTATATGATCCAGCAGCCAGAGACCGCTATCACCAGAGCCTGGAAGATCGTCGCCAGGGTTTCAAATTTGCCGTGTCCGTAGGGATGTTGTTCATCTGCCGGTTGCTCGGCGTGATGGATCGCCATCAGGTTGATGCCGGACATCAGGATGTCGAGCAAAGAGTCGATCGCTGAAGTCAGCACCGCCAGACTGCCGGTGATGAGACCGGTCAGCAGCTTGAGAATGGCCAGCCCCAATGCCGTAAAGACCGAGAGTTTGGCAGCGGCCAATTTGGGTGATTTTGTTGATTGTGTCATCTTTTTGTCGGTTCGTTGCCGCACTTCGGTCTATAAAGGACAGGCCTCTCTCCAGGCGTCGTAACCATCGCCTTCGATCGCCCAGAAGTCATCAATTCTTTTCTGAAAATAGTCAAGCTGCTTGCTTTGCGTGGAAATCGCCTCTGCTGTGTCCCGGCTCACCAGTTTTTGGGAGGCAAGGTAGGAGTAAAGTTCTGCCACCCCCGTGAGGATCTTCTTGAGCTCGGTCAGGTTGGGCTCCAGGGTGCGAACGATGTACCAGTGCCCGGCAAATTGCAGCAGGTCTTTTGCTTCGACTGCGAACAGGTTCTTGTGTTTCTCCGGAATGATGAACTCGCGAAGAAAATAGTCGGCACCCTGACAATGTTCGCCGGCTTGTTCCGGTGGCAGACCCTGCTTTTGCACCAGTTCCTGGTAAAGGTGACGCAAGAGGTCGACACACAAACTGTCGACACGCATTTCATCATCAAGATTTGTGAGATTGTAGTCGGTTTTGTTCAAGCCCTGAAGCAGGGGATGGAGCTCGGCTGCGGCTGTCATATAGGTTGCTGTACTCCTTGGAATTAATAGCTTATAACCATAATGTACTTTGTCTTTATTTAGCAACCATCTCAATGATTTTTAAACCCGCTTTGCTGTTTACAGTCAACTGGCTGATTTGTTAACATAACATGCGAGTCACAGTTCACTTTGAGAATTTCTGCACGGCCCTGTAACGGGTTGTTTTTTTTAGGATTTTAGCAATAATGGCAAACAGAACACCGATGATGCAGCAGTATCTGGAGATCAAGGCTGATTATCCGGATGCAATCCTCTTCTTTCGGCTTGGCGATTTTTATGAAATGTTCATGGAGGACGCCGTTGTCGCATCGCGAATCCTCGATATTACCCTGACCGCCCGCAACAAAGGCGCCGCCGAAGAAATTCCCCTCTGCGGCATACCCTTCCACAGTTGCCAGCCCTATATTGCCAAGCTGGTTAAAAGCGGCCACAAGGTCGCCATCTGTGAACAGGTTGAAGATCCCAAAACAACCAAAGGGCTCGTCAAACGTGCGGTCGTCAGGGTAGTCACCCCTGGACTGGTTGTCGATACAGATACGCTCGATCCTCGCCGTAACAATTATCTTTTGGCCTTGTCTCCGATCGGCAGTGATTGTTTTGGCGTCGCCTATGTTGATATCACCACAGGTGAATTCAAGGTGACCGAGCTCGCTGAGCTGGAGAGCACTGCTGGTGAGATTCTCTCCCGTGACCCGGCTGAAGTCCTTGTTGCAGAAGGCGACGCCGGGGATAAAGTCGTCGAAGCTCTGCACAATATTCTTCAGGGGCGGATCGTTAATCGTCTCCCCGATTGGGCGGCTGCAGAAGATCGTGCACGCCAGGTTTTATTGGAGTTCTTCCCTGACGGTTCACTGGAGAGCTTTGGCTGTAATGCGATGCCTGCTGCAATTCAGGCTGCCGGGATGGTTCTTTACTATCTGGAGGAGACGCAGAAGGGTGCGGTCTCTCATCTGCAAGCTTTGCAGACCTACCATGTTCGCGACCACATGGTTCTTGATGATTTTACCCGACGCAATCTGGAGCTCACTGAAACCCTGCACGACGGCAGCCGTCGTGGTTCCCTGCTCGGTGTGATGGATCGGACGGTCACGGCCATGGGAGCGAGAAAACTTCGCCACTGGTTGACCCACCCACTGGTTGACAAAAAACGGATTATTGAGCGCCATATGGCTGTTGAGGAGCTGGTTCGCGAAAGTCTCTGTCGCGATGATCTGCGCCGGTCTCTGGATCAAGTCTATGACCTCGAGCGTCTTAACGGCCGGATCGCCATGGCGACCGGCAACGCCAAGGACCTGGCCGCACTGCGCATTTCACTGGAAAAACTGCCGCAGCTGGTTGATCGCCTCACGCAACTGGAGAGTCCACTTCTTTCAGAGTTGCGAGATGGACTCGATACCATGCCGGATATGGTTGAATTGATCGCGACCGCTATTGTTGATGACCCTCCCTTCGTCATGCGTGAAGGTGGTTTGATCCGCGAGGGTTTTCATGCGGAACTCGATGAGCTGCGCAATATCAGCCGCGAGGGTAAAGGCTGGATTGCCCGGCTGGAGCAGGAAGAGAAGGAACGCACCGGCATTTCCACCCTCAAGGTTCGCTATAACAGGGTCTTCGGGTACTACATTGAAGTCACCCGCTCACAGCTGAGCCGGGTTCCTGAAGATTACCAGCGTAAGCAGACCCTCGCCAACGCGGAACGGTTCATCACGCCAACACTTAAGGAGTACGAGGAAAAAGTCCTTGGCGCAGAAGACCGGGTTGTGGAAATCGAATACGACCTGTTTCAGAACATTCGCAGACAGGTTGCCCTGCAGGGCAAGCGGATCCAGGCCACTGCCGACAAGGTCGCCATCCTGGACATCCTGCTTGGATTCGCCGATCTGGCCCACGAACACAACTACTGCACTCCACTGATGGATGATTCGACCGAGTTGTGTATCGAGGATGGCCGTCATCCTGTGATTGAAACCATGAACCTCGGTGAGCGCTTCATTGCCAACGATGTGCATATGGATACCACGGAAAGACAGATACTGATCATCACCGGCCCGAATATGGCCGGAAAATCGACATTCATGCGTCAGGTCGCGCTCCTTGTTCTGATGGCTCAGGTCGGCAGTCTGGTGCCCGCAAAAAAGGCACAAGTCGGCATCGTCGATCGTATCTTCACCAGGGTCGGCGCCAGTGACAACCTTGCACGAGGGCAGTCGACGTTCATGGTCGAGATGACAGAGGCCGCCAACATTCTGAACCATGCCACGCCGCGCAGCCTGATCGTCCTCGATGAGATCGGTCGCGGCACCTCTACCTTTGACGGTGTCAGCATCGCCTGGGCTGTGGCTGAATATTTGCATGACAATGACCGGGTGGCTGCCAAGACCCTTTTTGCAACGCACTACCATGAACTGACCGATCTGGCCCAAACGCGTGAACGTGTCCGCAACTTCAACGTTGCGGTCAAGGAATGGAACGATCAGATCATATTCCTGCGGCGTATTGTCAAGGGTGGCGCCAGTCACTCCTACGGTATTCAGGTGGCACGCCTGGCCGGTTTGCCTGCAGCTGTTATCGAGCGCGCCAAGGAAGTTCTCAGAAACCTGGAATCCGGCGAATATGAAGCCGGGACGCCACGTCTGGCGCGCAGTAAAAGTGCCGCCAAGACGAGCGCAACGCCTCAGCTTGGACTCTTCGAACAAGCTGATCCGATCAGGCAGCGCATCGAGGAGATGGATGTTTCAGTCCTGACGCCACTGCAAGCGCTTAACCTGCTTGACGAACTCAAAAAGATGCTTTGATGACTATGAAACGCTTCCTTCTATTTATGATCTCCCTGCTCTGGCTGGTGTCGCCGGCACCAGCCTTCGCTGAAAGCGCTGAACAGGCTTACCAGAAAGCCCGGAACGCCTACTATTCGTTACAGGATTCATCGCGCAAGCAGATGTATCGTGAAAACTGGGAGGGTGTTTACGATCGGTTCGAATCGGTGTACGAGCGCTTCCCGAAAACCCGACGCGGTGCAGATTCTCTGTATATGTGCGGCAAGACGATGGCAGGTCTTTATGCTGTCAGCCGGATTAAGCCGGATGCTCAACGTGCGATTGAGCTGTTTGTGCAAATGGCCGAAACTTACCCTGACAATTCCCTTGCTGATGATGCCTTGCTGCAGGCGGGGAACTTTACGGAAGAGGCTTTGGCAGACAAGACAGGCGCCTATAACCTTTACCGACAGTTGCTTAAAACTCAACCTTCAGGTGATATGGCTGGTAAGGCGAAAGCGCGTTTGGCCGCATTGTCGGCCTACGCACCGGTTGAAACACCCGTTATTAAGCAACCGGTTGCTACACAATCTCCGACAGGGTCCGGACAACTGACGTCCATTCGCTACTGGTCAAATCCAGGCTACACCCGGATTGTTCTGGATGTCTCCAAAGAAGCTCTTTTTTCCTCTCATTATCTGGTTCCGGACCCGAGTGAGGGGGCGCCACCCCGGCTTTATGTCGATATAGAGAAGACCGGACTGGCCGATAAACTGCAGGAAACGACTGTTGTCAATGACGGCCTGTTGCGACAGATCCGTACCGGCTTGCCTCGATCCGACACGGCACGAGTGGTTCTCGACCTCGAGAGTATAGGTGATTACAAGGTCTTCCCCTTGAGTGACCCATGGCGAATCGTCATTGACGTTGCCGGCGATAAGGCCCCGGAGCTTAAAAGCCTTGACGCAGAGATCAGCAGCCTTCCGGATTCTGGGGGCGATGCCATTGCCAGGGTCCTCAACGACACCCCCAAAGTAGAACCGCCGCTGCGGATTCCTGAATCTTCATCAAAGTCAACGCTGCGCCGTATTGTTGTGGATGCCGGGCATGGTGGCAAAGATCCTGGTGCGGTCGGTAAAGGTGGAACCCTCGAGAAAGATGTGACCCTGCAGATGGCCAAGGCGTTGGCAAAGGAGCTAACGAAGCAGCTTGGCTGTGAGGTCATCCTGACCCGCAGTGGTGACGTTTATCTGCCCCTGGAGGAGAGGACCGCTATCGCCAACAAGGTTGGCGCAGACCTGTTTGTGTCACTTCATGCCAATGCGAACCATAACCGTGAAGCCTACGGCATCGAAACCTATTATCTTAACTTTTCCAAAAACGATAAAGCCGCCGCCGTAGCCGCCCGGGAAAATGGCATCTCGATCAAGCAGGTTTCAGATCTCGAATTGATTCTCTTTGATCTGATGGCAAACGCCAAGATCAACGAGTCCAGCCGACTTGCCACTGTCATTCAGGAGAGCCTGGTCAAAAGGATCAGTCAGAAGTATAGTGACGTTCGCGATCTGGGGGTCAGACAGGGTCCTTTCTATGTCCTGCTCGGCGCAACCATGCCCTCCGTTCTGGTGGAGACGGCCTTTATCAGTCATCCTCGCGAGGAGAAACGCCTCAAAAGTAGCGCCTACCAGGAATCTGCTGCTCAAGCGATTGCAGCAGCCATCAAAGACTACGCAGTGAACAACAAGCTGATAGCAACCCGTTAACATGACAAAACAGCATACAGCCACAGATTTTTTTGCCACAGAGTTGATGATGGCCGGAGATGTCGCCTTCGAAAAAAGGCGTCCTCATCTGCTTGAAGCGGCTCGTTTATATCTTGAACACCATCGACAGAATTGTCAGGAAAAACACAGATCAGGAGGCAGTGGTCGCGAT
Source organism: Deltaproteobacteria bacterium (assembly GCA_024636215.1). The sequence continues at coordinate 80,042 of JAGXHL010000076.1, forward strand.
GTGGTCGCCTGCAATACGGCGATGGCAGATACCTTGATTCTTAAGCTGTATCAATGCTCGGCAGCAGAGTTCCCTACGGCGGGAAAGATTTGCTCTGCCGTCCTTGCCCTGGGAGGTTATGGTCGTGGAGAGTTAAACCCGCTCTCCGATATTGATGTGATGTTTTTCTGCAGTGAGCAGAACAAGGACTTCGCAGAAAAGATCGCCGAGCGGGTCCTCTACCTGCTGTGGGACCTCAACCTGGACGTAGGCTACAGCGTTCGTACGGCCTCCGACTGCCTGAGTCTGGCCCAAACCGACATTACCATCCGTACGGCCATGCTCGATACGCGCTTTATCGCAGGGGATCAGGTGCTCCACCACGAGTTTGAACGTCAGGTCCTTGACCCTTTGCTGAGCCGGAACAGCAAAGGATTTCTGAAGTTGAAATTCGAAGAACATAAAGACCGTCTGAGTAAATATGGCTCGAGCGTTTATATGCTGGAACCGAATATCAAGGAAGGGGAAGGCGGCCTGCGCGACCTGCATACGGCGGTCTGGATGCTGCGCGTTAAGTACAAAGCCAAAAGTTTGCGCGATCTTTTGAAAAAAGGGGTTATTTCAGACCATGAAATGGAGTCAATCGAATCAGCCTATGATTACCTCTGGAGGATTCGTAATGAACTGCACTACCAGTGCAAGCGCAAAACCGACCAGCTCCAGTTTGATAAACAGGAGGAAATCGCCGCTTTTCTTGGTTACAAGGATAATAAAAAAGCTTTGTCAGTCGAACAGTTCATGCAGGATTACTACTCCCACGCAACCAGTACCGAACATCTGGCAACTTCTCTGATTTTTAAGGTTTACAAAGAAAAAGATCCTTCAGCAGGATTGTTCGGCAAACTTGGCAGACGCAGCCTGGGTGAGGATTTCTTCTGTTATCGCGGTGAATTGAAGACGGCACGGGAAAATGTTTTTGAGAAACGTCCGGAAGCCATGATGCAGGCCTTTCTGCTGGCCAAGCAGAACGGTCTTGCCCTGAGTACCGATGTCAAAGGGCAGATCCGCGAGAATCTCAACCTGGTCAATGACAGCTTCAGGCGTAATCGCGAAGTTTCGGAGATGTTTCTGGAAATCATGCGTGGCCCGACCGGCGTCGCCCAGAGTTTGCGTGATATGCATCATCTGGCGTTTCTGAACAAGTACATTCCCGAATTCAGGAGAATCTACTGCAAGGTGCAACACGACGCATACCATGTTTACACGGTTGATATTCATTCGATTTTTGCCGTCGAAGAGATAGAAAAGCTCTGGTCCGGTTCTTACGCAGAGAAGAAACCCCTGCTCACAAAGATTGCTGCTGATGTAGGCAAGCCTGAACTGATTGTGCTCGCCGTGCTCTTTCACGATATAGGCAAGGGTGAGGGGAAGGACCATTGCAATAAAGGTGCAGACATGATCCCCAAGATCGCTCGTCGTCTGAACCTTTCAAAAGAAGACAGTCAACGGCTCGAGTTTCTGGTCCGACACCATCTCGATATGGCCCACATCTCGCAAAGACGCGATCTGAATGATATTCGACTGATTCAGGACTTTGTCAATACCATGGAAATGGCGGAGAATCTGAAGATGCTCTTTTTGTTGACCTTTGCCGACATGAAGGCGGTTGGCCCGGATGTCTGGTCAGCATGGAAAGGTTATCTGTTGCAGGACCTTTATGAAAAGGCCTACGAAACCTTTGAACGCGGCAATTTTATGAGCGATTTGCGCTCTGAGCGTGTTCGCAACCGTAAGCGTAAAGTTCTGGAAGCCCTTAAAGGGGAGTTTGGTGAAAAAAAGGTCAGGGAGCGACTGCGTTCAATGGGGACGCGGTATCTTTTGACCCACCGTTCCTGGGAAATCAAGGATCATCTGGCCCTCGAGTTATCGCGGGGCAAGGATACTGTGGCCATTCAGGTTATACATGATGAGGCCGCTGAATATACCGGCGTAACCATCTCCACTCTCGATGTCCCCGGCCTCTTCAGTATGATTGCAGGCGTTATGGCAGCCAATGGCATTAATATTCTCGGGGCACAGATTTATACCCGCAGCAATGGCTTTGCGCTCGATATACTGCATGTGAATAAACCGATTGGTGGCATTATTAACGATGCCGCCAAGTGGGAAAAAGTTCAGGCTGACCTGACCTCTGTTCTGGAAGGTCGAGTGCAGGTCTCCAGCCTGGTCAAGAGGCGTCAGAAGGGCGGATCCCTGCCCGGGAAAAATCTGCCCCGTTATCCAAATCGCGTGGAGTTTGATTGTGACGTGTCGAGAGAGCATACGGTCATTGATATCTTCGCTCATGATGAAGTTGGTCTTCTCTATAGAATTACCAGGACTCTTGTCGAACTGGGCCTTTATATCCATGTCGCCAAGATTTCCACTAAGGTTGATCAGGTGGCCGATACGTTTTACGTCAAAGATATCTTCGGGCAGACCATCAGTGATGAAACCAAGCGCGAAGATATCCGCAAGGCTCTACTGGAATGCCTTGATGAGTAATAGATTCAGCGGCAGGTTATGAACGATTATCTCGACCATTACTTGAACTATCTGGCGGTAGAACGAGGCCTGGCTAATAACACCCTTGATGCCTACGGTCGAGACTTGGCACGCTACCTGGACTATCTGGAAGACCAGAGGGTTGTCGCACTGGAAAACATCTCGGCTGCCGTCGTCTTGCGTTTTCTCAGCTATCTGAAGGAGACGGGCTTGTCGCCACGGAGCCGGGCGCGAACTCTTGCCGCTTTGAGAACCTTCCACAAGTTTCTGGTGCGAGAGAAAATTGCCAGCAACAATCCTACGGATCAGGTGGTATCTCCCAAAAGCCTGACGGCACTGCCGCACACTTTATCGCCCCTGGATGTCGAAAACCTGCTTGCCGGTCCCAAGGGGGAATCACCTCTGGCCTGGCGCGACAGAGCCATGCTGGAAATCATCTATGCCACCGGCTTGCGGGTGTCGGAGCTGGTGTCTCTTAAATTGAGTGATTTGCAGATGGATGTCGGCTATCTGACTGCTTTTGGTAAGCGCAGCAAGCAAAGGATTGTCCCCCTGGGAGAGACAGCGATTCTGGCTTTGCAGGAATATCTGCAGAAGGGACGTCCGAAGTTGCAGAAGCAGAAAGGCTCGCAATTCCTCTTCCTTAATCGTTCAGGTGAAGGCTTGACACGTCAAGGCTTCTGGAAGATTATTAAGCGCCGCGCTCTTGAAGCAGGGATTGCCCAGAGCATTACGCCCCACACCATGCGCCATTCCTTTGCAACGCATCTGCTGGAAAATGGAGCAGATTTGCGTTCTGTTCAGGCCATGCTTGGACATGCGGACATTTCTACAACCCAGATTTATACCCATGTAACACGTGAACGTTTGCGTAAAATTCATGCTGAACATCATCCCAGGGGGTGAGGATAGTGATGAGTGATGAGTGATGAGTGATGAGTGATGAGTGATGAGTGATGAGTGATGAGTGATGAGTGATGAGTGATGAGTGATGAGTGATGAGTGATGAGTGA
>JAGXHL010000077.1 GCA_024636215.1 Deltaproteobacteria bacterium
ACCCCAATGCCTTGCCCGCTGCGCGGGTTCCCAATCTCGAAAAGATTAACGTCGGCAGTGCGAAAACTCGGCTTACGCCTCAAACAGTTCGCCCTGCTGATCGCCGTTAATCCATCCGAGATTGGCTGCGGCAAAGGGGGGGAAGGCGGGGACTGGGGGCTTGGGACGCGTGGCGCGTGGCGCGGGACGCGGGACGCGAAAAAGCAAACCGGTCTTGCTTTTGATTTGATCGAGCAAAAATCTATCAGTATGCATCGCGCGACGAGAAAATCGGGACCAGTGAGCGGACTTGAATCCCCATTTTTGAGTTAACTCCGCACATTAAATCCTATAATATGCTGATTTGGCTATCCCATTTACTCAAGTTGCCAAGACAGAAAGTAGGATGTGGTGAGGTACGAACCGCATCGGTCCGGGGAATGATGCGGTTCACGATGCTTTATTTCCCCTCAGCCCTGCAAATTTGTCTGTAAGTGGTATCTTTGTTGAGGAGAAAATCGCAGTCGGACAACGAGAAAGGTATGTCCAGTCTCAAGGTCACAACCCCGAGCCACGAGCCACGAGCCACGGGCCACGGGCCACGAGCCACGAGCCACGAGCCACGAGCCACGAACCCGAATAAATATCAGATTGAAGGAGAAATTATGAGCGGTACAGAATCCACGAAACCCGGTTCGCCGGAGTATTTCGTCCATGAATCCTCATATGTTGATGAAGGTGCTGTGGTCGGCAAAGGTACCAGGATCTGGCACTTCAGCCATGTCCTCGCCGGGGCCAGCATCGGTGAACGATGCAGCTTCGGGCAGAACTGCAGTATCGCTGCCGGGGTGGTCATCGGCAACAATGTCAAAGTGCAGAATAATGTCTCGATATACGAAGGCACAACCATCGAGGATGATGTCTTTCTCGGACCCTCGTGTGTTCTGACCAATGTCACCAACCCGCGTTCCCAGGTGCTGCGACGAGCCCTCTACGAGCCGACCTTGCTACGCCGGGGCTGCTCTATCGGTGCCAATGCCACTATCATCTGCGGCATCACCCTCGGCCGCTACGCCTTTGTCGCAGCCGGTGCGGTGGTGGCCAAGGATGTGCCTGATTATGCCTTGATGGTCGGTATCCCCGCCCGTCAGAAAGGCTGGATGAGCCGTCACGGCCACCTGCTCGGCAAGCCTGCTGCTGATGGAGTGATGGTGTGTCCGGAAAGCGGTCTGCGTTACCAGGTTAAGGTCGTTGATCGTGAATCGTTGATTGTGAATCGTGAAACTGACGAACCACGAACCACGAACCACGAACCACAAACCACGAACCACGAACCACAAACCACAAACCACGAACCACAAACCACAGAAGTCCTTCGTTGCCTCGATCTTGACGAAGAGGCTCCGCTGCCGGAAGATCTGGCGGTGGGCAAGGTTGTTTATAGGGCTGTAAAGCTGTAAGGCTGTAAGGCTGTAAGGTTGTCATCACTAATCACTAATCACTAATCACGGTACTTATGCAATTCATCGATCTCAACACACAGCAACAAAGAATCCGTCCGCAAATTGACGCTGCGATCAAGCGGGTGCTTGATCACGGTCAGTACATTATGGGCCCCGAGGTCGAGCAGCTGGAGCAGTCGCTCGCCGAATATGTCGGCGTCAAGCACGCTATTGGCTGTTCCAGCGGTACCGATGCGCTGCTGTTGGCGCTGCTGGCTTACGGTGTCGGCCCCGGCGATGCGATCTTTACCAGCCCCTTTACCTTTTTCGCAACCTGCGAAATGATTGCGCTCACCGGAGCGACCCCTGTCTTTGTCGATATCGATCCGCAGACCTTCAACATCGACCCGGCAAAACTCGAAGCCGCCATCAAAAATTTCAACCAACAATCAACGGATTTAAACAATCAACAATCAACAATCAACGATAAACGGCCTTTAACGATCAACGATCAGCCTTTAACGCCCAAAGGCATCATTGCCGTCGATCTGTTCGGTTTGCCGGCCGATTACGATGCGATTATGGCGATTGCCGAACAGCAAGGTCTTTTTGTGATTGAGGATGCCGCCCAGGCCTTTGGCGCCACTTACAAAGGGCGCAAAGCTCCCGGTCTGGGGCATGTGGGCTGTACCAGTTTTTTCCCGGCCAAACCCCTCGGTTGTTACGGCGATGGCGGTGCTGTGTTTACTGATGACGATGCCCTGGCCGAAATTCTCCGTTCACTGCTGGTACACGGCAAGGGTGAGGATAAATACAACAACGTGCGAATCGGTCTGAATGCCCGTCTCGACACCATGCAGGCCGCTATCCTGATCGAAAAACTGAAGATTTACGATGATGAACTCATGCTGCGCCAGAAGGTGGCCGATACCTACACAGAGCAGCTGCAGTCGATCGACCTTGTCACCCCCGTAACCCCCCAACACTCGACCTCAGTGTGGGCACAATACACGGTGCGCGTGGAGGGACGCGCAGAACTCCAGGCAAAACTCCACGAAGCCGGCATCCCAACCGGCATCTATTATGTCAAACCCATGCACCTGCTGGTCGCCATGGCCTCACTCGGCTACCGCGAAGGCGACTTTCCGCAAGCCGAGGCGGCTGCCCGAGCGGTGTTGAGCTTGCCGATGCATCCTTATTTGACAGAAGATGAACAAAGGCAGGTTGTAGAGATCTTGGGGGCCGGAACGGGGACGGGGAAAACTTAGTTCTGAGCGATGAGCGATGAGGAGAAAACTGAGTGCTGAGCGATGAGGGCTGAGTGCTCTACGATCCACGACCAACGATCCAAGACCAACGATCAACGATCCACGATCAAAACCACCGTTGTGTTTCAATAAATCGGAATGCTCATTTTTGCCACCCACTCAAGAAAGCACCACAGGTAGGCCCCCCCATGCAAAGGGCCGGATCCCATCTCGGTAATCCATAGAAATCACCGAAACCTGGCGAAGGAATATGCCCTCCGCAAGGAGCCAGTCTTTTTGCTTACTTTTTTGACGTTGAAAAAAGTAAGACGTCTGACAGTACGTGAACTGTCGGTTTTGTTTTTTATCGATGGCGCAAACACCCAAAATCCGCATAAGGCAAAGCCATCAACAAAGGGGGACACGAAGTTGAATATGATCATGTCCCCCTTTATTGATGGCGGCCGGCGGCCCTCGAACTGTCGGTTTCGTTTCTTGTAGTAAAAGAATAAACCTTACAGCCCTACAGCTTACAGCTTACAGCTTACAGCTTACAGCTTACAGCTTTAAATATGTTTTCGCGTCCCTTAACCCATTATTTTAAAAATCTTGAAATAAATCCCCTCATATATTAAATTGCTTCGCTATTGGTTAAATCGCTGATAACCACAAAGTTAGAGTACACCAGTGGGGGACTGGAAGAGACAATAGTTTAGATACCTCGCCACCCGCCACCCGCCACCCGCCACCAGTTAACTGATAATTGATCAATGCAATACGAAACAAAAAAACGCTCCGTTCTCAAGGCGCTCTCCTGGCGAACCTGGGCCACTATAACTACCGCGGTTATCGTCTTTATCTTTACCGGCGAATTCGCTCTCGCCGTCACCGTCGGCTTCCTTGAAGTCTTCGCCAAGATGGGGCTGTATTTCTTCCACGAGCGGCTCTGGCATAAAATCCGCTATGGCAAGAAGGAGATCCCGTCTTTTGTTCTCTGGTTTACCGGCCTGCCGGCTTCAGGGAAAAAGGCTGTGGCAGACAAGGTTTACCAGGAATTATTAAAAAACAATCTCAAGGTTGAAAGGCTGGACGGTCTCGATGTCCGCCCCTTGTTCCCGGAAACAGGTTTCACTCCACCGGAGGTCAACCGCCACGTTAAACGCGCCGGGCATCTCTGCTCGATGCTCGAAAAAAACGGTGTCATCGTTGTGGCTTCATTCGTCTCCCCCTATGCAGAAAGCCGCCGCTTTGCCCGTAGTGTCGCCAGGAATTTTGTCGAAGTCTATATGAAGTCAACCGTCGAGGCCTGCGAGCAGCGCGACAAGAAGGGCCATTACGCCATGGCTCGAAGAGGTGAATACCAGAATTTCCCCGGGGTGGATGTGGTCTATGATGTGCCGGAGCGAGCTGAAATCACCGTAGAAATTGACCAAAAAACCACCGACGAAGCGGCCATGCAAATTGTTACTTATTTGAAAAAATCCTTCTTATCCTGCTGAAAACTGACAGCTTAAAGCTTATAACCAAAGGTTGTTCCCATGAAAATCGAAATGACTCACCTGCGCCAGCTTGAGGCGGAAAGTATCCACATCATCCGTGAGGTTGCCGCAGAATTCGAGAATCCGGTCATGCTCTACTCCATCGGCAAGGATTCGGCGGTCATGCTGCATCTGGCCAAAAAGGCCTTCTTTCCGTCGAAGATTCCCTTCCCGCTGATGCACGTCGATACCACCTGGAAGTTTCACGAGATGATCGCCTTTCGTGAGAAGATGCGCAAAGAGTACGATTTCGACCTGCTGGTCTATACCAATCAGGAGGGTGTCAAGCAGGGGATCAACCCCTTCACCCACGGCAGCGCGCTCTATACCGACATCATGAAAACCGAAGGTCTCAAGCAGGCTCTCGACAAATACAAGTTCGATGCGGCCTTCGGTGGTGCACGCCGCGACGAAGAGAAGTCCCGCGCCAAAGAGCGCATCTTCTCCTTCCGCAACGAGAATCATCGCTGGGATCCGAAATGCCAGCGCCCCGAACTCTGGAACCTCTACAACGCCAGGGTCAAGCCGGGCGAGAGTATCCGCTCCTTCCCGCTCTCCAACTGGACCGAGCTGGATATCTGGCAGTACATCTATCTCGAAGAAATCCCCATCGTGCCGCTTTACTACTCCAAAGTGCGTCCGGTCGTCGAACGCAACGGCATGCTGATTCTGATTGACGACGATCGCATCAAGCTCGAACCCGGCGAAGAGGTGCAGATGAAGTCGGTGCGTTTCCGCACCCTCGGCTGCTACCCGCTCACCGGCGCGGTGGAATCAACCGCATCAACCCTGCCCGAGATTATCCAGGAGATGCTCCTGACCAGAACCTCGGAGCGGCAGGGCCGGTTGATTGATCATGATCAGGCGGGATCCATGGAAAAGAAAAAACAAGAAGGATATTTCTGATCAAAGATCAGAGATATCCTTCGCGGCGCGTGGCGTGTAGCGCGTGGCGCGGAAATCAAAATCGAAGTTCAAAAGGATGCTTTCCTGACCTCTGAGTTTTTATTGTTTTCTCGCGCCACGCGCTACACGCCACGCGCGACTAACCACGCGCCACGCGCCACACGAAATCGGAGATTTCGCATGTCCCACCAATCAGAATTAATCGCTGAAGACATCGCCGCATACCTGAAAACCCAGGAGCACAAGCAGATGTTGAGATTCATCACCTGCGGCAGCGTCGATGACGGCAAGAGCACCCTTATTGGCCGCTTGTTGTGGGATTCCAAGCTGATTTTTGAGGATCAGCTGGCGGCACTCGAGGTCGACAGCAAGAAGGTCGGCACCCAGGGCGACGAGATCGACTACGCGCTGCTTCTCGATGGCCTGCAGGCCGAGCGTGAACAGGGCATCACCATCGATGTCGCCTATCGCTTCTTCTCCACCGACAAGCGCAAGTTTATTGTCGCCGATACCCCGGGGCACGAGCAGTACACCCGCAACATGGTCACCGGCGCCTCCACGGCCGAAGTGGCGATCATCCTCATCGATGCCCGCAAGGGGGTCTTGACTCAGACCCGCCGGCACAGCTTTCTGACCTCGCTGGTCGGTATCCGCAAGATCGTGCTGGCGATCAACAAGATGGACCTGGTCAATTATACGCAACAGCGTTACCAGGAGATCATCGACGAATACCAGGCTTTTGCCAAAGACCTCGGTTTCGAAGAGATCTGCTGCATTCCGATCTCGGCGCTGAAGGGTGATAATATCATCTCTCCAAGTGAGCATACGCCCTGGTACAAGGGGCCCACCCTGCTGCACCATCTCGAAACCGTCGAGATCAGCGATCACGCCCTGAACAAGCCCTTCCGCATGCGCGTGCAGTGGGTCAACCGTCCAAACCTCGATTTCCGCGGTTTCTCCGGCACCATCGCCTCGGGACTGGTCAAACCCGGTGATGCCGTGGTGGTGCCTGCCTCCGGCCAGATCAGCAAAGTGGCCCGCATCGTCACCATGGATGGTGACCTCGAAGAAGCGGTGGCCGGCCAGGCGGTGACCATCACCCTTGAAGATGAGATCGACATCAGCCGCGGCGATATGCTCTGCGACCCCGAGCAGCGACCCTCCTATGCGGATCAGTTCGAAGCCCACCTGGTCTGGATGCATGAGGACTGTCTGCTGCCGGGACGCAGCTATCTGCTCAAGGCCGGCTCGGCCACAGCTCCGGCCCAGGTCACCGATCTCAAGTACAAGGTCAACGTCAACACCCTGCAGCGTGAACCGGGCAAGACCCTCGACCTCAACGAAGTCGGCATCTGCAACATCAGCCTGACCAAGCCGATCGCCTTCGATCCCTACCAGGAGAACCGCTCCACCGGCAACTTTATCCTCATCGACCGCTTCACCAACGCCACCGTCGGTGCCGGCATGATCGATTTCCCGCTGCGCCGCGCCACCAACATCCACTGGCAGTCGATCGACATCAACAAGCAGAGCCGCGCCGAGATGAACGACCAGAAGCCGAAAGTCCTCTGGTTCACCGGTCTCTCCGGCGCCGGCAAATCGACCATCGCCAACCTGGTGGAGAAAAAGCTGCACAGCCTCGGCAAGCGCACCTATCTCCTCGATGGTGACAACGTCCGTCACGGCCTCAACCGCGACCTTGGCTTTACCGATGCCGACCGGGTCGAGAACATCCGCCGCATTGCCGAAACCGCCAGACTCTTCGTCGATGCCGGCCTGATCGTCCTCACCTCCTTCATCTCGCCTTTCAAAAGCGAGCGCCGACTCGCCCGCGAACTGCTGGAAGACGGTGAATTTGTCGAGATCTACGTCAACACACCGCTCGAGATCTGCGAAATCCGCGATCCTAAAGGGCTTTACAAAAAAGCCCGGGCAGGGGAGTTGCCAAACTTCACCGGCATCGATTCCGATTATGAACCACCGGAAAACCCCGAAATCGAAGTCGCAGCGGGCACCCGCACGGCGGATGACATAGCGGAAGAAATCGTTAACGCTATTCTCAAGTGAGAATGGCGTTAACGATTAGCTTTAAGGCTGTAAGGCTGTAAGGCTTTAAGGCTTTAAGGCTGTAAGGCTGTAAGGCTGTAAGGCTGTAAGGCTCTAAGATTTTAAACCTTACAGCTCTATAGCCCTACAGCCTTACAGCTTTCAGCTACTCCAAAGGAAATTTCAGTGCAAATCGACATAAATAAAGTCTGCAGCATCGCAAAGCAAGCCGGAAAAGCCATCCTCTCCGTCTATGACGGTGAAATCGAAGTTGAAGTGAAGGACGACAAGTCGCCGTTGACCGCCGCCGACAAGGCCTCCCATCAGGTCATCATCGCCGGGCTGCAGCAGCATTTCCCCGACATCCCTGTCCTCTCCGAGGAAGGCGCGGTTATCCCTTATGCCGAGCGCAGGCAGTGGTCGCGCTTCTGGTGTGTCGATCCCCTTGACGGCACCAAGGAGTTCATCAAGCGCAACGGTGAGTTTACCGTCAATATCGCGCTGATTGAAAACGGCCGGCCGGTCGCCGGTGTCGTCTACGTCCCGGTGCAGGACAAGCTGTTTTATGGGTCTTTGCAGGCTGGGGCCTGGAGGCTGGAGGCTGGAGGAAAGCCAGAGAAAATACGGGTGCGCAAGGCGGACCACGAGAAAGGCCTGACTGTCGTCATGAGCCGTTCCCATCCCTCCCCTGAGCTTGAAGCTTACCTGAAAAATCTCAAAGTCGCCAAAACCATGCCGGTGGGCAGCTCCTTGAAACTCTGCGTCGTCGCCGAAGGCCTCGCCGATCTCTACCCGCGCCTCGGGCCGACTATGGAGTGGGATACGGCCGCCGGGCATGCCGTGGTCGAAGCTGCCGGCGGCACGGTCGTGCAGCCAAATGGTGAGGCGCTGGTTTATAATAAGGAGGATTTGTTGAATCCGTATTTTATTGTAAAAGCTGGGCTGTAGGGCTGTAGGGCTGTAGGGCTGTAGGGCTGAATCCAGAATCCAGAATCCAGAATCCAGAATCCAGAATCCAGAATCCAGAATCCAGAATCCGGAATCCAGAATCCAGAATACTGAATACTGAATACTGAATACTGAATACTGAATACTGAATACTGTTTTAAAAATTCTCTGTTACACTATCAAGCGTTCCCTTAATTACCTACAGCCCAGGAGTCAACCATGGTTTCAATTGACGATATTCTGCAACGTAAAGCCAAAATCGCCATCATCGGTCTCGGTTACGTCGGCCTGCCGCTGGCGGCGGCTTTCGGCCACAAGGTCGATGTTATCGGCTTCGATATCGACGAGCGCAAGATGGCGCAGCTGCGCGACGGCTTCGATGCGACCGGCGAACTCTCCGCGGAGCAGTTATCAGCCACACAGATCGATTACACCACCTATCAGGCCCGCCTGCAGGACGCCCGATTCCATATCGTCACCGTGCCCACTCCCATCGACGACAACAACAAGCCCGATCTGAGGCCGGTCGAATCGGCCAGCCGTATGATCGGCGCCAACCTGGCCAAAGGCAGTATCGTCGTCTACGAGTCGACGGTCTATCCCGGTGTCACCGAAGAGATCGCGGTGCCGATCCTCGAAGCGGTGTCCGGCTTGAAATGCGGCGTCGATTTCAAGGTCGGTTACTCGCCCGAGCGCATCAATCCGGGCGACAAGGTGCATACGGTCGATAAGATCGTCAAGGTGGTCTCGGGCCAGGATGCCGAAACCCTGGACACGGTCGCCAAGGTTTACGAGCTGGTGGTCAGCGTCGGTGTGCACCGCGCCGCCAGTATCAAGGTCGCCGAGGCGGCCAAGGTCATCGAGAATACCCAGCGCGATCTCAACATCGCCCTGATGAACGAACTGGCCCTGATTTTCGGCAAACTGGGCATTTCCACCCGCGAGGTGCTCGCCGCCGCCGGCACCAAATGGAATTTTTTGCCCTTTACCCCCGGCCTGGTCGGTGGTCACTGTATCGGCGTCGATCCCTATTATCTCACCTACAAGGCCGAGGCGATCGGCTACAACCCCCAGGTGATTCTCGCCGGTCGGCGTATCAACGATGGCATGGGCAAGCACGTTGCCGAACAGACCGTCAAGAAGTTGATCATGCAGGACAAGCCGGTTAAGGGCGCTAGAGTCCTGGTGCTTGGTCTCACCTTTAAAGAGAACTGCCCCGATGTCCGCAACACCAAGGTGGTGGATATTGTCGCCGAACTCGAAGAGTACGGTGTCGATGTCCTGATCCATGATCCCATGGCTGACGTCGAGGTCACAAAACACGAATACGGCCTCGATTTGATCGACCTGGAAGGTCTCGCTCCTGTTGACGGGGTTATCTGGGCTGTCGCCCACTCAGCTTTTGCAGAGATAACCCCAGACAAACTCAAAGCCCTTTGCTGCAATGGCAATGGTTGCGGGGTGGTCATGGATGTCAAGGGTATGTTGAATAAAGACGAGGTAGAGGGTGCGGGGCTGGGGTATTGGTGTTTGTAGGATTGACTAAAGCTGTAAGGCTGTCAGCTATAACATGTCCCCAAAACCACCATAGTGAATTTTTTCTTGTATTTAGGCCAAAACATATTCACTATAGTGTTCTATGTAGCGTTTACATTTTTCTTAAGACAAATGATTAGTCACTATAGTGAACCAAATGGAATGTCATATCCAGATACACCGCAATGGCCAGTGGCAAACAGCGGCAGTGTTTGAACCCGACCCTCAGACTCTGGACAGAGGTATCGAGGGAGGTTGTCGCCTGGAGTATGACCATGACTATGTTATCGAAAATATAGGGCAAACCAGTGCTGAGCTCATTCCGGGATTGACTGTTGGCTTCGCACTGCATCGCTATAAGCATTGGCCGCCGTTCCTGGTTGACCTTTTGCCGGCAGGAGCAGGAAGGCGTGCCTGGCTGAAGCGAATGCAGATCGCAAACGATGGGCCACAGGTCGAATGGCATTTGCTGATCAAAGGTGCCGGCAACCCGACGGGCAACCTCAGGATTGCCGAAGCCGTTTTTCCTCCCCCCCCGGATCAGTTTAAAATCGGCTTCCCAAAAAACGATATTATCGAGCAGAGAGAGGATTTTATCGAATACGCTGAAGAGCGTGGCGCTTATGTTGCCGGAGCTTCGAGCGTTCAAGGCGAAGCACCGAAATACATGCTTGATGAGGACCTCAATGGCATGTTCCATGCGGCGGGAGCCCTTTCTGACGAAAAGATCAAACAGTTTTGGCTGGTTAAATTTCCCCGTGGCCGTCGTACTGATGAACGGAATGATCAAGTCCTTCGTAACGAAGCGCCCTACCTTGAGGTTGCCAGACAATTCGGCGTTCGAGTGGAGGCATCCTTGATTTATCAGGATGGGCTACTCTTTATCCCGCGCTTTGACAGAAAAGTTGCCGACGGTCAGGTACAGCGACTGGGCATGCAGAGCCTTTATGCCATAGCCGGGATTCCTGGATATGGAGCGAGCGTCCGCCATGATGTCTACTGTCGAGCGATCGCTGGAGTTGCCAACCAACCCGAGAACGAAATTCGCGAATATATCCTCCGCGACATTCTGAATCTTGCTCTCCTTAATACAGATAATCACGGCCGTAATACCGCTGTTTTAAGAGAGGGCGGTCACATTGCACTGTCTCCGTTGTTCGACTTTGCACCCATGTTTTTGGACCCTGAAGGCATAGGAAGAGTCAGTAGATGGGAGAAAGAACGGCCCGGCAGGCAACCGGATTGGCCTGCTGTCTGTGAAGACCTCAAAGATGTTCTCGACCCGACTGAAACAAAAGAGTGGCTGGCAAGCCTGAGTGACAAAGTATTTATGCTTCCTGATGTCATGAAACGATGTCAGGTTGAAGATGATGTCATCCACCGGCTTGTTAAGCGAATCGATGATGTCGCAAAGAACCTGAAATCAGCAAACCGGTGATTGGTATATAGGAGGCTGTCGACAGGCTCCTGGGAGGTCCTTGTGGAAAAACAGCCACCAAAAAACACAGCAACCATGAAAGAGAATCTTTACCATGCCCTTGCCAGAGGGGATGTCGATATGCGTGAAGCAACACGCCAAATGCGGAAAATTCTAGGCATGACTCAGAAAGATTACGCTAAAAAGATCGCCTGCGTTTCTCCGAGGATCATTTCTGAGTTTGAAAAGGGTACAGGAAATCCAACCTTGGCCACATTGGAGAAAATAGCCTCACCCTTTGGCTTGAAAGTGACGTTTCTACCGCCGGAACACTGGCGCAATAATTGGTAGACCCTACCCAAGGGTTTGATTCGGTTTAATCAGCGTCCAATTAAGATTTTGCCTTTCTCAGAGATCTCAGTGCCTCAGTGGTGAAAAGCTTTTGACTGTAAAACTTTTAACCCTGAAAAGCATGGAACCACTGAGCCACTGAGGACACTGAGGAAAAGCAAAAGAGCAAACAATAAAGATTTTTGGGTTGAACGAAAAACAAGAGGTTTTGACCTTCTCAGTGATCTCAGTGCCTCAGTGGTGAATCGTTTTTAATTTTGCGGATTTTCATAGATTTTGATTGCGACGAGGTGTTGCTTTAAGGTCAAAGGCAAACTAGCCGCGGATACAATCTGATAAAATCTGATGTTTATAAACAAATGAAAGCCCCTATGGTTTTGACTTATCAGACGTTATCAGATGTTATCTGCGGCTAAATAAAGGTTTTGCTTTAACCTCAACGGCCTGGCCTTCAAACCGTGCAAAAAATGTGGAAAGTGTAGACGCGACCCTCAGGATAGCCCTACAATGAGTCCAGTAAAAAACAACGAAATGGAGTAATACATTGCTGAAAGAAAAATCGATTTTGGTAACGGGTGGAACAGGTTCATTTGGTAAGCAATTTATCAAACGTATTCTGACTGATTACCCTGAGATTGAAAGAGTTGTTGTGTTTTCCAGGGATGAGCTCAAACAGTACGAAATGGCTCAGGAATTTCCGGATACCAGGTACAAGCAGATCCGCTACTTCATAGGTGATGTTCGAGATCGAGAGCGTCTGCAGAGGGCGCTGGAAGGGATAGACATTGTCATCCACGCTGCGGCGCTGAAGCAGGTCCCGGCTGCAGAGTACAACCCTTTTGAATGCATCAAGACCAATGTTATGGGCGCGCAAAACGTCATCGAAGCCTGCCTCAACACCCATGTCAAGCGTGTCGTCGCACTCAGTACCGATAAGGCCGCAGCGCCTATCAACCTGTACGGGGCCACCAAGCTCTGCTCCGACAAACTCTTTGTGGCGGCCAATAACATGAAGGGCTGGCGAGACCTGAAGCTGTCAGTTGTGCGTTACGGCAACGTTATGGGCAGCCGGGGCAGCGTTATTCCCTTCTTCCTGGATAAGCGTCATGACGGGGTTTTGCCCATTACCGACGAGCGCATGACCCGGTTCAACATCTCTCTCGATGAGGGTGTCGATATGGTGCTGCGCGCCCTGGAGATCATGTGGGGGGGAGAAATCTATGTTCCCAAGATCCCCAGCTATAAAATAACGGATGTTGCCGAAGCGATCGCTCCCGATGCCAGGACCATCAACGTCGGTATCCGTCCAGGGGAAAAACTCCACGAAGAGATGGTGACCACGACCGATGCGATCAGCACCATCGAGTTCGACGACTATTTTGTCATTCTGCCGTCGATGCAACTCTGGGATGTCGATGAATTTATGCAGACCTTTAAGGGTCAGCGCTGTGTTGATGGGTTCAGCTACAACAGTGGTACCAATACCGAATGGTTGTCCGTCGATCAGATTCGTACACTCATTCGTGAGCATGTCGACCCGACTTTCTCGGTTTAATTAAAGGAAATACTTTGGCAAATAAGTTTATTCCCTACGGGCGACAGAGTGTCAGCGAAGAGGATATCCAGGCGGTTGTCGAGGTCCTGCGTTCTGATTGGCTCACTCAGGGGCCCGCTGTTGAACAGTTCGAACGAGCGGTTGCTGAATACTGTGGTGCGAAGTATGCGGTCGCTGTGGCAAACGGCACAGCTGCTTTGCACTTGGCTGCCCTCGCTGCAGGCTTTGGTGCCGGCGATGAAGTGATTACCTCGCCCATTACCTTTGTTGCCTCAGCCAACTGTATCGTTTACGCCGGCGCAACGCCTGTGTTTGCAGATATCGACGCTCAGACCTACTGCATAGATCCATTGCAAATCAAATCTAAAGTGACGCATCAGACCAAAGGGCTGATCCCGGTCCATTTCACCGGGCAACCTTGTGATATGGCAGCGATCAAAGCCATTGCAGAAGAACACCGCTTAGTTGTGATCGAGGATGCCGCTCACGCTATTGGTGCCAGTTATGAGGCAGACGGTCAAACATATCAGGTCGGCTGCTGCGCCCACAGCGACATGACCATCTTCTCATTCCACCCGGTCAAGCACATGACCACCGGTGAAGGCGGCATGATCACTACCAACAACCCAGAACTCTACGAAAAGCTATGCCTGCTGCGCACCCACGGCATCACCAAGGACCCCGACAAACTCACCCGTAACGACGGCCCCTGGTATTACGAGCAGCAACAGTTGGGCTTTAATTACCGCATCACCGATCTGCAGTGCGCACTGGGTCTCTCACAACTCAAGCGGCTGGACAGCTTCGTCGAGCGGCGCAGGCAGATCGCTGAGCTCTACAACAAGGCTTTTGCCTCGTCTGATGAGCTGATTGTGCCAGCGCAGAAGTCTACGGCACATTCCTCCTGGCATCTCTATATGCTGAGGTTGCGTTCACTTAATCGCAAACGTGTCTTCGAGACATTACGTGAAGCTGGACTTGGCGTTAATGTCCACTACATTCCGGTGCATCTGCAACCCTATTACCAGCAGACCTTCGGTTTCAGGGAGGGTGATTTTCCCAAGGCCGAAGCCTGTTATCAAGGCGCCATCACCCTGCCGCTCTATGCGGCCATGAGCGATGAGGATGTCGAGACGGTCATCAAAACCGTACTCGCGTCGGTTAACAAGGTGTCAGCATGAAGCGCGTGGCCATTATTCCCGCTCGCGGCGGCAGCAAGCGCATTCCGCACAAGAACATCAAAGCTTTTGCCGGCAAACCGATTATCGCTTATTCGATCGAGGCCGCCCTAAAAAGCGAATTGTTCAACCGGGTGATCGTATCGACCGATAATGCCGAGATTGCCGAAGTGGCAAAAACCTTTGGCGCCGAGATCCCTTTTCTGCGGCCTGCCGAACTGGCCGATGATTATGCCGGCACCAACGCCGTGGTCAAGCATGGTCTGGCATGGCTGCAAGAACATGGCGACACGGTCGACTATGCCTGCTGCCTTTACGCAACGGCACCCTTCGTGCGTGTTGAATATCTTGCGCAGGGCTATCGGAGCCTGGTTGAAACGGGCAAGTCCTACGCCTTTTCCGTGACCTCGTTTGCTTTCCCGGTCCAGCGGGCCCTGCGCATCAACGGCGATGGCTATGTTGAAGCCCTTTACCCGGAGATGATTCCTGTTCGCTCACAGGATCTGGAAGAAGCCTATCACGATGCCGGTCAGTTCTACTGGGGGAAGACGGAAGCGTTTATGACCGATGTCGTAACCTTCTCGCCGGAGTCCGTGCCAGTGGTGCTGCCACGCCACCTGGTGCAGGATATCGACACTCTGGAAGACTGGCGGCGGGCCGAGCTGATGTATGCCGCTTTGCAGGAGCAGGAGGCATGAAAGTTGTCTTTCGCGCCGACGCCTCCACGCAGATCGGCAGCGGCCATGTCATGCGCTGTCTGACTCTGGCAGACGGTCTGCGCGACAAGGGCGCCGAGGTGCGATTTGTCTGTCGTGACCTGCCGGGCAATCTCAATCGTCTGATCGAAGAGAAAGGTTTCAACCTGTCCTGCTTGCCCGCACCAGAGGACGACAAGGCAGAACTTGACTGGAATCGCCACGCGGCCTGGCTGGGGGTCGATTGGCGGCAGGATGCGAAGGAGACTTTGGCGTGCCTGCAAGGGTTTGATGAGCCTGTCGATTGGCTGGTGGTCGATCATTATGCCCTGGATCGACAGTGGGAGGCTTTGATGCGGCCAGTGGTTGGCAAGATCATGGTGATTGATGATCTGGCAGATCGTCAGCATGATTGTGATTTATTGCTCGACCAGAATTACTTTATCGATTTCGTCTCAAGATACGAAGGCCTTGTGCCCACGGCTTGCCGGAAAATGCTTGGCCCGCAATACGCCTTGTTGCGCCCTGAATTCAGGGCGCAGAGACGAGGCTTGCGTAGCAGGTCGGGAAAAATTGAGAGGCTTCTGGTTTTTTTCGGAGGCGCGGACCCGACGGATGAAACGTCCAAAGCCCTTTCTGCAATCCGCAAAATGGGCTTAGATAACCTGTCCGTCGATGTTGTTGTCGGTTCAACTAACCGCCGACGGGACGAAATTCAACGGCTGTGTCGTGCTCTGCCCCGTACCAGGTTTTATTGCCAGGTTTCAAACATGGCCGAACTCTTTGCCAGGGCAGATCTTGCTCTCGGAGCTGGAGGCTCGACATCCTGGGAGCGTTTTGCGGTTGGCACGCCCACAGTGATGATTTCTATCGCATTCAATCAGGAACAGCACGCGCGTGATCTGAGTGATAGAGGTCTGATTATTTATCTAGGTCGTAGCTGCCAGGTGGATGAACATTCAATCGTCAAACAAATGACGCGTCTATTCGATTCGCCGAAACTGCTGTTAAATCTGGAGAGCTCAGGCTTGGCGTTGGTGGATGGATTGGGAGCGGAAAGATTGGTCGGGATTTTAATGGATTAGCCCCGTGGACTGTACGCGCTTAGATAGAAATTCGAAATCACTGCTGGCTGAATTAAGAGGAATGTGCAATGAAAATAGACGATTTTTGTCTCAGGGAACTGACTGAAAACGACCTTGAAATGGTGTTGACGTGGCGCAATTCAGATTGGGTTCGTGCTTATATGTACACCGATCATGTCATCACCATGGATGAACACCGGGCATGGTTTGCACGCATGCAAGAGGATCCCAAGTCGGTATATTTGGTTTTCGAAGAGTTGGGCGTGCCTTTAGGTATTGTCAATTTTATTCAGATTGATCGTGAAAATGGTAAAGCTTTGTGGGGTTTTTACCTGGGTCCGGAACATCCTCCCAGAGGACGAGGTTCCATCATGGAATACTTGGCTCTGGATTATGCTTTCGAGACCTTGAAGCTTAGAAAACTTTGTGGCGAAGTCTTTGCCTTCAACCAGCATGTACTCAAATTGCATCGCAAGTTTGGGTTCAGAGAAGAGGGGTGTTTGCGTAAACATATTCTGAAAAATGGCGACTATGTAGATGTGATCCCGATAAGCATTTTTACTGACGAATGGGCTGCTTGCAAAGACAGATTGACAGCTATCTGTTTTAGAGGCGGGAATTGATCTTATGCAAGATGTTAGTGTGGCAGGCCGCAAGATTGGCCCCTTACATCCTCCGCTGATTATCGCCGAAATGTCCGGCAACCATAACCAGTCCCTCGAACGGGCGCTGGAGATCGTCGAGGCCGCAGCGGCCACGGGCGCTCATGCCCTCAAGCTGCAAACCTACACCGCCGACACCATGACTCTCGACCTCCGCGAGGGGGAGTTCTTCATCGAAGACCCCAACAGCCTCTGGCAGGGGCGCTCCCTCTACGAACTCTACCAGCAGGCCCACACGCCCTGGGAATGGCACCAACCGATCTTTGAGCGCTGCCGGGAATTGGGGCTGATCTGTTTCAGTACACCCTTCGACGCCACTGCGGTGGATTTTCTCGAAGAGCTGGGGTCTCCCTGCTACAAGATCGCCTCCTTTGAAAATGTCGATATCCCCCTGATCAAAAAGGTCGCCGCTACCGGCAAGCCGCTGATCATGTCCACCGGCATGGCGTCGCTGGCGGAGCTGGATGAAGCGGTCACGGCTGCCCGTGCGGCCGGTTGCCAAAATCTGATCCTGCTCAAGTGCACCAGCAACTACCCGGCGACTCCCGAAAACACCAATATTCTGACCATCCCGCACATGCGCGAGCTGTTCGGCTGCGAAGTCGGGCTCTCTGATCACACCATGGGGGTCGGGGTTTCGGTCGCCTCGGTGGCTCTCGGCGCCACGGTGATTGAAAAGCATTTCACCCTCAGCCGCGCCGACGGTGGCGTGGATTCGGCCTTCTCGCTGGAGCCGGAGGAGATGACGTCTCTGGTTGTTGAGACCGAGCGGGCCTGGCAGGCGTTGGGGGCGGTGAGTTATGGCCCGACCGAGAAAGAGCGCAAATCGATGGCGTTTCGACGGTCGCTTTATATTGTCAAAGATATGAAAGCCGGAGAAATTTTGACTGCGGAAAATTTGCGGGCGATTAGACCAGGGTCTGGTTTGTCTCCCAAATTTTATGATGAACTCCTGGGTAAACCTGTCAAAACAAAGGTTTTGAGAGGAACTGCCCTGACATGGGAAATGCTTTTGTAATCAGTTTCCATCCCGGTCCTACGCCATGCTCCACGGGAGGGTTCCAACTGGCGTTACATTTATTAAAAGGAGCCTGCCTGCATGCAGAAAAAGCGGGGAAGGGGGATAGTCCCCTTAAAGGGACAGTCCCCGAAACCTTTGATCATAAGGCTTGATCAGGGTTACAAACCATAAAAGCATGGAACCACTGAGCCACTGAGTACACTGAGAAATTCAAAAGCAAATCTTTATGGTTTTAAACCAAAAAAAAGATTTCAGGTTTTCTCAGTGGTCTCAGTGCCTCAGTGGTGAAAAGCTTTTGATTTTAAGGCTTGATCAGGGTTACAAACCATAAAAGTATGGAACCATTGAAAGTGAGTGAATCTGATGGCTCTTGATTTTACCCCTTTAGGAAAAGCTGTCCGCCAACTGGAAAAAAGCCTGAAGTTTGCACATTCCCCGTTGGCTCAGCAGGACCCCGACCTCTTTGAACAACTCCGTAATTCAGTTATTCAATGCTTTGAGTTCACCTATGAGCTCAGCCACAAAATGCTGCGGCGTTTTTTGAAAGAAACTGCGGCAAGTCCCGACGATTTTGAGTCAATGACTTTTCCCGGATTGATCCGCACTGGCAATGAGCAGGGTCTTTTGCGTTCTGACTGGGAAACCTGGAAAGCCTATCGGCAGGCGCGTACGGATAGCAGTCATGCCTATGATGAAAAAAAGGCTGTCGCTGTTTACGCGGTCGCGGAGGATTTCCTTGGAGAAGCACGCTTCCTTTATGAACATTTGCTTGAACGGTCAGAACCACGATGAAGCCCTTGGGGATAGCTGACCTCGACCTCAGCCCGCAGCAACTGACCGAAGTCTGCGCGATATTATCGGAGCATGTGCCGGATGTTCCGGTGTGGGCATTTGGTTCCCGGGTCATGGCCAATGCTCGCGAATATTCAGATCTTGATCTTGCCCTGATAACCGTAGCACCACTCTCTCTTGGCGTCATGGCAGATCTTGCCGCATCTTTTGAAGAATCAAACCTGCCTTTCAAGGTCGACCTCGTCGATTGGGCCTGCACAAGTGATAATTTCCGTAACATTATCGAAGAGAACAAGATCGTCATCTGTGAGGGACGCGGGGCGCGCAAACCCGGCTTTTAGGAAATATGCTAAAAACAGCAGCGAGCTACTGGGTGCGGGTACGAGGAGCAATCAACGCAACGATTCAACAATTCAACGATTCAACAGTCTTTGAAAGGGAGCCACATGCAACAGAACTCCCATCTAATTTGTCTGTTCGGCCCCTCCGGATGCGGTAAAACCCGCCTGCTGCGAATCATGCAAGAAAGCTTTCCGACAAGGCGGGCGCTGCGGTTGGGGGCGGAGGTCCTTGTCGAGGATCTGCTGGCGGCTTCCAGGCAGTCGAAGGTGACGGAGTGCTTGCAGAAATACCGCACAGTGGAAAACCTGCTGGTTGATAATCTCTGGGTCCTCACCGGCAAACCCGCGACCGCAGCCTGGATAGCAGAACTCCTGCACGATCGGCAGGCGCCGGGACAGTTGACGGTTGTGGCTTCGGATCTTTCTATAGCGGACTGGGCAGGCAAAAGCGAGTCGATTGCAGAACTATTAGCCGGGGGCGATAAAGTGCGGATGGTCCCTGTTAGCGAGGTGACACCATGACGGTGTGTCAAGAGTGTAGGTTTGACACCCATAGCTTTGATTTTAAGGCTTGATCAGGGTTACAAACCATAAAAGTATGGAACCATTGAATCTTGAGTCTTCAGCAAGGAATTGGGGCAGATAAAGAAGCTGATTGATCGACAGGTGGGAGCAAGGAAGATGGTTCTTCTCATTAAAAGGTGCCTGTCCCCCATGCCCTTATTCGCAAACAAGCTTGATTGTGTGTGAAATAATGTGTAGTATTATGTGTAGTGTTGTGTGTGGGCGGAGGTGAGGTATGGCAACGAATCTTGCACTAGATGACAAACTGATTGAGCAGGCCAAACGGGTTGGTCGGCACAAGACCAAGAAAGCGGTGGTCACTGAGGCTCTGGAGGAGTATATCCTGCGTCGGCAGCAGATGGAGATGATCGGCTTGTTTCATGGTGTCGATTTTGATCCTGATTACGATTA
>JAGXHL010000078.1 GCA_024636215.1 Deltaproteobacteria bacterium
CCTTTTTGCACGCGCGCTTCACGCGCGGCTGGGTCGGCCGTCGTGCCGCCTGGCTGTCGATCATCGGCTTTGCCGCCACCCTCTTCTGCTACCTCGGCGTCAACCTGGTACTCTCCGGTCTGCACTCTTACGGCGGGTAACACGAGCGAGGTGCGAGGTACGAGGTACGAGGGGCTCTGGACGCTGATTTCCGTTGGAAGGGCATGATTTAGAAGTAATGTTTAATGGTTGCTTTGATCTTAAATCAGTGTTCATCAGATTTGATCAGCGTCCTGTTAAGGGTTTTGAGCTAGAAAATTTATTAGCAATCAAAATTAATATTTGATATCTCTACGCGGGGGCATGAACATTAAGTTCTGTCCCCCGTTTTGTTTTTGATTTGATGAGGCCGGAAAATTGCATAAATGTTTGTAGACATCCGTGTGTATTTGATGCGTGTCGCTATAATGCGGATTATATGACGGTTTCAGCGTTGAACATGGCTCCTCTGTCGGGGAGTTCGCGGCTTTGGATTACGCCAAAGCACCGCTATTCTCTTTGTTGCAAAATGAATCATCTGTCCGGGGGGATTGGTAAGAGATGCGCTACGGTCTGTCCAGTTTGTGCCTTGCGGTTTGCTGTGTTCTGGCTCTGCCGGTTTTTGCCGCCGGCTCCACGGACAAGGGCTTTGTTCTGTGGGCCGGTTCCGCTGCGGTCGAAAGTTGCATTACGGCTCAATGCCATGCCATTCTCGGTCGAGCGAAGCATGTGCATGCGCCGGTTGCAGAGGGCGATTGCCTGGTCTGTCACCAAGCCACCGAACAGGCACATCCGGGCGATGGTTCGATGACCTTGATTGAAGCAGAGCCGGGCCTCTGTTTTCAATGCCACGAAAATCCAGCGGCCCAAATGGCCTATCCGCATTCTGCCCTTGAAGAGGGTTGCAGCGGTTGCCACAGTCCGCATCAAGGTGCTCTGCCGAAATTTTTGTTGCAGTCCGGCGGCAAGCTCTGCCTGATCTGTCATGAAGAGGTGATGCAAGGGAAATATGTCCATGGGCCGGTCAGGGCGACCAACTGCCGGATGTGCCACGGCATTCATGGTGGCGAACATGAGTCAATGCTGAACCTGCCCGGCAAGGACAACTGTCTGGCCTGCCATGCCGGGATCAAGGATATCATGGCTGACGCAGTCTCTCAGCACGAACCGGTTGTTAACGGTGTCTGCTGGGATTGCCATACGCCCCATACCTCGAACTTTAAACCGTTTCTCAGGGCGCATTACACGCAGGAATTATATGCTCCCTACGAGAGCAAAAACTTTGCCCTCTGCTTTGGCTGCCACGATGAAAATGCCTTTGTCTATGAGCGGACCAGCGAAGCGACCGCTTTTCGAAACCGTGATCAGAACCTGCATTATTTTCACGTGAACCGGCCGCAGAAGGGCCGCGTCTGCAAAAATTGTCATGGCGTTCATGGAGCCGATCAAAACAAGTTGCTGATGAGCAAGGTGCCTGGTTTCGGGGACTGGGAGCTGCCTCTGATCTGGGTCAGCGAAGGTGAGCGGGCAACCTGTTATGTCGGCTGTCACCGACCGAAGACTTATGACCGGCTGAAGAAGGTCAGGAATCCTTGATTGCGCTACGCGCGTTGAATTGTTGAATTGTTGAATTGTTGAATTGTTGAATTGCAAAACTCCGGTAGGTAGATGAGAGGACTCAAGTCGCAAAAAACAGCAAAGGCTTAATTGGCCGCAGATACAATCTGACTCAGGGCAGATAGGTCAAAGACTAAAGACTTATGGTTAAAGTCTTTCAGTCAGAAGCAAAACATTACGGAACGGCCCATGGAACGCAGATGAACACAGAAAAAGCGGATCAAGCGAAAAGTCTTAAGGTTCTAACCCAGAAGCTTGATTTTTGGTTGATCAGCGTTCATCAGATTTGATCAGCGTCCAATTAAGGTTTTGATCTTGGACCGAAAGGCAGTGATGATTAAAGGTGTTTTTTCTTATAGCGTATGGTTGCTGTTGGTGTTGCTGCTGTCAGCCTGCAGCAGCAGTGCGCCCGAGGTGAAAAGGCGTTTTTTCTTTCCGCCGGCGCCGGCGGAACCGAAGATTGAATATGTTCAAGGTTACTTTTCCGATCATGACCTGAAGCCTGAGAAGAACAGTTTTTTTACAGAGTATGTGCTTGGGCAAACGCGACCCAATGCGATGTTCTCGGCGCCGGTGGATGTCGCTTCGGATGGCAAGGGGCGGGTGTTTGTCGCGGATTCAACGGCTCGTCAGGTTTTTATCCTGGACCTGGCGAATCACACCTACCGGGTTTTATCTTCTGCCATAAAAAGCGGCGGTCTGCAGCGCAGCTTCGGGCTTCCGTTCAGTGTGACTGTTACCGACGATGGCAGGCTCTACATCGCTGATGTGGTTGCCAAGAGCGTGGACGTTTTCGATGAACAGGAGAAATATCTCTTTTCGATCGGTGACTCCGAGCTGGTCCGGCCGACTGCGGTTGCGGTCGATACGCAGCATAAAGTGATCTATGTTCTCGATACGGCAATGCACAGACTGATGTTGTTCGATCTGCAGGGAGAGCGGCTTGGGACTCTGGGAGAGCGGGGGAATGAACCCGGTCAGTTCAATTATCCAACCGATGTTGATGTCGATGACCAGGGTCATATCTATGTGCTTGATTCCCTTAATGCCCGTGTCCAGGTTTTTGATGAGACCGGAGCCTTTTTGAGGATGTTTGGCGAACGTGGTACGGCTGAAGGCTCGTTTGAAATCCCCAAGAACCTGGCTGTTTCAAACACCGGTCAGGTTTATGTGACCGATGCCCTGGCACACAAGCTGGTTATTTTCAGTACAGAGGGAGAATTGCTGCTGCGCATCGGCGGCAAATCCGTCGTAAAAAAAGGGATCTCGCCGGGGGGCTTCTATCTGCCTCGAGGCGTCGATATCGATCCTGCCGGCGGCCTCTGGGTGGCCGACAGTCTGAATCGGATCGTGCACCGCTTCCAATTCCTCACGCCGCAGTATTTGAGTGAAAACCCGATTTCCGAAAGTGTTTTGCAAACTCAATAGACAGTCGAAGTGTCTGGAGTCAAAAAGGATGCAGTCAATAAAACACCTGTACAAAGCGGGGTTGACGGGTTTGCTGGTGCTGTTCTTGTGCGGCAATGCCTATGCGCTGCAGCTCATCTACCCGCTCGATGGAACTTATGTGACCACATCGAAATACCTGATCGTCAAGGGCGGCACCGACCCTTTGCTCAGCGGTTTGACAATCGAGATCAATGGCGTTAAAAGCGACCTCATCAATATCTCGCTGGAAACTTACCGCGCCGCATTCGGCGACATGCTGGTTGTCGAGCCGAGCTTCGATCCGGGTAAAAACCGGATTATCGTCGAAGGTTATCTAGGCGATGCGAAAATGGATACCGTCACAGCCACGATTTACTATCATGATCGCTTCGACCGGGCGCCGCCAACCGATTTTTCCCAGGAGGTTTTTCATTACGCAAAGCGGGAAGAAGCTTGTGCGGGTTGCCATAACATGACGCCATCAGCCGCCGAACTGGCAAACCCCGACCCCGGAAAGAATCCCTGTGGCTCCTGTCATGCGCGCATGCTCGACAAGGCGCACGTGCATGGGCCGGCCGGGGTCTACGAGTGCACCTACTGTCATGCGATTGACAGCCTGCCCACCAAGTACCAGGCGCGCCCCGGGGATGCCGCTCTGTGCATGGAGTGTCATGAGGACAAGCTGGAAGAATATCGCAAATCCAAGTTTGTCCACGGGCCGGTCGAAGCGGGGCTCTGCATGGTCTGTCATGATCCCCACGCCAGCGAGCAGCGGGCCCAGCTGGTAATGCCGGCTTATGAGCTGTGCGCCTCCTGTCATGCACAGGTTGCCAAACTACCGCATGTGGCTCGTGGTTCGGGCGGCAAGCCGCATCCCTTAAAGGGTGTGGTCAACCCTGCCGGGATCGGCGAGGAATTAAGCTGCGCCAGCTGTCATGATCCGCATGCGGCGGCATCCAGTGCGATGTTCCGCTGGGGGATCGAATCACGCATGAGCCTGTGCGGTAAGTGCCATAAAAAATAAGGCTGTTGAATTGCGCTACGCGCGTTGAATTGCTTTAAACGATTCAACAGTTCAACGCGCGTAGCGCAATCAATAATTCAACAGGCGTCAGCCTATCTATCCAACAAAAACAGAGGTAACGACAATGAACAAACCTTACAGAATCACATCCCTGCTGGCCCTGCTGGCGGTTACCATCCTTGCCGGCTGCGCTAAACCGCAGCCGCCTCGGGAAAAGGTCTACTGGCCGCCGCCGCCCAACGAGCCGAAGATGGAGTGGATTATTACTTACTCTTCGGAGGATGACTTCGAAAAGAGTGACAAGCAGATCGCCGCCGAGAAATTTTTGGGTAAAACAAAGTTCAACTTTTTTCTCAAGCCCGGTGGTGTGGCGTCTCGAGGCGACGGCGTCGTTTATGTCGCAGATCTCGATGCCAGTGAAATCCGCGTCATCGACTTCAACAACAAAACATCGACCACCTACTCCGAAAAGACGCCAGTCGCTCTGCCGGTCGGCATGACCATGGACAGCAAGGGGTCGCTGTTTGTCGCTGATGCACGGCGTAAACACGTCGTACAATTAAACCCCCAGCGCAAAGTGGTGCGGGGCTTCGGAGTCGGTGATCTGGAAAGACCGACCTTCGTGGCTCTAGACGAAAAGCTGGGTCGTCTTTACGTGTCCGATGTGCTCAGGAACGAGGTGCTGGCTTTTGACCTGGCTACCGGGGAGAAGCTGTTTGCTTTTGGCGGCCAGGGCAGCGCAATCGGGCAGTTATATGTGCCGCAAGGAATCGCCGTAGACGATCAGGGCCGCATCTTTGTCGCCGAACAGCTCAATGCCCGCATCCAGGTCTTCGATAGTGAAGGCAAGCACCTCTACATGTTCGGTCAGCGCGGCGACAAGACTTTCAACTTCGAGGGCCCGCGCGGGCTGGCCTTCGACAGCAAAGGCAATCTGTTCGTTGCCGAGGCGCGCAAGTCGGCGTTGCTGGTTTTTCAACCGGATGGCACGCCCCTGACCTCCCTGGGTGGCAGTTCCAGTTCCCACCCCCTTGGCTTCACCATGCCGACTTCGGTCTATATCGACCGCAATGATCGTATTTATATCAGTGACGGTTTGAACCGACGCATTACTATCTGGCAAATCTTGACTCCGGACTACCTGGCTGCGCACCCCCTGGACAGAGATGCCTTGCGCAAGATCGAGGACAAGGTCCTTCAGCTGAAGAAATAACGCAAGGTTGAATGCCGTTATTTGACAACGTCATATGGCCGCGCTTCGGTCGTTTGCCAAGGCTGGCGGGCAAGACTCTGCGGACCGATGCGGGCGGCGACTGTGCTTTTGCACACTGATCAAAGTTGGCACATAATGTGCTTTTATTATTAGCGTAATTTGATATTGAAGCGGTAACCAGTGTGGTGCCGTAAGAAAAACATTATGTATCTGGAGGTAGGAAAATGAAGAAAGTCGTCGTCCTTGTGGCCATCGCAGCGCTGCTGGCCGCCCCCGCGTTTGCCGGGATCCGCAATTCGAAGCATGACCTGTCGTCGTCGAGCGGCATGAGCATCAGGTCCAGCGACACCAATGAGCTGTGCGTCTTCTGCCACACCCCGCACGCTGGTTCAACAGCTACCAGCGCACCGCTCTGGAACCGTTCCCTGGGCAGCCTGACCTTCGCCGCAACAGACCTCTACAACAGTTCAACACTCCAAAGCACCTCAAAGCCAACCAGTGTTTATCAAGCTGTCAATGAGTCCGATGCCAAGCTCTGTCTCTCCTGCCACGATGGTGGCTCATTGGCCGACGGTCTGCTGAATCCACCTGCCAGCAACAATAACGTACAGCCTAATTTTGCCTCAGGTAAAGACAAGATTACCGGTGAGTCTGACCTGCTTGAAAATACGGAAACCGTGACAGATGGCCTGAAGAATGATCATCCGATCGGCATACCCTACACGACTGATGTAGCTTCTAATGATGGTGAGTTGTATGACCCGGCCTCCACATCGGCCATCGGCCCAGGCGCGACCTTGCCTCTGTATACGACACTCAACGGGACGGACGTCATGTGGTGTTCCACCTGTCACGATGTGCACAACCCGGACAATGGTACCCCGTTCCTGAACATGACCAATTCCGGTTCGGCCATGTGCCTGACCTGCCACAAAAAATAGACTGATCGGTTTTTTGCGACCAAGAAGGCAGGAGGGTTTTCCCTCCTGCCTTTTTTATTCAGACCTGTAACCCAAGCAACGGCTATCCTCACGCTCGCTCGCTTGCGCTTTCTCAAGTCCGCAAAGCACGCAAAGAAAAGACTTCATTCCCTCTGTTTGAGGTTTGACTTGTCGAACTTTGCGAACTTTGCGCGAGACAAAGAGGGTTTTGTTTTTGAATGTATTTCATCACGTTCAAACAGGTCATTTGACGAGGTTGGTTGCGGTTGTTTGGCCGGTCTGATGCGCCGCGCCGGCAAGGGTGGGGCGTTTCCGTGGCGTGGAACGAATTTTGCAATTCGATAAAGAGCTTCTTGCTAGTAATGCGCAATGATATCGTCAGGAAACCCTTTGAACCAGTTCCCTCGTATCTTTCTGCTATTCTTCCTGTTGCTCGCCCTGTGCGTGCCGCAAGCTTCGGCGCGCCTGCTGGGTGAGGTCGAGTGGGGTTACGCCCACTTCGAGCAGAGTGGCGGCGGTGACGATTACAGCGCATCGCACTTCACTCAGCGTTATTCGATGCTCTACGACATGCAGGGGCTGCTGGGCGGCGGTCGATTAGGCGCCTACGATCTCGGTCTGGGTGCCGAATGGGCGACTTTCGACAGCGATTTTGACGGTGAAGAGCTGTCCCGGGATGCCTTCAAGCTGCTCTACGAAGGACATGTGCAGATTGCTCCTGGTGCCCTGCCGTTTCGGCTCAACGCCTACAGCTACGATCTGAGAAAGATGAGTTTTGGTACCTCTTCGATGTCGGGATTGATCAATCCCGATATTGTTTCGGATCTTTATAACGGTCAGACCATCATCTCCGGTGTGCAATTCATGGCCGGCATCCGCAATGGCAGCTACCTGGGCCAGTACCGCGACATCCTGTCGCAGTGGCCGCGCCTGCTGGTTGATTACCGCGATGTTTACCACCGCGATCTCAAGGCACGAAACCCGCAGGAATATCGTGACAGCAACCTGGCTTTCGTCTCCCTCAACAAGAAGGACAACTGGTTCCACTACCGTCTGCATACCCACACCGATTACCAGCGCCCGGAGGAAAACAGCAGTGAGAGCGTCATCATGCTCGGCACCATCGACCATACCCTCAAGCGCCAGTGGATCAACCTGACCAACTGGATCCGCATTTCCGTGGACGGTTCCTACACGGTCACTGAGGAGACCTGGGATGACAGGGAAACCAACCGTTTCGATGTCAACTTCTTTACCACCATGCAGCGCAACGGTTTCTCCGGCGGCAGCTATGCAAACCTGCAACGCGTTCAGCGCGGCGACTTTTTGGAACACACCTTCGATCTGCCGATCTATCTCAGCAACCGTATCAACCCGGACACCAACCTGCGCTCGACCTTCGAACTGTGGCGCAACAAGGAAACCCGCTCGATCTGGAGCGAAGAGCTCAGCGAGGATGCCTACTACGCCAGGGCTTTGCTCGAAGGCAACCAGCGTGGCCGAGTGCTGGTGACACCCAGCATGGAGATGGAGCTGCATACCGGAGACGTTGGCGAGGGTGAAGCGGTGCGCGGCCGGGTCGAGGTCAGCAGCAACCCCAAGCGGCGGCAGAATCCGGCCTGGCATGGCATGGGCTCCCTGGCCAGGTTCGGCGGGGTGGGGGAAGATAACGAAGATACCAGTCTCTGGGAAGGAGAGCTATCAGGCAGTACGGACTTTCGCCTGGGCAATACCATGCGCATTGGCGGCCAGCAGTATCTGCTTTACGGGTCCGGCTCCTACGAGTCACGGGTAACCCACTTCATGAGCTCCGCATCGGCCGGTGGCTTCGGCCGCTATAGCAGTCGCGACTCGCAGACTGTCGACGGCTCCCTGCTGCGCAGTGAAACTAACCTGTATTTTGAACACACTTCGCCGGCGCGGGTGCAGAATCGCTTTCAGTTGAACTACAAGTTTGAAGATGGCGATGCCCACCGCCTTTATAATCTTGAGCTCACTCACCAGCTCAGTTACCAGTCACGTTGGTGGCGGGTTCGGTTTGAAAACCTCTATGCTACCGGCGATGACGTTAACAGCAATACTTCCCCGGTCAGCGATCTCGGGCAAAGCTTCATCCAGTCCTCCCGCGCGGGGCGCTTCGAGCATCGAGGCCTGGTCGAGTTCCTCCCCAACAATTACTGGCGGGCGCGTCTGGAGGAAAGTTACTACTGGGGTGAAGATTCGGCCGGGCAGAAAAGTCAGTTCATCACGGTCAGGCAGTCTGTGCAACGCACCTTCTACACCTTCGGTGGACTGCGGCGCAAGCGTGGCGAGGTGAGCCAGTCTGTGCTGTATGAACATTATCTTAATGACAACGACAGACAGGCTGTGACGTTTACCCTGACCGGTGACTACTACCCGAACACCTGGTGGCGGTTGGGGGCGAGCCTGGATTACTACTACCGCGATTTCGCCACCGACACTCTCTTTTACACCCTGACCACGGGGATCGATTTCCCCATGTTCATGGTCGATTTTCGCTACCGTTACGGCGCCGAGCAAGATACCGATGTGGTGGCCCATCGCTACGAAGTCAATGTCAGAAAGACCTTCTGAGTTTTGCTTCGGAGGCAAAGGCGCTATCGGACGCAGATCAAATCTGATAAACGCTGATTTTAAAAGCGAATCTTATGGCTTTTGCGTTTGCCTGATCCGGTGTGATCAGATTTGATCCGCGGCCAAATAAAGTTTTTCCCCGGAGAATCAACCCTCGTGTTCCTTTCTGTTGTCATTCCTATCTACAACGAAGCGCCCAATTTGCAGGATTTATGCAGCGAAGTGGTTGCGGCCCTCGAAACTTTCGACTTCGAACTGATCCTGGTCGACGACGGCAGCCGCGACGAGTCTTTTGCCATCATGCAGGGGCTGGCCGCCGATGAACGGCGCCTCAAGGTGATCCGCCTGCGCCGCAACTTCGGCCAGACCGCCGCCATGGCGGCCGGTTTCAGCGCCGCTTCGGGTGAGGTGATCGTGCCCATGGACGGCGATCGGCAGAATAACCCGACCGACATCCCACGGCTACTGGCCAAGCTTGAAGAGGGCTTTGATGTGGTCTCCGGTTGGCGCAAGAGTCGCAAAGACGCCTTCATTACCCGCAAGCTGCCCTCCCTGCTTGCCAACCGCCTGATCTCGCGCATGACCCATGTTCCTCTGCACGATTACGGCTGCACCCTCAAAGCCTACCGCAAGGAGGTGCTCGACCAGGTGCGCCTGTACTGTGAACTGCAC
>JAGXHL010000079.1 GCA_024636215.1 Deltaproteobacteria bacterium
ATTAGGGATCAAGTTGCTCGGATCAAGCCACTGGATGCGGCATAACCACTCCCACGAGCTGACATTTTAAACAGAGGTGGCTCGCGGATAACATTCTACAGGCCTGTATCTGCACTGCTGGCAGCTCAGGTCTAAACCGTTAGAGCCCAAGACACTCCATATCATTGGCCATACAAAAATATGGCTTTTCTCCCGTCCTGTGATAGAATGTTGCCATGACCATGACACGCTTTGAGTGGGATCCGAACAAGGACCTGGAGAACCAGCAAAAGCACGGCGTCGCGTTTGCTAAAGCGCAATACGCCTTTGCCGACCCACACCGCGTTATCGCGGAAGATGTAGCTCATAGCGAGCAAGAGCAACGATATTACTGTTTCGGCAAAGCGGGCGGTGGCATACTCACGGTTCGATTTACCTACCGCGAAGGTGTTATTCGCATCATTGGCGCCGGATATTGGCGGAAAGGAAAGGTGACTTATGAGCAGGAAAATTCAATACACCGATGAGCCCCTCGGGAAATTTCGCGTGATCTCCGACTTCCTCCCCTCGCCCGAAGAATTGGCGTTCCGGGAAGAGTCCGTGAAGGTAACCATCGCGCTCAGTAAAAAGAGCGTCGATTTCTTCAAATCGGAAGCAGGCAAGCATCACACCCAATACCAGCGCATGATCCGGCAGTTGATCGATGCCTACGTCGATGGTCAGGAACGGGCTCTAACAAATCGCAAGAGCTGACGGAACACACGGTCTTGCTACTCGAAAGATACACAGCCGCTCCACGTTCAGTGGCCCGCAGCTCAGCTCAAGGGCGTTATGCGGCAACCATCCCAGACCTCTTCTGTCCCTTGACACAGACTAAATAGTGTATATACTAAATTTGATATGTGGCAAATACTCGAACACAAACGTGTGGAAAAAGCCTTGGCTTCCGCGCCAGTTGAAGTTTTGCAACGTTATGAAAAATGGAAAGACATTGTAAGGATCTCAGGTCCTCAAGGATTGAAGCTGATTCGGGGATTTCATGATGAGGCCTTGACCGGCAATTGGAAGGGTTTTCGATCCTCACGGCTGAATATCCAGTATCGGGTGATCTATAAGGTGCAAAAAGACCAGGTGTTGGTGGAGGTTGAGCGAGTTACACCCCACGACTATCGGAGGTGATGAATGAGTGAATATCGTAAAGCTGTCAAAAGAATTGATGTATCGACAGGTGACTCGGTTCGTATATTACGAGAGTTGCAGGAAATGAGTCAGAATGATTTGGCTGCGGTGTCCGGTATTCCGCAATCAACAATATCTGCCATTGAAAATGGTCGCGTTCGTCTCGGCGTTGACCGTGCCAAAGTACTGGCCAAAGCATTACGCTGTCATCCTGCTGTGCTGGTATTCCCCGGATGGGATGTTGAGCAAGAGTCTGCAGCATAACCTCTCCCACGAGCTGACATTTTAAGCAGTGGTGGTTAGCGTTTAAATACTACAGGCCTGTATCTATACTGCTGGCAGCTCAGCTCCAAACCGTTAGCCGAAAACCATTGCCACAACTTACTCCTAATGGTATTCTTGGAAGTACTATAGGAGGTACAACTAATGAATAAATCACCTAAGATCATTCCCATCTCCGATCTCCGTCAAAATGCAAGTGGCATCATTAAAAGCGTGGCGGCAAGAGAGTCACATAACAACCTCAGTAGTCTTGAAAAGCGACACCTGACCAAATGTGGTGAAACTTTTACACTTGAGTATTTTAAAGAGTTTGAAAAGAGCGACATCAACATGTTCGTTGACTCTATAGCTGGAATTTCTGTAGGTGCGGTAAAAGAATGTCACAAATTGTTCAATTCAGAAGAGCATGAAAGCATTGCGACATGTGAAGAAGCATTGGAAAAATTGAGAAAAACAACATAAGCACCTAACCACTTAATCAACCGGACGGAAAATACGTCTGCGCAAATTTGAAAAGCAAAACCGATTGCGGTAGGTCACGCAAGCTCGCGTCGCCACCGCTTATCACGACCGTTAGACGCCCCCCCCTCTCTCTATTTACCTGATGACAAAAGGCACACGTCGAGGTATACTCCTACCATGAAGATATTCCGCTGGGACCACGAGAAAAACGAAACACTCAAAAACGACAGAGGAATCTCTTTCGAACAGATCGTTCTGGCACTCGGAGGTGACGGCTTACTCGACATCTTGGAGCACCCCAACGCTGCAAAGTATCCGGGCCAGAGAATATTCGTCGTTAACGTAGGGAACTATGTTTTTCTTGTGCCATTTGTCGAAGAGGCCGATTACTTCTTTTTTAAAACCATTATTCCCAGTCGTAAGGCCACTAGAGATTACCTGGGAGGAGGCAATAAGCCATGAACAAAACCGATAAATTCGAAAAAGACATTCTGCAAGCCTATGAAAATGGCGAACTCGTATCATCCACCCCCACCAAGGAGAGTAAGGAGCTATTTAAGGCTGCGGCGCAGGCAACTTCTCTCAAAGACCGCCGTGTGAACATCAGACTTTCTTCGCCGGATCTATTGGACATTCAAGCGCGTGCAATGGAAGAAGGTGTTCCATACCAAACCCTTATTGCGAGTGTTCTACATAAATTCGTCAGCGGCCGACTTGTTGAAAAAAAATCGCGTCTAACCAATCATTCGAGCCGTGACGAGTGAAGCAGGGGTGGTTCGCGTAAACAGTCTACACGCCGGCCCTGCGTTTGCTCGCCGCTCAATTCAGAACCGTTAGCTGTCGGCTGAGCTCCATCATTGTGTAGATTTGGATGCAGGAAAGTGATACTATAGTGGCACTTGAGCTAAGGAGGAATCAAATGAAAGTAGAGCTAGTTACAAACCTGAAGCGCCAAGCCACTAAAATCCTTGCTGATCTACACAAAAGCAAAGAAGCGGTCCTGATCACAGAACATGGCCAGCCATCCGCTTACCTTGTCGACGTTCAGGATTACGAATTTATGCAGCGCAGGCTGGCGCTGCTTGAGGGATTGTCTAGGGGAGAAAGGGCAATTCTGGAAGGTAAAATGACCACCCATGCCCAAGCCAAAGAGCGGATGCAGAAGTGGCTGAAATCGTCTGGACGAACCCTGCGCTGGATCAGTTAGAAGAAATCGCAGAATACATATCACTTGACAAGCCGGAGGCCGCTTCTGTCTCGTTAAGGAGCTTTTCTCAACTGTCGATCGCCTTGAGCTGTTCCCAGATTCTGGCCATCTGCCATCCGAACTACCCAATTCAATTTATCGCGAGCTGTACGTGAAGCCATGTCGAATCTTCTATCGGCGCGAAGGTAGCACTGTTTTTATTGTTCATGTAATGAGAGAAGAACGACAACTGCGCCTGTTCCTTTTAGATGTTGAACAGAACAGCTAACAATCAATTGCACGCGACCAGCCATGCTGGCGCGTGAATACGGACGTTATGTGCAAAAATCAATAATGGTAGCGGGCCTGAGCAATAAAAATTGAATCGTCCGTAGCTTTATAAACGATTCTGTGTTCATCGTTGATACGTCTGGACCAATAGCCCGACAAGCCGTGTTTCAACGGCTCGGGCTTTCCGATACCAGAAAAAGGTGAAAGCTGTATGTCCTGTATCAATGCATTCACCCGCTTGAGGATTTTCTTATCGGTCTTTATCCAATACTGGTAATCATCCCAAGCATTTTCAGAAAATATGAGCTTCACAGAGAAAGCTCCCGCTCAGTGCCTTCACCTGATTCCAACTGAGCAACCGACTCTAAAAGGCGTCGAGCATTTTCCGGGCTTCTCAACAAATACGCTGTCTCTTCGAGGGCTTGGTAATCTTCAAGAGACATCATAACAACCGAACCTTCGCTCCGGCGTGTGATAATTACAGGATCATGGTCTTCACAGACTTTTTCCATTGTTTTTGCTAAATTACTTCTTGCTTTGGTGTATGAAATAGCTTCCATGTGCAGACCTCCTTTTGGTACATGTACGTAAAACTGTACCACAAAGAGAAGCACATAACAAACTAATTAACCGGACGGGAAATACGTCTGTTTTAAATTGAAAAGCAAAACCAAATTGCGGTGGTGACCAAAACTTCGCGTCGCCGCCGGTTATCTTTAACCGTTAGTTGCAAAAATGATTTCAGCTACTCAATAGGGAACTTTTGTTTTTGGTGAAGAACTCGCAAAATGCGAATCGTGGATCCGTCAACAAAATAAGATACGATCATTGAAACTTCAGGAATAATGAGCAATCTGCCTCGAATTCCATCCCGCTGAACGCCCATTAAAGGTTGTTCAATTAAGATTTCAACTTTAGCTTCAATGATTTCATCTGTTTTTTCAGCAGCATCTGGGTTGAAGCCATAAAGAAACTCGAAAATTTTCTCACGATCATTTAAGGATTCTTCTTCCCAAAAAATCATTGGCGACCCCGATTGCGGACCTTGGCTTTACGTTCAGCCATTTGTGTTTTT
The DNA here is from genome assembly GCA_024636215.1 of Deltaproteobacteria bacterium. Next base: position 4,455 of record JAGXHL010000079.1, read on the forward strand.
GCAGAGTCATTGTCGACAAACACAGCCTTGCCGGAATCAAGTTTGTCGAACGCAAGGTTTACTTGTTCGGCAAGCCAAGTATCATGAGACAAGGCCTTGCGTTGTTGCTCGGCAAGCTGCTCAGTTAGTTCACGGCAAGCGTCGCTAAGGGTGCGACCTTGGCTTTCTGCCATTTGCTGGGCTAAGCGTTTTGTTTCATCGTCAACACGAAATTGAATTCTAGTATCCATAGGTTGCTCCCGCAATTAGTGTGTGTACAAATGTTAGCACGAGCGTCACGGAAGGGCAACTAACAATTTAATCAACCGGACGGAATGAGCGAGCTGCTTTTCCAAAAAGAAAAACCAAATTGCGGTGGGTCACGCAATCTCGCGTCGCCGCCTGTTATCATGAACCGTTATGCCCCAGAGCAACAGCGATTGACATCCGCACCAAAAATGGTACACTCATCCTCAAATGACTGATATTTCTTTTGTCCTGAAAGTTGTTTTTTATCGTTCAGAGGCCGAGCATGAGCCGGTGAGGGAATGGCTGAAAGAATTGCCTCGCGAAGATAAGCGGCAAATTGGCGAGGACATCAAAACCGCACAGCTCGGCTGGCCGCTCGGCATGCCGCTGATCAGAAAAATCGAACGGGATCTTTGGGAAGTCAGAACCAGGCTGGCCGCTCGGATCGCGAGGGTGTTGTTTACCGTAGACGGCGACCACATGATTTTGTTGCACGGCTTCATAAAAAAGTCTCAGGAAATTCCGCAAAATGAGCTCAAGACTGCCAGGGCACGTCTAGGTATTTACAAGAGAGGTTCAAAATGAAAAACAAGCACATTGGCAGCAGTTTCGACGATTTCCTGGACGAAGAAGGCCTCAGGGCTGACGCCGAAGCGACGGCCATCAAGAGGGTCCTTGCCTATCAGATTGAAATGGAAATGAAACAGGCGAACTTGTCGAAGACAGCAATGGCTGAGAAGATGCGTACAAGCCGCGCCGCCCTCGATAGGCTTCTTGACCCCACCAACGCTTCCGTCACACTCCAGACCCTTGAAAAAGCGGCCCTTGCTTTAGGGAAAAGCCTGAAAATTGAGCTGGCTGATTCACGCCATTAATCTCATGTGATCAACAGGCATAACAACTCGCCGAGCTGACGGGATAAACGGCCATGCTTCTCGAAGGATTCACAGCCGCTCAACGTTCAGTGGCCCGCAGCTCAGCTCCGACTGTTAGCCACATGCGATTTATCTGTAGGGTTCTCAACCTCACAATAACTTTATATGAAAATAAGAGTTTTAGACATCATTGGCGGAGTTACCGCTATTGTTATTGGATATAAAATCTCCCAAGAAGGGTGGCTCCATCTTTATGAAGTTCCTGTGCCTAAATGGGTCGGTTGGGTTTTGGTCGGTTTCGGCGCACTTATAATTGTTACGGCATTGCGCTCCGCAAGAAAACCCCATAATGGGGCTAACGATAATTAATGGCCCTTATAAGGCCTCCGACTGTCAAGAATTAAACGAATCCGAGCACGAAGGGTTTTGACCTTCGCTTTTGACTTGGGCAGATGTAGAAGAACATAACGTGCTCTGACTTGGTTTCAATATCCTGGTTGCAGGAAAAGGTCCTGCACCAAACTCTTATTGAGGCTCTGTCTTATGTGAGGTCACCATGCCTCACGGCCTGGAAACTATATTGTGCCCTCATACCGTCCTCTTCAAAACAACAGGGTCGCCTAAGGGGATGCGCCGCAGTTAGTGGCAGGTTCGGGGGAGGGGCAGAACCTAATCAAGCTCTTTGACATTCTGCGGAGATTTTTAAGGAGCGGGACGGACCGCTAATCCAAACCGGGGTCTGCCTTGTTTGGGTTGCAGCCGATTATCGCCTTTGTGCTTGGTGCACAGAGAGTTGTTCTCTTTACTTCCAGCGATATGGGGACTGCTTGCATGCGGCTATGGCGTCCAGTTAGACGTCAGGCTGATCCGCCCCCTCCAACTCTAGGCTGCCAGAAATTTCTCCTGATCAAAAGCCTCCTTATTCTTCAACATGTAGTAAACGGCTCGGGCCAGTTTATGCGCCAGGATGGTCAGTGACTTACCTTTGCCATGCTTATTAACCAGCTTCTCCCTATATCTCTGCGCCGGTTCATTGCCCTTGAGAAATAGCACCGCCGCTTACGAGCGCAACTGTTGGGGAAGGCTTCGACCACACCATCACGTTCAGTCCTTCGGGAAATCCGACCCAGCGGCGGCATGTTGTACTGGCTGGCAGTGTTCTGGATATGAGTGAATAGTTCGGCCCGTTTGCGCATGAAATGATTGCGTCTACGCATCAGGTCGCGAGTAGCCCGCATCTTTCGGGGATAGACGTAGGATTCAGGGATCAAGCCACCTTTGAGCAAAGCGGCAATCTTGCTTGAGTCGATCCTGTCATTCTTGGCTTTACCACCATGGATAGCTTTCATATAGAGAACGTGACCCAAGACAAAGACAATGCCCTCGTCCTCGCAGAGGTCAGCAATCCAGTACCAGGTGAACATACATTCGACGGCCACCACGAGATCCTCGCGGTAGGGTTCGATCAATTTCAGGAAGGCTTTTTGATCAGTTCTGATGTTGCGATGCACCAGAGTTTCTCCATCGTGGTTGAGGATGCAGACGTACATCCATTTGGTGTGCAGGTCGATTCCGCAGTAATGTTTGTGCGTTTTCGTGTAGAATTTCATAGGCTTCCTCCGTCGGATAGGGTTCGCGTTCTATCCAGCATACCGGGATGGTCTCGGGATACTAGGAGGAGGCCTTTATAAGTATCCAATCGCCGGAAATCGACGCGTGAATCAGGGCTGGTTCGCGTAGACTGTCTACACGCTGAGAGGTAGCTACTGCGCGTCTCAACTCCAAACCGTTATGCAAAAACAGTTTTCACCAACCAGAAAACCCTGGTATGATATATTGTAATACTGGAGGTGCGATATGAGTACAGAGAAAATAGCAATTACAATAGAAGACACGACACTCACAAGGCTCGACGCCCTTGTTAAAAACCGTGTTTTCCCGAGCAGAAGCAGACTTATTCAAGAGGCAATACGGGAAAAGCTTGAAAGACTTGATCGTTCTCGCCTCGCCAGAGAGTGCGCTAAACTGGACGAACAATTTGAACAATCCATGGCAGAAGAGGGTCTGTCTGAGGAGCTATCTGAATGGCCAGAATATTAAGAGGTGAAATCAGGTGGGCAGACCTTAATCCAGTTAAAGGCCATGAACAAGGAGGAAGAAGGCCGGTATTAATATTGAGTCAGGATGTCTTTAATCAAAGATCAGGCACGGTGATCGCCATGGCGATCACAAGCCAGCCTCAAAGAGCTGGCTTCCCTCTTACACTCGAGATCAACTCCGTAAAACTATCCAAACGTTCGTGGGTCAAGATCAGTCAAATCAGAACCTTGAGTACAGAACGCATCGGCAGAAAAATAGGCACCATTTCACCAGAAGAACTCAACGATGTCATCGAAGGTTTCAACGAGATAACCGGAGCATAGGTCCGGTTATCATTGCATAACCAATCGCCCGAGAGCGACCCGTGAATCAGTGGTGGGTCTCGTATAAATCCTACACGCTGAGAGGAATCTACTGCGCGTCTCAGCTCACAAACGTTATGTGCTAAAACCCACAACTTGACATTGAGCGACGTTTGTGTACTCTATGGTGTACACAAATGGAGGTCGTTATGAAATTTCTAAGTGTTCGCGATTTAAGAGGCCAATCCGCAAAGGTCTGGAAAGAACTCCCGGGAGAGCGGGAAATGGTGATTACGAGCAATGGCCGGCCCATTGCCATTCTTGCGGCGATCAACGAATCAAATCTTGAAGAGGCTCTTTCGGCATTCCGCACGGCACGTGCGGTCGAGGCAACTGCTTATCTCCAACGCCGATCAGTTGAGCAGGGAACAGATCGGATTTCTCCGGAGGAGATAGACAGCGAGATCAAAGCAGTTCGCGGCAAACGTACGCGATGAAAATCGTCCTTGACACAAATGTTCTGGTCGCCGGCCTGCTGTCGCCTTTTGGCCCTTGCGGGGAAATTGTGCGCATGGTGTCGTCTGGCGAATTGAGACTCGCCCTTGATGCCCGAATCCTGACGGAATACCAGGAGGTACTCGCTCGACCAAAGTTCAGATTTGATCAGGACAAGGTTGCAGCCATTCTTGATCTCATAGAACATTACGGCAGCATTGTCGCCGCCTCCCCCCTCAAGCAACCGTTGCCAGACCCCGATGACGAGCCATTTTTGGAAGTCGCCATCGCCGCCTGTGTGGCGTGTCTTATCACGGGTAACCACGTACATTTTCCGGCTGAATTCTGCCAGGGAGCGACCGTTCTATCTCCGACTTATTTTCTGGCGTTCTACAGGCAGCACTTAACAAATCGCCAGAGCTGACGGAATGATACGGTCTTGCTTCTCGTAAAGCATTCTACAGGCTGCATTGGCGGTGACCGCAACTCAGCTCTAAACCGTTATACGGCAAAACCATTGCCACACATCCCTCTTGGTGGTATCTTTGGACGTACAACAGGAGGTACAATCAATGAATAAAACACCTAAAATCATTCCCATCTCAGATCTACGTCAAAATGCAAGTGGCGTTATTAAAAATGTTACGGCATCTCACGAACCTTTGTTTATTACCCAACGCGGACGAGCAACTGCGGTTATGGTCAGCATGACTGATTACGAGCATACTCAGCACGAGTTGGAACTCCTGCGACTGCTTGCTCGAGGCGAGATGGAAATAGAGGCTGGCACAGGCTTTGACCTGGAAAGCGTTCTGGCCGATGCCGACGCCTTTCTGGCAGAACAACAATGAAGATTGTTTTTACTCCATCTGCACGCGATCAATTTATGCGTGCACTCGCCTATATTCGCCGAGACAACCCATCAGCCGCAGTTTCTTTTCGCCAAAAAACAGAGAGTGTACTGCGGAGACTAAAAGATCACCCAGAATCTGGTCGTACCCTTCCTGAATTTCCGGGGAGTCTTTATCGTGAAGTCATTGTTGCCTCATACCGTTTTTTTTACAGAGTTAAAGGCAATGTCATATGGGTTGTAGCCGCCTGGCATGACGCACAAATTCCTGACCATCCAGAAGAGGCATCGGCTAACCACTCGCCCGAAATCGACGCGTGAAACAGGGCTGGTTTGCGTAGAAATTCTACAGGCCGGAAGGTAGCTACTGCGCGTCTCAGCTCCAAACCGTTATTAGCCTGCCCCCTTCAAATTGACACCGCAACGATTAAGTGCTATCTTATGACCATTATATGGACCACAATATAGCCCAGAGGTGAAAGTTATGAAAACCGTCCTTGCAAATTGCTCTGCCAGCATATCCGAGTTGAAAAAGAATCCAAGCGCTCTGATAGAGGAGTCAGAGGGAGAGCCCATAGCTATATTGAATCATAATCGACCAACGGCTTACCTTATTCCAGCAGCAACGTATGAAGCGATTATGGAAAGGCTGGAGGACTACCAACTTGGTTTGCTTGTAAACGATCGGCAGAATGAAAAAATTGAAGCAGTAGAAGTTGATATCGATGAGTTATAAATACGGCCTGAAATTCCTGCCCACAGCATTAAAAGAGTGGAAAAAACTGGATTCATCTATCCAGAGTCAACTTAAGAAAAAGCTTAAAGAACGGCTACAGAATCCTTATGTCTCAGCAAGCAGACTTCACGGTTTTGAGAGCCATTATAAAATCAAGCTTCGATCCAGTGGATATCGACTGGTTTATGAAATCATTGAACATGAAATCGTCGTACTGGTTATTGCTGTGGGCAAAAGAGATGAGAACTTTGTTTACCGAAAGGCTTGCAAAAGAAAAGAAGGTTATCCAATCCCAGGAGATCGGACGGGTTGGGCATTGGCATTTGTCTTGTTCCATTGTGGTTTCATAACGGTTTGACGACCGGAGCCAGGGATCTGGCCGGGAACGCTCTGGCCAGCGATTATGTCTGGAGCTTTAAAACCGCTCCGGCCCTTAAGTCGGAAACCAAAGTGATCACCATCAACAAGTTTGTCATGCTTGAAGAAACTCATTTTGCCTCCAACAAAGCGACCCTGACCCCGGAAGGAAAGGAAATGCTGGCAAAGAATATTCAGATTCTGAAACAGAACCCCGATCTTAAAGTGCGCATCGCCGGCTATACCTCCGCGGCCGGCACCCCTGAATACAATCAAGCCTTGAGCGAAAGACGGGCCGATACGGTCATGACCTATCTCCTTCGCGAGGGCGGGATTGCACCTGAGCGTCTCGACACGATCGGCTATGGCGAGAACAGACCGGCCATGTACGAGCCGATCCCGGCAGATATCCAGTCGACGGAAGCAAAGGCGAACAGAAGGGTGCTTTTCGAAGTCATCGTCAAGTAACCGAAACACATATCCGTCAGGGAGGCAGGCAATGAGGCCGCCTCCCTGGCAGACGGTCCAAAGATCTTCGCCGTAGCTGGCGTCACTTCCCCCCTTCATCATGCATGCGGTTCTCCCGCAATCTCCAGGCAATATAAGATCTGGCCATGTGCCGACCGGAAAAACCATCTCAAAACTCCGCATGACCAGCTGATATTTGAAACATAGATGGTTTGCGTTAAAATTCAACAGGCTGAATTCTGCGCGACTGGCTGCTGAGTTGTAAACCGTTCGGCGACGGAGGGATGACTTGGAATCTATACTTTTCAACGGATGGGATAACCTCCTCCGGATCTTGACCGTCGGCGTTCTTGTCTACGTCTCGCTCGTCGTCTTTTTGCGCATCTCGGGAAAGCGGACGCTCTCCAAGATGAACGCTTTTGATCTGGTCGTGACCGTCGCACTGGGCTCTATTCTGGCCACCGTGCTACTGAGCAAGGACGTCTCCTTCGCCGAAGGGGCACTGGCCCTCGCTCTCCTGATCGGACTCCAGTTCCTCGTCACATGGTCGAGCGTCCGGGCACCCTGGGTACGGCAATGGGTCACGGGGGAGCCGTTTATCCTGCTGTACCGCGGGGAGTTGGTGCCCGCGACCTTGCGGCGTGCGCGGGTCACCGAGGACGAGGTGCGAGCGGCGGTCCGGTCGGCCGGACTTGCGTCTCTGAATGATGCAGAAGCCGTTGTCCTGGAGACAGACGGTTCGTTAAGCGTAGTCCGCCGAGGAGGTGGGCACGGCCATCCGAGCCTCGATGATGTCAAGGGCCCGCGACCGGGCAGCGAGGCCTAGATTCAAGATCGGAGTCCTAGATTCAGGATCAAGGGAAGGATCGCCAAGTGGAGGTTTGCTTATGGCTAGACATGAACCGGAAAGTATAAAAATTGTCGAAGAGAAGACCAAAACGGGTCAGCTCTGGCCAGATTGGCATCAACAACTGGAAAACTTTCAGTCTTCCGACAACTTAGAAGCCTCCTGGCAACTGCTGAACACCTTAGTTCCCTATTTCGGTCTATGCTATCTGATGTTCAGATCAGTCCAGCTTGGCTATTCATATCTATGGACCCTGATGCTTGCCATACCTGCAGCCACCTTTCTGGTTCGGTTATTCATCTTGTTTCACGACTGTGTGCATAATTCTTTCTTCAGATCGAAGAGTGCTAACACGTTTTTCGGTTACCTTCTTGGTGTGCTTGTATTCACCTCATTTGAAGACTGGCGTTTCACCCACCTGCGCCACCATGGAACTTACGCCAATCTCGACTCGCGAGGATTCGGCGACATCTGGACCATGACACTCAAGGAGTACGAGAACTCGTCAATCATGAAAAAATTACGGTATAGATTCTATCGGAACCCCTTTTTTCTGGTTGGCTTTGGGGCAATATTTAATTTTCTATTCTACAATCGTATTCCTGATTTAAGGGTGAAAAGGAAGGAACGTATGGGCGTCGTTTTGACTAACCTGTTCATTCTTGCCGTTGCTTTAACCGCCGCACAGATTATTGGCTGGCGGGCCTACATCCTCATCCAGTTGCCGGTGTTGTGGCTGGCGGGAGGGGTCGGTATCTGGCTTTTTTACGTGCAGCACCAATTTGAAGGTGGTTACTGGGCGCGCAAAAAAGAGTGGGATCCTCTCCGTGCAGCCATGGAAGGCAGCTCGTTTTATAATCTTCCGGCTGTTTTGCGCTGGTTTTCCGGTAACATCGGTTTCCATCATGTCCATCATTTGAATCCCATAATTCCCAATTACCATCTTAAGAAGTGCTTCGATTCCGTTCCGCAACTGCATGCTAAAGAACCACTTACAATCGAGAAAAGTTTTCGTAGTCATCGCCTGAAATTGTGGGATGAGAATTTGCAGAAAATGGTTGCATTCCCTTGATATAGCCGCTAATCACTGAGATGTCACTGTCTTGCGGGGCCCACCTTTCCCATGAGGCCAAAACCGAACTGCCCTCTTCTTCGAGATACTTGAATTTTGACCTTCGCTGTTGATTGGCGTATATTTCTGTGATTGACCGTTGCCAGATCAAAAAGCACGGACCAGATAATAAGCGCTGGCCCGATCAAAGAGCACGAGGAGAACAAGTAAAATGGGTGATTTGTATCAAAATTTTCTGAAGCGTCCCTTAATGACCAGGCTTTCGCTTGTGATCGCGTTGGCAGGAAGTCTGCTCACCCTGGCCCAGATCATCTTGCTGGAGAGCGGACTGGATGGTATCTGTTTCAGCGGAGGATGCGAGATTGTAGACAGCCAGACCACAATTCCACCCGTCTTTTTCAACTTTTTCGGACTGGTCTTCTTTCAGGCTGTTTTCTGGGCTGTATGGGCCGGGCGAAAAAGTAAGGAATTGCAATTCTACGTTCGCCTGTTGCTGCTTGCCGGTTTGGCTGCCGAGGGGGTGCTGGTTTCCTTTCAGTATGTTGTTGTCGAAGCCTTCTGCGCCTATTGCCTGATAGTTTTATCCCTGATCGTCCTGCTTAATCTTCTGCAGGGTCTGCACCACGCCGTAACCGGTGTCGCTATATTCGTCTCGGTTGTGATCGCATTCTCAACCCTGCAATTCAAGACGACGACTTCTGAATCTATCGTCACCGGGATCAATGATCTTGAAAAGGGGGCTTACGCGACCCTTCCGGGAGAGGAGAAGAATCCGAAACTGGTGTTGTTCTTTTCGTCGACCTGCCCGCACTGTGAAAGAGTGATCGAATCAATGCAGCAGGGGACAGCCTGTACGGTCAACTTCAATCCTGTGAGCAAGGTTACGAAATTTCCTTTAACAACAGTCATACCCAACGAACACTATGATATCGCTATCAACAGGGCGTTCATGACATCTCTTGGCCAAACAGGTATTCCGGTTCTCCTGGTTGAACATCAAAGGCAACTTCAGCTTCTCAGCGGGGCCAGTGCAATTATGAATTACCTGGACAAATCCTGTCGCTTGCCCTCCGCTACGCCACAATCGAGGCAGTCTCTGAACATCTTCGAGCCAAACAGTGAATTTATTTTGCAGACACAGGATGACTCTTGTTCGGATGACGTGGATTGCGAGGAGACGTAAACGGAACGTTAGTACACTCGTTCGACATCGAAGCTAACGGGAAAAAACCGGCAAATTTTCTGACACCTGCGAGTTGATTCTTACCGCTGAATGCTATGCGTAACCAATCACAAGATAAGTCGACGCAAGGACAGGGTCTTGCTTCTCGAACAGTTCGTCGCCGCTATATTGTCATGAAATCTTAGCCTGCAACAAAAAAGGAGAATAGTTTGATAAGACTCCAGTTAATATTTCTAGCTATCTCTGCTTTTGTATACTTCCTGAGCGGTTTGTCGGGGAAATATCCCATAAGAAAAAGGCTGATATTCGCTATAATAGCCTACGTCACCTTGTTTGCCACAGTGCTGGCAATGGTGCTTATAAGTGGGGATAAACCTTACTAGCAGGCTGTCGGACTATTCATGAGCCGGCTGCAAATCCGGCTGTTTGGCCCATATTTCAGCTACTTTTTGGTCCATAGCTACGGCTATGAACCTGCAAATGAGCTAAAATCTGTTCTCAAACATCCAAATTTTCGCTTTGGCCCGTATAGTCAGACAGACTGCTAGCACCCTGTCTCAGATCAACAATTGCTTGGCCCGTCAGTAACGGCAATAACGGAATCGAATTGCAATCACCAGAAAAAAAATACCTGCCGGCGTTACGCTTCCACTGGCTGACTCCTCATTACGACGCCATCGCGGCCCTGACAATACCTGAGCGCCGTTTCAAGCAGGCGCTGATCGCGCAAGCAAACTGTGAACAGGGCCACCGCATCCTTGATCTGGCCAGCGGGACAGGCACCCTGGCCATCCGGCTCAAGCAACTCCTGCCTCAATCTGAGGTCGTCGGGGTTGACTGTGATCCGGCTATCTTGTCCCTTGCAGAACTGAAGGCCAGACAGGCTGATGTCACGGTGCAGTTTGAGCGGGCAATGTCCTCTGCCCTACCCTACCCGGATGAGCACTTTGATCGCGCTTTTTCTAGCTTGTTTTTTCACCATCTAGCCTGGAAGGAGAAAAAGCAAACAGCGCGAGAAATCTTTCGGATTCTCAGGCCGGGAGCTGAACTGCATGTTGCAGACTGGGGTCGACCCAGCAATCTGTTGATGCGTGGGTTGTTTCTTTTCGAACAACTGTTCGATGGTTTCGAAAACACACAGGACAACGTATCGGGTAGACTCATAACACTTTTCCAGGAATCCGGGTTTATTCAGGTGTCCGAGGAGCAAACCTTCGACACCCTCTTCGGAACACTGGCGCTTTACCGTGCCACCCGGCCAGGTTGACCTTTGTTTTAAAGGTAAGACACAGAAAAGAAGCAGATATTAACTGAAAAAGAATGACAGGGCTCACTGTGTTCAAGACCATACAAGTCAATGACCTGATGCAGAAAGGCTACTCCTACGTTCTGACAGAGCCGGTGGGAGAAAACTTCGCTAAGGATTTTCTGCCGGAGCTGACGCCGAAAGAGATGCTCGAGATGGGCGTTTTCGGTGGCAAGTATATGACTGACTGCACAGATGAATTCCCCGCAGACTGGTTTAGTAGCGCTCGCTTATGCCCGGAACGCCATGATCCTGAGCTCAACTTCTTTGGCATCAACGCATCGCAACCCTTGGCGGTCTGGCAGAATAAGGGCTGGATCTATCACGAAGACCCACGTGGCTGGTTTCAGTGGTATTGTCGCTACTATATGGGACGTCGTTGTCAGGATGATGACCGTCAGATCAAACGCTGGCGTGCCATGCGCAGACACATTGCCCAGGTCACACACAATTGCCTCAGCGGCGACCTCAACTGCCGCCGCAAGCAGCGCCAGGCGCTGCTGCATTGGGCTTATGATTCCCGAAAGTTCTGAGCCGAAGGGATGAGTGAGGTATGACGTCTGATAGCGTAGAGTGCCGGAGAAAACTTGATGCCAACAAAAAACAGCTTTCGAGGGTCCGTCGTTGATCTTTCTCCTGTCAATCGCAGGCAAAGCCTCTTGCAAAACACCTGGCGACTCAACCGAGTATAATAATTGACCCCCTTCTCATTCCGTGGCACTCTCCCATCAGATATGACACTTAAAAACCATTTATTGCGCACATGCAGGAGCTAGTGACATGCCGAGTTTTGATGTAGTTTTCAAAGTTGATCTGCAGGAAGTCGACAATGCCGTCAACCAGGCCCGCAAAGAGATCAATCAACGCTTTGACTTCAAAGGCACCCATAACGAGATCACACTGGAGAATGAAAGTATTGTCATTCTGGGGGCAGATGATTATAAACTGACCGCCGTGGTCGACATCCTGCGTGGCAAGTTGGCAAAACGCGAGGTCTCTCCAACCTGCCTCGATTTCGGTAAAAAAGAGCCGGCCTCACAAGGCGCCATGCGCCAGCGCATCAGTCTTCTCCAGGGGATCGACAAGGAGCACGGCAAAGAGATCGTCAAGGCGATCAAGGATTCCAAGCTCAAGGTTCAGGCGCAGATTCAGGATGACCAGGTGCGCGTGAGCGGCAAGAAGATTGATGATCTGCAAGAGGTTATTCAGCTCCTCAAAGGGCAAGACTTCGGGATCGATTTGCAGTTCGTCAATATGCGGAGTTGAAAGAAGCTATAGGGCTTTAAGCTATAAGGCTTTAGGGTTAAAATCTTACAGCCTTACAGCCTTACAGCCTTACAGCCTTACAGCCTTACAGCTTTAAATATGCCAAGGAGCATCATGGATCCGATCATTACCGTCAAGGAAAATTGCCGTAAATGTTACGCTTGCGTGCGTAACTGCCCGGTCAAAGCGATCCGCGTCGACCGGAATCACTCGGAGGTTATCAGCGACCGCTGTATCGGCTGCGGCAACTGCGTTAAAATCTGCTCGCAGAAGGCCAAGGTCATCTCCGATCATATCGGTGGCTGCAGAAAACTCCTCGAAGGCGCAAACAAACCGATCGCAATCCTTGGCTGTTCGCATCCGGCATTCTTCAATGACGTCAGCACCGGCCAGTTGGTAACAGGCCTGCGTCGTCTCGGTTTTTCTGAAGTCCATGAAGGAGCCTCGGGCATCGACCTGTTGCGCGACAGCTACCGCAGCAAGATCGAAAAGAACCCCGACTTCCCCCTGATAACAACCCACTGCCCAACAGTTGTCGACCTGATCGAACGGCACTACCCTCAACTCGTGAAGAATCTGATCGGCATTGTTTCACCGATGGTAGCAATCGGCCGCTTTATAAAAAGCCGCACCACCGGAAAGACCCCGATCGTTTATATCAGTTCATGCATCGCCGGTAAATTCGAGATCACAGCCGAGGAGACAGAAGGTGCCATCGACTGCGTTATATCCTACCAGGAACTCAGTCAAATGTTTCAGGACCGCAACCTTAACCTGAAACGCCTTGGTGAAATGGCCCTGGACGGAATCGAGCCGAAGCGAGGCCACCTCTTTGCCATCTCCGGAGGGCCGTTCAAATCCTTCGACATCTCGAGTGAAGTCATCAACAAAGATTTTGTAGAGACTGAAGGCGAGCAGAACACCATGGAGGTCATCAAGGACCTTGCTGCCGGCAGAATTTCACCTAAGGTTGTCGATATCCGCTTCTGTAACGGGGGCTGCATTGGTGGTCCCGGCAAGAACAACCGCTTGACCACTTTCTCCAAGCGCAACCTGATTATCGATCAGCACCTCAACAAGAACCTGTATTACAAAACCAGATCGATCTACCTGACCGACCTGCCTTTGCCTGATTTTTCCAGAAGGTTCTCAAACAAACACCAACGACAGAAAACACCGAGCAGTGAACGCTTACGCCAAATCCTTCAGTCAACGGACAAGTATGAGACCAGAGACGAGCTGAATTGTGGCGCCTGCGGCTACTCCACATGCCGTGAGCACGCCGTAGCAGTTTATCGTGACCTGGCCGAGGGCAATATGTGTCTGCCCTACTCGATCAAACGTCTCGAAGAGGATCACATCAAGCTCACTCAGAAATATGAGCTCGCCCAGCATGCTCTCCACCAGGAGTTTGGCGACACGGTGATTGTCGGCAACGACCAGCGGACCAGGGAAGTTATCAAGCTGATCCACCAGGTCGGCCCGACACCGACGACCGTTCTGATTCGCGGTGAAAGCGGAACCGGGAAGGAACTTACCGCACGCGCCATACACGCCCAGAGCAAGCGTGCCGACAAGCCCCTGGTGACTGTGAACTGTACAACTTTGACAGACAGTCTCCTTGAGAGTGAACTTTTCGGTCATAAAAAGGGTGCATTTACAGGTGCGGTGGTCGAAAAGCGCGGCCTCTTTGAAGCGGCCGATGGCGGCACCATCTTTCTTGACGAGGTCGGCGACATTACACCCAAACTTCAGGCGGAACTTTTGCGCGTGCTCGATATCGGGGAGATCCGGCCTGTAGGAGGTAACATCGCGACCAAAGTCGACGTTCGACTGATCGCTGCGACCAACCGTAACCTCGAGCAGGGGGTTGCTGAAGGCTGGTTTCGTGAGGACCTCTTCTATCGACTGAATGTCTTTACCATCACCATGCCGCCACTGCGCAACCGTCTCGATTCTCTCGACGAACTCTTGCAGACCTTCATTGCTAAAGCCAGCACACGCGTTAACAAGACCCTGATCGGCATAGAAGACCGGGCGATTTACGCTATGCGCCAGTACCATTGGCCGGGCAATATCCGAGAGCTGCAAAACATTATTGAGCGAGCTGCTGTTCTGACTCACGATGAGGTGATCAGACTCGAAAATCTGCCAGTGATCTTTGCTGAACTGGTCTTCCAATCGCCTGACGAGAACAGCCAGGATAATCTGCGCAGCCAACGGCAAAAGCATGTCAATCAGGTCGAGAGGAACCTCTTGACACGATATCTACGTGAAACTGACGGCAACACCTCGGCGGCAGCCCGTCTTGCCGGCATCCCGAGAAGAACCTTCTACAGGATGCTTAGTCGCAACGGCTTGAGCGGTGCCGACTTTAAACGCTCACAAATATGAGAGGCTTCTAAGACAATTTTTGTCATATTTCTATTTTCCATTGTGCCATTATCGGCACAGCCAAATCGCTTGGTATTGCAGCGTTTTCCCCATTAGCGTCCCATCTATGTGCCATGCCTGACACGCTCACCAAGCTAGACCCAACCTTTAACACCCTACAAAAACCCCCAAGACCCTCCTGAAAACGGTACCCCACAAAACTTGTCAAGATTGGCTGATTATTGGCATAATAGTTGCTGGTACAATTTCACAACTGTCTAGGGACATCAAGTTTCCATGCCCAAAAGGATTCCTGTTCCCTTGTTTACGCCGCCACGGGATCTCTCTCCCCCGGGCGGCGTTTTTTTATCCGTCAGGCCAAGCCGAGTCCGATAATGAGACCAGAGAGAAGATTCAGGCCGCGGAGAACCGTCTGGAAAAATCTGCGTTTTTTAGTTCGCCAAAACAGTGATCCTCAGCTATCATAGCGTCATAATAATTCCCCCCAATTCAGACAACATATGCCACGGACAACAAGCTCTAAAATAGGAGTCACCACACTGGAGGACATCAGCGCCCTGATCCTTCAGTCCCATGACCTCGACGAGACTCTGCGCAATATTGTTCACCTCGTCGCGCGACGCACCCGCACAGACGTCTGCTCGATCTATCTTCTCGACGAAGACAATGAAACCCTGCGACTGCAGGCTTCGAAAGGTCTTTCGCGCAAGGCCATCGGCAGAGTCACCCTGCGCATCGGCGAAGGCCTGACCGGCATGGCAGCGCAAAAACGCCACGCCATAGCCATCGAGGAACCTCAGGAGCACCCCAGCTACCGCTATTTCAAGGAGACGGGAGAAGAGAAATTCCACTCATTCCTGGGGATTCCCCTCTTTGATCGCAATAACCCTCTCGGCGTTATCGTATTACAGACCAAGACTTCGCGTCAGTTCAACAAAGAGGAAATCAGCGCGCTTTCGACCATAGCCTTTCAGATCACCTCTATTGTAGTCAATGCCCGCCTGCTCGACTCAGTTCGCCACCACCAGGAAGAAAGTCTGCGCGTCAGCCAGGTCCTCGCCATGGCACAAAAATCCGCAGCAGTGGTTGGCCAGGTCACAGAAAGCGTTTCCCATTCCACCCTCTCCGGTGTTGTCGCTTACCCTGGGGTTGCAGTCGGTCCGGCAGCAATCCTCGAGGAGCGTCTCGGTTTTTCCGACATTCTGCATGAGGGGCAGGTCGACATTGCTGACGAATTAAGCAAACTCGAAAGTGCTCTTGAGAAAACCTGCATCCAGACCCTCTTTCTGGAAAAACGTGTCGCCGAACGCCTCAGCGAAAGCGACGCTGCGATCTTTCACACACACCTGATGATCCTGGAAGATCGCAGTTTTATCAGAAAACTGCAGCAGCAAATCCAAAATGGCCACAGCGCTGCCTACGCTCTCGAAAAGACCGTAGCCGATTACATTGAAGTCTTCAAGAACATGGAAGACCCTTATCTCCGTGAACGCGCTGCAGACATGGAAGATATAGGGCGACGCATCCTGGCCAATCTGGTCGGTGAAGTCTCTGGCCAGGGTCTGCGTTTGGACCACCCGAGCATTCTGGTCGCCAGGCAAATCCTGCCTTCCGACATGGCTGCCCTCGAAAACGAGCATCTCCTCGCTATCGTCACGGAAACCGGAGAGAAGAACGCCCACGCCGTCATCATGGCCAAATCGATGGGCATCCCGGCTATTGTCGCGGTACGTGGTGCGCTTAAAAATATTGCCCCGGAAGACAGCCTGATCGTCGATGCCAACACCGGTCTGATCTACATCAACCCCCTTGAGTCGGTCAGGGAAGAGTACCTTCGTCTTCAGGTTGACCAAACCCGGGAGCTCTGCCGACTGGAGCAATACCGCGACGAACCTGCGCAGACCTCCGATGGTGAACGCATTATCCTGCGCGCCAACATCGGCTTAATCAGTGACATAAATGTTGCGAAGCGCTTTGGCGCTGAAGGTGTAGGCCTCTACCGAACCGAATTCCCCTACATGGCCCGCGGTGATTTTCCTACCAGAGAAGAACAATACGAACTCTACAGTCGTGTGGTTAAGGCATTTTCCGGCGAGACGGTGACCATTCGGACCCTCGACATAGGAGGGGACAAAGGCCTCCCGTATTTCAGCCCACCAAAGGAGGACAACCCCTTCATGGGCTGGCGCTCGGTTCGTGTCTCCCTCGACAACCGGGACATCTTTCGCACCCAGATTGAAGCAATTCTCATGGCAGGACTACACGGTCAGGTCAAGCTGCTTTTCCCCATGATTTCCAGCATGGACGAAACAAATGCATGTCTCGAAGTCATCGAGGAGGCTCGCGCCAACCTGACTCGAGAAGGCATCAGGTTTGCCGAAAACGTCCCTGTGGGTGTCATGATCGAAGTCCCCGCAGCTGTCAGGCTCGTGCCGCGACTCGCTGAAAAAGTGGATTTCTTTGCCCTCGGCACCAACGACCTGGTGCAATACCTGCTTGCCACCGATCGCAACAACCCCCTGGTCAGCAAGTACTACGACCCACTCCACCCTGCTGTTATACAGGTCCTCCATGAGGTGACGGAAACAGCCCTGGCGATGGACAAAGGCGTCAGCCTCTGCGGCGAAATGGCCTCAGATCCTCTCACCCTGCTGTTGCTGATCGGCATGGGTTTACGCGAGTTTTCCATGCCGGCACCATTCATCCCGCGAACCAAGGCCTTCATCAAAGGAGTTTCATTGGAGACCGCCTGTAAGTGCTATAGGGACATCCAGCGCATGGACAGCAGCACGGAGATTCGTACCCATCTTGCCGGAGTTCTTGAGGATGTTGAGTTGGGGTATTAGTTTTAGGGTTTTAGGGTTTTAGGGCTTTAGGGCTTTTATTGATTGTTGATCGTTGATTGCTTACAGCTTACAACCTTAAAGCCTTACAGCCTTACAGCCTTACAGCCTTACAGCCTTACAGCCTACAGCTTACAGCTAAAAGCCTTAAAGCAAAAACGGGGTCGCTCTCTGCGACCCCGTTTTATCATTTCAACGCCTTAATTTTCCCGAGGCTCTCGTGAAGTACAGCGATTTTCTCTTCGGCATCCTTCAGCTTGCCGCGATCTTTTTCCAGAACATGGGCCGGGGCATTGGCCACGAATTTTTCATTGGCAAGCTTTTTGGTAAAAAGATCGATATCTTTTTGCACCTTAGCGATCTCTTTCTGTAGCCTTTTCTCCTCTTCGGCAACGTCCACGAGGCCTGCCAGAGGCAATGAAATCTCCACTTCACCAGTGACCTGGGTCGCAGACTGTTCCGGCCTGTCAAGATTTTGGCCAATGGTCATTTCGCCCACTTTACCGAGAACCCGGATGGCTGCAGCGCCTTCTTCCAGGATCTTGCAGGCTTCTGCGGTTTTGCAGTCGAGCAGTGCTGTCACCTGCTTGCCCGGTGGGACATCCATCTCACCGCGTATATTGCGGATGGCGCGGATAACATCCATCACCAGTTCCATGCGCTCAGCGCCAACACTGTCGGTCGGTAGTCCGCTGCCGTCAGGGTAGTCAGCCTGCATAATCGATTCACAGGGTCGCTGCCCTGGTAGAACCTGCCAGATTTCTTCTGTTATAAACGGCATGATCGGATGCAGCAAGCGCAGCAGTTGCTCAAGAACTGTAAAGAGAACGCCCTGCACACGCAGCCTGGCCTTGGCATCATCACCATAAAGATCGTCCTTTGCCATCTCGATATACCAGTCGCAGAAATTGTGCCAGGTAAACACGTAGAGCGTGCTGGCGGCCTCATTGAATTTGTAATCGTCAAGGGCGCGATGGGTCTGGCCAATCGCCTCTTCCAGGCGGGTCAGAATCCAACGATCGGCATCAGAAAGTTCTTCTGCTGCCATGTCAATGGCGGAGGGGTCAAAGCCTTCCAGGTTCATCAGGGTAAAACGACTGGCATTCCAGAGCTTGTTGCAGAAGTTGCGATAACCGGCAATGCGATCAGTAGAAAGCTTGACATCACGCCCCATCGCCGCAAAAGAGGTCAAGGTAAACCGGAATGCGTCTGCGCCATACTCATCAACAATGTGCAAAGGATCAATGACGTTGCCTTTGCTCTTGCTCATCTTCTGGCCCTGCGCATCGCGCACCAGAGCGTGGATATAGACGTCCTTGAAGGGTACCTGACCCATGAACTTATGGCCCATCATCATCATGCGGGCAACCCAGAAAAACAGAATGTCAAAGCCGGTAACCAGGCAGGACGTCGGGTAAAACTTGTTGAGCGTATCGGTCTGCTCAGGCCAGCCCATGGTTGAGAAAGGCCAGAGCGCTGAAGAGAACCAGGTGTCCAGCACATCCGTATCCTGATGAATTTCGGTGCTGCCGCAATGGCGACAAGCCGTCGCATCTTCACGGGTCACGGTCAAACCTTCGCAGGCATCGCAGTACCAGACCGGGATGCGGTGGCCCCACCAGATCTGGCGACTGACACACCAATCCTGCAAGTTAAACATCCACTCGAAGTAGGTCTTTTCCCACTGCTGGGGAATGATGCGGGTTTCACCCTGCTGCACCGCCTTGATCGCTTCCTCGGCCAGAGGGCCAACCTTGACGTACCATTGCAATGAGAGATAAGGCTCGATAACCGTTTTACATCGATAGCATTCACCAACAGCATTAGCGTAATCGTCGATCTTGTCGAGCAGGCCCAGTTTTTCCAGGTCGGCAATGATGCTGGCGCGCGCCTCGTAACGCTCCTGGCCCTGGTAGGGACCGCCATTCTCGTTAACCACACCTGACTCATCCAGGATATTGATCTGTTCCAGATCGTGGCGCTTGCCAAGCTCGAAGTCGTTAAAATCGTGGGCCGGGGTGATCTTTACCGCACCGCTGCCGAAGTCCTTGTCCACGTAATCGTCGGCAACGATAGGGATTTCCCGATTCACCAGCGGCAACAATACTTTCTTGCCGATCAGGTCCTGATAGCGGCCATCGTCCGGATGCACCGCGACGGCGGTATCACCGAGCATCGTCTCCGGACGAGTCGTTGCAACCACCAGGTATCGGTCGGTGCCAAGCACCGGGTAGCGTAAATGCCAGAGGTGGCCCTTCTTGTCTTCGTGCTCGACTTCGAGGTCGGATAAAGCAGTGTGACAACGGGGACACCAGTTGATCAGACGGTTGGCCCGGTAAATCAGCTCATCTTCATACAGGCGGACAAAAACTTCACGCACAGCCGTGGACAAGCCTTCATCCATGGTAAAACGTTCGCGCCCCCAATCACAGGACGCGCCCAGCCGCTTCAACTGCTCAATGATCTGTCCGCCGGACTCTTCTCGCCACTTCCAGACCCGCTCGACAAACTTGTCACGGCCGATGGCGTGACGATCCAGTCCTTCGGCGGCAAGCTGCTTCTCAACCACGTTCTGGGTCGCTATACCAGCGTGGTCGGTTCCCGGCATCCAGAGCACCTCGCAGCCACACATGCGCTTCCATCGTGCCAGAATATCCTGTAACGTATTATTAAGGGCGTGCCCCATATGCAGCACACCGGTCACATTCGGCGGCGGGATGACTATTGAATAATGTGGCTTGGCAGACTTCTCATCGGCACAAAATCGTCCGTCGTCTTCCCACTTTTTGTACCACTTGCGTTCAACATCATGCGGCTCATAGCCTTTATTCAACTTCTCTTCCATCAGTGTCGCATCCTTCCAAAATAGCGATTTCGGCATTTTACCTTAAGCCGACAAAAGCAAAAGGGGATTTTAACAATCCCCATTTCACAGGTCAATCTATCGTCCACAGAGTCGGATCAGGCTGCAGCATCCTTGATCTTGCGGATTTCTTCCCGTATCAGGTTTTCAGCAAGGTCAGGGACAACTTCCCAGGCAACCCGTTCCAGGATCGACCCGGCCAGTTTCTCAACGACCCCGGTGACAACCTTTTCAATAATCTGCTCAATATCAGCCTGACTCAAGGCAGACGCTTGCGCTTCTACAGCCACTGCAGAGGTTGCAGCAGCAACTGGCTCAGGTTCCTCGACAGCTGCTGCAGGTTCCTCCACAGCAGCAGAGGGAGGAGCTACGGGCTCCACAAACGTTGGAGCAACCTCAGCAACAGGCTCATCAACAAAAGCGGTAAACTCTTCCTCAACGGGAGTTGGGACTACATCTGAAGTCTCTGCGATCGGCTCATCGGTGGCAAAAACATCTTCATCTTCGATAGCGGGGACTTCAGCAAGAGCCTCTGCAAAAACATCTTCAGACGCGTCATCACGCGACCATGCGGCAAGAGTCTGCTCCGGCATCGCCGGCTCGAGATCCTCTTCGCCAAGAATGTCATCATCGCCGAGAGGCATGATGTCGTCTTCGTCCATATCAAAAGCATCGAAATCGGCACTGGCCGTCGGCAACTCTTCCACGTCATCAAAGGCCGCGACCGGAAGCTCTTCCACTTGTTCGAAGTCCGTAACCGACATGGGCTCTTCTTCGATGAAAGCATAGTCCTCTTCAACGGCAGGGGTTGCTTCGCCAGTGGCTTGCGTTTCGGTGGTCAGGTCACTCCAGTCATCCGCGATAGAAAGAGGCTCCGACTCTGCGACCGGAGTTTCCTCATCGAAAGAGATATCTCCGAAGGGGTCCTCTGCCTCAGCGCTCATTTCCGGTTCAGTAAAAGCAGCTTCACCAAAAACAGTCTGAGGTTGCTCTTCAACGGCAAAATCCTCAACAGCTGCCGGCTCTGGTTCAAAAGGCGGAGCAGGCGCAACCTCGGGCACCGGCTCAGCGGCAGGAGCAGCAACCGGAGTGGCCTCTGGAGCAGCACTGAGCAACTCTGCAACCTTGTCGATCAGGTTCTGTGACTCAAAAGGTTTTTCAATCCAGGCATCCGCCTTGCAGCTGCGCGCCTTATCCTCATCAAACGGCTCAAACGAACCCGCCAGAAGTAAAACAGGCACATGCGCAAGAGCAGGGTCTTGTTTGATCGCACTGGTCAGCTCGTAACCATTCTTACCCGGCATATAGACGTCGCTCATGATCAGATCAGGCTTGATCTCCTGAGCTTTAGCCAGAGCAGAATCACCATTATCTGTGATGGTAAGCTCATAGTCTTCATGCGCAAAGGTTATCTGAATAACCTTTTGAATTGTTATACTGTCGTCGGCCAACAGCAGTTTCTTGCTCATGCCAACCTCCTTGAGACCTTCAGCCCGCAAAGCGTAAAATCCGGATCTTCGACAACACGGTCCCGATCCAGCAGACGATAATCACATTAATTGATTTTGAGTATTCATAAGGCTACGCAACCGGTCGGCATCAACCAGGTTTCACCACGTTTGCCGAAACCGTCAAATAGCTGTAAAGCCGCTGAAAAACTACCATATTGCCTTCTCAGGTGTCAAGCATCGCTGCGACTCCGGCTGCTTTTGTCATCAACCCCCTGGATAGCTTTCCAGGGTTGAGAAAAAAAAAGCTGCTGGTAGAGGTTCATTGCATAGCGATCCGTCATCCCGGCCAGAAAATCAGCAATCGCAATTTCAACCTTTTCGTCGTCAGTGCTGATGCCGCCATAATAAGCATAAACTGAAAAGATATTTTATTAACAAGCAAAGCGTCCTTAAATGTTCATCTAAATATAGAGCTGCTACAAAATCACACAAACATAAACGCCTCGAACTGTTTTCTTCTTGATTATACATATAAAAGTTGTATTACTATTAAAACGCTTTCACTCACAATCGTCACAAAGAGATATCTATTATCAATACTGGAGAATCTTATGGCAACTATACTGGAAATGGCAGCTGATATTGTTGCTGCGCATGCATCGACAACAAATATGACAAAAGAAGAACTGGTTTCCGAGTTGAGTGACGTCTACAACGCTCTTAACAGCCTGGAAAAAGGTGAAGTCATTGCTGATGTCATCGAAGAGGAAGAGAGTGGTCCGGCGGTCTCTCGCAAAAAAGCCTTTGGCAAAGAAAAGATTTTCTGCATGATTTGCGGCAAAGGCATGAAAACCCTCTCGCGGCACCTCAAGACGGCTCATGACAAGAGCGCGGCCGAATATCGCAGCCAATTCGACATCCCTCGTTCACAGTCCCTCGCGGCTAAAAGCTACTCTGAAAAGCGACGCCAAATGGCCATTGACCGAGGTCTGGGCGAAAAACTTGCTGAAGCGCGTGCAGCCAGGGGCAAGGGAAAATACAAAAAGCACGGCTAGCAGCTTGTCGGACTATTCATGAGCCGGCTGCAAATCCGGCTGTTTGGCCCGTATTCATGACACCAGAACTGCCGCCAAAACCACTAAATTAAAGCGGAAAACAATGAAAAACATTCTTGTTGCAGACAGTCGCCCTGAACTTTTGGCAACCCTTGAGCCGATACTCAAGCACTGGGGCTACCGTGTCTTGTCAACCAGCAAAGCCGATCAGGTCATGCCTTTTATCAGGGAGAGCAAACCATGCCTTCTGATCATGGGAGAAGACTTTTTCGCCGCTAAAGATCTGGCCCTGGATGCAAAAACCACTGAAAACATCAAAGCCGGACAACTGCCAGCCATAGCCCTTAAGCAAGACGGCGCAGAAATAACGGAAATAACCCCGGGCGATACCATCACTGTTCCGTTTGAACTTTTTGAACTCTTCGCATTTATCCAGAGGCGGGTGGAAAACCACCCCCGTCAAAACCTGCGTCTTCGTTTAAAGCTTCCCGGAATGTACAGTATTGAAGACGATGAATTTATTTTAGCAGACGTTCTCACCCTGAGCATGCGCGGTCTCTTTTTCAAAGCCCCGACCAGGATCAAAGAAGGAAGTCGGGTCAACGTCGTCTTTCCTCTCTTTGGCCATTGCAAAGAGATTGAAATCGCCTCGACGGTCCTGTACACGGTCAAGCCTGAATCTGAAAACAACTTTTTCCAGGGCTTTGGCGTCGTCTTTGACAACCTCTCGGAAGAGCATAAAGATCAACTGCAAATGTTCATTCGGGAGCATTTTCTCAGAGAGGTCTCAGCGAGCAATGCAGGGGTCGGTGATTTTAGCGCAGGACAACTGAAAAATTGACTCAGGCCGGCAAATTCAGTAGATCGACAAAACTTTCGCCGGCCGCAGCGCCGCCCACATCGAAATACTCAGCCAGTGTCGCTCCGACATCGGCAAAGGACTGGCGATCCCCCAAGGCCATCCCACTCAACATCGATTTCGACCAAACCATTACCGGAACATACTCGCGGGTGTGATCCGTGCCGGGAGTGGTGGGATCACACCCATGATCAGCAGTGATAATCAGCAGATCGTCCTTGCTCATCACCTGCTCGAGCTGCGGCAACCAGTCATCAAACGACTCAAGTGCCCGCCCAAAACCGGTCGCATCCCTACGGTGGCCGTACACCATATCGAAATCAATCAGGTTAACTGCCAGCAACCCCTCCTCAAGCGCCTCCAGAGCAGCCAGGGTTTTATGCATGCCATCAGCATTGTCAATCGTCGCAACACTCCTTGAGATCCCCCGACCGGCAAACAAATCCTCGATCTTGCCGACCGCTGAGACGGCCAGACCCTGTCCGGACAGACACTCGAAGAGCGTTTTCTGCGGAGGGGGCACAGGAAAGTCCTTGCGCTGCGGAGTTCGGCGAAAGCCGTCGGCTTCGTTACCTTTGAAGGGTCGCGCGATCACACGGGCGATACCGTAATCATCAACCAGCCGACGGGCGTCCTGACAAAGCTGATACAACTCAGATGATGACAGGATCTCTTCATGAGCGGCAATTTGGAAAACCGAGTCAACGCTGGTGTAAAGAATCGGACGTCCGGTTCTAATATGCTCTGCCCCATACTCCTTGAGAATAGAAATGCCACTGGCGGATACATTGCCAAGCGGCGGCATCCCGATGACTTCAGCAAACGCATCCACAAGTTCGCCGGGGAACCCTTCCGGGTACGTTGCAAAAGCCTTTTCAACGACGACACCGGCAAGCTCCCAGTGGCCTACGATACTATCCTTGCCTGCAGATCGTTCTACAAGGCGACCATAAGCTCCAAGGGGAGCAGCCAGGGGTGGCACCCCTTCGATGTCAGCGAGAGCGCCTAAACCAAGCCGTTGCAGATGCGGTAAATTCAGCCCACCACATGCTCTGGCGACATGGGGCAGGGTAGCCGCGTCTTCATCGCCATAAGCTTTCGCATCAGGTAACGCAGCGAGCCCGACACCATCAAGAATAATCAGGATCGCCCGCTTTCCTTTCATCGACATCGCAAACCTGCCTCTTCCTGCCACTCCCGCATAATGGCAGCTCCTGCGCTGGTACCGATCCGGTCAGCGCCCGCTATGAGCATTGCACTGCAACTTTTCCAGTCTCGAACGCCTCCTGCAGCCTTGACCCGGACCCTGCCGGCGCTGGATTCTGCAAGCAGCCTGACGTCTTCGATGGTTGCTCCGGAAAAGGCAAACCCGCTAGACGTCTTCACAAAATCGGCACCACTTTCGACAATAACCTCAACCAGTCTGCGTTTCTCAACATCACCCAGCAGGCAGCATTCAATAATCACCTTGACAACAGCATGCTCCGCAGCAGCGACCACCCGTCGCACCTCATTAACGACAGCAGTATAATCTGCGTCCCGCGCAGAACCGAGGTTGATAACCATATCAATCTCTGTAGCGCCTGCGGCAACAGCCTGACGGGTTTCAAAGACCTTGGTTTCGGTGGTCTGGTTGCCAAGAGGAAAACCGACCACCGTACAGACAGCCACCTCGGAGCCATAGACAAGCTGTCTTGCCAGCGGTACAAAACAAGGCGGAATGCAGACCGAGGCAAAGCCGTATTCGACAGCTTCTTCGCACAATCCGGCGATATCCGCAGGGGTTGCGTCAGCCTTCAGCAGGGTATTGTCTATCTGTCTGGCGGGTGAGTTCATCAATCTATTTCAGTGGCGACGCCCAAAAAGCATACAGCGACCGCTCATCAGCTGCGGTAATCCGCGTTGATCTTGACATAATCGTAAGTCAGGTCAGACGTGTAGTAGTAGGCGCTTCCTTCACCCAGGGCAAGATCAACCGTCACCGTGAACTCCGGTTTTTTCAGGATCTCACTGGCCTTTGCCTCCTGCGTTGGATCGAGCCCGAGCCCCCTGGTCACCATGGCGACATCATCAAATGAAAGGCTCACCTTGTCCGGGTCCACCTCAGCACCCGAATAACCGACGGCAGCAATGATCCTCCCCCAGTTGGCATCCTCACCGAAGAAAGCCGTTTTCACCAACTGTGAGGTGGCAACAGAACGCGCTGCAAGCAAGGCATCGGCATCGCTTGCGGCACCCTTGATCTGGATACGCACCAACTTGGTTGCACCTTCGCCGTCGCGGACAATCATCTTCGCCAGCTCGAGCATAATTTCATTCAGAGCACCACAAAACTGGCCGAGGGCAGCTGAACCCTCGGCGATCTCCCGGTTTTCAGCATCACCACTGGCGAGCAGCAGCACCATATCGTTGGTCGACGTGTCCCGGTCAACAGTAATCCGGTTGAATGAGGCGTTGACGGACTGGCGCAAGGTCTCGTCCAGCAACCCGTCAGCCAAAACCGCATCGGTCACAACAAAAGCGAGCATGGTCGCCATGTCGGGATGGATCATACCGGCACCCTTGGCGAGGCCAAGCATATGAACATCCTGACCGTCAACATTGATGGTTCGACCACACATCTTCGGGAAGGCGTCGGTTGTCATCATCGCCTTGGCTACGCCATCGAACTGGTCGTGACTCAGCATCCTGCACAGACTCGGCACATGCTCTTCAAAACAGTGCATCGGTAATGGCACGCCAATCACTCCCGTTGAAGAGACAGCAACCAGTTCCGGAGCAATATCAAGAGTTTCCGCAACCAGATCACCACAACGACGTGCGTCCTGCAGGCCCTGAGCGCCGGTGCAGGCGTTGGCGTTACCGCTGTTCACCAGGATAGCCTGGCAAAGCCCCTGGCGCATGCGCGATGCGGTAATTCTCACAGGTGCCGCGATGACTTTGTTAGTCGTAAAGACTCCGGCACACTCCACCGGTTTATCCGCGCAGATCAGGGCAAGATCCAACTTACCGGACTTTTTGATTCCCGAACTGTAAGCTGCCGCCTTGAATCCCTTCGGAACCGTAAATACAGATTCAGCCATTGTTCAACTCCATTTCGTTGGTTTTGGCCCGGGGAGAAACCGTTTCCGGGTGGACACCCGTTGGCAAAAGGAGACCGATTGAAGTCCCTTCCTCATCGATTGGCTCAAGAAAAATCTCACCTTGCATCTGACGCAAGATCGCCCGACATGTAGCCAGTCCCACACCTACGCCACTCGGTTTACCTGTGTCAATCTCACCGAGCTGAGAATATTCCTGGAAAATATCTTCAGCATTCTCTCTGGGCACTGTTTTTCCCTGGTTGGTAATCTTCACATAGAGGGTGGGCTGACCGTGCAAAGTCAGATTTCCGGCAGAAATCGAGAGTCGCCCGTCGTGCCGGTTGAACTTGACCGCGTTATCAACAAGGGCATCAAATAACAGTTCCAGCTTATCACGGTCTGCCCAAACAGGCAGGAGATCAGCCGGGAAATCGACCTGCAGATCAAGGTTCTTTGCCTCGATTGTCATGGTATGCTTGTCCAGCACACACCGGAAAGCTGCCTGAAGTGAAACAACCTGCCAATCCCAATGTTCACTCCCCGAATCGAGGGAAAAGAGCCGCAGCATTCCTGTCAGCAAATGTTCCAGACGTTTCCCCTCAGAATAGATACTGGCAATATATTCACGCAGTTTTGGCGTCTCAATCTGGTCAAAGAAGTTAAGCAGCAAGTCAGAGAAACCAAGCACCGAAGTCAGGGGAGTCTTCAATTCATGGGACAGGTTGCAAACAAAGCGGGTCCGATCCTGATGCAGCTTCATGAGGCTGCTGTGGGCTTGCTCGAGTTCGCTGTTTTTCTCGTGCAAATGGCCGACCAGATTCATATTCTCAATCGCCAGGGCCGTCTGATGTGCAATGGTCTGCAACAGCTCCTGGTCTATGCCGGAAAAGGCTTGGCCGTTACGCTTGTTGTTAACATTCAGCACCCCCACAATGCGCTGCTGATACTGGATAGGAACGGATAGCAACGACCCGGTTCGATAGCGGACGACACCCTCTCGCGGGGGGAAACGCCCATCGCTGGACAGGTCATCGATGAGTACGGCCTCACCATGCTTCAGGACATAGCCTGAGACCCCTTCGCCCGGGACAATCGTGACTTTATGACGCAAATCATCCGGCAATCCGCAAGCTGAGCGGATACTCAAAACATGCTCTTCATCAACCAGCATCAAAGAGACGATATCGACATCGAGAGCACTTTGAATCAAGTCCACGACACGATCAAGCAGCTTCTGCAAATCTTCTGTGCTGCGCGTTGTTTCACCAATCGCCTTGAGCAGGATCAGGTCATCGAGAGAACGTTTGGCTTGCTGCTGTGCCTGCGCGAGTTGTGCTTCCGTCTGCCCACGGCTCTGTAGATTCCTGCTGGCGGCGAGCAGAGCGTCTTGATCAAGAGGATGCACGAGAACATCATCAACACCCTTACGAAAAGCAGACAGCCCTAAAGAAAAGTCCTCTTCTGCGAGAATAGCGATCAGTGGAAGTTGCGGATGGACACGACGGATCTGCGACAGGGTATCGAGAGCGACACTGTCGATTGCCGGTAGATCGCTGAACACAATCTGGATTTTTTCCCGGGAAATCAGGTCGGCAACGCCTTGGACTTCAGCCAGAGAGCGGGAAAACACCTCAGCAACAGGACAGGCAAGACGAGTCTCAGCAAGGCTGCCGGGTGACGCCTCCAGAAGCAGCAGTCTGCAGCAGCTTTCTCCCTCTGACCCCTTGGTCATGCAAGTCTCTCCCTGACCAGCAGATAACACCTGAGCTTTCGATCTTTATTAAATTACAGCGTCAAGCCTGCTATTGTCCGCAACATTTCTTGTATTTTTTACCGCTGCCACAGGGGCAGTCATCGTTTCGGCCGACTTTCTCAACATCGCGTTTCACTGGGGCTTGAACCGCAGGCTTTGGTCCACCCTGCCTGGCAAGAGCGAGGCGCTCGCGGCGCTGTTGGGCCTCCATTTCAGCGACCTCCTCCTCACGCGCAAGCTGCACCCTGAAAAGTTTCTGGGCAACCTCTTGACGGATTCGCCCCATCATTTCCATAAAGAGCGCGTAAGCCTCTCGCTTGTACTCTTGCTTCGGGTTCTTCTGCGCATAAGCGCGCATACCGATCCCTTCCTTGAGATGATCAATCGACAGCAGGTGATCTTTCCACTTCATATCGATGGTCTGCAGGAGCAACACCTTCATCAGGTGCTCCAGAACCGGCGAAGTAAAGGCTTCTTCACGTTCTGCCAGACGGGCTGTCACCTGTTCCTTGAAGCTGTCTTGCAAAGTTTCTGGCTTAAGGTCTTTTTCAACCTCCGGCAGGGCAGGAGCAAAATTAAACTGATTGCCGAAATCAATGATCATCCCTTCCCAGTCCCATTCGGTCGCCGGGGTTTTCTCCGGGCAGAAAGACGCGACGATATCTTCAACCATCTCGTCAAGAATCGAAGTAATCGTGCCACGGACATTTTCACCGGCAAGGACTTCCTTACGCTGGCGATAAATCACTTCGCGCTGACGATTCATAACATCGTCATAATCAATCAGATGTTTACGGATTTCAAAGTTATGCGCTTCGACCTTTTTCTGTGCTCCTTCAATCGCCTTGGAGATCATGCCATGTTCAATCGCCTCGTTCTCAGGCACCTTGAGCTTCTCCATTACATAGGAAACCCGGTGAGAACCAAAGATACGCAACAGATCATCTTCAAGACTCATGTAAAAACGGCTTTCGCCCGGATCACCCTGACGGCCGGAACGACCGCGTAACTGGTTGTCGATACGACGTGATTCATGGCGTTCTGTACCAAGGATATATAAACCTCCGGCTTCGAGAACTTCCTGCTTTTCTGCCGAACAAAGAGCTTTGTACTTTTCCAGCGCCTGGGTATAGGCCTGCTCCGGATCTTCGGCAGCCGCGACCTCACGCCTGGCCATCATCTCGGGGTTGCCGCCCAAAACGATATCCGTACCCCGACCGGCCATATTGGTTGCAATCGTCAGCGCCCCTTTGCGGCCCGCCTGGGCAACGATTTCAGCTTCGCGCTCATGTTGCTTGGCGTTCAACACGTTATGCTTAATGCCGCGTTTCTTCAGGAGTTCGGAGAGGGTCTCTGAATCTTCGATGGTGATGGTACCAACGAGAACCGGTTGACCGGTTTCATGTCGGTTGACAATATCTTCGATGACTGCGTTGAATTTTTCCTTGCCGGTTTTATAAATCACATCAGCCTGATCAATGCGGACCATCGGCTTGTTGGTCGGCATGACGACAACTTCAAGACCGTAAATTTCATTAAATTCTGCCGCTTCGGTGTCGGCCGTACCGGTCATACCGGCCAGTTTTTCGTACATACGGAAATAATTCTGAAAGGTGATTGTTGCAAGAGTCTGATTTTCTTTCTCGATCTTCAAACCCTCTTTTGCTTCAATCGCCTGGTGCTGGCCATCACTCCAACGCCGACCCGGCATCAGTCGTCCGGTAAATTCGTCAACGATGATCACCTCGCCATCCTTGACCACGTAATCAACGTCACGTTTAAAGATGGCATGTGCTCTGA
Source organism: Deltaproteobacteria bacterium (assembly GCA_024636215.1). The sequence continues at coordinate 34,641 of JAGXHL010000079.1, forward strand.
GGGACTGGTTGACGTGATGCAGAATCGCCATATTGCCTGGCTCATAAAGGTTTTCAACGCCCAGCAATTTCTCGAGTTTCAGGACACCTTCTTCGGTTAGCGTCGCGGTTTTGGACTTTTCATCAACCGTATAGTCGCCGGTATAACTCTTGAATGTACGGCCGATTGTCCCATCACGTTCCTCGATCATCTCGCCTTTTTGCAAGCGCGGGATGACTTTGTCAGCCTTGTAGTAAAGCTCGCTGGTCACATTGCTTGGGCCGGAAATAATCAGAGGTGTTCTGGCTTCATCGATCAGGATAGAATCAACCTCGTCGACGATCGCGTAGTAGAGATCGCGCTGGACGTAATCCTCAAGGGCGAACTTCATATTATCGCGCAGATAGTCGAAGCCGAATTCATTGTTGGTTCCATAAGTGATGTCTGCACGATAAGCAGCCTTGCGCTGTTCATCGTTCAAGCCGTGCACAATGCAGTCAACATCGAGACCTAGAAAATTATAGACAGCCCCCATCCAGGTAGCGTCACGTTTGGCGAGATAGTCATTAACCGTAATTACGTGAACGCCTTTACCGGCCAGAGCGTTGAGATAAACAGGCAGGGTCGCCATCAGGGTTTTACCCTCACCGGTCTTCATCTCGGAAATTTTACCTGCATGAAGCACCATGCCACCGATCAGTTGGACGTCGAAGTGACGCATCTCCAGCACACGCACCGCAGATTCTCGTACAACGGCAAACGCCTCACTGAGGAGATCATCAAGAGTTTCACCTTTTTCCAGACGGGACCGAAACTCCAGCGTTTTCGCTTTCAATTCGTCATCCGAGAGAGCCTGTATAGACGGCTCCAGTGCGTTAATCGCCTCAACCTGCTGCTGCATCTTTTTCAGTTCACGATCATTCTTACTACCAACGATCTTTTTCAGAAGGCTTCCAATCATTCATAGCTCCATTGACACGGTAATTATCTCAAGCAAAAACGCCTATTGGCGCTGCGTTCACAACTGCAAATTTTAACACAGCAAAGAGCACCCTCACAAGCGCTAAAGGGACTCATCAATACAGCCTGAGAGCTTCCCCACCACAACGTCAATGAAGAATAAGCAAACGGCACAACCCCGAAAAAGTATCAACGGAATTGTGCCGTCACTGTTCTACAAGCAAGGAACGCAAATGAATGTTGCCGACTAGTACCCTGTATCCTTTAAGATTTCGCAAAATTGCGCAGGGCTTTGGCGTGTCAGCAAGGCGCGATTTCTGTTGCCTGGCCGTAGCTAAACAGCTGAAATCGGAACGTAGCTGACGCGGCAAAGAACAAGCAAGATGCGAAAAATTATGGGTTACAGGGTACTAGTTCCAGGTTCCCTTGCGAAAACTGAAGATGTGTCGGTTCGGAATAATTTCCACAACCGCAAACAGGTCGGTTTCAAACTCTTCCGGAGCGCGTGCTGAAGACTCGAGTATTTGTTCTTTATATGTGATGATGCCGACGTACGGAGCAGAAGCAGATTTAGAACGACGCACATTGACCTTCATTGTCGCGTCGTCGATCTTGTGATAGCGGGCGCGGTAGGTTCCATCTGCCAAGCGGGTAACCTTCATGTGAGAACGAGAATTTATATGATTGAGATCAAATTGCTTTACCTTTGCTCGGGCAAAGTTTTCAAACTCTGCAAGCTTGACCATAAGCTCATTATCAGCAGTCACACCATTGGGTACATCACTGGATGCAGCTGGCAGAGCAAAAAGAAAAACAATGACCGCCACAGTGAATACTTGAACCAGACTCTTCATAGGGCACCTCCGGCAAGGGATTTCTGTCTCAATGCATAGGCTATTGAGCAACGATCGTACCAGAAATCCAAAGCCTCGGTTTAAGCCGCTGATATTACTGAGAAGAAAGTCCCTTTCGTACAGAGACCAGCAACTTTCAAACAGATTTAGTCTCCGTCAGATGACACTTTACGTCAAACCAAACCGTTAAATCAAAGTATAACCCTCTGACTCTTTAACGCAACAGATGAGACTTACAACTCGTTCCCATAGGTTGGTGAACTACGCCGTGTCCATCCGGAGCTTCCAGAGGGCGCCAACTAAAACCGGCCGGGTGCTTGAGCGCCCGGCCGGTTTCGATTGATCCTATCTGTGAACTGTAAAGGTCTTACTTGGATTGCAACTCAACACGACGGTTGAGTTTACGACCTTCTCTGGTGTCGTTAGTATATTTGGGACGGGTCTCACCATAACCAACGGTTTCCAACTGAGACGGGGCAACGCCATTATCAGTGAGCCATTTTTTTACGGAAGCCGCACGTCTCTCCGAGAGCCCCTGATTGTAGGCTTCCGGCCCTGTCGAGTCAGTATGACCGGAAAGGACAAAGGCTGTGTCCGAGTCGTTCTGCAAGATCATTTTGACCTCTTCGAGAACCGGAATCATCTCATCCTTAATGTTCGCCTTGTCAAAATCAAACAGAAGGTTGAAGGTAATCACTTCCTTGGCAACAGGGGCCGGTGCTGGTGCTGGGGCTGGTGCCGGGGTCGGTGCCGGAGCGACTGGTTTTGGCGCAGGCTGACGCTCTTCGTAGAGAACATCTCTGGCAAACTGGGCCATCGCAGCATCAGACTCAAGTGACTTTGCGTCAACAACAATGGAACAACCGGAAAGAGCTTTGATCGCGTCGATCGTCTGCTTTCCGACAGGGGTATCAGCATAGCTTACGACATGAATACACAGATCGGGATTCTGGCTGTAAAGCGTCCTGGCAGCAGCAACAGGATCAACCCCGGCATTCCAGGCGCCATCTGTAAACATAATCAGGGCGGTCTCCCCGGAGAGCTTGCCTACGGCCGGAGCGATGGTTGTCAAACCATCACCAAGCGTTGTAAAGCTGTTAAATGGTGGCTTGAAGCTCTCTGCCGCCGTGCCGATAGAACCTGTCTGGTAGATCGCAGACTGACTGACCATCTTGTAGGGGGCAAAAAGAGAGACCGAGCTGGTGTAACCAAGCTCCGGGACGGCCTGATCAAGTCGTTTAACCGCTGCGATAGCCTTATCCAGTTTCTGCTCACCGGCATTGGCTTTAGCTTGAGCCATAGAACCGGATTGATCCAGAACGACAATAAAGTTATCGACTTTCTTGACCATCTCCGCACCAGCCACAAAAGGGGATGCCAAACAAACAGTCAAAACCAGGGTTGTCACTGTCAAAAGGTACCTGCAAACCATTCTCATTGTAATTCTCCTTATCCATTTTTAGAGTGTTCGCTGCAACGCCATGATTCGCTACCGCTCATTAGTTTAAAATTATTACGAATTAAAGATTAGCGGAATACGGCGATTAGTCAACTCGTCGAAGACACTTAAAATCACAGGAAAAAATAATTTTGACTTCATGCAGCAGCAATCAAGCTTGCAACAGAACAAATGACAAGGGAAAAGTGTAAAGCAGCAACAATGACATGAGACAAAACAACACTAAAAAGCCCGACGTCACCGGCTTTTTTTGTGTTGTTTAAAGAAGACTTTAGAGATATTTGTTAGGGCTGACTGGAACACCGTTGAGGCGAATTTCATAGTGAACATGGGAGCCGGTCGAGCGGCCGGTGTTACCTACCGAGGCGACACGGTCGCCTCTCCTGACCCTTTGTCCTACCTTGACGTGAAATTTAGAATTGTGTGCATAGATAGTACGATAGCCATAGCCATGATCAATGGTCACCACTTTGCCATAGCCGGCTTCGGTTCTGACACTACTGACAATACCATCAGCCGTGGCAACAACCGGGTTTCCTGTCCGCGACGCAATATCGAGGCCTTCATGCATTTTGCGCCTGCCATTGAAAGGATCACGGCGCAAACCGAAGTTTGAAGTCAACCAGCCTTTGACAGGCCAACCAGAAGGTTTCGCTGCTAGCAGTGAGCGTTGGTCGTTGAGAATACCCTGAATCTCTTCCTGACTTTCCCGACGCAGATCAATCTGGCGCCGCACTTCGTCGATACGCTGCTGAATTTCACTGAACTCGCGATTGACATCGTCTTCCCTGGCAGGTCCACCTATACCGGCGATACTGTCGCCTTTGGGAGCGGACAGCTTCGCCATGACACGGACCTTGGCATCATTCTGTGCCAGAACGACCATCTCCTGACGCAAATTTTCGAGTTTAACAACCAGGCGATTCAAATCCTCTCGCTGAGAAAGGTTCTCAACCTGCAGGCGATGCAGCTCACTGCGATCCAGGTTGGTCATGATGTAATCAGCAATCAACCCGGTCAGGCCCAGGACCAGAACGGCAGCAAACGCCAGAAACCCCTTCACAACAGAGCCCCGTACCGCAAAGCGACGAACCTGGTGGGATCCTTCCGGTATGATCATTATGGTATAACGTTTTGCTGGCAAATCCTTAAACCTCCTGAACAACTTGTGTTTACTGGATTTTCGACGTTAATTAATAAAGGATTGTCAAGCTCAGTGTCAAGATTAAAGACACAACAACCGGCATTATCAGGCTGTCAAGCGGCAGATCAAGAAAAATTCACCTTATAGGGAAATACTCAGAGCAATCTCATCGCAGTCAGGAAATTTCACGCACTTGATGCAATCTCCCCAGATTTTTTGCGGCAACTCCGATTTCTCAATGACCTCAAAACCCAATTTTTCGAAGAAGCTTTGTTGATAAGTTAAAGCAAAAACCCTGCCAATGCCAAGCTGACGCGCCTCCGCAAGACAGGCTTCAACCAGGTGGCTGCCTATGCCGCGTCCGGCAACATCTTTATAGACTGCCAGAGAGCGCACTTCGGCAAGGTCTTCCCAGCAAATATTCAAGGCGGCGACACCGACAACCCGCTCATCCTCGACAAACACATAAAAATCCCTGATTGACTCAAAAATGTCCATCAGTGAACGTGAGAGAACCAAACCATCTTTCACATAAGCCATCAACAGCTGGTGGATTTGACGGGCATCCTGAAGGATTGCTTTACGAATCATAAGTTTCCTGTCATGTGGAGTGTCTCAGGAGACCATCGATGCATGAATCAACTCTTTTGCATGCAGCAAGGTCTGTTTAGTCACCGTGGCCCCACCAAGCATTCTGGCCATCTCTTGCACCCTCTCATCATCGCCGAGGTGCTCCATGGCCGTCAAAGTACGGCCGTCAAGTTCACGTTTAACAACCCGATGATGGTGGTCGGCAAAGGCCGCCACCTGTGGCAAGTGTGTCACGCAAAGAATTTGTGAGGATCGACTCACGCTTTGCAGTTTACGCCCGACCGCGGTTGCGGCGGCGCCACCGATGCCGGCGTCCACCTCGTCAAAGATTACGGTCGGTACGCTGTCGGCATCCGGTGCGAGGCGCTTGAGAGCCAACATCATGCGGGAAAGCTCCCCACCGGAAGCGACCTTAGCCAAGGGCAGCAAAGGTTCCCCGGGGTTTGAACTGACCATAAACTCGATTTTTTCATGGCCGTCCGGTCCGGGACGATCCAGTGCAGAGAACGCCACCGCAAAAGACGCGCCCGGCATGGCTAAAGCAGCCATCTCTTCCAACAGGCCCTCTTCGAGGGCTTGAGCAGCTTTTTTACGCGCAGCAGAGAGATCGGCGGCCAGAGATCGATTCTCTTCAGTGTATGCGACAAGCTCCTCTGCCAGGCTCTCCCTGGTTTCTTGCGCATTCTCCAGTTCGACAATCTCTTGCTCGAAGCTTTCCAACAGAATCAGGATCTCTTCTATGCTCGGCGCATATTTGCGTTTCATGCGGGTCAGGGTCGCAAGGCGTTCTTCAATGGCTTCGAGACGATCCGGTTCAAAAGCAATGCGTCCCAGATAGGAGCGCAGTTGTGTGGAAACGTCCTCCAGGTCAAACAGGCTGCGCTGAACCGTCTCGGCTAAGCCTGCCAACTCAGCATCGACCTCTGCAACAGACTGTAATTCGGAGACCAGACCACCCAGCACCTCACACACGGCTCCATCGCCCTCATAGAGGGCTTCGTAACCACCACGGGTCACGGCTTCAAGTCGCTCGGCATTCTGCAACAGTAATCGCTCGGCAACAAGTTCCTCTTCTTCACCGGGCAGCAATTGTGCAGCGGTCACTTCATCGACTTGATGGCGCAGAAAGTCGAGTCGCTGCCGTCGGTCACGCTCGGCCTCTTCCAGAAGCGCAAGCCGCTGAGCGATCCTCTGCATCGCGTCATATGAATCGCGGTAGAGGCGCAATGGCTCTTCCAGCCTGCCGAAACGATCAAGAACAGTCAGGTGAACATTCCTCTGCAGCAGAGATTGATGCTCATGCTGACCGCAGACGTTCACCAGCCGTTCACTCAAAGGCTGCAGTTGCGCAAGCGTTACCAGGTTGCCATTCACATAGGCACGACTTCGCCCTCCGCTCTGCACAATCCTCCGCAATATCAGTTCTCCATCAACAGAGAAACCGGCGGTCGTAAAAGCCTGTTGAATATCCTCACGCCCGGTCAGATCGAAAAGAGCTTCCACAGTCGCTTCACTGGCACCTGCACGAACGAGGTCCGGACGCGCTCGATCACCCAGCAATAGACCAAAGGCATCGAGGATGATCGACTTACCCGCACCGGTCTCTCCGGTGAGCACATTAAAGCCTTCATCGAACTGAACTTCAAGTCGATCAATAATGGCGAAGTTGGTAATAGTCAGATTGAGGAGCATAAGTTCAGTAACGCGTGGCGCGTGGTGAGTGGCGCGAACAACATATAAATAAGAAAAAAAATTACAGGAAAATGTTTAAGGTGCAAGCATGGGCAGTAAAAGATTTCGTTTTCTCTCGCCACACGCCACACGCCACGCGCCTCTCGCTTCAATTTATCTTTCCCCCCAGTGCAGCTTGGTACGCAGCACCTGGAAGTAATCTTTACTCGGGCTTTTGATCAGCAGGGTGGAGTGATTTGACTTACGCAATTCAACCACGTCTCCGCACTCAAGCGGCATGCCCTCCTGGCCATCGGCGGTAAAGACGACATCCTGATCCAGTGATTTGACTGCGATCCGGATCGTTGCTTCATCGGATACCACGATGGGCCGATTTGTCAAAGTGTGCGGACAGATAGGCGAAATAACATGGCAATGGTTGCCGGGATAGATAATAGGCCCACCGGCCGCCAGGTTGTAGCCGGTCGAACCGGTCGGTGTAGAAACAATCAGACCATCGGCCTTGAAGGTGGTCAGGTAGTCGTCGTCAACCCAGGCCTCCATATCGATAATCCTGGCCAGGGCGCCTTTATTGATAACGACATCGTTAAGCACCCGGTAACGCGCAACTTCCTCTCCCCTGCGACGAATAACAGCCAAAAGACGCATCCGCTCCGAGACAGTGAAGTCACCTTTTAAGACCTGCTCCAGCATCGGGAAAAGTTCCGAGCGGGTGATTTCTGTCATAAATCCGAGGCTGCCGAGGTTCACTCCCAGAATAGGGGTACGCAAATCACCGACCAGGCGGGCAACCGAGAGCAGGGTGCCGTCGCCGCCGAGGACCACAACCATATCAACCAGGGGCGGGATCGCCTGTTCTGGATAACCACGCATATCAGGCATGGCTCCGGCCAGCGCCTCATCGACGTAGACTTCGATCTCACGCTCCACCAGCCATGCCACAACCTCTTCTGCGAGGCGGACTGCGTCCGGATTATGGCGTTTGGCGAAAATTCCGATGCGCTTCATAAAAGGATCCCTCCAAATCAGCGAACACTATCACAACAAATCGTCAAAGTCTATGCCTATCAATGACTTACACCACCTGCCTCTTGTTCACGCTGATCCATTGTGCTAAGGTTCAATCTCTTTGTTGCAAACGCGACTCAACCTGTAACCTCACACGGTGACGATGGATCTTTTTTCCTCAGCAAGCTCCGGGAAAGCCCCGGCACCATTGGCCGAGCGACTGCGACCGCAGCGTATCGACGAAATGGTCGGCCAGCAGCATCTGCTCGGTGAGGAGGGTATCCTGCGACGTCTGATCGAGCAGGACCAGCTCACCTCTGCAATCTTCTGGGGGCCGCCGGGAACCGGTAAAACCACTCTGGCCAGAGTCATTGCCCAGACGACCCGCTGTTACTTCGTCGCCTTCTCGGCTGTCCTGCAGGGCGTCAAGGACATCCGCGAAGTCGTCTCCAAAGCCCAACAGGAAAGAAATTACTACGGACGACGCACCCTGCTCTTTATCGATGAAATCCATCGTTTCAACAAAGCTCAACAGGACGCCCTGCTGCCATGGGTGGAGAATGGCGACATTATCCTGATTGGTGCAACAACAGAGAACCCCTCCTTCGAGGTTAACTCAGCCTTGCTCTCCCGGTCCCGGGTGTTTGTTCTCGAACCCCTGTCCGCTGATGATATAGCAAAGCTTCTCAAGCGTGCGCTTTCTTCCCAGGAAGGACTTGGCGAGCAGCAACTGAGCATAGACGACGGAGCAATTACCTTCATTGCCGAGCAATCTCATGGTGATGCACGCTCAGCCCTGAACAGCCTGGAAGTTGCCGCAGCTACGGCCACCAGCAAGACCATCCTGCAGAGCGATGCGGCAGCGGCCATGCAGAAGGCGCCCCTGCTCTACGACAAAGGTGCTGAAGAACACTACAACGTCATATCCGCTTTCATAAAAAGCATGCGCGGATCAGACCCCGATGGCGCCATCTACTGGCTGGCCCGCATGCTTGAAGCCGGTGAAGACCCCCTCTTCATTGCACGACGCATGGTTGTTTTTGCAGCAGAAGACATTGGCAATGCCGACCCACGTGCCCTACAGCTTGCGGTGTCCGCCCAGCAGGCCGTGCATTTCATAGGCATGCCGGAAGGCCGCATCCCCCTGGCCCAGGTCGTCACCTATCTGGCGACGGCTCCCAAGAGTAACGCGGCCTATGTCGCCATCGGCGAAGCTCAGAAAGAGGTCCGCCAAACTGGCGCACTTCCCGTTCCTCACCACCTGCGCAACGCGCCAACAGGCCTGATGAAAGAACTGGGCTACGGCAAGGACTATCAATACGCACATGATCGTGCAGACAGCGTCGTCACCCAGACACACCTCCCTGAAACGCTGGGCGACACACGCTACTACCGGCCGAAAGATTCCGGTTATGAAAAAACCATCCGTGAACGCCTCTCCTGGTGGGCCGCCCAGAGGGAAAAGCAGAAGGGCTAGGGGCTGGGGGCTAAGAACAGGGGCTGGGGGCTAAGATCAGGGGCTGGGGGCTAAGATCAGGGGCTGGGGACTAGAAAAACTTTCAGTATCCAGTATCCAGTATCCAGTATCCAGTATCCAGTATCCAGTATCCAGTATCCAGTATCCAGTATCCAGTATCCAGTATCCAGTATCCAGTATCCAGTATCC
>JAGXHL010000080.1 GCA_024636215.1 Deltaproteobacteria bacterium
AAGCGAAAATTTGGATGTTTGAGAACAGATTTTAGCTCATTTGCAGGTTCATAGCCGTAGCTATGGACCAAAAAGGAGCTGAAATATGGGCCAAACAGCCGGATTTGCAGCCGGCTCATGGATAGTCCGACAGGTTGCTAGGGGACGCGGGACGTGGTACGGGGAACGAGAAAAAGCTTAAGCGGGGGCAGACATTCAGTCTGCCCCCGCTTAATTTTGCTGTTCCTTATCTGTCGTTAATCGTCTTTGTCTGCTATTCCTGCGGCTGTGTGCTGGAACGTTCCTGCCATCCTCCGCCGAGGGCCTTGATCAAAGAGACACTCGCTTGCAGACTTTGTTCGTAAACCAGGGTGGCCAGTAATTCTGTTGCCAGTGCCGTCCGTTCACTAACCACCACTTCGAGATAACTCACCAGCCCGGCCCGGTAACGTTTGCCGGAAAGATCTGCGGCCTGCCGGGCAGAGACCAATGCCCGTTGCTGGGCTGCCGATTGCTTTTCCAGAGCGCGGATGTCGGAGAGGGCATCTTCGACCTCACGGAAGGCAATCAAAAGCTGTTGACGGTAGAGGGCGACCGCTTCCTGCCAGGCCGCTTCAGACGTCTCAAGTTGGGCCTGGTTGCGACCGGCGTTGAACACGGGCAGGGAAACAAAAGGACCCAGCGACCAGGTGTGGTTATCCCAGTTGAACAGGCTGGATAATTCATCGCTGGCATAGCCGGCGCTGCCGGTCAGACTGACAACCGGGAAAAAAGCGGCTTCAGCAATACCGATGCGGGCGTTGGCAGCCATCATCTGCCGTTCGGCTGCAGCAATGTCAGGACGACGCTCAAGCAGGCTGGAGGGCAGCCCGGGCACTATTCGGGGCGGCGTTATCTCGAAGATCGATGTCGATGCGGAGATGCTGAAGTTTTCAACCTGGGCACCGACCAGCACTGCCAGGGCGTGTTCAGTCGTCGCTCTGTGACGTTCCAGTGCCGCGCTATCCGCTTCTGCGTTGGCCAGTTCAGTCTCTGCGCGGGCCAGGTCGAGTCGTCCGGATTGGCCATTGTTAAAAAGGCTGGTGACCAAATCGAGATTCTTGCGGCGCAATGCGGTGGTTCTCAGTAACAGCTCCAACTGCGCATCCTGGCTGCGCAGGAGAAAATAATTACGCGCTACCTCTGCCTGCAGGGCGAGTTTCAGGTTTTGCAGCTCGGCCTGGCTTGCTTCATATTCTGCGGTGCTGGCTTCTATGGAACGCCGTATGCGACCCCACAAATCGATCTCGTAACTCAGGTCGAAAGGCAGGCGCAGTCTGGTCGTGGTGGCAGATTCGCCGCCGTTCAGGTCTGCGGCACTGCGGCTGCGTTGAGCCGAAGGATTAAGGTCGAGGCGAGGGGAGCGCTCCGATTCGCTGATGCGTGCGGCGATCCGCGCCTGATCCAGACGCCACATAGCGGCTTTCAGGTTCTGGTTCGCTGACAGGGCGCGTTTTTGCAGCTCTTCCAATGTCGCATCGTCATACATCAGCCACCAGGCCCCTTTGTCCTGGGTGTCGGCGGGGACAGCTTGCTGCCAGGGAGAGGCTTCACGATACACGGACGGCACCATGACTTCCGGGCGTTGATAATCCGGACCGAGGGTGCAGGCGGACAAAACGGTGAAAAGGGTCAGCGCAAGAGTCCGCAAGAGTGTCTTATGTCTTAGTGCCTTTGCATTGGCAGGCATCATGCTGTCTCCTGTCCAGTTGTGGAGGTGTGTTGCTCTGATCTTGTGTGCAAAGCGTCATCCTCCGGGTGTGACTCACGTCGACGCGCGATTAACAGATAAGCGGTCGGTACTACGAACAACGTCAGAATGGTCCCGAAGGACATGCCGCCGACGATGACCCAGCCGATCGCCTGACGGCTTTCAGCCCCGGCACCATGGGCCCAGGCCAGTGGTAAAGCGCCCAGCACCATGGCTCCTGTGGTCATGAGTATCGGCCGCAGCCGCAAGGTTGCCGATTCGACTACGGCTTCAAACTTGTCTTTGCCCTGCTCGCGCAACTGGTTAGCGAATTCGACGATCAAAATACCGTGTTTGGTAATCAGGCCGATCAGGGTGACCAGACCGATCTGGCTGTAAACGTTGAGCGTATTGCCGGTTAAATTCAGGGCCAGTAAAGCGCCGGTGATGCTCAGGGGAACAGAGAGCATGATGATAAAAGGGTCGATAAAGCTCTCAAACTGAGCCGCCAGCACCAGGTAGATAAAACCGAGTGCGAGCAGGAAGGTCACATACAGGCTGGCACTGCTCTCTTTGAACTCACGGGACGGACCATCGTAATCAACGATAGCGCTGTTGGGAAGAGTCGTTGCGGCGATCTCTTCGAGTTGTTCCAATCCGTCGGAGAGGGCATAGCCGGGTGCCAGGCTGGCGGTGATTTTTGCGGCGCGCAGCTGATTGAAATGGTTCAGCTCTTTCGGCGAGACGGTTTCCCGCACCGTGACCAGGTTGGCCAACTGGATCATGCGATTGCCGTCTCCGCGGACGTAGATTGAGGCCATGTCTGCAGGGGTCGCACGATCGACGTCTTCGACCTGGACGATGACATCGTACTGCTTGCCGTCGCGCTTGAAACGGGTCACCTGCCGGCCGCCGAGCATGGACTCCATGGTGCGACCAATGGTCGCTACGTCAACGCCAATATCAACCGCCTTTTCACGATCGACATCGACCGACAATTGTGGTTTGTTCAACTTGAGATCGCTGTCGAGGTTTATAAAGCCCGGCCATTTACGAGCCTCTTCCATAACGGCATCTGTCATGGCCTGCAGCTCTGAGTAAGGGGCTGTCGTCTGGATGACGAACTGTATCGGTTTAGCCAAAAAACTCTGGCCGAGAGAGGGTGGATTGAGCGGGAAAGCAAGGATCCCCGGAATCCCGCCGTAGAGTTTTGGCTGTAACTCTTTGACGATATCCTGCTGTTTGCGATCCCGGTTTTGCCAGTCTTCGAGCCCGCTGAAAGAGAGGATTTGGGAGACGACCGGGCGCCCGGTAACCACAAAATATCGCTCGATATCTTCGGTCTCGGCATAAACCTGCTCCATCATCCTGGCGTATTTATCGGTATAGGAGATGGTCGATCCTTCAGGGGCGATGCCGATACCGATGACGGTGCCGCGATCTTCGGTGGGGGCCAGTTCAGATTTAAGCGTCCCCATCAGATACCAGGCGCTGCCAGCGACCAGTAGTGCCAGGACGATAACCAGGCCCCGGGCTTTCAACGCTTTCTTTAGCAGACCCCGGTAAGCTTCGGTCAGGCGGATGAAGAAGTTCTCGATCACATTGTAGAGGGCGTTGTGCTGCTGGCGATGCCGGAGCAGCCTGGAGCACATCATCGGCGACAGGGTTAAAGCGACAAAACCGGAGACCAGTACGGCACCGGCCAGGGTCAGGGCGAATTCTGTGAAGAGCCGCCCGGTGCGTCCCTGCATGAAGCCGATCGGCGCATAGACGGCGGCCAGGGTCAGGGTCATGGCGATGACGGCGAAGGCGATCTCCCGGCTGCCCTGGAAGGCTGCCTGGCGTGGTGGCATGCCCTCCTCGATATGGCGAAAAATATTCTCCAGCACGACGATGGCGTCATCGACGACCAGACCGATGGCCAGAACCATCGCCAGTAGAGTCAGTGTATTGATGGAAAATCCGAACAGGTACATCAGGGCAAAGGCGCCGATCAACGACACCGGGATGGTCACCAGGGGAATTAAAGTTGAACGGAAGCTGCGCAAAAAGACGAAGATCACCAGGACGACCAGAATGACCGCTTCGCCGATGGTCTGGAAGACGTTGCTGATCGAGCGGTCGATGAAAATCGCCCGATCGTAGGCGATGGCGACTTTCATCCCTTCTGGCAGGCCGGCTTCGATCTCGGGGACCATGGCGCGCACCGCCTCGGAGATGACCAGCGGGTTGGCCGTGCCCTGCTTGACCACCCCCAGCGCAACGGCCGGCTGTGACTTGAAGCGCACAACCGTGCGCTCGCTCTGTGCGCCGAGTTCACTGCGGCCGACGTCCTTGAGACGGACCATGTAACCACTTTCGTTCTTGAGAATCAGCTCGTCGAACTGTTGCGGCGTGCGCAGGTCGGTTTCCGCCAGGACGGTGAATTCACGTTCCGCCGATTCGATGCGTCCCGAGGGGATCTCGACATTCTGCTCACGCAGGGCGTTCTCGACGTCCTGCGGGGTCAGGCCGTAGGCGGCCATGCGCGCACTGTTCAACCAGATGCGCATGGCGTAACGGCGCTCACCGAGGATCAGGACGTTAGCGACGCCCTTGATGTTCTGAAGCTGATCCTTGACGAAGCGGTCGGCGTAATCGGTGACTTCGAGGGGGGTGTGCTGGCTGGAGGAGAAGGCCAGGTAGATGGTCGGCTGGGCGTCGGCCTCGACCTTACTGATAACCGGATCATCGATCTCGCCGGGCAGCCGGCCGCGGACCCTGGCAACGCGGTCGCGGACGTCGTTGGCCGCCTCGTCCGGGTCGCGGTCCAGGCGGAACTTGATGGTGATCTGGCTGTTCTCGGGGCGTGAGATCGAGGTCATGACGTCGATGCTCTCGATCCCGGCCAGACTCTCCTCGAGGGGCTGGGTGATCTGCGATTCGATGATCTCCGCCGTTGCCCCGCGGTAGACGGTCTCAACGTTGACCACCGGTTCATCGATGTTCGGATATTCACGAACCGAAAGCCGGTTGTAGCTGATCAGGCCGATCAGGATCACAACCAGACTCATGACGGTGGCGAGGACCGGGCGCTTTATGGAGATATCGCTGAGGATCATGGCGTCACTTCCCGTTTTGAGTGGGGCTGTCAGCTGCGGGCAGGACGGTGACCGGCATCCCCGGTCGGACCTTGATCTGTCCGGCAGTGATGATCGTTTCACCGGCTTCCAGACCTTCGAGGATTTCAACCTGTCCTCTGGTTCGCAAGCCGATCGTGACCTCGGCAGCAACCACCTTGCCGTCGACCACCTTGAAGACCGTCTGCTGGTCGCCTTGCGGAATCAGGGCTTCTTCCGGGATCACAAGGGCATCGGGGCGCTCTTCAAGGACCAGGGTGACCCTGGCGAACATGCCCGGTCTGAGGGGCCCCTCCTGCTGCAGGACTTTGGCCCGGAGCAGAACGCTGCGACCGTTGATGTCGATCTGCGGGTCGATCGCAACGACTTCGCCGGTAAAGGTCTCTACGGGGACGGCATCGACGCTCATCTGGATCTTCTGGCCTGTTTGCAAATGGTGGGAAAAGACTTCCGGAACCCGAAAGTCGACCTTGATCGGATCGATGTCATCCAGATTGACGATCTCCTCACCCGGCTGCAGGTATTCACCGACGCTGACCTTGCGCAGCCCAAGCATGCCGGAGAATGGCGCCCGGATCACGGTCTTTGCCAGTTGCGCTTCCGCCAGTTGCAGGCTGGCTTCATCAAGGCGCCAGCGCGCGTAGGCTTCATCACGTTCGCGCTCGGAAATCGCCTCCTCCTGAAGCAGTCGTTCGGCGCGCTGGATGTTGGTTTCGCTGAGGTTGAGATTGGCCTGCGCACGGTCTCTTTCGGCACTCAAGACCGATTGGTCGAGTTGCAGCAGGACCTGCCCGGCAGTGACTGGCTCGACGTCATCGAAAAACAGCTGTGTCACCTTGCCGGGGATCTCGGCGGTGATCACGACGGATTCGTTGGCATAGAGGGTGCCGGTGGCAGTCAGTTCATTTCTGATGGGGGCGGTGGTCGTCTGAACAGTCTCGACCGGGAGTCCCTGAGCTTCGGCTTGAGCCGGGTCAGCTTTCTTCTCCTCCTCGGCAAAGCCATATGTCGCGGCGAGGGCCAAAAGCAGCGCGCAGATGAGTGTTAGGCTTTTAGACATGGTGGTTACTCCTGATCCCTCGCAGGGGAAAATGCGTGATATGGTGAAGGATGTCTTCAATGAAGGTGTCTTTTCCTGCAGAAAAGAACGGCCCCTCAATTCCGGTAGAATGTCGGGGCTGATAAGTCTCGAAGCGTGGTTCGTAACTTATTTAGTTTTCGTCCGGAAGCGGTCCTTTTCCGCCAATGCGGCGTCAATCTGCGGGCTGGCTTGTGCGGCGTACCGCTGTACGCCTCCGCGCCAACCCTTGATTTCCTTGCATCGACGAAAAATTCCCCGTTTCCAGATCGAAAACTTCGCCGTGGCCATCCGGAGTTTCCGGATGGTCACTATTTAGAAGGCGAACTCGGGGCCTTTGCCCGGTTTGTCGTCGTCATCGTGATCGTCATTGTCATCATCGAATTCCAGGCTGTCTGCCGGGACAGTTTCACTGTCAACACCGAAAGGCTGGTCAATATTGATGTCTTGTTCATCGCCACCGAGGGGGATATCCGATGATGTTCCAACGGCCTGGTCCTCTTCATCAAGAAAGTCGAAGCCGAAGTCGACCGCGCCGTCAGAGCTTTCTTCCAGGGCTTCATCGGCCTCGTCGATGACAGACTCAGTTGCGGTAAGTGCTGCCTGTCCGGGAGAAAAGAAGCCGCGCAAGTTGAATTTGGCCTTGTGCTCAACCAGGTCGTGATTGCATTTCTTGCAACTGTCCAGGTGGTCAAAGCTGTGATAACCGCATTTTGGGCACTTCATAGATTCTCCTTGGGCTGATTTAAGTTGCTTCCGGCAGGAGCTTGCTGCCAGTCGCCGTAAAGATACTGCAAAATGGGGGTTGCTGCCAAGCCCGCAGTTTCAGTTCGTAGAATTCTCGGGCCAAGATGAACGGCCTGAAAACCTGCAGCTGTTATAGCTCGCATCTCTGCTCTGGAAAAACCGCCTTCCGGACCTATGAGCAGGCGGACTCCTGCGGGGGGCGTGGCGGGGAGGGCTTCTGCCAAAGACACCGAGCCGGCTTCCCAGAGGACCAGCTTGAGATCGTTGCTCGATTCTTCAAGGACCGACGAGAGTTTCTGCAGGGATCGCACTTCCGGTAGAAAAGTTCTCCGACTCTGGCGTGCGGCTTCACTGGCAATCCGTTGCCAGCGCTGCTGCCGTTTCTTCAGCCGGGCGGCATGCAGGTTCGGAATGGCATGCTCCGTCTCTATGGCCTGAAAGCTGCTGACTCCAAGCTCTGTACCTTTCTGCAGGATCAGATCAAATTTGTCGCCTTTGGGCAGCGCCTGCAGGAGCGTGATCGGCAGGCTGGTCTGAGTCTCCTGCCACTGGCGGAGCAGACTGGTTGTTGCCTGCTCAGTATGCATCTCTTCAATGCGGACTTCACAGCAGAGACCATGGCCGTCCAGCAGCAAGACGATGGCTCCCGCTTTCAGGCGCAGGACTTTGTGTAAGTGATGATAAGGCTCCCCGCTGATGACGATCTGGTCACCCTGCAGACTTTCTGCAGGGACAAAGAATCGCACAGGGTCGCTCATGGGCGTTGATAGACGATGCAGGTCCATTCGTCGCGATGGTTTGTTGAGAGTTGTTTTAAAGCGAAGGGGGTAAAGCCTTCGATCACTTGTCGTTCCTGCTCAATCAGGATCCCGGAAAGGACCAGGCGGCCTTGTGGTGCCAGTCGCTCAACAAGCTGGTTTGCCAGACGAAGATTCTCTGCCGCCAGGATATTTGCCAGGACCAGATCGTATTGACCCGAGATTAGATCCAGGGTTTTGCTGCTAACGGTCACAAGCGGGTCGAGTTTGTTCAGCTGGACATTCTCGGCAGCAACCCCGCAGGCGTCGCTGTCTATGTCGATAGCAAGGACTTCTTGCGCACCGAGTGCTGCGGCAGCCATGGCTAGAATACCGGAACCTGTACCGACGTCGAGAACCTTTTGCGGCGGTGCATCACCGGCAAAGTGTTCGGCAATGGCTTCGAGACAGAGTCCCGTGGTGGCGTGGGTCCCCGTGCCGAAAGCTTGACCGGGGTCGAGAGTGAGGACAACCTCGTTGCCGGTATCTGGCCAGTCGATCCAGGAGGGGTGAATAACCAGACGGTCACCGACTTTAAAGGGCGGAAAATGCTGCTGCCAGTCACTTGCCCAGTCGTGGTCTGCCAGCTGCCGATGCTCGAGGTGGAGATTTGCCAGCTCGGGATAAAGGCCGACCAGAGAGGATAGGGCTTGTTGTATCGATTCACACAGGAGCCCGACATTTTCGGGATAGTTGAAATAGGCCCTGAGAACCGGGTCGTTGGCGAGAACTTCCGGTGGTGGGACAATAAATGTGTCGAGAGCTTTTTCGGCTGCGGTGATACCCGTGCAGCCAAGATCCAGCAGAATTTGAGAGACCGTGTCGACCGCCTGGTCAGGAACGGCGAGGTTTATTTCCAGCCATTTGTTTGTCATGGATGTTGTTTAACGAAGTTTATGGGCTATTGCAATAGAATTTCTTGACCTGTGAGCCGGCGCTCTGGAATAATGGTTTTTGACTAATGAGAGGGAGCCCAAAAGAAGTATATTTTGCGACATATGTTTCTTCGCCATGGTTTGGAAGTTGTTGATTTGTCATTGGAATAGCCATAAATCTGTAATATTTGATGTTTGCGTTTTCATTAGATTCTGTTACAATTCAGCCGTGTTCTCATGAGGATTTGTGATGTCGACTGGCCAGGCCATCTATCTGCTTTCCGATGCAACCGGTGAAACCGCCGAAAAAATGGTTTTGGCGGCGATGACCCAGTTTCGTGACAAGCCGGTACGTATGATTCGCGTCAACAACGTGCGTACCAAGAATCAGGTGTATGAATCTCTCGATGAGGCTCTTGCCTGTGGCGCACTGGTCGTTTACACCATTGTTAACAGAGAGCTCGCCCAGCTGACCCATGACGAATGTGACAGTTTAGGCTTAATCAGTCTCGATCTGCTGACACCGCTTTTGATGAAGGTTGCTCACTTTGTGGGTCGTTCGCCGAAAGAGACCCCTGGTCTGTTGCATGGTGTTGACGAGGCTTATTTTCGACGTATTGAAGCGATCGAGTTTACGGTTAAACAGGATGATGGACAAGAACCTCGCAATCTCTACCAGGCCGACATCGTACTGGTGGGGATCTCCCGGACCAGCAAGACGCCGCTTTCCATCTATCTGGCGCACCGCGGCTGGAAGGTTGCCAACGTCCCGCTGGTGAAAGGGATTGACCCGCCAGCAGAACTTTTTGAGATCGACCCGAAGCGGATTGCAGCCTTGATCATTGACCCCCAGCGACTGGTTGAGGTGCGAGCCGCGCGCTTGCGCAACCTGGGGCAGGATCCCAGGGCGGCGTATGCCGATTATGAAGAGATTGCAGAAGAGCTGAAGTTTGCCAAGAAGTTTTTCCGTGGTTATCCCTGGGCGGTGATTGATGTTTCCAGTAAGGCCGTTGAAGAAACTGCGAATGAGGTTCTGGTTCGTTTAGGGCTGAAATAGGTTGCTGACTGCCCCGTTGAAAGGGTCGGTTCATTAAAAGAAAGCTGTTGACATCTAACAGGCAATAAAGAAGAGCATTCAGAGGAGAAACTATTATGCGAATTCTGGTAGTGGAAGACGAAAAGAAAGTCGCCAGCTTTATTCAGCGAGGTCTGGAGGGTGAAGGCTTCTCAGTGGATGTGGCTTATGATGGCGAATCCGGCGTTGAGATGGGCAGCCAGAGCAGTTACGACCTGATCCTTATGGATATCATGCTGCCGAAGATGGACGGCTTGCAGGCGATCAACGCTTTACGTGAAAAGGGGGTTGAGAGTCCGGTTCTCTGTCTGACCGCCAAAGATACGGTTGAAGATATTGTCGCCGGGCTCGATTCGGGCAGTGACGATTACCTGACCAAGCCCTTCGCCTTTGCGGAGCTTTTAGCCCGTGTGCGTGCCCTGGTGCGTCGTGGCACTCAGGAGCGCGGCGCGGAAATTACCTACGCCGACCTGCGTCTAGATCCGGTGGCCCACAAGGTCTGGCGCAGTGATGTCGAGATTGACCTGACTGCCAAGGAGTATGCCCTGCTGGAGTTCTTCATGCGTAACCCGGAGACGACTCTGACGCGCACCATGATTGCCGAGCATGTCTGGGATTACACCTTTGATTCCTTTACCAACATTATTGATGTTTATGTCAATTATCTGCGCAAGAAGGTCGATCGCGATTACACCAAGAAATTGATTCACACCGTGCGCGGAATCGGTTACGTCCTCAAGGAGGATTAGTTTTGGGCCCTTCGCTCATTTGGTCGATCCGGGTCCGTCTTACCTTCTGGTACGCTATGACACTGGCTGTCATCCTGGCAGTCAGTGCTCTTTTTTCGTATCACTATTTTTCCCATAACCTCCGCGAGCAGGTGGATCGGCAGGTCAGGGAAATCGCACGCACCCTTGATCAACACCATGCGGAAATTATTGCAGAAAACGGCGAAAAACAGAGTTGCCTTGGCTTGCAAAATCTGACCCACAGTAACAACTGGGGTGCCTACCTGGAGTTGCGAGACGCGAGCCTGCAGAGAATCTGTGCTTCGGACAACCTGCTTGATCGTGAACTGCCTTTTGGCCCGGTGGCGCGTCAGCAGGTGCGTTGGCTCGCTGAACACCTGGAAACGGTTGAACTGCCCAATGGCGAGCTTTTGCGCCTGCTTTCCGCACCTCTTGTGGAAGATGACCGTTTGCTCGGTGTCGTCCAGGTCGCTCAGGAACTCGGACCTTTACAGGAGACCATTGAAGAGCTGCGTCTGATCTACCTGGTGGTCGGGCCTTTCGCGATCTTCTGGCTCTGTCTTGGTTGCTGGTTGCTGGCGGAGAGAACCATCGCTCCCATTATTGAAGTCACCGAGGCGGCACAGGGGATTACTGCTGATAATCTTTCGCGGCGGCTCCCTCCGGGTAATTATAAGGATGAGCTCTCGCAGATGGTGGTCAGTCTGAATCAGATGCTGGATCGCCTCGATAAATCGTTTCGCCGGGTCCGCCAGTTTTCCGGTGATGCGTCCCATGAACTGCGTACGCCGTTGACCATTCTGCGCGGCGAAACGGAGGTCACCCTGCGTTGGGCCAAGACACCGGAAGAGTTTCGCGACATGCTGCACTCCAATATGGAAGAGATCGATCGCATGGAGCGGATCATCGAAAGCCTGCTGACTTTGGCGAAAAGCGAGGTCGGTGAACTGACGCTGGAGATGAAAGAGCTCAGCCTGAGTGATCTGGTGCAGGATCTTTATCTGCAGAGCAGCATCCTCTGTGAGCCAAAGCAGATCGAGGTTGAACTGCTTCTTGAGGTTGAAAAGGAGATTCGCATCCGCGGTGATGAGCTGAGGCTGCGACAGATGTTTCTCAACCTGATCTCCAACGCCATCAAGTATACACCTGAAGGGGGGCGCCTGGAGATCGGCATGAAAATGGCCAATGACTTTGCTGTGATTGCCATCAATGATTCAGGCATAGGTATTTCGGAAGAGCACCTTGCGCACATCTTCGATCGTTTTTACCGGGTTGATAAAGCGCGCAATCGTATGGACGGCGGCACGGGGCTGGGGCTGGCGATTGTCAAGTGGATTGCCGAAGCTCACGGCGGCAGCATCCAGGTTTCTTCCAAAGTTGGCAAGGGCAGTTCTTTTTCTGTGCGCTTGCCACTCAAAGGGCCTGAAGAGGGCAAGCATCCCCGCTCAACGATTCTGGAATAACTTTTTTATCAGCAGTCTTTGTGCGCATTCGGCCAACCACTCCCTTGTGGTTGGCCGAATTGCGTTTTTCTTCAAGCACGGCAATTGACAGTCCGAGAGAGGGTATTACATTTAATAGAAGCCGTAACGGCAATACCTGCAAACGCAATGTTCTTGTCAAGGTTTCACTGGAGGAAGCTATGCATAGGCTGCATCGGATCAAAATCCTTTTTATGGCGCTTGTCCTGGTGTTCTGCTGGGGGTTGCCAGCGAACGGTCAACCGACTGATTTTGTCACGCTGGCCGCGCAGCTCAAGCCGTCAGTGGTTAATATCAGTGCCGCCAAAACAGTCGAATCACGCTCCCCTGCATTTCGTGGCCCGAGGGCTCCCGGCGGGCAAGACCTCTTCGATGAATTTTTTGACCGGTTTTTTAACGAAATGCCAAGATCATCGCGTAAGGCGCAATCGCTCGGCTCCGGTTTTATTATTTCCGGGGATGGCTACATCCTGACCAATGATCATGTGGTGGACGGGGCCGATGAGATTACCGTCAAGCTCTCCGACGGTCGCGAGTTCAGTGGTGAAGTCCGCGGCCTCGACCCCAAGCTTGACCTGGCGCTGATCAAGATCGAAGCCGGAGAAGATCTGCCGGTTGCCAGACTTGGAGAAAGTGATGGCATCAGGGTCGGCGAGTGGGTGATGGCCATCGGCAACCCTTTTGGACTGGAACAGACTGTTACCGTGGGCATCGTTTCGGCCAAGGGGCGGGTGATCGGTGCGGGGCCCTATGATGATTTCATTCAAACTGATGCCTCGATCAACCCGGGCAACTCCGGAGGGCCGTTATTCAATATGCAAGGTGAGGTTGTAGGCATCAATACCGCGATCGTTGCCGGGGGACAGGGCATTGGTTTTGCCATTCCGGTTAATATGGCCAAGCAGATTATTCCTCAGCTGCGTGAGGAGGGTCATGTCACCCGTGGCTGGCTCGGGGTGACCGTGCAGGCGCTGAACCAGGAGTTGGCAGATTCTTTCGGCCTTGAAACCACCCAGGGTGCTCTGGTCAATGAGGTCATCAAGGATTCTCCAGCTGACGCAGCCGGTCTTAAGCGTGGCGATATTATTCTGACCTTTGATGGCAAGCTGATCAAGCAACTGAATGATTTGCCGCAGTTGGTCGCGGCAACAAGCGTGGATAAAACCGTCAAGGTCGAAATCTTCCGGGACGGCAAGCAGCGTGAAGTGAAAGTCAAAATTGGCAGGCTCGAAGACGCCGCTGGCGGGTTTGTCGCTACAGACAGGCAGGATAAAGATGTCCTCGGCATTACCGCTGCCGACGTCACGCCGGAACTGGCTGCACGTTACGGCCTGGAAGGGACCGAGGGTATTCTTGTGGTGGGGATTGATGCCGAAGGTCCTGCCGCCGAGGCGAACCTGCATGTGGGCGATCTGATCCTGGAAGCTGACGGCAAGCCGGTCGGCTCGGTCAAGGCTTTCGGCGAGATCCTTGATTCACTGCAGAAAGGCAAGGTTTTACGTCTTTTGATTCAGCGTAAGGGGACCCTGCTCTATACTACGGTCAAGTTTGGCTAATTTTTTCTACTATGGTTTGATGCGGCCGCCGCTGCTTTAACGTGGGCTTAGTTCGTCCAATAAGCGTAATAAATAATGCCCGGCTGGATTCCAGCCGGGCATAACAAGAGACAAAACGATTTCAGCTTTGCTGTTTAGAAACGGTAACCGAAGCCAAGGTAACCGTAGTAGGCTTCACCGTCTTCATCGCCGTAGACATAGTCTTCATCGCTGATGAATTTGTCGTAGGTGAGGGAGGCTGTGGTGTAGCAGCTGGGTGTGAAGTTGTAGGTGCCTCCCACGGTTACCTGGATTTGTTCATAGGACAGGTCGGAGTAGCTGTCGATATTATTGTTCTGTTCCCAGGTGTCGTAATTTGTCGGGGCATATTGTCCCGGGGGTGCCGCAGATTCATTGAGCGGGGTTAAGGTGTCTTCCCTGAGGACTGATGCCCTCTCGGTAAAGTCGCCCCAATCCCAACTGTCCTCGGCGTTGTTGTAGGTGAAGCCCGCGTTGAGAGCGAGTTTCTCTGTTGCCTGGTAATCCATGTTGATTGCAAGAGTGTGGACGTCAGAATCGTATTCAGCGGTGTTGCAGATCGAGCCAAACTGGCCCGACGAGACGTCGTTCGCTCAGCCATGGTACCAGCCGACACACATCTGGTTCTCCGTCTCCTGCTTGTTGAAGGTGTAGGCCATGGTCAGGTTCAGCTTGCCATTGGGTGCATAATAGAGTGAGGCTCCCGGAACATAGGTGCTTTGTTCGTATTGGACCTCGTCGTTCTCCTCGTAACGAACCCTGGCGAACATGGTGGCTGCCAGATTGGTCGATGGCGACCATGTCGCCGACATCTTGCCCTCGTGGACTTCATCCGGCAGGCTGGTAGATGACAGTTGTCGATTCGGATAGACATCCGTCCAGTACCAGGTTTTAGTCGCATCGGTTGCAGAGAAAGCAGAGGTATTGTAGTACCATAATCCCGAGCCAAAGCCGTCAGGTGTGGCGCCTCCTGCCAGGTCGCCCTGCGCGATGCCGATATGAGCGCCGGCCATTGGATCATCAATGTCCTGGTAGGTGTAGCTGACGTTGCCTGAGAACTCTTTATTGATGCGGGATTTGAGTGCGACCTTGAAGGTGTTGGTCTCTGTTTCACCAAACTCTTCTTCATCGCGATCAACCTCTTCGTAGTCGTAGCCAAAACGTAGCGTGGTTCCCCTTGCTAACCGGTAAACAACGTCGAAACCAATCTCGTTGACATCTCTTTCTTCAGCCGAGTGGTATTCGTCTGACACGTCTCCTGGCCAGGCACCGACTCCTTCACGTGCGGGGTAGTAGATAGTGTTCCCGTCTGCATCGATGGTGTATCGGCTGCCATGTAATGACAGACGGAACGCGCCGAGCTTTGTGGCGATCTTGCCGCCGAACGATTCGTACTCGGTTTTCAGATCGTCACCCTGCTGAAGCTGGTACTCGTTCTGAGTCGACGACTTGGAGCTTTCCACATCGGATTTCACATAACTGGCAGTAATGCTGGTATTCTGAGGGAGGTCCACTCGCGCCTTCAGCTTGTGGCTGTCTTTGTCCGAGTCAGGGGTGCGGGCATAGGGGAATTCCCCGGCTTCATAAAGGAGATTGAAGGCGGTCGGATTGCCAGCATCTTCGTAATAACGGACTGGAGTCGCACCGTCTTCCGAGAAGGTCCGCTTCAGAAATTCGTAATCGACTGTAACCGGGCCAAATTTTCCGGTTGCGCCAAACGTGTAATCTTCCGTGCTTTCATCAATCTTCTTGCCGTTGGCAGAGACATGGCAAGTGTCACACTTGGTTACGCCGATGGCCTGCTCCAGGCCTTCGCGGGTTTCTATCCGCATGCCGGCATGGAAGGTCACGTTGGGAAGATTCGGCAGGGTCAAGTCAGTTTCGCTCTGCAGTTCCCGGCGGGTTACGATGTAGTTGTTGTCCAACTCCTGCTGATAGGCTTCGGCGGCATCATAATTGATCGTCCCGCCGCCGACTGTTGTTGATTCACCTGCTTCGCCCAGTTCGGCAAAGATCTTGTCCGTCATGACGGAGGGCTGTCCTCCACCTGTGTCGCCGCGACCGGTTGCCCCCATTTGATCAAGGGTCTCGTGATCCTTCCAGTGTTCCAGAACCTGGTAGTCGGCCCCCAGCCGCAGAATCCGGTTCAGGTCCAGGTCCAGATTGTATTTCTGGTCCCGAGGTCCGTTAATGTCGGCATCAAGTTCGAGTACGGAGTTTTCTCCGAGCATTGATTCAAGGGAAACTTTGGGCGCAAAGCTGAGGCCATCTTCAGACCTGCCCTTGGCATATTCGTTGACGCGTGCGGGATTGTCCTTTGTGTCCAAACCTGAAACACCGATCTCCACCTGTCCGCTATAAGCTTTGTCTTCTGCGACAGCTGCGGTGGTGATCGTCACTAAGGTCAGGACAGACAACACAGCAAGCAGCCATTTATGGCATCTCTTCATGTTTATCCTCCTTAAGTTAACGTGTCAGACCGCCACCATTGAGCGGTTGCGATGGGTAATCGCTGCCGTGAACAACCTTATGACAGGTCGTGCACTTGGTGCCGAACGAAGTCTGGAAGCCTTCACTGCCATGTGCCTCGTTGACGATATCTGCCGCCGCGGTCGGGGTTCCGCCAGTGGGGACATAATTCGACTCACGCAAAAGATGGAAGTGTCCCTCATGACATTGCAGGCAGAGGAAAGGCTCATTTTGGACCAGCAGGTTGTTGGCGACGGAACCGTGCGGATCATGACAGATGGTGCAGTCATCTTCGACTGGCGCATGACCGAACACGAATGGGCCCTGGTAACGGCTGTGACAGTCAAGACACAGGTCGTTGGTACGCTCGTCAGTATTGAGCTCGCCATGCGGGTTGTGGCAGTCGCCGCAGGTCATCTTGCCTTCCTTGATCGGATGATGGGAAGGGAAGTTGGTCTTGGCCATCTGCTCCTGGTGACAGGAGAAGCATAGCTCGGGGTCCTGCTGCTTGAGGGCGGACTTGCCGCCGCCATGGATTGAGTGACAGTCGTTACAGCCAACATCGCTCAAGGCGTGCTCGCTGTGCGTCCAGTCCATCAATTTGCCGTCAGTGTGACACTTGGCACAAACTGCTGCGGATTCTTCGGGCAGGAGTTCGCCAAATTTGAGAATTTGGCTGTTGTCATCCGAGTCGACATGCAGGCTGCCGCCGCCATGGCAGGCTTCGCAGCCTTCGCTGCCGCCCATATATTCGAACCCGGCCAGGCGCGAGTGAACCCCTGCGCTCATACCTTCGTGACACTCCACGCAGGCCTCCTGGCCCACGGAAGTTGCACCGTCAATGACTGGTAATGTCAGCTGCTTCTCCCTGATTGCTCCGGTGGCACATGCCCCCAGAAACAGTAACAGGGGAAGGAGCTTGACCAGCCAGGACGTCCTGGATAGTGATACCTTCCTATGCATGATTTCTCCTTTTCAAACTTAAGTTCCTCAATTGAATGAAAGTAACCTTCTCCGGCTGATATCGGTACACAAACCTCCTTTCTGTAATGCGTCACCCGGAGTGGTGTGAAACGGTCCATTAGACTTCTGCAATCTGTTGTACAATAGGAGTATTTGGTGATAGGGTAAAACGAATCATTCTTATGCTGGGTATAAGCAACCTTTATAATATTTAATACAATATTCGGATTATTGGATGGAAACACGCTACCTGAACACTCTGGTTGCTTCCGTTGAGGCGGGGACCTTCTCCAGGGCCGCGGAAATCCTGCATATTACCCAGTCAGCAGTGTCGCAGCGGATCAAGTTTCTGGAGGACCATTTCGGTCAGCAGTTGCTGGATCGCTCCGGTCAGAGGCTTGCTCTAACCCCTGCGGGCAAGGTTGTTTTTTCCAAGGCCAGGGATATCCTCGACAAGGAGAAGGAGCTGCTGTCCTGTCTGCAGACCACCAATGCTAAAAAACGCCTCTCTATATGTTGCACGCCGACCTTCGGCATGGCCTATCTGCCGCAGGTTTTGAACGAATTTCTGCGTGTGCATTCCGATATGAACGATCTCAAGTTTCTTTTCATGCAGCCGGAGCAGGCTCTGCACGGCTTGCGTCATGAGGAGTTTGATCTGGCTGTGATCGAACATCGCATAGATCTTGAGTTCGATGGGTTTAATCGCTATTCGTTACCTGATGACACGATGCTGGTCGTTGCTTCTCCTTCAATTGGGTTGTCGCATCTTGATGGTGTTGTGTCGCTGGAAGAGATTAAAGGCTTGCGGCTGTTTGCGCGACGTGATGGCTGCAGCTCAAAAGAACTGATGCGCAAAAACCTGGCGTTTTGCGGCTGCGATTTTGACGATTTTAATGGCATTGTTGTCTCTGATGATTTGCGCTTTACCCTGCAGTCGGTTCTGGCAGGAGACGGGATTTCGTATGTGTCACAGGCCCTGGTCAGTAAATACCTGGCTTGCGGAGAGCTGATTGGCCTGCGTGTGGAAGGTTTTGATCATGCTCGCGGCAGAAGTGTGGTCGTTCTTCCCCAGCGCAGTGAAGACGTCCTCCTGAAAGAACTGCTGGACAGCATTTTTGAGGTGGTGTCGCCTTTCTGGAGGCCCACACTGGTCAGTCATTCTGCTTGAGGTTGCGCGCTGCTGGCGAGTTGCTGCTGAAGTTTAATCTGAGGCTCCATTTCAAGGGGGGCCGTTGTATTTTTTGAGGAGGGCATATGGACAAGCTTTTCAAGGGCATTGCAAGATTTCGCGAAGAAGACTTTGAAGCGCATAAAGAACTCTTTGAGTCTCTGGGGCGGACCCAGAAGCCACACACACTGTTTATCGGTTGTGCCGATTCGCGAGTGGTTCCGGATTTGATTACACGGACCATGCCCGGTGAACTTTTCACTGTCAGGAATGTCGCCAATATTGTCCCGCCCTATCGAATTACCGAGGAATATGCCGGCACGACTTCAGCAATAGAGTATGCGGTTCAGGCGTTGGGCGTGGAAAATATCGTCGTCTGTGGTCACTCCAATTGCGGAGGCTGTGCTGCAATGAACCAGTCTGAGGAAGAGTTGGCTCATCTCCCACATGTCAGGCGTTGGCTTGCGATTTCCTCAGAGGTCCGTAAACGCGTTGACCGTCAGCTGGGCTCAGGAGGGTCCGCGGAAAAACGTGAGTGGATGACCGAGCAAATCAATATCCTGGTGCAAATGCGCAATCTGCTCACCTACCCCTATGTGGCAGAACGTTATAAACAGGGTTCTTTGAAGATTTATGGCTGGTACTACATCATTGAAACCGGTGAGATTTTTAACTTTAACGATCAAACCGAAATCTTTGAGCTGGTGTCGGCTCCTTAGCTCAACTCTCTTCATGTTCTTCTCGGCCACTCCAGACAGGATCCCAACCGAACTGGCGCTTTAGCCTTTCGCTCGGTGTCTGTTGCAGGAACTCCTCTTCACTGAAGCAAAACTGGTAGCCGCTGCAGTAGTCCATCAGCACCTCATAAGCCCAATTGATCTCGCGGATGGCATTTAGGTCCGCATCCTTTGCATGGTCAGGGTGATGGTGTTTGACTAAGGTCCTGAACCGGGCTCTGATCTGTTTGAGGGTGGCTCTCTCCTCCAATTGAAATATTGCAACGGCCTTTCTGAAGTCCTGATAAGTCATTTTTTTTACGCTCCTTTCGTATCCCAATACAGAGCAGGTAGTAGAACAGCAGATTGCATGTCATTTCAAGTGGTAAGAACACCTCTGCTGATTAAGGGACAGGTTTGCGAGACTATGTTCTATTATATGTGGTAATAATTACCTTGAAAAATATATAATAAGAGTTATCCTTAGCCTGTCGTCAACTTCAGTGCTCGTTCTAAGGAGGCTCTCATGGAAGATCTCTGGCGGATTAAAGGTTCTGCGGTCGATATGAAAGATCTGGCTGATCTTGCTGAATATCACCGTTTCCTTGATCGTTTTAATGCGGAGGAGGCCAGCGATAACAAGAATAACCTGCTCTACGGAGAGGCCCGCTTGCGACCGGCCGATAAAGTTGATCCTTAGGAGTATCCGACTGACTACCGGGCAATCTTTTTTTGGGTGAGTTCAGGCAGTTCCGGCTTAAGCTCTTGCGCAAATGTTTCGCCCTGTGCTAAAAAATATAGCTTGAAGTCTTTGTAAAACAGCACTTTTAGAGAGGACGACAAGCGCATGGATCTGCAAGTTCTGCCCCTGGAAAAGCTCAAGCCTCGTCCTGATGACGAACAGGCATTGGTTTTCGGCAAGCAGTTCACCGACCGCATGTTCGTGATGAACTACAAGACCGGACAGGGCTGGCATAATGCCCGCATTCAACCGTATCAACCCTTCTCTCTCGATCCTGCCTCCATGGTGTTTCATTACGCTCAGGAGATATTCGAGGGCTTGAAAGCGTTCCGGCGACCGGATGGACAGATAGCGCTTTTCCGGCCGATGGATAACTTTATTCGTTTCAATCACAGTGCTCGCCGCATGTGTATGCCAGAGGTCGATGCGGCCTTTATGCTGAAGACTCTGAAGGCTTTAATCCGCCTTGAGGCGGACTGGGTTCCCCATAATGAGGGCACCAGTCTCTATATCCGGCCGACCATGATTGCTTCGGAGCCGATGCTGGGTGTCCGACCTGCCGAAGAATACCTTTGCTACATTATTGTCTGTCCGGTTGGTGCTTATTACAAGGGCGGTCTTGCTCCTGTAAAGATCTGGATATCCGATCACTACGTGCGTGCCGCCTATGGTGGCACCGGTGAAGTGAAAACCGGAGGCAACTACGCCGCTAGTTTGTATGCTGCGCGTGAAGCGGCTGAGAAAGGCTACGATCAGGTCCTGTGGCTCGACGCCAAAGAGAAAAAATACGTCGAAGAGGTGGGCAGCATGAATATCTGCTTTGTCTATGATGGCAAGCTGGTGACCTCTCCGTTGAAAGGCACGATCCTGGACGGTATTACCCGCCGCTCGGTGCTGGAGTTGGCCCGTTTCAACGGCATCGAAGTTGAAGAGCGCGCCCTGACGGTTGACGATATCTTTAGCGGGGTCGAAAGTGGCCGGATCACGGAAGCTTTTGGCACCGGCACGGCGGTCGTGATCTCACCTGTCGGCCAGTTTACCTATAAAGAGCGGACGGTTGTCCTGGGTGATGGCAAGACGACGGGTCAAGTGACGCAGGAACTGTATGATACCTTGACCGACATCCAGTATGGCCGCATGCCGGACCCGCATGGCTGGGTTGATCTGCTCTGACCTGTCTTAAAAAATCAAGTTTGGAAAACGCCTCCTGTGCCAGCACAGGGGGCGTTTGTGTTTTATGTTACTCACTCCGATTCATATTTTACTTAATCATTATATTAGCTCCACTGTAACGCGGTCTGGCAGGGCCTCTTTACTGAAAATAAGTACAATGACTACAGAGACTTGAAGATGTTTTAATGCAACTTATCTGAACTGGCTGTTATGTGGCATGCTGATTGCTAAATAGTCCCCATCCGAAAACCCCAAACCACAAAAGCGCCCGCGTTACTGCTTGCCTGGAGGTCTGCCAACACAGGGGTTTAATGAACGTTCAGGAGGTCCTCTTTATGTGCCGTATTGGTGCAATTAAAAGTTCAAACTATGTCCATCCCAGTCTTGCGCTGAAGTTGATGGAGTCACAACAGAAAGGTCATGACAACTCCGGCTTTGCCATGGTCATGCACAATCTCGGCGGTCTCTTCGAAAACTACAAACATCTGCCTACGCTCTCCATGGCCTGTACGGACGAGGGTCTCAAGCTCGCCGAGGATATGCTGCACGAGGCAGGTTTCCAGCGGGTCATGCAGTGGGTTCCGGAAACTGACCCGCAGCCGGGTCTGGATATTCATGCCATGCCGAACTATGTGTTCGAGACGTTCGATTATCCCCGTTATTTCCGTAACGACGCCCAGAAAGACAAAGAGGAGCTGCTCCTCGATATGCGTCTCAAACTGCGCAAGGCTCTTGAGCAGGATGAGCAGGGCTTTGTCTACTCCTTCTGGCCCGATGTCGTTACCCTCAAGGAGATAGGCGATCCGCGCGATATCGGAACCTACTTCAAGCTTTGGACACCGGACGAGAAGTTCACGGCCAAGGTGATCACGGCCCAGTGTCGTCAGAATACCAATTACGATATCGTGCGGTATGCCGCTCATCCCTTTTTCATGCAGGGCTATACGGCGCTGGCCAATGGCGAGAATACTTTTTATCTGAAAAACGTCGAAGCGCAACGCAAACTGCATCGCGGTTATATCGGCTTTGAATCCGACTCCCAATGCTTCCTCTACACGCTGCATTATGTGCATCGGGAATTGCACTGGCCGCTGCGATATTACAAGCATGTGGTCACGCCTTTGCCTTTCGGTGACCTGGAGCAGCGCGAGGACAAAGAGCAGTTGCTGGCGATGCGTCAGTCCTTGGCGCATCTGGAGATCAACGGTCCCAATACCATCATCGGGGTGTTGCCCGACTTCACCATGTTCACCTGCTGCGACGCCAAGAAGCTGCGCCCGGTCGTAATTGGTAGAACCGATGACACCGTGGTGATCTCCTCAGAAGTCTGCGGTATCAACGATATCCTGCCTGAACGCAACTGGGAAACCGATATCTATCCGCATGAGCGCGAAATCGTCGCCGTTGACAATGACCTGGAGGTGCAGCGATGGAGACAATGAGAGTCCAGCATGTCACACCGAACGACATGCCCTGGAAAATCAGATATGACGCCAGTCGCTGTACGCTCTGCGGCTCCTGTGTCTCGGCATGTTCCTTCCGGGCCATCGCATGCAAGGTGGAGCGTCGCCGCATGGTTTTCTCCGAAGGGGAAATGCCCGACCCGCAACAGCGCTTCTCCGCGGTACCGGTGATTCGTCAGGTTAAGGACGTGCAGCACTATTGTCGTGGTTGTGGCATTTGCGAGAAGGTCTGCCCGAACGATGCCATTTCACCAGAGCGTAACCAGGATACCCGACATCCGATCATTACTCGCTGTCTTGGCGGTGATTCGATCAAGCGTGGCGGGCGTAAAAATCTTGAGTCATCCGTGCGTACCCTCGACAAGATGCGCATCGGTCGTATTTCGCAGATGACCGACCCGAGTCTCGATGCTCAGCGGCACACCTTCGATCTGCTCGCACCCTTTGGCCGCATCATGCCCGCCCAGACTCTGCCCTTCAGCGTCGACGACCAGGACAATCTGCAGGTGGAAGCCGCCATGCCGCCGGTGCGCTGGATCTACCCGGTGATTATCGGCGACATGTCCATCGGGGCTCTCTCCTGGCGGATGTGGGAAGCGGTTGCCATGGCTGTTGGTTATCTCAATGAAGAGTGCGGCATGCCGGTGCGCATGTGTTCAGGCGAAGGGGGTGTGCCTGTGCGTTTGCTCAAGAGCAAATATCTCAAGTACATGATCCTGCAGATAGCCTCCGGTCATTTCGGCTGGAATCGGATCGCCAAGGCGATGCCGCACATGGTCGAAGATCCGGCCGGTGTTCTGATCAAAATCGGCCAGGGTGCCAAGCCCGGCGATGGCGGCCTGCTGCAGGCCGGCAAGGTCGCCGAGCATATCCAGGCGATTCGCGGCGTGCCCAAGGCTGACCTGCTCTCGCCACCGAACCATCAGGGCCTTTATTCTATCGAAGAAAGCGTGCAGAAGATGTTTCTTTCCTTCAACGCGGCCTTCAAGTTCCGGGTGCCGGTTGCGATCAAGGTTGCGGCATCGGCAACCTCTGTGAGCGTCTTCAACAACCTGGTGCGTGACCCTTACAATATTGTCGGTGGATTCTTTCTTGATGGGATCGATGGCGGAACCGGAGCCGCCCACGAGGTGTCCCTCGACCATACCGGGCACCCGATCGTATCCAAACTGCGTGACTGCTACCAGGCCGCCACGGCCCAGGGCCGTCAGGGGCAGATTCCCCTCTGGGCAGCCGGGGGGCTCGGCAAAACCGGTGATTTGGCAGCCGATGCTTTCAAGATGATGTGTCTGGGTGCCAACGGCGTTTTCACCGGCAAGTTGATTTTGCAGATGGCCGGTTGCGTCGGTAATGATATGGGTCGTTGCAACGCCTGTAACACAGGCCTTTGCCCGGTTGGAATTACCACCCAGGAAGAGCAGCTGGTTCATCGTCTCGATGTCGATCGTGTCGCCGAGAATATCGTCAACTACTTCCTGGCAATGGACACCGAATTCAAGAAACTGATGGCGCCGATCGGCAATTCATCCTTGCCGGTCGGTCGCTCCGACGCCCTGATCTCAACGGACAAGGCCGTCGCCGACAGGCTTGATATTCAGTACGTGTGTTAAATGCAGAGGCTGGAGACTGGGGGCTGGGGTCTGGTTAAATCCAGCCCCCAGCCCCCAGCCCCTAATCCCCAGTCGCCAGCCCCAAGCCCCCAATCCCCAAGGGTTAAAACTATGGCAGCAATCATTACAGGCTATGATGAGAAACAACGCCGCATCTCTACCCAGGCGCTTTTGCAGCAGATCTATCACTCGCTGGAACAGGGTGAGACGGAGTTTGAAGTAACCTCCTCAGGGCATCACAACATCGGTGGCCCTCTCTGGACGCAAGACGGCCGCCCGCTTAAGTTCCGGGTGAAAAACCCGGGCCAACGGGTTGGCTCCTTTGGTCTCGAAGGGACTGAGATCGTGGTCGAGGGTTCGGCTCCGGCCGATGCCGGCTGGCTGAATGCTGGTGCTGAACTAACCATTCTTGGAGACGGTGGCGATACCACGGCGCACTGCGCTGCGAGCGGCAAGATTTATGTTGCCGGCCGCGTTGGGACCCGTTCCGGTTCGCTGATGAAGCACGACCCGGCTTACGATGCGCCGGAATTCTGGATCCTGAAAAGTACCGGCTCCTTTTCCTTTGAGTTCATGGGTGGCGGCATCGGGGTTGTTTGCGGTTATGACCTTGAAGATCTGCCTTCAATCCTCGGTGACCGCTCCTGCATGGGCATGGTCGGCGGCACCATCTATGTGCGTGGCTCGGTTGCAGGCCTCTCTGACGATGTCTGGATCCTCGCTCTGGACGATGGAGACAAAGCCTTTCTGAAAGCGAATATGCCGGGCTTCCTGGGCAAGATCGGACGTCCTCAACTGGAAAAAGAGCTGACCGATTTCTCGCAATGGCAGAAGATTGTTGCCAAGACCTACGAGGAGCGCAACGTCCGCTCACGCATGACCCTGCGCGAGTTCCGGGATCAGAAGTGGATCGTTGAGGGCGGCATCTTTGCCGACGTTGTCAAGGACAACTACGCGCATGTCGCCGGGCTGGTTAATGTCGGTGACGATCGCATCAAGATCCCGCACTGGCAGGACAAGCGCTTTGGTGCCCCCTGTCAGGTGGCCTGCCCGTCAAATATTCCGACCCAGGACCGCATCAACCTGTTGCGCCAGGGCAAATATGAAGAAGCCCTCGCGCTGGTGCTCAAGTACTCGCCTTTCCCGGCCAGTGTCTGCGGTGAGGTCTGTCCGAACCTCTGCATGGACGCCTGCAGCCGCCGTTATATTGACAAGCCGGTGGCGATGAAAGAACTCGGTCGTCTGTCGCGCGATGTTGCTGCCCCGGAGCTGAAACCGGAATCCGGCAAGCAGGTTGCGGTTATCGGTGGTGGACCCGGGGGTCTGGCTGCGGCATGGCAGCTGCGCCTGCTTGGTCATGACGTGACCGTTTACGAAGCCGATGCAGAGATCGGTGGCAAGCTGCGCCAGGTTATCCCGACGGATCGCCTGCCTGCCGATTCTCTGGCATCCGAAATTCAACGCATCAAGGCTGTTGGCATTACGGTCAAAAACAATACCAGGGTTGATGCGGCTCTGTTTGAGAATATTCATAAAGAGTCTGATGCTGTGGTGATCGCTTCCGGTGCACATAACCCGGTGGTGATTCCTTTTCCGGGGCATGAGCTGATGACCCGGGGCCTTGATTTCCTCAAGGATGTCAATGCGGGTAAGCAACCGAAGATCGGCAAACGCGTCATCGTGATCGGTGCCGGTAACGCCGGCATGGATGTCTGTCTCGGCGCCTACGCCATGGGTGCGCAACACGTGCTGGCCATCGATATCCAGCGGCCGGCGGCTTTCAAACACGAGATCGACGCTGTTAAGGCTTTAGGCGGTGAAATTCGCTGGCCGGTCTTCATCGAAAAGGTCACCAGACAAGGTCTGCTCACCAAGGACGGTGAGTTGATTGAAGCCGATGAAGTGATCATTGCCATTGGTGAGCGCCCGGACCTCTCCTATGTGCCACGCGAATGGCTGAGCGATCGTGGCATGATGGACGTTGACGCCTGCAACCAGGTGGTCAAGGCCGGGGGGGTCTTCTCAATCGGTGACACGGTCCGGCCCGGTCTGCTCACCCACGCGATCGGCGCTGGTCAGGAAACGGCTCTGCTGATTGACGATTATCTCGCCGGCAAAGAGCTTGAGCCGATCATCAAACCTGAAATGATCAACCAGAGTTGTCTCTCCAAGGAACTCTTCAAGCCGCGTAACCGTGGCAAGTTCTGTGTCACTGACGCCAGGGACGAGACCTTGCGCTGTCTCTCCTGCGGAACCTGCCGTGATTGCACCATGTGTCTCGAAGCCTGCCCCGAGGGTGCGATCAGTCGTGTCGAAAAAGAGGATGGGACCTTCGAGTATGTCTCTGACGATGAGGTCTGTATCGGCTGCAGTGTCTGTGCGGGGATTTGCCCTTGTGGCGTCTGGGCTATGGAGATCACCGTCTAGGAGACTGTCGGCTTGGCCAATATTTGTTCCCTTGGGGATAAATTGTGCACCCTCTTGGTTCACTCGGAAACTGCAACATCCATTTCCCCCGGCTTGGTGGACACTGCAGGGAAATCATTATTGCTCTGTAAGAAATTTGTGAGATATCAGTAAGATAGTGCAATAATTTATTCTTGACAAGCACGAGGGGGCTTGTTAATTAAATAAACGCGAATTAAAGAATTCTCCGATAAGAGCAAAGCTGGAGCAATCCAGTGACGCAAAGCGGCAGATCCATCAAAGCTTAAAAGGCAGGGGTGGATGGCTGAGCTACCGAAGAGAGCCCCGATGGTTGATCAATCGATGCCTGTCTTCGTTTAACGGAGGTAGGTATTTTTGTTTGGTATGGAGTTGTTACTTGGCATGATTTGAAACAAATATTGCGCAATCGGGGTGGGGGGCTACCGTTTTGGCTGCAGGCAGTGATCAATCAAATCTAATGAAAATGGCGCTGGGGCGCGATGAGGTGCTATGGCTGATTGGTAGCCTGAGTCAACTGCATCGTCTTCCTTTTGATGCCAGGCTCGTCGCTCAGCAATTCCCTCCTCCATATACCCAGGCGACTTTCCATGAAGCGGCTCGCAGTCTTGGCTTTAAGACCGGAGCTCATCGGTTAGATGGCAAAAGCTGGCAAGGGATTCCGTTGCCTGCGATTGCCTTCTTGCGGTCGGAATCGCTGGTGCAACCGGTACCCTCGGAGGAGGGTGTTGAAGACTCGCCCGAAGCAACCGACATCCCGCCATCCATTCCCCTGCTGATCGTTAAAACCGATGCCGAAAAGATGATCGGTTTTCGGGCCGGTTCACAAACCCCTGAAGAAATCTTAACTGCAACAGCTTTAGAGCAACTCGAACCCGATCTGATTCTTGTCTCCCGTGATGATTTGCCTGCCGCTGGCGAGGTTGAGGAGATTGCTGGTTTTGCGACCGAGAAGAAGAAATTCGGTTTTGGCTGGTTCGTCGCGGAGCTGCTTAAACACAAAAAGATCTGGCGCGATGTTCTGCTTGCCTCGCTGTCGATTCAACTGGTTGGCTTGGCGACACCGCTCTTTACCCAAGTTATCATCGACAAGGTGGTGGTGCATCAGACCCGCAGTACCCTGATCGTGCTTGGCGTGGCCCTGATCATGTTTATGGTCTTCTCCACAGGCATGAGCTGGCTGCGCCAATATCTGGTGCTGCATACCGGCAATCGTATCGACGCCGTGTTGGGAAGCAAGGTTTTTCGTCATCTACTCAGATTACCGCTGCCCTACTTTGAGAACCGCCCGACCGGCACCCAGATCGCCAGATTGCAAGGGGTGGAAACCATCCGTAATTTCGTTTCCGGCGCGGCCATAACCCTGCTGCTCGATCTGCCCTTTCTCTTCATCTTCCTGGCGGTGATGTTTGCTTACTCCTGGGAACTTTCCCTGATCGCTGTCGGGATACTCAGTATCATTAGTCTGATGAGTTTTTTGATGGTCCCCATCTTCCGCGAGAAACTCAACCTGCAGTTCATGCTCGGCGCTCAGAACCAGGCCTTTTTGACTGAATACATTGCCGGCATGTCTACCGTCAAATCGTTACAGATGGAGCCGGATGTCGATAAGAAATACGGCAACCTTTTTTCCCGCTACCTGTCAGCCGGATTTGCGACCCGTCAGGTCGGTAACACCTACAACGTGATCGCCAACGGGCTGGAACAGATCATGACTCTGTCTCTGCTGCTGGTCGGGGCGTTGCTGGTTATGCGTAACGAAGGGTTCACCGTCGGTATGCTGGTGGCGTTTCAGATGTTCGCTTCACGTATGAGCCAGCCGATGTTGCGCCTGGTTGGATTGTGGCAGGAGTTCCAGCAAGCCAACATCGCCGTCAAGCGTTTGGGCGATATCCTCGACATGCCGCAGGAACCGCACACCCTCACTCCCAATCGCGAGAATGTTGGCGTTGGGCGAATCGATATGATCGATCTGGCTTTCCGCTACTCCGAGAATCACCCCTGGCTCTACCGTAACTTGAACCTTTCCTTTAAACCCGGTCATCTGACTGTGTTGGCCGGCGCCTCTGGCTGCGGCAAGAGTACGCTGGCCAAGCTTCTGCTCGGCTTCTATCTGCCGCAGGAGGGGAAGATTGCATTGGATGGCAAGGATATCCGCTATCTCGCGGCCAACGAGCTGCGTAGCGTGTTTGGCGTGGTGCCACAGGAAACGGTGCTTTTCTCCGGTACGCTTTACGACAACCTGGTGATGGCTCATCCCCATGCGACTTTCGCTGAGGTGATTCAGGCCTGCAAGGCCGCGGAGATCCACGAGGTTATCGAATCGCTCTCCGAAGGTTATCAGACCGAGATCGGCGAACGTGGTACAGGATTGTCAGGTGGGCAGCGGCAACGCCTCGCCATTGCCCGGGCGTTACTTAAAAAGCCCAAGATTCTGATCTTTGATGAAGCGGTTTCCAACCTCGATCAACATACGGCGGAGCTGTTTGCTAAGACCATTAATAAGCTTAAGGGCAAGGTGACGATGTTGTTTATTACCCATCAGGTGCCTAAGGGGTTGCAGGTGGATGAGGTGGTGGAGCTTGGTGCGATTGTTCGGCAGATGGGGCTGGTTGAGGAGGCGCAGGCGGGGTGATTAAGAAGTTATGGGCATGTTTTTGGGGTCAAAAATGAGCCTATAGCGTCTAAAAACGCACTTTTATGGGGTGATATTTCTGTAAAAACAGATGGTTAACTTGGTCCGACACCGGAGTGTCATTAAAGAGAGGGATTATGGAAAGAGAGAGGCCTGCAGAGACTAGTACTGCCAACAATGAGTTGTTGTTAATTTACATAGCAAAATACTCAAAGTTGAAAATGATTATGTCTTTAATACTGATAATACCATTACCGTTATATCTAATGATGCAGGTTTCATATGTCAACTACATTGAAAACGATTATGTGTATTTCGTTTGTTTTTTATTATTGTCCTTTTTATTGATTGTAATTGCTGTTGATTCTCTTTTGTTCAATACCCTCGCATTTTACAAAGATAGGGTTGTTAAAACTTGGTTTTTTTTAGGTTCTGTAAATATATATTATTCAAGAGCAAAAGTTATTGACCCTCCAAGTTGTCTTAAATTTTTTTCAAGCGCACACCAAATTAGGAAAACTGATGATTCTGGAAAAACATTATTAAGACAAATACCAATTTTTTATATGTCTTTTTTCTTCAACGCGAAAGACAAAAGGATAATAGAAAATATTATGGACTATTTAACTGGTGACAAACAAAACAATCCACGAGTTTTTAAGCAAAGTATATTGCATAAGGAGGTAGTATGTCAGTAGTAGGTATAGCAGTTAAACTTGGTATCGAAGTTACTTCTGAGGCTGGCAAAAATGGAGCTAAAGCATTAGGTGTATCAACTAAATTCTCAGAAGAAGCGAGTGCAGCCTTTAAAGTTGTCAATCAGGGTATCGGTGATGCAATAGAGGTCCAATATAGTGAAGATAATAGTGGGTTAAGTAAGACAGAAAAGGTTGCAGTGTCAACTCTTGTTGAAACAGTTGGTACTGCTGCTCTTATCGCAATGGTTGGAGCAACTGGCGGAGCAGCTCTTCTGATAGTAGGTGGAGTCCTTGTTTTGGTCGCCGCGAATGAGGAGGCCTTATATGAAACATATGCTCAATTGAAAGAGGTTGGTTTCGATGCACTTAATAACACCCTTGAAAGTTTGAATAACGACATTTATCCCCCTTTACCATCTGATAGTATAGATACGCGTCGTTGCCATCCCTCTGAAGATGTCAATCTTGGATTCTCAACCGCCCGATTTGCCACCGAACGTCGCGACCCACTAACGTTTGATCTCGATGGTGATGGTCTAGAAACCATCGGCATCAACTCTGCTAATCCTATCCTTTTCGACCACACAGGTGATGGCATCAAAACAGCAACCGGTTGGATCAAACCAGACGATGGCTTCCTTGTAC
Organism: Deltaproteobacteria bacterium; assembly: GCA_024636215.1. Next base: position 29,934 of record JAGXHL010000080.1, read on the forward strand.
TCGACCGCAACGGTAACGGCACAATTGATAACGGTACAGAACTGTTTGGTGACTCCACGCCCCTGCTTGTTAGCGATGGCAACGTCATCGGACAAGCCGAAGACGGGTTTGACGCCCTGGCTCAAGAAGACACCAACGGGGACGGTGTCGTTAATGCACAGGACACCCGCTTCAATGACCTGCGCATCTGGCGCGATCTCAACAGCGACGGCATCAGTCAGGCAGGCGAACTGCAAAGCTTGACCGAGGCTGGCATCACCGCGATCAATGTTGCCAAAACTGAAAACTCCCAACCTTTGGCCAACGGCAATCTGCTCGCCGATATCGGTAGCTATGTACGTAATGATGGTAGCGAAGGTGGTGTGGGGTCTGTCAGCGCCGAGATAGGCGATATCGATCTCTCAGAAAACACTTTCTACAGTGAATTCGCCGACAGCATTCCTCTCACCGAAGAAGCGCAGGCTCTTCCCGACATGAACGGTTCCGGGCAGGTGCGTTCCCTGCGCGAGGCGGCAAGTCTCTCCCCAGAAGTGGCAGCAATCCTCGACCAATATGCACAAGCCACCACACGCTCCGCACAGCTGGCGCTTCTCGATCAACTGATCGTCGCTTGGGGAGAGACCTCAGCGTTGGCTGTTACAGGAGACGGCGCATACGATGGTGCTGAAACCACTGTGTCCATTGCTGGACACGCTGAAGGCAGCGCTGGTTACGAAGCATGGATGACCAAGTTGCAGACGCTGGAGCGTTTCAATGGTCGTACTTTTGCTGCCCCAACTGAAGGCGCGGTGAGCGTTTCCATTAACCTCTTTGGAGGTCGACAGAATTTCCTCAATCAGTCCTGGGCCGCATTGCGGCAATCAGTCTATGACGGCCTATTGTTGCAGACCCGCCTTAAACCATATATGGACACCATAATGCTTAAACAGAGCGACCACGGTGTCAATCTTGAATTCTGTGAATTTGTTGTTGGTTTTGATTTCACAGGTTTTTATGCTGCTCTGTCCACTAGATTTGAGGGCATGTCTGGCGAAGCTGTGCGCGATCTGCTCGATCTACAGCGCATAGCTGGTATCGACCTGAACGGCATGGGCTGGGACGGCTACGGGCAACTACGTGGTTGGTTGGCCGAGACAGTTGACAGTACTGACCCGACCCTGAATGCTACGTTAATTGCAGCTCTCGGCGACTTCGGTTATCCAGGTCTGCAGACCGACGGCAGCGGCACCAACGCCAGCGAAGCGGTGATTGGCGACGATGCCGGTGCAACGCTTAACGGTGAAGCGAAAAGGGGTCAGGCTTGCAAACTTGCATACTTGTGTTAATCTACCAAAACCATGGCTCGCAAACCACGCATACACTATCCCGCCGCTCTTTATCACGTCATGTTGCGTGGTAATGGTGGCGCGGACATCTTCTTTGATGACGATGATCGTTATCGT
>JAGXHL010000081.1 GCA_024636215.1 Deltaproteobacteria bacterium
CTCGGAGTACCTGACGAAATTCATTTCTCACGGCAAAGACATCCACATCTTCAGTCGAACGGAGTTCTTTGCCATGGCAAGGATCGGTGAGCAAACCGGACATTTAAGTGATAATGAATCTCTCATTATTACCAACCTGTTTCAGTTCGGCTCACTGAGAGTGGCGGAGGTCATGGTCCCACGCCCCCGGGTAGTGCCCCTGGATCTGGAGCAGAGCCGCGAACAGATCCTGAATATCGTTATGGAGAGCCAGTATTCGCGTTTTCCGGTTTGTCGGGGCGAGATTGATAATGTGGTTGGTTACATCCATGGCAAGGATCTGTTGTGCCAGGCGATAAAGACCCCGGAATTCGACCTTGAAAGCCTTCTGCGGGCCCCTTTATTTGTTCCGGAATCGAAAAAGGTCAATGAACTTCTGCAAGAGATGCAGCTTGGCCACATCCACATGGCAATGGTCGTGGACGAGTATGGCGGCTTGAGCGGGGTAGTGACCCCCGAAGACATGTTGGAAGAACTGGTCGGAGAAATTGAGGATGAATATGATCTGGGTGAGCCGAAGAGAATCCAGCATGTTCAAGAGGGGAGCTATCTGGTCGACGGCCTGCTTCCCATCAACGACCTGGCGAATCTCCTGAATATCAGCTTTCCCGAACCGCGCCCTTATGAAACCCTCGCCGGTCTGATCCTTTTTGAATTGAACCATCTACCGGTGAAAGGCGAGCGGATTCAGTGGGGGGATTTCATGATGATCTGTGACAAAGTCACGCAGACGGCTATTCGCCGGGTGAAAATCGAACCGGTGAACCGGGGGGAGAAGTCAAATGGAGAGGGATAAGCTTTAACGCTTCAGCTATCCCGTTGTCATCCGGAGTTTCCGGATGGAGACTCATTGCGCAGATTCTTCTTCGAAGAAGAATCGGGCTTAATAGATGGAAAGAACTCCGCTATGCTTTAAAAATTCTCAAAAATCCCGGAATCTGACCGCTCGAGATGACTAACCCATAATCAGAGGAGGCCTCCATTTCAGTTTTTGGTACCGTACTAACCACTGTAGTAACGCTGTTGCACATCTATGTCTTGGTTCGACTGAGTTCGTTGCCCTGGTGCAAACATCGGCTGACTCGTAGAGTATTGATCGGCGTTGGGATAGCACTCTGGCTGGTATTTTTGCTTGGTCGTGTTTACGGCGGGCATGAATTCGGCTTTCTGACTGCAGCACTCGAAGTGGCTGCTATGCACTGGATGGGAAGCGTGTTTCTTCTTGCTACCGTCTTGTTCATGGCCGATTTGGTCTGTGGCTTCGGGTTTCTGTTTCCAAGGATCGTAAACCGCATTCGGACGGCCGGCTTCGTCTTCGCCCTGACATTGGTTTTCATTGCCCACGTTCAGGGACTTCGCCCGCCGGTCATTGAAACTCACGAAGTGGTCATCAGAGGATTGCCCGCCAATCTGGACGGTAGCACTGTCGCTGTATTGTCGGATTTGCATGCCGGTGAGATGATGGTTGGAACACGCTGGCTGAATGCCCGCATCGATCAAGTCCAGGCGATGAAGCCTGACTTGATCGTCCTCGTCGGCGACCTGTTCGAGCGTGGCAGTGATCCAACCGAGATGGCATCAGTCATGCGGCGACTGTCCGCCCCCTTGGGTGTGTGGGCTGTGCGCGGCAACCATGATTCACTGCGCCTCGTCCGCCGCGATGTCGCGGGTGAAATTCTTGCTGGTGCCGGTATTCATTTGCTGACCAACGAGTGGGTCAAGATTGCTGAAGGTCTTGTGCTTGCAGGAATCGATGACCTGACTTCTTCTTCGCGTCGCAACCAGGGCGAAGGGGAAATCAACCTTGACCGCGCCCTGAGCAACCGGCCCGCAGGTTCGACCATCTTTCTTTCCCATACACCCTGGATGACGAACCGAGCCACAGCGGCAGGGGTCGATCTTATGCTCTCCGGCCACACTCATAACGGGCAGCTATGGCCTTTCAATTATCTGGTGCGTACTCGCTATCCTTTTATCACAGGCCGCTACGACATCGAGGGTATGGCGGTCATCGTTTCCCGCGGCACTGGCACCTGGGGGCCAAGGATGCGACTTTGGGCCCCCGGCGAATTATCACTCATTACGCTGCGTAATCCAGCACCAAATTAATCCCCCAATCCGTCAGATCTCCCTGCCCCTTTGAAGTTTTCTCCAGAACTTCATAGTATCCGTCCCGGGCTCCCAGAATCACTGCTGACAGGCTGTAGCAGCGCTTGGCAAGAAGTTATTCATCACTTTATGAAACATAAAATCAATAATATGCCTCAACCCGGCCACAGGTTAGAGGCAGACAGCTGAAGCGATGATCGTTCCGAAAAACATCAAGTCCGGTTCTCCTGCAATTGACTTTGCAGGCTAAAACAGCTTAACCTGATATTAACGAATGAACACATGTTCACATAAGGAGGTGCCATGAGCCAGGATATTTGTCAAGTCAATGTGATCCATGAAGACCGGGTTGCCAAGGCGAATCAGATGCTTCCGGAAAGTAAACAGGTCGTTGGGCTTGCCGCCGTCTACAAGCTTCTCGGCGATCCAGGCCGGTTGAAAATCATGTTGGCCCTGGATGTCTGCGAGATGTGTGTGTGCGATCTGGCCGCTCTGCTGAACTCGACGCCTTCGGCAATTTCGCATCAATTACGACTGCTAAGGACTGCCGGACTGGTGGAAGCTCGAAAGGAAGGCAAAGTTGTTTACTACAAAATCGGCGCAGAATTTGTTCAACCTTTCTTGAAAACAGGACATCATTACCTTGAGGTTTCAGAAACTGTATGATCGATTTGTTCTTAAATATCGCCAGAGAATGCTGGAACATCCTCGTGGAATCGGCGCCCTATGTACTGTTCGGTTTTTTTGCCGCCGGAATTTTAAAAGCATATCTGCCCGCAAAGGCAGTTGCCAAACACTTGGGCGGACGCACTGTTTGGGCGGTGCTGAAGGCGTCTTTATTCGGTATCCCTTTGCCGCTCTGCTCCTGTGGCGTTATCCCGGCCGCGATCGAATTGCGCAAACAGGGGGCCAGCAAAGGTGCGTCGGCGGCGTTCCTTGTGTCGGTTCCGGAAACCGGAGTCGATTCGATCGCCATTACCTGGGCGCTTCTCGATCCGGTCATGACTGTTGTGCGACCGGTCGCGGCCTTTTTTACGGCAGTGGTTACCGGTCTGTGCATGAATCGTTTGCCGGAAGATATTGAGCCGTCCTCGGCAGAAGAGGCCAAGGAACCAGGCTGCGGCTGACCGAAAAATCAAGGCGGGAGTTCCCCGTCCCAATCCCACCTATCGCACTTCCATCGCATTCGACATGGCCTCCAGTACGCGTTTGGTGAACTACTCGAAGATATCGGCAAATGGCTGCTGCTCGGCATCGTCATCGCGGGCCTGATTACCTATTTCGTTCCTGATGACTTTTTTATCCGTTACCTGAACAATGAAATGCTCTCCTTACTGATCATGCTCGGTGTTGGAATACCACTCTATATTTGTGCAAGTGCTTCAACACCGGTCGCAGCGGCTCTGGTACTGAAAGGTCTTTCTCCCGGAGCAGCTCTGGTCTTTCTGCTCGCGGGACCGGCAACAAACGCTGCAACCATAACTGTGGTCCTTCGCTATTTTGGAAAAGGGGCGACACTTATTTACCTGACCTCTATAGCAACCTGTTCTTTAGCCTTGGGCTGGTTAACAAACCGTATTTATGATTGGTTGGAGCTGGATATCTCACGCTGGGTCAGTGATATTGGTGATCTAACTGACTCAGTACTCATGCAAGGCTCTGCAATCTTGCTGATTCTGCTGATTCTGAGAAGCGTCATTGCAACAAGGTGTTCAAGATAGAGGGAACTCACGTACTATTATCGTCATATCGGATAGATTCAATCACCCAAAAAGACGTCCGGACCTCACTACGCTTGGGGGCCGAGAAGAGTCTGGAGGATCGAAAAATGTTCATGACCCTGGTCGATATGGACAGGGTGATTGATAAGGTTGGCAGCAAGCTGCCAGCAGGCTTTCCCGAAAAAGTTGTCACGCCGATCTTTGATGGCATGAAAAGCGCAAAAGATCGGATGGACTGAGATCGCACTACTTGTACCCTGTGTGGAGAGAAACGATGCATTTGCAAACAAAATATTTATTACTACCGGGCATCATCCTGCTGCTTGCATTTCTTGTCGCCTCTCCCGCTTCAGGCTTTAATTTACAGACTGCATACGACAAACTCCAAAGTCCGCCGGGTAAAACGGGCCTGTATGTTCTGGAAAAAGGAGAAGACGCCTTGCTAGCAAGAGCATGGCTGACGGACCACGCACAAGAAAGCATTACTGTTCAATACTTCATTTGGAGCGTCGACAATATAGGCATCCTGGCCGCAGAAGCACTGTTGCGGGCCGCAAAACGAGGCGTGCATGTCAGGGTCATAGTCGACGACCTGTTAATGGACGCACCTCCCGTGATTTTGATTGCTCTCGCAGCGCATCCAAATATACAAATTCGCATCTACAACCCGGTCCACAAAACAGGAGTATCCAAGGCTCAACGAATCTTTAACGTCATAACTGACTTCAGAAACATCAACCAGAGAATGCATGACAAAACATTCGTCGTCGACGGACAGTTCGCCATAACAGGAGGCAGGAATATGGCGGATGAATATTTCGACTACAATCAAGAGTACAATTTCAGAGACAGGGATATATTGGTGATAGGCGGTGTAGTTGAAGATATAACCGATAACTTCGAGGCCTTCTGGAGCAGCAAAATGGCACGCCCGGTAGAATCTTTGCTTAACTTCCAAAAGTTGCTGACCAACAGGAAAAAGATTGAACAAGTCCAGCACGAACTGCACGAATATGCGAAGGACCCTGCCAACTTCGCCCTGCCTGTTCGACAGACTCTTGAAAAAATCGACGCCGCAGTTCCTGAAATTATTAATGACATTGTTTGGGCTGACGCTCAATTCATTTACGATGCGCCGGGAAAAAACGATGGCAAAAGAGGGTTGGCAGGAGGTGGCGAATCAACACGAAGGCTGGTAGACATTGTGCACTCAGCGAAAAAGAGTGTTACGATTCAATCACCCTACCTGGTCATGCCTGATGGCGCACTTGAGATTTTCAAGAGACTAATCGACAAAGGCGTCGAAGTGCGAATCAACACTAATTCGCTAGGCGCAACAGACAACCTGATGGCTTTCAGCGGCTATAGCAAACAACGCAAGGAGATCCTTGATGCCGGAATCAAGGTGTTCGAATTCAAGCCACAGCCTGCCATTCAAAAGGAGTTGCTAAAACGTTATCCGGAAATAGTAGAAAGTTCACCGACCTTCGCCATACACGCAAAGACCATGGTTATCGATGGTAAAGTCCTCTACATAGGGACCTTCAATCTGGACCCACGTTCAACCAATCTCAACACAGAGGTAGGAATTATTGTTGAAAGCAATCAATTGGGTCAAGCTGTTGAGGAGAGTATTCTGAATGACATGTCTGCTGAGAATAGTTGGCAGGCAGGCGTGGATAACTCTGACAAGAGAGCAACATTTATAAAACGACTACGCCTGCAAATTTGGAGGCTCTTACCACTCGATGCCTTATTGTAGAAATGGCGCCACTTTAATGTCTGGAGCACAAAAACTTGACAAGTGCCAGGCAACTTTCTACGAACCAAGGTCACTCGATTGAATATACTTTTTAACCGTGCGCCTATCTAAGCCGGTAACCTTGGCCACCTGCTCAAAAGTACCGGATCGGCGATACAGCAGTTTACAATAATCACACAACAGCTCCTGGGCTGGAACATTTCCCTGGACCACTTTGTCCTGCAACAATTCACTGATATCACTGGTCACAACGAGTTGCTCCCCAGTATAATTACCTGTCAAAAGAATCCTTCTAACCGCTTGCTCCAATTCACGAACATTTCCAGGCCACCTGTAAGTTTTTCCCAGGCTGTTGTCCAAGACCCTTCTGATTTCAGGGACCAGGCCTGTTTCGTGACTCCCTGTGATGCGCTGCAAAACCTTCGCCAGTAAGGAATCTAGTTCTTTCGGGTTTTCATGTATTCGTTGCCTTAACGGAGGAACCGTAATGACATCGGAGCAGAGTCGATAGAAGAAATCGTCACGGAAGCTGCCTTCTTTACGCAATTTATCTAAACTGCGATTTGTTGCGGCAATGACACGGCCGCTAAAGCGCAGCTTTTCATGGCTGCCAACTGGAGCAAACTTTCTTTCTTGTAAAATCTGCAAGAGTTTAATCTGAACCTGTGGGGTCAAATCTCCGATCTCATCAAGAAAGATTGCGCCGTGAGGGGTGCATTGAGAGAAGACCCCCTTGTAATCAGCGATTGCACCGGTAAAAGCGCCCTTGCTGTGACCGAAAAGCTCTGACTCAATCAGCGCTTCCGGGTACTGAGACAGGTTGCGTGAAATAAAAGCCTTGGTAAAGCTTTCCTTGAATTTTTCCGTTTTATCGTCAAAAGGGATGTAACCAGACCGGCCGATTGCGGCAGCAGCAGCCCCTTTACCCACGCCAGTTTCGCCAAGAATCAGAGTCGAAAAATCTTCCATCCTGTTCCACAGATAGGTCTCAAACCACTTTGGATCGTGGGTAAAGAGATTCCTCCAGAGGCTGCAGCGGAATTCTTGCATTGATGGGCACTCACCGACCAAATCCCTGTCGATGAAAAAGAAGGCGCGTCGAAGTTGGAAGAAAAAAGATAAATATTTACAAGCCTCCAGTTCAGAGAAACCGCGTCGGTAAAAATCTGCCATCGCTTGAGATGCAAGCCGAACGGGCTGTGGTTTATCCCCGGCGTCTATCTGTTGCAATATATGCCTATCGAAGGCCTTCATATGCAGGTGGTAAATCTCGAAGAGATAAACCGTGTGCATCAACGCTGCGTCTTTACCCGTAAATTGAGAATATTTTGCATCACCGCCCTTATCCAGATTGAGCAACTGCCTGTTAACCATTTCAATGGCGCGATCAGTAATCTCAAGCCGGCCAAGATCACTGTCTGCTGCTGAAATTTGCAGGTCAAGTTTTAGACGGTCTTCACCGAACGGGTTGCTAAATGCTGCATGCACAACCTTGGTAAAAAAATCTTTTTGCGATGCGTTTAGTTTTTTTATATTCACCATACGTATTATGTACAAGCCATGTTCATCAAATGTCAAACAATTTACAAAAACAGAACCAGATTATGGCATTCAATATCATGTTTAATAAATGATTACATATACTTACAAGCTTTGCCCCGGAATGGCACAGACTCTGCCTATAGATTAAGGACAATGAATCAATCATTAGACCTTAACCTGGAATCGAAAGGAGAGTTTATCATGTCAAAGCCAAGCAAATTACCCAGCACAGTCAAAAGCCTGAATGTCCTGCCTGCCGTAGCCACAATCTTGACCCTGCTCACTATATGCATGTGTTTTCCGACCAAAGGGTTTGCTGCGGGACTTCTAAAATCAGTAGATGGCGGGGATGTTGCGACGACCATCAAGGCTCATACGGTTGATGTCACCATCAACAACGGCTTCACCAGAACTGAAGTCGACCAAACCTTTGCGAATAACAGCGACAACGATTTAGAAGTTATCTACACCTGTCCTCTGCCAAAGCAGGCGAGCTTATCCGAAGTCTCGCTTTGGATAGATGGTGCGGAAGTTGTCGGCGAGGTCGTTGAAAAAGAGCAGGCTCGTAAAATCTATGAAGCGCAGAAGGCTCAAGGAAACGACACAGCCCTTGCAGAAAAAAACGACTACAAATCCTTTGACATCTCAATCGGCAAAGTTCCAGCAGGAGATGAAGTTCGTGTGAGAATTGTCTATTACCAACCCATAGAGATCGACCTCAATATCGGTCGCTATGTTTACCCCCTCGCAGAGGGTAACATCGACGAAGAACGAATCGCTTTCTGGAATATCGACGATAAAGTGGCCGGCCCCTTTTCTTTTCATCTTCAGCTCAAATCGGCCTTTCCTATCAAAGAGGTTCGCGTGCCAAACTTTCAAAAGGAAGCTGTGATCCAGAGGCTGGGCGGAGCTGGTGAGGAGGCGGGAGAAATTTGGGATGTCGTCATTGAAAAGCCTGAGGGAGCAAGCCTGGGACAAGACATCGTTTTCTACTATCGCCTTGAGGACAATGCCCCTGGCCGTGTTGAGCTAATCCCCTTCCGCGACAACCCCGCTGAAACAGGCACATTCATGGTTGTAGTAACCCCCGCAGCAGACCTGCAACCGATTAAAGAAGGCACCGACTGGGTCTTCGTACTTGATATCTCCGGGAGTATGAGCGGAGCGAAAATAGCAACCCTGGCAGATGGGGTTTCCAAGGCATTGAACAAGATGTCTCCTAACGACCGTTTTCACATCGTAACCTTCAACGAAACGGCGCACGACTTCAGTGGTGGATTCATACAAGCCACTCCGGACAACGTTCGAAGCTGGATCGAGCGTGTCAAAATGATTCAAGCCAGCGGTTCGACCAATCTGTTTGGAGGCATTTCACTGGGCTACAAAGGGCTTGACGACGACCGTACAACCGGCATGATTCTCGTCACAGACGGCGTTGCCAATGTAGGACCGACTGAGCACGCTGCTTTTCTCGAACTTCTTAAAAACTACGACCTCAGACTTTTCACTTTTGTTATTGGCAACAGCGCCAACCAGCCTTTGATGGATCGACTTGCAAAAGATTCTGACGGTTTCGCCATGAACATTTCAAACGCAGACGATATCGTTGGGCGTATTTTACAGGCTAAAGCCAAGGTGATGCATGAATGCCTTCACAATGTGGAGCTGTCCTTCTCAGGAGAAAAAGTACAAGACTTAACCCCTGTGCAAAACAACAGCCTCTACCTTGGGCAGCAGTTGGTTATGTTCGGTCGATACAATGGCGATGGTGAGGTTGCACTCAAACTCAAAGCCAAAGTTTCCGGCCAGGAAATAGTTTGGCAGACAGTCACAAACCTCCCCAAGGTTGACCAGGCCAACCCGGAAATTGAAAGACTCTGGGCCCTATCGCAGATCGAGGAGTTAAGGCAAGAGATTCGCGAAAAAGGTGAAAGTAAAAAATTACGAAAGGCTATTGTCGATCTCGGAACAAGCTATTCACTCGTCACAGATTACACATCGATGGTCGTTGTAAAAGAGGATGTCTTCGAAAATGCAGGAATAGACCGTAGAAATGCACAAAGGGTTGAGCGCGAACGTCAGGCTCAGAGCAAGCGGACAACAACCCCGGTGCAAAACCATCGTGTTGATAATGACAAAAAAGGTGGCATGTTCCGAGGCTTGCCGTCACCAGGGATTGGCTCTGCCCCGGTTGGCCCTCTCCTGGTCGGCCTGGCTGCGTGGCTGGGACGACGCAGAAACAAGATGAAGTAAACCATAACCCTGCGAGCGGTGCTTTTAGTGCCGCTCGCCCTTTTTGCCACCCAAGGAGCCGAAACATGTGTGCACATCTCTCAGACGACGTCCTGCTCCAACCTGCTCCAGGAATCTCTGCAAGGCATGCCGAGATGTCACTCTGGGCAATATTGTTGATGGCTTGTAATTATCCTTTGTTTCAAGGAGATTTCTCGGCGCAGCTTCTTTTCATGCCTGATTTGGTTGCTAACGGCGAATGGCACAGAATATTTCTTGCACCCTTTACTCATGTAAGTTGGTATCATTTGGCACTGGATTCAGCAGCCTTTTTGCTGCTTTGGAACGGCTTGCAGGAGAACCGTTATTGGGGACGTCACATCTACTTCATCGGTTGCTGGCTGGGCAGTATAGTCCTCCCCCTGATTTTATCTTCAAACATTTATTCGATAGGTCTATGCGGTCTTTCAGGGATTGCTCACGGGCTCTTTGCCGTAACCGCCCTGGAAATGATATTTCACCAGCGTAATGAAAGCTCAAAGACTCTCGGCAAAGTATTGCTGACCGGCCTTCTGGCAAAAAGCGGATGGGAAATGCTTGCAGGAGGAAAGGTCGTCTCTGCTCTGCACTTCGGTGAGGTAGGCGTTCCGATTGTAACGTCACATTTTGGCGGGATAATCGGCGGATGCCTCGCTTTCAGTTTGCTGCATAAACTCAGTGGTAGTAAGCACAACCCCGGAGGCTGTCCACATTAGAGGCCGAAGCGAAAAGTCAGAAGTTAGAGAACAGATTTCAGCGCGTTTGCAACCGGGCTTTTAAGGTCGGACAGCCTCCTGATGATTGAGGGGAAAATGCTACTTACAATTTCGATCCTGCTACTATTTCTGCTGCTGGTTCATTTCCTGATTCACGGCAGCCGTGCTGTCGATTTGTCATTACTCGAACAGAAAAACATCATAGACATGCACGTGCATGTGGCCGGAATCGGTGCGGGAGAAAGCGGTTGTTATGTCTCAAATGCGTTGAGACGTAACTGGCGTTACAAAACCTATCTCAGAGCCTTTGACGTTACCGAAAAAGACCTGCTTGCCCATGGCGACGCAATCGTTTTTCAACGTATTTCTGACAAAATCATGGCATCAAAAGCAATCAAAGCAGCTGTCATTCTTGCCCTCGACGGTGTTGTCGATGCCAAGGGCGAACTGGATCTGGCAAAAACAGAAACCTATGTCCCCAACGCATTCGTAGCTAAAGAGGTTAAAAAGTACCCGAACCTTCTCTTTGGCGCCAGCGTCAACCCGTATCGACATGACGCTATCAAACGATTGGAGCAGGCCGTTTGTGACGGTGCGGTTCTCATCAAATGGCTGCCGGCAATTCAGCACATAGACCCAGGCGATGAAGGTCTGATTCCTTTTTACAAAAAACTGGAAGAGACAGGCCTGCCGCTTTTGACCCATGCTGGAGGAGAGAGATCGTTTACCACTGCTGAGACATCATTGGGTGACCCTGAGCGATTACGTCTTCCCCTCTCATTGGGAGTCAAGGTCATCGCAGCCCATGCCGCCACGACCGGTAAAAGTGAAGGCGAAGCAAACATGCTGCGCCTTATCAGAATGTTTGCTGATTACCCAAACCTTTACACGGACATTTCAAGCCTAACCCAGGCTAACAAGCTACGCTATTTACCTCGCCTGATGCGGCACGACATTCATGACAGACTGGTTTACGGCACCGACTTCCCCCTGATAAACACTCCACTGGTGTCAGCCTGGTATTACTCATTACATTTGTCGACCATACAACTGTGGAAAATCAGTCGACAACTGAACTGCTGGGACCGTGATGTCTTACTGAAATCAGCCTTGGCGGTCCCAGGCCAAGCCTTTAATCGGTGGGACACTCTAACCGCAGTAAAGGGCGACCATTGCATCCAGAGTACAGTCAACATACATGCAATGTCTGACGTTTCCGGCGACGAGACAGAACCAACTCATCAGCAACACGCTAACCATACAATTTAATGGAGATTTTATCTTTGAATCCAATTGGCACATTGTCTGCCTATAGATAAGGATATGTCATTAATTTATCCGGAGGAAAGCGATGAAAGACCACACTTTAAAATCAAACAGGCAGTCTTTTTTTTGGTTGAACACTACCCAGTTTCTCGGCGCTCTCAATGACAATCTCTTCAAACTGATCGTGATTTTTTTCTTGATCAATCTGCAAGGCATCGAAGCTGCCGGTAAAGTTTCGGCCCTTGCCGGTGCAGTTTTTGTCGTACCCTTTTTGGTCTTCTCTCCCTTGGCAGGGCCGATTGCCGACCGCATAACCAAAAGCAGGCTGATTGTCGCCACAAAGGCTCTTGAAGTGCTAGTCATGTTGATTGGCACCATTGCGCTGTGGTTGTCCAGTTCCACTGGCCTCTATGCCGCTTTATTTTTGATGGCATTGCAAAGCACCTTCTTCAGCCCCGCCAAATACGGCATCGTCCCTGAATTGGTCAGCAGAGAAAACTTATCTAAAGCGAATGGTCAAATAGAAGCCTTTACATATTTAGCTATCATTCTTGGCACAACGGCTGCGACCTTAATGCCTGTGCTCGGTGGAGGTGAATATCACATCGCCGGTATCATCTCAGTCGTGATAGCACTCCTCGGCTTAGCGACAAGCACCAAAATCAAAGAGGTTTACCCGAAAATAACAAACACAGCGAAAACAAAACCGTCGCGAGAGATGCGACACGCGCTCCAACTGGTGCGGAGTGACAGGTACCTTGCCATGGCAGTGCTGGGGTCATCACTTTTCATGCTGGTCGGGGCTTTTGTTCAACTTAACCTGATCCCCTTCGGCATCCAGGAATTTGGCCTTTCGCAGGAACAGAGCGGCGCATTGTTTCTCCTGGCAGCTTTTGGCATAGGCACCGGGTCCCTGGTTGCGGGACGCCTCTCAGGAAGAAACGTTGAGCTCGGAATCGTTCCCATCGGTGCATCATTGTTATTTCTTTCTGCCACATTTATGGGCTTGGCAACAGGAAATTTAGTAACGACCTCAACTGCCATTGCACTGCTGGGAATCGGAGCTGGCCTCTTCATCGTACCATTACACTCATTCATCCAGTTTCGTGCTCCTGAAGAACATAGAGGTAAAATTCTCGCTGTCGTTAACTTCCTGGGCTGGAGCGGCGTGTTGGTGGCTGCATTACTAACGCATCTGGTTAATGAAGTCATGGCCCAGCCAGCTCATGTGGGTTTTCTTGGTCTCGGAACATTGCTAGCCGTCATCACCATTTTCGCATTATTTATCCTGCCTGACTTCCTCCTTCGCTTCGTTGCTCTGGTGTTAATGAGGTTTATCTACCGGGTTAAAGTTAAAGACATTGAAAACATCCCCGTTGAGGGAGGAGCGTTACTGGTCGCAAACCACGTCTCCTGGGTTGACGCCCTGCTTCTACTTTCTACGCAGCAACGCCGAATCCGCTTCCTCATGGAGCGGGACATTTACAATTCACACAGTATGCGACTCATGTTCAGACTGATGAAAGTCATTCCAATTTCCTCCACTGACAGCCGCAAACAACTGGTGGAATCACTGAAGACTGCTCGTCAAGCCCTTGATGAGGGCTATCTTGTCTGTATCTTTGCTGAAGGAGTTCTGACCCGAAACGGGACACTGCAGGAGTTTCGGCCAGGGTTTGAGAGAATCGTCAAAGGCTCTGAGCACCCAGTCATCCCAACCCACATTGGTGGCATCTGGGGCAGTGTCTTCAGCTACAAATATGGGCCGATGCTCTCTACAATCCCTAAATCATTGCCTGGCCCAGTAGTAATCAGCTTCGCACAACCCCTGACGTCCTCCTGTAGCGCTAATCAAGTCCGTCAAGCCGTTATGGAACTCTCAGGGCAATACTTCGACGCTCGCAAGGGGCCGGCCCACACCCTCGCTCATCGTTTTCTCACCTCTGCACGGCGCAACTGGTCCAAACCTGCGATTGCAGATTCAACTGGTCAAAAACTGAGTTATGGTGAAACTCTTTCAGGGGCATTGCTATTGGAAAAGGCATTGGAACGGCCTCTCACAGGCCAGGACCATGTCGGCGTGCTCCTTCCTCCATCCATTGCAGCAAGTCTGACTAACATTGCTCTGACGCTTTCCGGACGAGTTGCGATCAACTTGAATTATTCTGCTGCCGACACCGGCTTACAATCAGCTCTTGATCAGGCAGACATCAAAGTCGTTCTGACTTCACGCAAATTCTTGCAGAAGCTCGGCAGAGAATCAGTGCCTGGTAATACCGTCTTTCTTGAGGATCTCCTGTCGGAACCAACCAGAGCCGAGAGAATGAAGGTCTGGCTGTCCGCCCGCTTTCTTCCTGCTGGAAAACTGCTTAAAAAGACTGCTAACAATTCTGACGCTGTGGCCACCATCATATTTTCATCCGGAAGCACTGCTGACCCGAAAGGGGTCATGCTCAGTCACGCAAACATACTCTCGAACGTTGACGCTTTAAACATGGTCTTCTCGGTCGACAATAGAGATAATGTCTGTGGTATTTTGCCATTCTTTCATAGCTTCGGATACACAGGGACTCTCTGGTTCCCGCTCCTGTCCGGGTTTTCTGCGGTTTATCATCCGTCACCACTGGATAGTAAACACATTGCAGCGACGATCAGGAAATTTCGCTCCTCGTTTCTCCTGGCGACACCAACCTTTCTGAGTTCATATATGCGCAAAGCCAACATGGAAGACTTCACATCTTTGCGTGTGGTGATTTCAGGGGCTGAAAAACTCAGTCCGAAGCTGGCCGAGGATTTTCAGGAAAAATTCGGTATAACCCCCTTAGAAGGCTATGGGGCAACCGAGTTATCACCTGTGGCAGCCATCAGTTTGCCGGATGTAGAGATCGGCAATGTCAGACAAATCGGTTCCGACTCCAGATGCGTAGGCCGTCCACTACCCGGGGTTGCCATTCGAATAATGAATCCTGAAAGCGGTCAAGCGCAAAATCCAAATGAACCCGGCATGATTGAGATCAGCGGCCCCAACGTCATGCTTGGCTATCTCAAGCAACCGGAAAAAACCGCAGAGGTCATCAAGAACGGCTGGTATGTCACCGGTGACATCGGTTGTCTGAATGACAAAGGCTTCTTACAGATTTCCGGTCGTCTCTCCAGGTTCAGCAAGATCGCTGGAGAGATGATTCCTCATGGTGCAATAGAAGAAGTTTTTGAACAGGGCCTGGCTACGACTGAGATCAAAATTGCGGTTACGGCCATCTCTGACAGCAAGAAAGGTGAACGGCTTGTCGTCCTCTATCTGCCATCAGTGGGCGGCATTGAAAGGCTCAAGTCGATCATGACCGCAAGCACCTTACCAAACCTCTGGAAACCCTCTACCAACAGCTATCTGCAAGTAGACGCTATACCACTTTTGGGTAGCGGGAAACTTGACTTACGTGCGATAAAAGCTCTGGCAGAAGAAACGTTTCTGGTCGCGAATACACAATAGATAAAATTGAAGATTGCTTTATTGAGCAACATGCAACTATGAAAACCTGGGAGGCCCTACTATGCACCGTCTTTACCGAATTCAACGACAAACAGTTGTAGTCTTTGCTTTTTTCCTACTGGTTTGCTTCGGCCCGTCATTCAACATAAGTGTGGCGAAAGCTGAAGATTTTAACTCGTCATTTATTGACACGGAGACAAGCTCAGTCTGTGAGCTGCACCTTGAGAAACAACATACCGAAGAGGTTAGCCGGCAGGAGATAGAGACCTTTCAGAAATTAGCTGAAGAGGCTTTGGCTCTGAGGGCCGTCACAATCAAGGTGGGAAATGAACTTCAACATAAAGCGCAAGCTGACATGCCACTCTCTGGAGAGGACATGGACTTGTTGAGCTTCGGCTTGGCAGCCCATCTTGATTTAAGAAAAAGATTAATGGATATCGCGGAAGCCCATGAGTGTTGGCTCTCAATGACTGACGAAGAGTTGTTCGCTTCCGGTCTGCTACCCAGACAACACATAGAAGGGATTATGCTTTCTCTGGCATCGGCACTTGTTATGTATGACAACTACATGCTGACGGCCACCCTCTTTGAAGGCGACACCAAACTACGTAAGTTACTTAACGATGGTGACCGGGGCTATCAACTCGACAAAGCAGAACTGCTCAAAGTGTCACTTAGCTATAACTCCGCAATTAAGCGCGCCAGGGTGCGCAGGGCAATGCGCTACTATGAAAAGGCCTTAGCGGCTGAAAAAATACCAGAAGTTAACCAATATCTCGCGACACTAATTGACCAGAGCCCCTCTTATGACATGGTTCGTAAGTGGTCTCCCCTGCATGTTGTGAGTGAGAAAATGGGTCTCTATTCACACATAACAAGCGACTCTTTTAATGCGCTGCAAGATAAAGGCATCAGCCTGTTCAGTATGCTGTTCGGCAACACTGTAGGCCTGGTAGAAACACGCAAGGGAAAGCTCTATGAAAGAAAAGATGTCTACGCCGAAATGCAAAGCACTTTGAGGACTGGTGACATTTTATTGGAAAAAACGCCCTTTCGTCTGACAGACAAACTGATTCCCGGTTATTGGGGGCATGCTGCGATATGGATCGGCACAGAACAGGAACTTCGCGAACTGGGGATATGGGATAATCCGCTGGTTCAGAAGTATCATAAGGACATAAAAGCCGGGCACCTGGTGGTGGAAGCATTGCGCTCCGGGGTCGAAATGAACCCCCTCAAGAGGTTCCTCAATATCGACAGCATAGGCGTCGTGAGACGCTCAGGATTATCAGCTCTGGATCGTAAGACAATTGTTTTGCAGTCACTTCGTCAGGTCGGCAAAGCTTATGACTTCAATTTCGATGTGGAGTCTCTGGAGAAGGTTTACTGTTCGAAACTGATCTATCTCGCCTATCATGGAATAGACTGGCCGGTTCAGGAGGCCTTCGGCCGCACGACCTTTACCCCTGATGACGTTGCCGTCAATATCTTTTCTGAAGATTCACTGCAATTGGTTTCTTTTTATCACGACGGACAAAAGGTCCAAAAAGAACCCGTTGCAACTTTAGCCAACCTGATGGGGGCAGAAACACCATAATATTATCACCAGCGCAGCACTCCTCTCACCATATACACCCCATGTCCAACCAACAGACATGGGGTGTACTTGTCTAAAGAGCCAACCCTCACATGGAAAATCATCAATAACTTTACAGTTCAATAATCTCGGCACCTTACAGATCGACCACTAAGATGGCACAAGCGTTGCTCATATCTCATAACAAATCTAACAAAGGAGATTACTATGAACATCATTAAACGTTGGACCGCCGGTGTGTCATCAAGGGTTGACTGGATGGTTAGCCAAGTCGAAAACCAGGAAGCCTTAGTCAACAGCGCCTTGCGGGAAGCCCGTCAATCTGCTGCTCGAGCTAAAGTTCAACTTGGCCGTGTACAACAAGACGGCAATCAATTACGACAACGCCTTCAAAATGAGGAACAATCGGTGACGACCTGGCGAGACAGAGCTATCCAGACTAAGGAGAGTGATGAGAACAAGGCCCTGGAGTGCCTGCGTCGCAGCAAGCGCTCCGAGCAACTGGCTGGGCAGCTTAAGCAGAGGTTGACCGAGCACGTACAAGTTGAGCAACAACTCGCTAAGGACGTGCGCACCATGGAAGAACAACTTCAGGCCTTGGCGGAGAAAAGAAACCTGATGCGTACGCGTCAATCAAGGGCTGAGGCTGTAAAAACAATTCAGGGGAATGCTGACAGGGTGTCAACGGACCTGGATGACATATTTGAGAGATGGGAAACTCGTGTAACCGAAAAAGAATTCGCCGGTGCATGCAGCATTCAGTTTGACACTCTTGAGCAAGATTTTGTGTCACAAGAAGAGGAAAACGCTCTTCGTGATGAGCTCAAGAGCCTGACTGGGGACCCTCAAGAATAAATACCAGGCAATAGGGAGGTGACTTATGGAAAACCAACAAGCGCAGGGTTTCTTGACAAACCAGGTCAACACTAATGAGTCGGGCGGAAAACCTGACGAAGCAAATTATAACCAGCCTCAATATGCAAATCTTCTCCCGAAGCTACTAAGGATTATAGGTGCCGGAATTATTTTTTCATGCGCGTCAATCTTCCTGTTTCAACGATGGGGAGGCGGCAATGACATTCAGCGTTATCTGCTTCTGCTCGCATTCACAACCGCGTTAACTGCGGGAGGTTTCTTCTGTGGATTAAAGCTAAAGGAAAGCAAAGGCGCCAGAACCTTGCTTGGGTTAACCCTTGCTGTCACTCCAGTAAATTTCGCTGTCTTAGGCGGACTTGTCTATTCACAATTTGCTATTGGCGGTGTCAATGCGTCGATGCCGACCTTTGCAACGTGGATGGCACCATCACCCGGAGCAGCCATTGCAATTGCGGCGGCCGGATCTTTAGCATTAGCACCTCTTTGCTATATCTCATTTCTAACGATGGGCAGGAACCGGGCAAGGAGTCTCACAGTATGCTATTTTTTGAGCAACCTCACCCTGCTTGTCCCTACGCGACAACCAGACCCGGTTGGTATCTTGATGATAATTTCTGTTATCGGGGTCCTGTTTTGCGAACGGCACTGCTTCAGGAACGAAACATCACTCAAAACTACTGAAGGACGCTTCGCTCGTGCCATGCCATGGGTCCCTGCCCTTCTCCTTATTGGTCGGACAGGTTACTTCTACTACCCAAGCGAGCTGTTTACAGGCTGTATCTTTGCGGCAACAGCACTTTTCGGTTTTACAATTCTGCCCACAATTACCGAGCAAGTACATATCAAGAAAACGATGCAAGTAATCAGTTCCGGGTTTGCAATTGCCTCCTGGATTTGCTTTGCAAATGTCATTTTCAAGGCTATGTCACTTAACAACCATTGGACGATTCCACTTTGCACTCTGCCGTCAGCCGCTCTCTTGTTGACCCTGTCTTTCTTTGCCGTCGGTGATGGTGCAGGCTATCGAAGGAGTGGCGCTATCATAGCTCTCGCTGGTGTCTCTGCGAATCTGTGCTTCTTCCCTGGGCTGCTGGCTTCCTTCATCTGCCTCTTAACTGCAGTTTTGGTATTGGTCTACGGATACATCGTTGAGCAGAAAGCCATCTTCTTTTCAGGGATCGTTGGCGTTGCAGTCGGTCTTGGATATCACCTGAAGTATGCGCTGTCGTTTTATTCACTGACTAATTGGAGTAGTCTTGCCATTACTGGAATCGCAATCATAATTCTTGCTTCTGTCATTGAACGCAATCCGAACCAGATTATAGACAAAGCCCACGCCTTCCGTAAACGCATTCAAGGCTGGAACAATTAAACTCATAATGTCCGGGCCGAGATTCTCGACCCGGACATTATTTTATCAATACGAAGGACGCGACTATTGCGACTGCAGGGAGCACCTGAGCTGCTCCGACCCCTAAAACAGAGGGTCAGGCTGACAAGCCCGACCCTCTGCCCTGTTCTCAGATCACACTCCCAAGATCAAACCCCCAGATAGCGGGCCTTGAGCTCTTCGTTATCAGCGATTTCAGCCGTGGCCCCGGACCAGACCACAGCCCCCCTTTCCATCACGTAGTGGCGATCGGCGAGTTTCATCAGCGCATCAAGGTTCTTGTCGATCACCAGTATCGACTGCCCACGTGCTTTGAGCACACCGAGTCCGTACCAGATCTCCTTGCGTACCAGCGGCGCCAACCCCTCGGTGGCCTCGTCAAGAATCAACAGCTTGGGTGTCGTCATCAGGGCGCGCACCACCGCAAGCATCTGCTGTTCTCCACCTGAGAGCTGGTTCCCATAGTTTTTCAGGCGCTCTGCCAGGCGTGGGAAAATCTCCAGCACCTCGTCGAGAGAATAAGGGTCTTCTCTGCCACCGTGATTGGCAGCACCGACCATGATGTTCTCAAGAACCGTCAGATTGGGAAAAATCTGCCGTCCCTCGGGGACCAGTCCGAGCCCCTTGCGGGCCACCTGATAGCTCGGCAGATGCTGGATCTCAACATCATTAAAGGTGATACGCCCCCGCGACACCTGTGTGAGACCCATAATCGACTTGATCGTCGTGCTTTTGCCCATGCCATTGCGGCCGAGCAGGGTCACCACCTCGCCGGCGTGCACCTCAAGGCTGACACCAAACAGCGCCTGGCTGCTGCCGTAGAAGGTTTCTATCTGCTCGACCTTCAGCATGTCTCGCCCTCCTCACCGAGGTAGGCTTCGCGTACCGCCGGATTGCTACGAATCTCCTCGACGCTGCCGGTCGCAACCACCTCACCGTAGACCAGCACCGTAATGCGATCGGCGAGGGCAAAAATCGCCTCCATGTCGTGTTCAACCAACAGGATGGTCATCTCTTTCTTCAGTTTACGAATCAATTTGGAGAGTTCGATCGTTCCACCCGGTCCCATCCCCGCCATCGGTTCGTCAAGCAGCAGCAGTCGCGGCTTGCAGGCCAGCGCCATGCCGACCTCGAGCTGCTTCTTTTCACCGTGGGAGAGATGGCCGGCGATAATCTCGGCACGCTCACTGAGGCCCACCGTTTCCAGTGCCGGGCCAAGCTCGGTCAACAGTTTCGGGTCTGTCAGTCCCCGGCCCCAGAAGCGAAAGCTGTGGCCATGATGGGCCTGAATCGCAAGCAGCATGTTCTCCTCGACAGTGAGGTTGGCGAAGACCGAGGTGATCTGGTAGGAGCGCGCCAGACCGAGAGGGGCCCGCCGATAGAGGGGAAGATGGGTAATCTCCTGCCCAGCCAGAAAAATCCGGCCGCTGTCGGGAGTCAGGTCGCCGGCAATCTGATTGAGCAGAGTGGTCTTGCCGGCACCGTTAGGACCGATCAGGGCATGAATCTCCCCAGCGTGGACTGTGAGGGAGAGGTCTAGACAGGCGTTGACAGCGCCGAAACTTTTGCACAGGCTTTCGATGCGTAACAGCGACTCAGCCATGGCGCTTGCCCTGGCCAGCCAGGATGCCAAAAAGGCCGTGGCGGGCAAACAGCACCACCAGGATCATTACCGGACCGAAGTAGACCATCCAGTGCTCGGTGTAAATCGAGAGGACTTCTTCAAGCAGCAGAAAGGCCGCAGCACCGAGCACTGGCCCATAGAGCGTACCACTGCCCCCCAGCAGCACCATGACCAGGATGATCGCGGAGCGGGTCCAGTGCATCAGCCCGGGGCTGACGTATTCGACCTGATTGGCGATCAGGGCGCCGGCAAGACCGGCAGCCGCCCCGGCGATCACGAAACAGAGCAATTTGTAGCGGTAGGTTGGAAAACCGAGTGACTGCATGCGCTGTTCACTCTCGCGGCAGCCACGGATGACCATGCCGAAGCGTGAGTCTACCAGACGGCCAGCCAAAAGCAGAAAAACACCCAGCAGAGCCAGACAGACATAATAGAACTGCACATCGTCAGCCAAATCCAACCCCGGCAGGGTGTTGCGCGAGAAGAGAGTCAGACCATCGTCGCCGCCGTAGCTTTCCAGGGAGACGAAAAAATAAAAGAGCATCTGTGCAAAAGCCAGCGTGATCATAATGAAGTGCATGCCGCTGGTACGCAGACTCAGCGCCCCTATGATTGCGGCCAAAAGAGCAGCGGCCAGAATCGCAGTCGGCCAGGCGACCAGAGCGCTATCGCTCCCCGGAACGGTCAGCGGCCAGGAGAGCAGCGCAGTCTCTTCAAAATCGTGATGGGCAAGGATCCCAACCACGTAGGCGCCGATACCAAAAAACGCCGCGTGTCCGAGGCTGACCAGTCCTCCATAGCCGAGAATCAGATCGAGACTCGCAGCGGCAAGAGCGTAGATCAGGATGCGGGAAAAGAGTGAGACCAGATAAGTTTCACCGGCCAGCGTCGCCAACATGGGCAGCAGGACCAGCAACAGGGCAGAGCTGATAATACAGATCGTTTTTCGATCGAATCGTGACAGCATGCGCATCTGCCTGGCGGCCAACTCAGACATGGGCCGGCAGCAGCCCCTTGGGCCGCCAGATCAGGATAATAGCCATCAGAATGTAGATCGACATTGAGGCCACCGAGGCGGCAACCCCGTCGGCATGGGCCGACGACAGAAACATACGGAACAGAGCTGGCAGAAACGCACGTCCGAGGGTGTCAACCATGCCGACCAGGAGCGCAGCGATAAAGGCGCCGCGCACCGAGCCGATGCCACCGATCACGATCACTACGAAGGTCAGAATCAAAATGCTCTCCCCCATTCCCGCCTCAACCGCCAGGATCGGGCCAGCCATCACTCCAGCCAGACCGGCAAGCAGGGTACCAAGGCCGAACACCAGCGTATACAACAGCCGGATATTAATCCCCAGCGCCCCGGCCATCTCGCGATTACTCGCCCCGGCTCTGATCTGCATGCCGATTCTGGTGCGGGTAAACATCAGGTAAAGAAAAAGCGCCACCAGCAGGCCAACGCCGATCACCGCAATACGGTAGCTCGGATAGGGGATGCCGGGGATCAGTTCGACGCTGCCGGACAGCCAAAACGGCACGTCCATGAACAACGGCTGGCGTCCCCAGATAATGCGGGTTAACTCGTTGAAAAACAGAATCAGGCCGAAGGTGGCCAGAACCTGGTCGACGTGCTCCTTTTTGTAGAGTCGTCGCAGCACGATCATTTCGACCAGCATGCCGACCACCGCCGTTGCAGACAACGCCACAGCCAGGCCAAGCAGAAAAGACCCGCTATGTGCCATCACCGTCGCCGCAACATAGGCTCCCAGCATGTAGAAGGAACCGTGCGCAAGGTTGATCACCTGCATGATGCCAAAAACCAGGGTCAGCCCGGCCGACATCAGAAACAGGGTCACACCGAGCTGGAGTCCGTTGAGGAGTTGTTCGATAACCAGTAGCATAAGAACACGAGCCGCATCCCGTTACGAGGTGGATCAAAGCAGGCACGTTTCTCCGGCAAAGAGAACACCCCCTGCACAGAGAAAGGTGCCTGTCACTGCAATATCTGTTGTCTCTACCTGCAACTGCCAACCGCCTACCGCCTACCGCCTGCCGCCTGCCGCCTGCCGCCTGCCGCCTGCCGCCTAACGCCTACCGCCTACCGCCTACCGCCTACTGCCTACCGCCTACTGCCTACTGCCTACTGAATACTGAATACTGAATACTGACTACTGACTACTGACTACTGACTACTGACTACTGCATGCCGCATTCGTCCACGTAGGCATTGCCGTGGTTGGTGAAAACCGCTTTGAGTGTCTTGTTGGTGAAACCACCCTTACCATCTTCGACAACTTCGCGGATGTAAAGGTTCTGTAGCGGGTGCTGGTTGGAAGTGAAAGCGAACTCGCCGCGCACCGAATCAAAATCAGCCTTGCGCACTGCGGCACGCAGCTGATCGAACTTGTTCACATCACCACCGACGCTTTTGAGGGCGCTGCCGATCAAACGCGCCGCCTCATAGCCCTGGCTGGCGTAGAGAGTCGGGGTCCGATCATAGGCCGCGCGGAAAGCCTCAACAAACTGTTTATTGGCCGGATTGTCGAGGTCGTGGGTCCACTGAGAGCCGTTTTTCACACCCTGGGCGGCTGCACCAACCGCGCCGAGCAAACGTTCGTCAAAGGAGAAAGCGGGACCGAAGACAGGAATCGTCTTGTTCAGACCCGCCTGAGCATATTGTTTGACAAAGTTGATCCCCATGCCGCCGGGAAGGAAAAAGAAGACCGCATCCGGTTTGGCAGCACGCAGGGCGGCAATTTCTGCTGCATAGTCCGATTGACCAAGCTTGGTGTAGACTTCACCAGCGATTTCTCCTGTATAGTAACGCTTGAAGCCCGCGAGGTGATCCTTGCCCGCTGGATAGTTGGGCGCCAGCAAATAAACATTTTTGAAGCCGGAATCGCTGACGTACTTGCCGACAACCTCATCGAGGTTGTCGTTCTGATAAGCAACATTGAAGTAGTTTTCGTTACAGCCTTTGCCCGCGAGTTCCGAAGGCCCGGCATTAGGGCTGATGTAAAGAACCTCGCCACGCACCAGCTTCGGCACCACAGCCAGAGCGACATTGGAAAAGATGATACCGGTCATAATCTTGACCTTATCGCGCTTTACGAAACGATCGGCAATCTGCTTGGCCTTGCCCGGATCACGGCCGTCATCCTCAACCAGCAACTCAACCGGTACCCCACCGAGCTTCCCCTCTTCCTGGGCGATAGCCAACCTGAAACCGTCGCGGACCTCTTCACCGAGGTAGCCGGCTTTGGTCGAAAGCGTGGTTACCATGCCGATCTTGACAGGATCAGCGGCCAGCACCACATTCGGTAAAAACATTCCAAAGATCACCAACAGAACCAGAATTTTTTTCATGCTTTCCTCCTTATATAAATCGAGCCTTACTCATATTTTTCTGCAATCCTCTTCAAGCCTGACTGAACGGCGCATATCTTCTCACAAAACGCTTCCTCAACACCAGCCAACAGTACTTATTTCTTTATACCGGATACGACTCAGCAACGGAGACTGATCACTGCTGTGCTGATTTTTACGTACCCTGCTTTGATATTTGACTTAAATTGCATCAAACATCGTCAAAGTCTGGTATATTTATGCCCGCCAGTTCTGGTATATTCAACTTTATTCGATCTATTATCGTCAATAAAGATTCAACCTCTTTACTCTTTTGGAGTGGCTCTATGTTAAACAAAAAGAAATGCTACAGCTCGTTAATAGTTCTGCTATTGACTGTGACAATGGCAACTTCTGTGCTCGCCGCACCAGAAGTTCAGCGCTCGGTAGAGGACTATAAAACTCCGGATGTAACTTTGATTGATCAAAATGGGGACAAGGTCTCATTCGCCGCCATGGTCAACCAGGACCGTCCAATTCTGGTCGACTTCATATACGCAACCTGCACAACAATCTGCCCTATCTTGTCCGCCGGTTACGCACAACTCCAACGAAAACTGGGGGACAATAGCGATGACGTTCAACTCATTTCCATCTCTATCGACCCGGAATACGATCAACCGCATGTTATGAAGGAGTACCTTGAACGCTACCAGGGTAAGGAGGGCTGGAGCTACCTGACCGGTACCCGCGAGGACATAAACACTGTCATGTATAGTTTTGATGCCTATGTATCGAACAAAATGTCGCATTACCCCTTGAAGCTCATCAAAGTCCCCGGCAAGGATCAATGGGTTCGCCTCTATGGGCTGGTAGGCACAAAAAAACTTATTGATGAAATAGAGCAGCTTTACGGCCCTCTTCAGCTTAAGGACAAGAAATGAGAAACCAGGGTCTGCTTATCGTCCTTTTCCTATTGTTTCAGCTTTCTCTCCCTGACGGGGCGGCTGCTGAAACAACCGTCAGCGGTTACTCGACAGAACAAGCGATGCGACTGGGCGAACGCATGTATCGCCAGGGGCTCCTCCCATCAGGGGAGCCCATGCTCGCTTATGTTCAAGGAGACATCCAGGTCAACGGAATCATGTTCAGTTGTGAAAGCTGCCATCTTCGCAGCGGCCTGGGTACTGCAGAAGGCACCATCATAACATTGCCCACCAACGGGGGAAAACTTTTCAAACCACTTCACCGCGGCGCAGAAATTGATGTCAAACCAGACCGCTCAAACTTAGCCTCCCCTTTTCAAAGCCAGGATATTCGTCCGGGCTATACAGATGAACTGCTTCGCAATGCGATATGGGCGGGGGTCGACTCGGGAGGGCGTGAATTAAGTGAGACCATGCCACGTTACGAGCTTGAACCCGACGACATGGACATACTGGTCTACTATCTGAAAAATCTCTCCGTGGACGCCTCTCCAGGAGTCGATGACAAAACGCTGACCTTCGCAACCGTCATAACCGATGATGTGAGCGAAACGGATCGGCAGGCCCTGCTGAGTGTTCTTCAGACTTATTTTGAAGATCGGAACGCCCAGAATCGTCATGAAGTGCGCAGAAGCCAGGGTGGTCCATTTTATAAGCAGGACCGCTATACCGCATACCGACGACTGGAGCTTCTGGTTTGGGATCTGAAAGGACCGGCAGAGACCTGGACAGACCAACTTGAAGCTTACTACCAGGAGAAACCGGTCTTTGCCTTGCTGGGTGGGATTTCCAACCAGAATTGGGGTCCCATTCATCGTTTTAGCGAACAGCGTAAAATCCCTTGTCTCTTTCCGCAAACCCCCTTTCCAGCTATCGACGAGCCTAACTGGTACACCCTTTATTTTTCTAAAGGCTACTATCAGGAGGGCGAAGCGACGGCTCGTTTCCTGCGGCCGAAGAATGACAGCCAACCGCCAGAAATCGTTCAGGTCGTTAGAGATCATAAGGATTCTTTGGCGTTTTCAAGAGGCTTTGCGGAAACCTGGAGACAACTGGGCCAGCCGACCCCGCCGACGGTTACAATCGGTGCTGACAAGGAAAAGACTCATGATTTTTGGATGAACATCGCGAAGACTTATCCCGATGCAACCCTGCTTCTCTGGCTTCCCCCGGAAGACCTACCTTCAGCAGAAAAATACTGGGGAAAGAACTCGCTGCCAAAGATGTTCTTTTCAAGTTCCTTATTGAATCAGAAATACGATGCCATCCCGAAGGGATTGCACGACAAGAGCCTGATCACCATACCTCACCGGCTGCCTGATGAACTTGACTCGCAAATGGGCTTCATTAAAAGATGGCTGCAGGTGCGAAACATTCCAGAAACCAATCTCGAGATACAAGCGAAAGGTTACTTTATTAATTGGATGATGACCGGAGCCTTGAGGATGATGGGCGATGACTTCTATCGTGATTACTTTTTTGATGTGATCGACATGATGAATGACGAAATCTACGCCATTGCCAATTACCCCCGGCTCAGCTTCGGGCCCGCCCAGCGTTACGCCTCGAAAGGATGCTTTCTGGTCGAAATCCAGAGGGATGAACCATTGAGCCTCGTGCCAAGGACTCCATGGGTTATTCACTAAGCCATACTGTCAGATCATAAGGTTGGCTTATCTGATGTTTTGTTCTGCACAGGCTGCACATACTGGGTCTGCGCGAACAACTCCGAAATCTGACTCTGTAATAACTTATGACCTCTTTTTACCGTCGCCTCAAATAAAACTGACACATTCACCCTATCTTTTCAAAGCAAAATGCTGATACAATGATAACTAAATTACTTATATATTCAACAATTTGTACAGGGTTCCAAAATTAAGCGAAGATCTCGGGGAGAAGACTCCACAAAAAGGGTCAGCTTCATCAGAGTTGGACAAGAGTCCTTCAGGGCAATAGACCATGAGTAGAAAAGTCGCTCTCATCTCATATTCCTACCGCCTGCCCAACCCGACTGATGAGTCCCTTTGGGAGTGCCTGCTTGCTGGCAGGGATCTGGTGACCAAGGTTCCGGAGAGCCGCTGGTCGCAAGATTTTTTCTTCCACCCGGACAGCAAGCACCCGGGGACAAGCTATTCTTTTGCCGCCGGGACCATTGGCGACATCTCCAGGTTTGATGCCGCCTTCTTCGGCATATCGCCACGCGAAGCAGCGAGCATGGACCCCCAGCAACGGATCATGCTGGAACTGACCTGGGAGGCCATGGAGAACGCCGGTTTACCACCTGGAACTCTGCGTGGCAGCCGGACGCACGTTATCCTTGGTGCCTCATCGGCAGATTATTCCTATCGATTTGCTGATGACCCTGCGTCAATCGACTCCCCCACAGCCACCGGCAATGCTGTCAGTATCCTCGCTAATCGACTCTCTTACTATTATGATTTAAAAGGGCCGAGCCTCGTCATCGACACCGCCTGTTCCTCATCGCTGGTGGCCTTTCACCTTGCCAGTCAGGCCATTCTGAGCGGACAGGCTGAAGTAGCTATAACCGGCGGTATTTCCCTGCACCTCCACCCCCAAGGGTTTCTGGTATTCTCCAAGGCCGGCAT
This sequence comes from Deltaproteobacteria bacterium, assembly GCA_024636215.1. The sequence continues at coordinate 27,347 of JAGXHL010000081.1, forward strand.
GCTCTCGAAAACCGGCCGCTGCCACGTCTTCGATGAAGCGGCCGACGGTTATGTCCGTAGCGAGGGGGCCGGCATTTTCATCCTGAAAGACTACCAGCTGGCTCTCGCTGACGGCGATCCGATCCTTGCCATAGTGGCCGGCAGTGCAACCAACACCGACGGCCACAAGTCCAGCATGCCTGTACCGTGCGCAAAGTCCCAGGCACGCTTGATAGAAGAAGCATGTCAAGCGGCCGGCATCCATGCCGATGACATTGATTATTTCGAAACCCATGGCACCGGAACCCAGGTCGGCGACCCGATTGAAACCGAAGCCATCGGCATGGCGATCGGTTCGAAAAGGAATAAGCCGCTACCGATAGGATCGGTCAAGAGTAACCTGGGACACCTGGAGGCCGCCGCAGGGGTCGCTGGTCTTGTAAAGTCACTCCTTTCGCTCAACAACAGATGCATTCCCCCCTCTATCGGATTCAACAAGCCGAACCCGAACATTAAATTCACCGACTGGAAGCTCAAAGTGGTCACGGATGCGGAGCCCTTGCCTGAAACCGGAGAACTGACGATCGGCATCAACTCCTTTGGTTTTGGTGGCGCCAACGCCCATGTCATCCTGCAAAGCGCACCAGAGCAGAAGCAAGTTCCGGCGGCCTTCTGTCGGCCGGCAAAACCATTACCTCTGTTCATTTCCGCTCACAGCGCGGAGACATTGAAGCAGAACGCTAAAGCCCTTTCTCAGTGCTTACATGAAAATAAAGAAGTCCCTCTTTACGATCTGGCCTATTCCAGCAGATTTCATCGCCAGCAGCTCAGATTTGCGGCGCTGGTAGAAGCCAACTCTGTGGTCTCTGCAATCGACAGGCTGAACTGGTTTGCCGAACAAGGCGAAGAATCCGACTGCGCTGAGCAGGGAGTCTATCTTCAAAAACATCTGCATCGGCCGTATGGCCCTGTCTTCGTCTACCCCGGCAACGGCTGCCAATGGCAAAAGATGGGGCAAAAACTGATTGAGGACAACTCGGTCTTCAAGCGTGCGGTGGAGGATATCGATCATTTTTTCATGCCCCTGGCTGGCTATTCGCTGGTCGCAGAACTGGCCGGTGGCAATGGGCCCAATCGCTTTGTCCTCACAGAGTTTGCTCAGCCGGCACTCTTTGCATTGCAAGTCGGCATAACCAGACTCCTGAAGGGTGAAGGAATTACCCCTGGAGCCGTCGTCGGCCACAGCGTCGGAGAAATCACCGCAGCCTGGGCCTCCGGAGCATTAAGCCTGCAGGATGCAGTCAAGGTCATTTACTATCGCAGTCTTCACCAGGGCAAGACCAGAGGCAAAGGGCAGATGACTGCCGTTGCAGCGGCCGAAGAAAATCTTATCAAACTGCTCGAGGAAGCACGTTTTGCCTCGATCAGTCTGGCAGGCATCAACAGCCCCAGAGGATGTACATTATCCGGGCCGTCGAACGCACTGGAGGTCTTTGAAAAGGAACTCTCCAACAGGGCCATCCCTTTCAAACGACTCGACCTCGACTACGCCTTCCATAGTCCGATTATGGACGAGATCCGAGCAGGACTCCTGAAGGACCTCTCCAGTTTAAAGCCCCGCTCAGAAAAGATCCCGTTTATATCAACAGTCACCGGAGAGCAGATCGACGGGCAAACACTCAACGCGGATTACTGGTGGAGGAATATCCGCAAGCCGGTGCTGTTCAACCGTGCAGTCGACTCGCTTTGCGGAAAACAGTTCAATCTCTACGTCGAAATTGGTGGACATCCGATTTTACAGAACTATCTCACAGATATTCTGCAGAGCAGGGATCTGGAAGGAACCGTCATCCCCACCATCAGGCGTGAGGCAAATACAGCCGAACAGATTACGGCGACGGCTCGCAAAATCGTGCTGGCCGGTTATGAGGACAGTCTCTCTCAATGGTTCCCGGTACCAGGTCGGTTCGTCGCGCTGCCTAATTATGTTTGGCAAAATGAACATCACTGGGTGCCGACAACACCGGAAGCCACGGGTCTCTTGCACCGTCACTATGTCCATCCCCTGTTAGGTTATCCGCTGGCACAACATCAGAACACCTGGGAGGTCCTGCTCGACACAGAGAGAATCCCCTGGCTGAAGGATCACCAGGTTGGTGACAGCGTCGTTTATCCCGGCGCAGGTTTTACCGAAGCTGTCTGCGCGGCCGCCAATCTCGTCACGTCGAATGAAATCATCGAAGTTGAAGAGCTGGAAATCATTTCGCCCCTGCTCCTCAACGAACACAAAAAAGTCGTGCGGACAACCCTCGACCTAAGCTCGGGCAAGCTCACGATCAAGAGTCGGAACCAGAATCTTGACTCCAACTGGACAGACAACCTGAAGGCGCGCATCGTAAAAGAACCGACCGGCAAAAGTCTGCAACAGCCTCAGCTCAAGCGACCCGACCGGGCTCCCGACTTTACGGCACAGGAACATGCGAACATCACCCGTCGCGCCGGGCTCAACTACGGGCCCGCATTCAGCGCGATTCGCCATGGCTGGGCCGATCACGAATGCGCCATCGCGGAACTCAAGTTACAGGAGACTTGTCTGACCGACGCAGAGAGTTTCATTCTGCATCCGACATTACTCGATTGTGCTTTTCAAATGATCTGCCACTTGCTGCAGGCAAAAGAACTCGCGCATTCAGGGATCGCCTATGTTCCCGTCAGGATCGAACGCCTCCACGTGGCTGCGAACAAAAATCAGCCAACCTACGCTACAGCACGAATTACCACCAAAGCCCCTTATTCGCTCACGGCAGAATTCACATTGTACGATGATAGCCATGCCGCCATAGTCCACCTGACAGGGGTCCGCTTCAAGGCAATCCGGACTAAAAAACTCTCGCAGAACAAACTGTCTTATCTCGACTACCACCTGACCCCGGTGCCTCGGGAGCTTGACTCGAAGAACGTCAATATTGAAGGACAGGTCAAAGTCTCTTTGCTGCAGGCTCTTGAGCTCTGGCTAAAGGATGAACACCACCGGCATTTTGTCGCGGAAGTCGAGCCTTTGCTGGATGGATTAAGCTCTGCATATATGCGAGATGCCTTTACTTTGCTCGCTCATCGCTCAGGGGAGATTCTCGCCACTGAACTGGGGAAATATTCCCGGGACGAAAACCCCTGTGACACCATGTTGAACCAGTTGTTGGCAAATGGCGTTAACCAGGGAGATTTAAAGCAGACGGAAACCGGATGGCAGTTGACTTACGCCGGTCAGGAGGAGATCTCCGCCGAAATAATCTGGAACACTTTGATCCGGGAGTATCCCGCCTATCTGCAGCCAATACTGAGTGTAGGTCGGCACGGCCAGCACTTGATGCAAACCTTATCGGGGCCGAAGCAATCGACCATACTGGAGGGTCCTGAAGCACTATACGGCAAGCAGGTCACGGCCATTCAGAAGCAGGGCTTCGCATCACTTCTCGCCAACCAGCTCGGACAGGCAATCAAGCACTGCCAAAGCGCTTTAACCGAAGGACAAAGGCTGGGGATCGTCGAGTTAGCTCACAACGGCCCGCTGCTTGCCGAAAGCATCTGTTCCGGAATCGACTTTCACCTTTGCGACTATGGCTTTGCCAGCTCTTCTGAGAGTGCTCTCGAATCTGCTGCGGGACTGCAGAGGCAGCACCCCGAGATGAGAGTCCATCCCCTCGGCGAAACTCTGCCGCCCTCCCGGATGACCACACTACAGGCAAACAGCTGCCAGTTGGCAATAGTCAACCTGGACTTTCTGGACAGGACGGCTCTCAAAGCAGCCCTCTCCGGGCTCAGGAATTACCTCGCTGCGAACGCCGTCATTGTATTTCTCGGGCTGAACAAGGCCAACTGGCTCAGCTTCATGCTCAATACAAGCAGGCAAGAGTATCCAGTTGAACAAATTTCACTGGCGGAAGTTGTTCAACTGGCTGAAGAGGCACAACTTCAACCCTGTGAGGGCTTCTCCACCCGGGATATCGCTGCAACAGGGCCGTACCTTTTCATGGCCGAGGCAAAGCCGTCCAGCTGCGAGGAGCAGCCCAGGGAGATCAATCGCGAGAGGCTCAAATGGCTGCTCGTTTGTTCGGAACAGGAAGAAGAGCAACAACTCGCCCATGAACTGGCCGAGGGTTTGACGGCAGCCCATCAGTCGGTCCAGACTCTGAGTATCACATCGCCTGCAACGCTGAAGGCGCAACTTGCCCAAACGGCAGACCTGTATGACCAGTATGAGAACATTGTCGTTATTGCCGGCCTCGCCCAAAACGATAGACCAGAGTCAAGCCTGTTACGTTGCGAATTCGCCGCAAACACCATCCAGTTCTGTGAAGCCTGTGAGAACCCGCAAAAACTCTGGATTTTGACAAACGGCATGACGAGAATGTTTCCTTGTGACCAGGAACTTCAAGAGAGCTGCCTAGCTTCCGAGAATCAAAACCCTGAAGACGCCGCCCTATGGGGCTATGCGCGCACGGCCATGAACGAGGTCGGTCGAACCGCGATCAAGCTCATCGACCTGCCGCATGAGCTGACTCCGGCCTGCACAGAAGCGCTCTTCGCCGAACTGCTTTCACCGAGCAGTGAGGATGAACTGTGCTTGACCTGCAAAGGATCAAGGTACGCGCCGAGGCTCAGATATGAAGCTGCGCCCGAAGTCGTGCCGCCTGATACAGACACGGAAGAGACAGCAGCAACCCTGAGTTTTCAGAGCCCCGGTCAACTGCATAACCTGCTCTGGACGCCACGACGACTCACACAACCGGCAGCTGATGAACTCGAAATCGAAGTATTGGCCACCGGACTCAACTTCCGGGATGTCATGTATACGCTCGGCCTGCTCTCTGATGAAGCGCTGGAAAATGGTTTTGCTGGAGCCAGTTTGGGCCTGGAGTTTTCCGGGCGAGTCCGCAGAACCGGCTCAAGGTTAAGCGACTTCAAAGTCGGCGATATGGTTGTCGGCTTCGGCTCGGCCAGTTTCAGCAGTCACTTGTTAACCAGGGCTGATGCCGTTACACGGATTCCAGAGCATATTGATCCGGTTGCAGCGGCCAGCATACCGACAGCCTTTTTTACGGCCTATTATGCACTGCACCATTGTGCACAATTACAGGCAAAGCAGAAAGTTCTTATCCACGGTGCCGCGGGTGGCGTCGGCATCGCAGCTATCCAAGTTGCCCAGTGGCTCGGCGCCGAAGTTTACGCAACCGCCGGAACAGAAGAAAAAAGGGATTTTTTGAAACTGCTGGGCGTCAAAAACATTTATGATTCGCGCTCGCTGGTCTTCGCGGAAGAAATTCTAGCCGATTCTCCCGATGGTGAAGGGGTCGATGTCGTTTTGAATTCTTTAGCCGGTGAAGCGATGCAAAGAAACTTCCGTGTCCTCAAGCCCTTCGGGCGTTTTCTGGAAATCGGCAAAAGAGATTTCTACGAGAACAGTGAAATCGGACTGCGACCATTCAGAAACAACATCAGTTACTTCGGTATTGACGCAGACCAGATCCGACTCAAATTGCCCGACCTGGCGAACCGTTTATTCAGAGAGCTGATGCAGCTTTTCCAGCAGGGGGAATTGCATCCATTACCTTACACGAGCTTCTCTGCAAGAAATGTTGAAGAGGCCTTCCGTTATATGCAGCATTCCAGGCAGATCGGGAAAATCGTTGTCTCCGGATATGATGAGCTCGACCTGCCCCGACAGGTGTCTCAGGCAGAAAATCGTCAAGAGTACCGTTTCAGCAAGGACGCCACCTACCTGGTGACCGGCGGCCTGTCAGGGCTGGGTTTGAGCCTGGCCCGATGGTTGGCAGAGAGGGGCGCCGGACACCTGCTGCTGGTCAGCAGACGAGGCCGCATCGAGGCAGAAGACCAGCAGAGTCTGCTGGAGATTGAGGCACTGGGAACCGTTGTTCATACTCAAAGCTGCGATGTCTCGAATCGAGCCTCTCTGCAGGAGCTCATAAGTCTCTGTAAAAAGGAGTTGCCGCCGTTAAAAGGTGTCATTCATGCAGCGGCATCAATAGACGACGGTCTGATCGTCAATCAGACCGGGCAACAGCTTGCAGCCGGGATGAACGCTAAAATTAACGGTGCCCGCTTCCTTCATGAGCTGACCATGGATCTGAATCTCGACCTGTTTGTGCTGCTCTCTTCAGCCACGACACTCTTCGGTAATCCCGGCCAGAGCGCTTACGTCGCGGCAAACCTCTGGATGGAAGCGTTAGCTGCCCACAGGCGCAATTTACAACTGCCAGTCACCTGTGTCCGGTTCAGCGCCGTTGGTGATGTCGGTTTTCTGGCCCGCAACCCGGAGATCAAAAAGAGCCTGCAGAAACGCATGGGAGGCACGGCCCTGAACTCAAAAACTGTCGTTGAGGTGATTGAAAAGATGCTGCTCTGTGACTGCCGTTCGACACTGGCATGCATGGAACTGGACTGGGCAACCCTCAGGCGCACTTTGCCCTGCTCCACGACGAACAAATTCAGTGAAATCAGTGCCGCCTACCACGACCTGAGCATGGCCCACGGCCCGCAGATGAATCTGCAGGAGAAACTCGCCGAGCTCACTGCCGAAGAACTGCACCTCGAACTGGTGCAATTCCTGACCGAAGAATTGAGCCAGATACTGCTGATCAGTGAGAACAAGATAGACCCGAACCGCTCTCTCTACGAGATCGGGCTCGACTCGTTGATGGGGGTCGAATTATCGACCGTTCTGGAGGAAAAACTAGAAATCTCTTTACCGGTCATGCTGCTCAGTGAGAACCCCAGCTTAAATAAGCTCAGTCAGCATATCATCCAGAGCCTTACCGGCGACACAGAGGAGCAAAGTTCGCAAGCCGCCCGCCAGGTTGAACAGGCGGCCTCTCAGCATGGCATAGACCGGGAGATCGCCACCCCTGAGGCAATCGAGACGTTACTGGGAGAGCAAGTCGGCGTGCCCAAACCGGAGAAGATCATCAAGCACTGAGAATCATGATGAAAATTTTAAGTAACAAAGAGAAATTCCAACTGATTCAGAATACCCTGGGCAAAAAACTGCAAGGAGTGACGGCGGCTCCGCCTACACCCTCTTACCCGGCGCTTTCCAAACCATCATCAGCAGAGATTCCACAGAAGCATTACCGTTTTGAGCTGAACCCGGCTTACCAGCAAATCCAGATCATCAACAAGGGTGCGCAGCAGTTAGGCGTTGAAAACCCCTTTTTCCGTGTTCACGATGGTAATGCCGGTGCCACGACCTCGATTCAGAACAAAACACTGATCAACTTTGCCAGCTACAATTACCTGGGTCTGTCCGGTCACCCGCAGGTCAATCAGGCTGCCCATGATGCGGTTGAGCGCTACGGAACATCGGTATCGGCCAGCCGACTGGTTGCAGGAGAAAGGCCTGTCCACCGTGAGCTGGAAAGAGCAATAGCCGACCTTTATCAAGTCGACGATGCGGTTGTCTTTGTCAGTGGCCACGCGACCAATGTTTCGACCATCGGCCACCTCTTCGGTCCAAAAGACCTTGTCCTGCATGATGAATTCATTCACAACAGCATCCTTGTCGGTATCCAGCTCTCCGGAGCCAAACGCATGCCCTTTCCGCATAACGATCTGAACAGCTTGAAGAAAATCTTGAGGGAAGCGAGAGGCGCCTATGAAAAGGTCCTGATTGCCGTTGAAGGGCTCTATAGCATGGACGGAGACTACCCCGACCTGCCGACCCTGATCGAGATCAGGAATGAGCATAAGTGCTTTCTGATGGTCGATGAGGCTCATTCCCTCGGGGTGATGGGAGCAACCGGCAAAGGGCTGCGTGAGCATTTCTCCTGTAACGCCGGCGACGTCGACATCTGGATGGGAACCTTGAGTAAAAGTTTTGCCGGTTGCGGAGGCTTCATCGCCGGTTGCAGCGCTCTGATTGAGCAGCTGAAATTCCTTGCGCCCGGTTTTATCTACAGCGTCGGCATTCCGGCCCAGGTCGCCGCCCCCGCCCTTGAGGCGTTGCGAATCATGCTTGCGGAACCGGAGCGGGTGCAGCGTCTGCAGAAACTGTCCGGATTTTTCCTGAGTGAAGCGAAAACCCGCGGTTTTGACACCGGTCTAAGTCAGGGTTTCGCGATTATCCCGATCATAACCGGAAGCTCCCTCAGCGCAGCCCAGCTCTCAGACAGGTTGCTGCATCGCGGCATCAACGTGCAGCCGATTATCTACCCGGCCGTTGCCGAAAAATCGGCCAGGCTCAGGTTCTTCGTTACTTCTGAGCACACCGGGGAACAGATCGTGGAAACCCTTGATGCTCTGAGTGAAGAGTTGCAGACAATCAACGGGCCTCCACAAATCTAAAGCCAGCAGCCCACCCTTATCTCCCGTGCAAAACCTTCATGCAATGAGCTCATCTCTTACCCTGTGCCAGGAACCATTCAGAGGATTGTTGCATTGATTCCTGGAAAGCTCTCGTAGTGACCGGACCGCAGACATCGACTATTTTTTTAGCACTATGGCCACAGGTTCTGCCGAAGATACGCACCACCAAAGGGTGCAGCAACGGCTCCCTTTTGATCCCCAGGCTTTTGTGAAGGATGCCTAGCGTTGTTGCGATGCCCGCAGCAACAGGGAAAGGCAAATTCACCACAAGTCCCTTGCCATCGATATCTTCTCTTAATCTCTCAATGAATTCTTTCCAGCTGACATCATAGCTGTCGCGAATGTTGTAGACCTCGTTCAGCGTGAGCGGCGTTTCAGCGGATTTAATGATGGTCTGGACCAGATTATCGATATCAATAATCCCGGCATTGCAAGCACCTCCATCGACGGTCAACATAAGACCAGCTTCAAGCGCTCTGCCGATCCTTTCGATAAACGGGCTGTGCGGTCCGATCACATTGCACGGCCGCAAGATCGTATAGGGCAGCCCGGACCGGAGGTTGTCCTGCTTAATCAATTCCTCGCCGAGGATTTTACTTCTGCCATAATAGAAGCCGGCATCATCAAGAGGCGCTGTTTCATCGCATGCTTCAGCAGGATAGCCATAGACGTCAACGGTGGAAAGATGGACCAACCGGGGCAGGCTGCTATTGGCTTTATGGATGGCTCGCAACAGGTGTTCAAGGCCCATGACATTGGCTTCGTAATAGGAGTCCCAAGTGTCCCAGGTCTTCAAATTGGCCGCACAGTGATAAACGATACCAACCTGCCCTGTTGCCTCGACCAGCGCATTCTCATTATCCAGGGCGCCGACAATGATCCTGCAAGAGTCCCTGAGGGCGTCACTGAGGCGACTTTTGTCCCTGACCAGCAAGCGCACCGTCTGACCCGATGCGACGAGAACTTCAGCGAGGCGCCTGCCGATAAATCCGGTGGCCCCGGTGACCAATACGTCTTTTGTCATAAGCCTATGGTTTCCGGTCTATTCGATGTAATTTGTCAGTGACATCCTCACCAGTACAACGGGTCACAGGACAGCGGGTCACAATACAGCGGGTCAAGCCCTTATCCGGGTAACGGCTTCCCCTTTAAAAACCCGTTTCGTGGGATATTGCTCTGATTTATGAAGAAAGTTATAAATGGGTGACAGCAGGGGATTGAAAAAAGGGATGGTGAGCCGGATGGCAATGTATATGGGAACAAGCTTGGCCCCGAAGTCCTGCTTGATCTGATAAGTCGTTAGCCCCATTTCAACCTTTCTGGCACCGACGGAGATCGCCGTTTCAATGATTGTATGGATGATGTAGTAGTAAAGGCTGTCTCTTTCAGAGATATTCCGACCGACGTATAGCCAGCGGAGAAGATCACCATCCTGTAAAAGCAGCACATGCCCGAGAAGTTGTCCTTCCGCATAAAAAAGCAGAGCTTTCGAATGCGGCCCCATATTTTGTGAAATCTCGGTATAAAATTCCGGCGTCAACACCTCCCTTTTAAGCTCTTTGGCCTTCTCATGAACGACATGCCACTGCCTGCACAATTCTACGGATAATTCGCTGAAATCATCAACAAGTTGGTGGGTTATATTATTTTCCCTGTTGATATTCAGGTGCTTGAATAATTTATGCCGGTAATGACTGCGCATTGCTGCATGATATTCATCAATACAAGTCCATCTAACAGGAAGATAGGTATTGGGCAGTGATGGCAGCCAGGAAAAACCAAGGCTTGTCAGCTCTTCTTTATATTCTCCTACGGCATGATCGCTTTCAAAGTCCCGGATTATAGTCATTAAACATCTTTCTTTGATCGATAACCGGGCCAGGATTTTTTTCAGCTCAAACAAGAATCTACTTTTATCAATAGTATTATCAATCAGGAACTGCGGCGTGTTGATGGTTACCGGCGAGCCACATTCGGCGATATTTATTTTAAAAAAATTCGGTATTGCTTTTCGAATGAGAGACAGGATGTTTTTCAAAAAAGGGCCGGAAAAAATGGCCAGATCGGTTCTTATTTTACAAAAAGGGATCAGCGCAACGGGCAGATCCTGACGGTAGAAAACAATGTATTTACAGACAATATCCTGCATCTTCGCGTTTTCTATTGTTTGCCAGAAACTGCGACTCAGTGTAATTGAGCTGTGCGCACAAAGCTGGTCCCAATCCTCTCGCGGGACATCGTCACACCGGTCATAGATAACGTGTACGAACTTTTCGTCTCCCAACAGCCACCTCTAACTAGTTTTCGTCTGGAAACGGTCCTTTTCCGCAATCTCTGCGTCAATCGGCGGATTTGATTGTGCGGCGTAAAGCACTACGCCTCCGCTCAAATCCTTGATTTCCTTGACCTTGCTAAAAATTGCTCGTTTCCAGATCGAAAACTGCACTGTGTCCATCAGGACACTCCGCATGGGCACGGTGCAGTTTAAACACCTACTTCCTGATCATAGAGTTTTTTTGCAAACGCGTTCACGCCACGGGTTAAGCCGGGCTCTTTGAAAAAAACTCCCCTTATATGCATCTTTGCCGCAATGAAATTTACAAAATGGGCAACATTTTCACTATCAGGTCGCTCAGGGTTCGCCCAGAATTTATCCAGGCTGCCCTGATAGGTTAATCCCTGTATATCATAAATGGCGTCGCTTAAGTTTTTCACCGCACAACCCAACTGGAGGGCCCTCAGACCAGCGGTGCTATTAACAGTGACAAGCCCCCTGGCATGCTTCAGACACTTATCGATGCTGGTTCCACCATCGACAAAACGGACTCTGCCATCAACACCGTACTCACTTGAGAGCCTGTCGATCATTGTTTGCCAGTGTCTGATGCCTAAATCGCGAGGGTGGTTCTTGATAACGAGATCGCAATCGCTGCTGCAATGCTTTGAGAATGAGGCAATAATTTCCCGCAAAGGAGCGATCATATCCTGATAGTTTGAATAAGAGACAATTTGAAAATCATGTTCAAGCTGCATGGCGACCAGAAAGTAATTCAGTTGACCGGCTTCCATGCGATCAACAAATCGCTTAGTCTCCTTATAATGATACAGCAGTTTCAGCCACTTCAAGATTGAATAGCAATAGCCCTTGATCGGGTTCGGTCTCATGTCGCTTCTGCGGTAGCAAGGAAATAAGACCGGGTTGAAAAGGTTACTGCCGCAGTAAAGCAGATCATTGAGGATCATCCTGATTTCACTGTCAGGATACAGATTGTCCAGAGAGACAACAGGCAGATGACGATTAAGAGCTGATATCTCCTTAATATTTTTTGGCAACAAAGAGTTGCCGTTCATGCCATCCCGCTCCAGGGCAATCCAGTCTGGCCGTAGATAGCCAAAGTCAGTGACGATCACTCGAATCCCCCTGTCCTTGGCCACCTGGACAGCGGTTTTATGGTATTTACGCTGTTCACCGACCAGAACGAGATCAGTCACCGCGTTTTCATCGTAAAAAGTCTTGATGTAGTCAGGCCACTCCGAGGGCTTGCCCCTGAACGAAAAACAATTTTCACCACTCCAGAAAAGCCGGTCGCCCATACACAGATTGATTCGACTCACCCTGCAGTTGCGGTCCTCCAGGCATTTTCCAACACGTTTAAAAAAAGGGCTCTGCATGCCCTGCAGAAAGAGAAAATGTGGTTGATTCATCAGTAACTCTTGAATATGACGACGCCCGCCGGCATAACGGTTGACAGGGTTAAAAGAGGTAGCGAATAACACTTTTTATTTACACCTTAAACACTTCTTTGTTGATTGGGGCTTTAGTTTTCAGGATTTTTCTTACCACCAGGTCAATAAGCTGATCAGGCCCAGGCAGATTGTATTTTAAGGCATAATATAGTGGCTCGATTCTGGCACCGAGATCTCTCTTGACGTCGTACGTGGTTGGCCCGCAATCTATGCTGTCGACATTAAGCGCTATCCCGACCTCGATAACTTTATACATCATCAACTGATACAGACTATCATTGGCTTTTTTTTCTCGGCCGACATACAGCCAGCGAAGAATTTTATGATCCTGTAAGACCAGGGCGTGCCCGACCATTATCCCTTCGGCGTAAAACAATAAGGCCTTCGCATCAGCGTTTAATTTAAGACAAATATTTTTATAGAAATCTGCATTGATAATTTCACCTTTACTGCCTTGTGCTCCTTCGTGCACGGTGAGCCACTGTTTGGCAAACTCTTCTGAAAAGCCGGCAAAATCTTCGACAAGAATACAGGTAACATTGCGTTCTGCGTTTATCTTCAAGTGCTTGTTAAGCTTACTGCGATAATAACTTTTCATGCTGTCCAGGTAGTCATCAATGCTTTGCCATTTCACATCGACATACGCCCCCGGGACACTCTCAAGCATCGACCAGCCCTTAAAAATGGCGCTTTCAGAATATTGCCTAAGCAACGCCCCGTCGATATCTTTAATCCCGATAAAACGAACCTTGTTTGCTCTGGCAATGTCTTGAAGGGCGCTCTCCAGGCAGGCCAAAACATCCTCCTCGTTATCTTCGACTGCGGCCAGAAACGGTGGCAACTGGGTATTTAAAGGTGTGCCGCATTCCAGTAGTTTCACTCTCAGGAACTCAGGAAAAAGTTTGCGGATAAGTTGGCTGGCGCTTGCAAGGGTTCTGTTCAGATACTCATTTATATCGACTTTAAAAAAATAACAGGCGGCAAGACAAACAGGCTTGTCCTGCTGAGAAATAATGATGTAATGAAAATCGTAAAAACCGCCAATGCCTGATTCTTCAATGACACGCCAATAGTCCGAGGTATAAACCAGGGACGCCTTCACGGCGAGTTTGTCCCACGCTTTGGTCGGAACGCGATGAATCCCTTGATATGTGCGGTAGGTTATCCCCTGGTCAGGCATGATTTCTACGACTCAAAGTTAAGGAAGAATATTGACTGCCAAGGTTGTGCAGGATGGCTGTTTCGATCTCGATCAACCAAGATTCCACTGCAACAGGCCACGCATCCGGCTGATGATTCTCTGACATTGACCGGCAGCAACTGTCCGCTGCGCAGCCTTCTGCTGCTTAAGAATTGCGACCGCCCTTTCCACTGAAATCAGGACTTTACGCTTTGGGTCAATATACAGGGGATAGTCGATCAGCGCACCGGCAACCAGCTCGTCGAGACTGATCGGTCGCGTTCTGCGCGGACACGGGTGACGATCTTGCGTCAGGCCCCAGCCGGCATAGAACGGCAAGCCGTAGGTGGTAACGACTTTGCCCCGCAGCAGAGCCTCAAAACCGGTCAGGCTGGTCAGCGTATGCACCTCGTCGCACGCCTCAAGACAGGAGGCGATCGACAATCCGGTTACGATCTGATCACAGTATGCCAGAGCCTCGTTTTCAGGGATGCTCCCGATCCGATTACCGCTGACCACATCCGGGTGCGGCTTATAGACAACATATGCGTCCGGACTACTCTCCCTGACCGCCTGCAGCAAAGCCAGGTTGGTTCGGATATCGATACAACCCAGACGAATCGAGGCATCATCCTCGACCTGCCCGGGGACAAGAATGATCGTCTGACCTTTACAGGCCTCAACCGGAACCGGGACATCTTCACCAACAGAATATTTACTGAGCCGCTCCTCCAGTAAAACGCGACGTAAATGCCTGGCTCTGTCCAAACTTTGCTCGCCGACCCCCTGCTGCAGCAAGGCTTCAAGATCGCTGGCACGCTGCGGATCATAATAAATCCCCTGCTGATCCAGCACCAGAGAAAGCGGCAATACGTAATCGGAACCCAGCCCGACCGAACGCACAAAACCGTCTTCCATGCTGAGCAGAGGAATTTCCGGGTGCTTGCGACCGGAGTCCGAACCTGCGCTCTGCCATCCCCCCCAACGCATGACTGCATCGGCGCCGACAAGCGCATCGGTTGCAACGGTAAATTTCAAGTTGAGATCAAGGGGTTGCAACAGCTTGCAGATATACCGTTTCTTCCACCAGAAAAAATTGCTGCAAGCAACCTGCGAACCCGGAATTTTTGCCCGGAGTTGATTGTAGCGGACAAAGTAATCGATGACATCTTCGATCTCTCCAGCCTGCCCTGTCTGCGGATCGAGGTATCTCGGATAGAGGATACAGGCCGCGGCAAAGAGTTCATGGAGAGAAGGTTTTGCCGTCCTGCGAGGGCAGGTCTGAACATCTTCAGTCAGCCCCCAGCCCGCATAAAAAGGCAGCCCATAACACTTGACCGGCTTCTCGCAGAGCAAGGCCTCAAAACCAAGCTGTGAGCTGACTACGTAAACCCTGTCGACCTTCTCCAGCAAGGAGATGGGGTTAACATCTTCCGAAAGCAGGTGGATGCGTGATGAGCAGAGATCAAGCGCCGAAAGGTAGCCACGTTTTTTGCCTGCGTTAACATCCGGGTGGGTTTTGACAATAATGTCTGCCTGCGGATTGTCTTCGAGAGCGTCTGCAAGCATCTGCTTGAATGTGGTTTGATCGGCATAGCCTAAAGTCACTGAGCAGTCAGCGCAGGTTTGATCGACAACCAGGATTTTGCACGTATGCTGACCGGGCAACGCTCTGTTCAGCGCTCTGGCGTGGTTGTATTTCGAGATCTGATATGTGCGAATCTTCTGGATCAGACTGTCAGCACGCGACAGTAATGCGGGGGATTGCCAGCCGCTGTCCTGCAACATCATTTCCAAACGGGAGGGCTTGTTTGCATCGTAATAAATCCCCAGGTCGTCAAGGATCAGGGACAAGGGGGCGCCACCCTGGACGCCGGGTTGCAGGGATCTGTAGAAACCATCCTCCAGCGACAGATAAGGGAGGTTCTGTTTATTGGCGAACTGTCGCGCTTTTTGAGTGTTCGGCTTGCCGCCCCAACCAACCAGTTGTTGACAACCATGTCCCGCACCACGGACAGCTAATTTCAGCCCCTCGCTTTCCGGAAACAGTGCGGCAAAGTTCTTCAACCGCATGATGCCTCGCGAAAAGGTCAGAGATTTTCCGTGCAGTTCAGGTAAAGGCATGCGAATTGTTAATTTGAAAGAAATTAAAAACTGATGAAGCCCCGGCTAAATTACCGGGGAATAATTTCAAAAGAGCCTGACCATTGAATACTCTCACTCAGCCTGACTTGATTGCTAAAAGGGGTTACTCTGAAGCGTTTACCAGAACCTGGGTTTGCATCATCCGGGACAGCCCAATGGAGAGTGGTGATGTCTCCTACCGTTGCAATAAAATGTGGGGTGCCATCGGCATCGAAATAAAACAGGTTATAGTTATCGGCACCTGACACAGAGGACCAGCTCAGCTCATAGGAATGACCCTTTTGCAAGCTTTCCCCACCAGCGGGAAATAATGCAGGAATAATACTGAACGCGCCGTCAGACCACTGAATTTGAGCCTGTAATCTTTGCGAGCCAGCAAACGGAGTGACACGAAAACGTTTTCCAGAACCGGCAAGGGCCTCTTCCGGGATGGTCCAGAGGTGGTTTGACACCCCTTCAACATTTGCAATAAAATTCGGGGTGCCATCGGCATCGAAATAAAACAGGTTATAACTATCCGCCCCTGGTACCGGCGACCAGCTAAGATCGTATGTGAACCCCATCTTCAAGCTTTCTCCGCCAGCAGGAAACAGTGCAGGGATAATACTGAACGTGCCGTCAGACCATTGAATTTGACCTTGTAATTTTTGCGAACCAGCAAACGGCGTGACCCGAAAACTCTTTCCGGGGCCTAAAAGGGCCTCTTCCGGGACGGCCCATTGGTAGCTGGTCTGAGTGCCGACGTTTGCAATAAAATGTGGTGTTCCATCGGCATCGAAATAAAACAGGTTGTAGTTATCGGCCCCCTCAACCAGCGACCAGTTCAGATCGTATGAGAGGCCCTTCTTTAAGCTTTCTCCACCATTGGGGGAAAAATCTGAGGCAATCAGGAAAGGCTTATCTGACCAATCCAGACTGACAGGTGTTGAACCACTCAGTGAGGTGACTCGCAACCTCTTGCCGTGACCTGCAGATAGATTAAAAGGCAAGGTCCAGAGGAATTTGTCATCAAAGGCTACATTCGCAATAAAATGCGGCGTATTATCTTCATCAAAATAGAATAAATTGTAATTGTCTGCAGATGAGTTGGTGACCCAGCGAACGAAATGAGAGCTCCCCTTAGTCCAAACTTCACCACCATTCGGCACGAGGACGCTCCCTTCGACATTGGATAAATCATTCAAGTGGTTAAAAGTCGACAGAGCATCAATCAATCCATAGCCATAGGTGTTGTCTTCGCCATTGACACCCAGATCAACGGCCGAAGCAAGAAAAGCAGCTTTAAGCATATCCTCAGAAGCTTCGGGGAAGGCGCTCAGAAGAAGCGCCATCGTGCCGGAAACATGTGGTGCCGCAAAGGAGGTTCCTGTAACGCTGGCATAAGAATTTGGCAAGGCCCCTCCCGCCGTCAAATCACTTGTCCAAATACTGAATCCGGGAGCAACAATTTCCGGATAAATACTGTTATCACAGGCAGAAGGTCCCCTGGCACTGGAACTCCAGATCTCCGTTTGCGAAAGGGGGGTCCCGGTTGCCCCGACAGCGAAACTTTCCGAATAATTTGCCGGGGCAACGCTACTGTCCGCGTACGGGCCGGTATTTCCGGCAGAAAAAACCACCGAAATGCCCGCGGCCTGCAAGGTTTGTATGTCAGGCCTGAAAACACGGGCGGACTCATTACATACGCCCGGATTCAAATCGAAGCCCCAGGAGCTGTTCACAAGGTCAGGAGCATCATCAGTCTCAGGGGTTCCATCGGGATCCAATAGCCACTGAAAGCCGGCGTGAATATCGCTGGTCAATGCCGAACCAGCATCATTGAAAATCTTCACCCCAATCCATTGGGCATCTGGAGCCACACCGATAGCGGTACCGCCATTATTTCCACCGACGACGATGCCGGCAACTTGAGTTCCATGCCCATCAGAATCTGACGGAGTGTCCGGATGCTCACCGTGAGGATCAAACCAGCTATTACTGCCTCCACGCCAGCGCGGGCCTATGTCCGGGTGATAGATATCAACACCTGTATCCATAATTGCGACTGTGACACCGACGCCGGTGAATCCCATTGCCCATAACTCAGGAGCGCGGATAAGGTCGATATTCCCCCCTGCCGTCGCGGAGGTGACAGGAACCAGTTGAGGGGCTTCAAGCACGGCATCTGACATGATCGAAGCGACATAAGGCAATCCGGCGATCTCCTCAATCTGAGAGGGGGTCGCCTGAAGGGCCATACCGTTGATCAACCATAGCTGTTTAGGGTTCTTGATCCCCTTACTCTTGAGAAAGCGCTGAAGTGGCTGCTGGCGAATTTGTGCATTCGATTTTAAAGCTCTGATAAGGTTGGCTCGTTTCTGAGCACGCTCCGCTCCTTTGGAACGTGTGGTGACCGCCAGAGTCTGAGCATCAACCGGATCATTTAATCGGACGATTATCGGGAGTTTTTCAGTTCTCTTTGTTGCCAATTCTTTCTGCAGTAAAGAACCTATCCTGGCTGCGTCAGCATTCAGGCTGCCAGCAGTGATCAAGACAATAAAGCAGAAAGCACAACTTATCGCAGCATTTATTGTAGACAAATCAAAGTCCTTTCAGCGCCATTTAATCTCAAGGCTTTCATTGTACCGCAATAGCCCAATCGCTGTTAAGGGCAAGACCATGAATATCTCCTGGAGAAATGGCTATTTTTACAGGTCACATGTCAGCGATTCTGGCGCGAGCACTCTTCAGCATGTCCTGTCGCCTTTGCTCGTCACCAGCCAGGGTTAGAACAGCCTCCTCCCATGCTTGCGTTTCCTGGGGAACAAGCAGGCCATCAATACCATCTCTGACAACCTCGGCGTAGATGCTGTCACGTGGGTAAATCCCCACGGCACCACAGCATGTGATATCGAAGAATTTGACATAGGAGCGTGCAGAATTAAATGGGTTGGTTAACATTGGCACCAAACCAATATGCCGGCCGGGAATAGAGAGGAACGCCTGATAGGCACTCCACGACATGGGATGGACTATATTGACACGTAAAAGATCACGATAGAGGCGGTAGACTTTGTTATCCCCCATTATTTCAAACGATAATTGTTCCTCGCGATTAAGAATTGACTCAACAAGACCTCTCAGCCAAAGAATCTCGGCCATATGCGAGGTAGAACCGTGATAAAAAAACCGGCAGGAAAGCTCAGGAGCCTGAGGTTTTGGCAAAGGAGAGACCACAAAAGGTCGCCATCCCTCATACTTGTTTGCCAGATAAGGAGTCGAAACCCATAGTTCAATCGCTTGTTTTTGCAGCCAGGCTTTTCTCCGGGCCGCAAGTTTCATCAGTTTCAGACGGTATCTCCAGGGCAACTCTTTTTGCGCCTGAGTATCAAGCAGATCGTCATCCATAAAATAGATGAGACGCTGCAATCGCGGACGCACTCTTTCGATAAGCCTGACCCATTGCTGTGGGACATAGCGCACAAAAATGACTGTTGCACCCTCGAGCTCAGCAGCCTCGGGACACTGATCAAACTGAACTTTGATTACCCGTTCTTCGCATGCAGCAAGAGCCGGCAGAATGTAATAATCTGTCGAAGGATTCGTCTTTTCCTCAACAACAAAGACTTTTCCAAAGGGACGATTCTTATGGTTAAAATTTTCCACCCCTATCTTCTCCAGGGTCTTTTTATTATGGGTGCGGTATTTAGTGAAAAATCCGGCCGGTCATAGCTGAGGTTTGGGTTGTAAAAGGGGTCGTGTGACATCAAATGTTTCCAGCGACGACGCATGTAATCCGCTTCACGTTTCGTCTTTAACACTTGTTCTTCAGTAAGGTTTTTTCCTCTGGAGATCGATTCATGGTGATAGAGTTCTGCATGAGGCGTCCATATAACACGTAGACCTTTAGCTCTCACTCTAAGGCAATAATCGACATCATTGAAAGAAACAGGTAGATTTTTTGCGTTCAGTCCACCCAGTTCGGTAAATAATTTCCGCGAGGTCATCAGGCAGGCGGCTGTTACAGCGGATAAGTCCTGGGCAAGAATTGCCCGGTTGCAATAACCCGGGTCATCCTTTTCGATCATCGAATGCATGTGGTCGGCACAGCCACCCGGACCAACGGCATCACCGGCGTGCTGAACGCGGCCATCACTGTAATACAGCTTGGCGCCAACAGCGCCAACGGCAGACTGCAGCAGGTGACCAAGCATTTCCTCCATCCAGTCGCAAGAAATCACTTCGGTATCGTTATTCAATAGACACACGACTTCCCCGACCGACCGCTTGATGGCGAAATTATTAATGGCCGAATAATTGAATGGTCTGTTGTAACGCAGAACTCTCACCTGAGGATGACGTTCGATTTCGCTGAGATAGGCCAGTGTTTCGGGCTGACTGCTCTGATTGTCAATAACCAGTAATTCGAAATTGCGGTAGCTGCTTTTCTCCAAAACACTTTCAACGCAAGCACGTAAATGAGTCAACATATCACGTGTCGGCACAACGACACTGACCTTAGGCGGATTGTCTGGCAGTTCATATCGCACTCGGTAACACCCGGCAGACGGTTCCTGTACCGTTGCCGCAACGCCGAGACGGAGCAAATGTCTTGCAACAGGGTTCAGCTTCGCGCGGGCGGTGTCTTCCTGCTGTCTGCCGGTAGTTGGGGGGAGATGCCAAAGAATTGCCGGAATATGTCGCGCCGCCTTGCCGACAAGGCGTTCGCTTAATCGCAGGTAAAGATCATGATTGCCACCGTCCTTTATATCAGACCAGGATATTCCGCCGGACTTTACCAGCACATCAGACCTGATCGCTGCTGAACAGCCGATATAGTTCGTTGATCGCAACAATTCCAAAGACCAATCAGGCTTGAAAACCGGATTGTCCCGGTCGCCGTTTTCACTGAGGATATCATGGTCCGCATACACAAAAGTCGCCTCATCGTTACTCAGGGCTTCACAGGCCAGCCAATACAATGCATGCTCGGCCAACAGAACTCCCTCGTGTACGCAAATCACCCATGAAGGATCTTCAGCCTCACTGACCCTGCTTCTGACAAATTGAACCAGGTCCTTAGCGGAACTGGCCTTGTAGATGTTCATCCAGGCTGGAATCTCGACCAGCTTCAGGTTCAGTTTGGCCTTGGGATGGATCAGCAAAGTCACGCTGAAATTCCGGTACAATTGCCCATGCAAAGCTTCGAGAGATCGGCGCAGCCCTTGTGCGGGGTCTTCCCTAACCACAATGAATATCTTGAAATGAGGGCGTTTGCGCCAGCTTTTGAAATGCCGCCTGATCTGTCGCCTGTCGTTGTCGGCCAGGGCGTTATGCTCAAGAATCCATTTTTCGTAGCTCCGCTCGGGGGTGTAGTCCCTCAATTGGCTGGCTATCCGATACGCCTTGTGCAAATTGAGAAAGGGTGTGTAAGCCTTTAGCCCGGCTTTTTGTCGACGGCTTCTGGGTTGCTTGAACAGCATCGGAATAACCCGGCGATACATGCGAACGATCCGCTCGAACTGGCTTACCGGTGTGATAGAAAGATTCTTGAGCTCGAAACCCACGGGCCGGAAAGGTTCTAATCTCAGTGTGACGATGCCATTAGGCAGATAAAGCAGTTCGAAAATCGTTCCCTTGCGAGATACCGCGATGGGAAAAACTGCTATCTCCCCAGCTTCGTTTCTGGTTACAGCGGACAATCTTAGCGAAATACTCAGATCCTCTCGATGCAACATTCCCCTTAACAGGGCCCAGCCGGCCGGCATTGGTTCAAGCGACGGCATTTCAAAACCTGAAGAAAGCTCCGCATCCGGCATCTCCTGCTGAGAATCCGGTCGTGTAATAAATTGCACTGAATTTGAACGGAGACTTAGCATTCTTGAATTTCAGGAGTCTCTTGCTAGCCGTAGCCATGGGCCAAAAAGGAGCTGAAATGTGAGGCCAAACAGCCGGATTTGCAGCCGGTTCATGAATAGTCCGACAGATTGCTAGGAGACGGATGAAAATAGAAGAGTGACGGCGCCCTATTCGCGTTCCAGCAATTCGTCATCGCAAGCTGCTTCTGCTACTTCCATCATTTCCCGCATTTCTTTGTCGATTTGCCCAGCGTCAGCGGCCGGATTATCCGACATCGTTGTTGTTCCAGTCTCTTCCGTGAGATGTTTCATGAACACCGCCATGACATGGTCGACACCAGCCGTCGTTACATTCCTGAGGTCCGGAGCAAAATAACGACCGCGATTGTAGTTCCCGGTAATTATTTCAAACGAAGGAAAATAATAGACATCGCGGCTGGAACGACTCACCATCTCCGCGGCAACCCTGAGAACCGACTTTGAATAAGTCGTCGAGACGAGAACATGGTCAGGTTCATAAGTTGCCGTAAGAGGCACAGGTGACACCGTGAGGATCAGCTTGGCTTTAGCATTAACCTGACGAAGTTTTTGAATCATCGATTTCAGGTCAGCAACGACATCATTTACATCGTAATTGACAAATGCATATTTCGAGGGGTCGAAAACGCCACCGATCACCCCGGGAGCGACGGGATACGCAGCACCATCCAAGCGCGAAACCCAACCTTCTGTCAGCCCCATAGTAAAGACAAAAACATCCAACTGCAGAAACATTTCCTGAACCGCCTGCAGGTGTTTTCGACGGTCCGCTTCAAGGGTTTCAAGCGTGGGAAAGCCTCCGGGCTCGATGCGCGGCCGAAATGGGTCACAGAAGCCCCCACCGGAAAGCTCCCAGCAGTTGTCAACCGGAGTAAAATGACCGAACGCTCGATCAAAAAGCTGCAATAGTTGCCGCGCAGTATAGATGTTCCCATAACGTGCGGAAAAATCGTAAGAAGCGTGTTCATTGCCCTCTTCGCAAACGCTGTCTGACCGTTCGGTGACCAGGAACTGGAACCCGGAAGACCGGATTCTCTTGGAAATATGCTGGGCGAAACAACTTCCAGCGGTAGCGACCTTATCCGACCGGGAAATCCTGAATGGCACGTTAGATACAGGATCCAATTGATCAGCGGGGATGTTAGCCACTGCCTGTTTCCATAACGCGGTATCCGGGAGCGCACTGTATGGGTGGGAAAGGGTAACGCTTTCAGGCGCCGATTCCTTTTCTATGATTCGACTCTTGCCTGCATCACCCTCTTTCGCTACCTGAGACAGGTAATGCAGCATTCTCAAGCCATACTCGACATTGGCATGGGACGGATCATCACCGCAATATTGTTCCGACAAAAAACCCCCGTCGGCAAAAACGTCTCCCGGGAGTTCAATAAAGTCCAATGCTTGTTTAGCTGCTTCCTTGCGAATAGCATCGAGCCATAATTGATAGATACCTAGTCGGTGTTCAGGGGAGCTTATGCCAGTCTTATCGAAGATGGCTTTAAAATGTCCCGGGTTTTTCTGTATCCAATCATTGCTGCCAACCGGTGGAGGCAGCGGCAGGACACGTACCGGAACGGGGATGTGCGCGTTCAGGAAGGCAAGCCAGTCTGCATAGGCTGCCATATACGTTGACAACTCATCCTGGAATTCGGCGGAGAATCCGGATTGTGCATGACCCTTATTTCTGGATTTGAATCTTTTCAAGCCGAATATTGCCGGTGCATTACTGGTTAGCAACAAGACCGCTGCCGATGACCCCTCCAGGGCTTTATGCAGTTCACCCTTTACATAAGATAGATCCACATTCTGAATGCTGAGATTAAGGGCTCTTGGCATATGCCCTTTTTTGTATTTGTGCAATTGAAAGAAGTTGAAATTCACAGCAAATTCAGAGCTGTTAGATAAATATGCCTGGCGCATACAGCCGATATGACTGTGGCCTACAATCGTGATTTTCATGAGGTAACCATCTCAATTTACTTAAAATTCAGTAAAAGGCTGACAAGGCCGCTGATTTAAAAACTATTTCTGGTAATCCGCATCTGGGCAACCAGGGCAGGACTCAGCTTTCGACATGTTGACAACAGAGGCGGCACATATTGCTCTTCCGCCCCCTTTACGCCCGATTAACACTCTTAGTCTATTTTCTTACTTTAGGCTCAAAACCTTGTCAAACGCAAATCTTGGGGACAGTAACGAGGGTAGAGCTACCCATTAACCAAGATTGTCTCAACCCGCCTGCGCATTAGGCCCTGGTCAAGCGCCATTTGGCATGGGTCTGTTCTCAATGCGTTGCGTTGTGCAAATCTTCAACGTCAGGTAATTGCGAGGAATCCATCTCAGTGTGACGATGCCATTCTGCAGATCGTAAATCGTTCCCTTGCAAGATACTGCGATGGGGGAAATAGCTCCCCAGCATCGTTTCTGGTTACAGCGGACAACCATAGCGAAATACTCAGATCCTCTCGATGCAATATTCCCCTTAGCAAGGCCCAGCCGGCCGGCAGCAGTTTAAGCGAAGGCATTTCAAAACCTGAAGAAAGCTCCGCATCCGGCATCTCCTGCTGAGAATCCAGGCGTGTAATAAATTGCACTGAATTTGAACGGTGACTTAGCATTCTTGAATTTCATGAGTCTCTTGCTACAAATGCTCTATCGCTCAGGCTTTTCCGATTTATTCTTGGCCGATTTATTCTTGGCCGATTTTTCCGGCGCAGGCTTGGCTGGGCGGAAGAGAATACGTTTAACGGTGGATTTCTGACTGTCTTTCTCGGTTTCAACCATACGGATTCTGAAGCTGCCGAAACCAGGCACTTTGACAAGACCTTCTTCCTGTTCTTCCAAGGTTTTGGCAAGCCGGGAAAAAACCTGGCGTATCAGTGCCGCAGCACGATTATTTGGTATATTGTCTAACAGCTCAGGGTTTTCAGTTTTAATGAAAGCTACAAGTTCAGTCATTTTCATGTTTTCTTCTCCAATTTGGCAAGTGTTAGATGATGCTCAGCTGATTAAGCCGTTCTCCCTTGGATGATTTTATTCCCCACACCCCGACAATTGCTCGTTCTATTTGTTTCATGGGGCCAGTACAGCGTAGAATTCATTGCTGTTCTTGAGCGTTGGGTAGACCCTTAAAATCCGCAAGTTGATAATTTTCAAGCGATAAAGATCTTCAAAAATAACTCGGAAATTTTCTGGAGTAAACTTCCAAGCATGGACATCTACCTTATCAGAGTTACTGCAGTACTTTTCTATTTCCTGAAAATATTGAGACTGTAGTCGTTCTTCCAGGTGGCGGGTGGTCTTGTTAATGCCATGGTCTCCTCGCCAGTGACGAACCGGATCATTATGGGTCGCAAAAAACTGATGGTCCAAGATGTCTTTCAACCTATGTCGACCAAGATTTGTTTTCCAAGCATCAGCTACATCATTGAAACTAGTCTCGGGGAAATAATGATCAAAACAATATCTTTTATCCGGAATAATCAAAAAAACTGCCCCATTTTCGGTCAGAATGCTTTCCAAATTCTTTAAATGCGCAACGAGATCGGGTTGGTGCTCCAAATTATGGGACGAATAGATGATTGAAAATTTTCTCCTTACGAGATCGGTATATTTTTGTCCTGACCATAAGTAATCTATGTTTGGAATTTTTTCTATTGAGGCACCATCGATATTTTTGGCTCTTTGAATCATTTCTGTAGTAGAAATACAGTCAAGGTAATAAACTTTCGCTTCCTGGGGGTTAAATGCGGGTGAAAAGAAAGGTCCAATTTCCAATATGTCTTCCTGCTTTGGAATAAGATTTATAAAATCCTGCCTTCGGCAGATTTCGCTACAAACCCTTCCCTCCTCCAAGCCGAATTCACAATAATGTTGCCAAGCTTTTTCCTCTTCCAAAAATGAAATATCAAAATTGCCTGCAAAGCTCGAATAAATAGTGTAATCATATTCAACCGGCAATTTTATATTAAAATTAATCATGCTTCTATCCAAGTTTTACGTAACATTAGGTTTTAGCTTTGGAATTGGTATGTCATCCAGTTGCTCGCGGCCTTACACTGTCCTCATACTCATACATCAAAACTTTTCTGAAATTTTGCAGAACCCAACACTTCGACAGTTATCCTGTCGCCTTGCGAGATTCCCAGTAATGCCAGAGGATAACTGAATCCGCACACGGCATTGTCAGACAACCCCTTGTCGATTAGATCTTGCCTTGGCTGGTCTAGGGAAACAACAACACGACTTTCTCCATTAACTCCGATAACAATAAAAAAACAATCGTTGTGACCACAGGCAAGCCAACCCATGACGCGTTTGCCGTTATCGATCCGGCAATTCCAAGTCGTATTGTCATCTGGAATTGTCCTGTAACCAACCTTTGCTATGGATTCGGCAAAACGTTGGACGAGGTTGAAGAAGAAAGACATATCCTTCTTGTTGTACTGATACGCTGCCTTGATCGCTTCGGGTGTAATATTGAAGCGCTCCTCGGTATCAGAAAGCGGTGCGTTATTGATGGAAATCGCTTGAACCGGTAACTTGAGCGTATTGGAGAAAAGTTCGATGAAAAATTTGTAATGGCTGGTCAAGCCGATCAGGGCGCCTTGATCAATCTTCAATCCTTTCAAAAGCCGCCATTGCTTATTCTGTTGCTTAGCGCTTGAGGAAAACTCCTCGAAACTGGCAGTAAGTCCACCGTGTCGCTTAAGATGCTGATACTCCGATACAATCCGCTCGACAGGGTTTCTGACTATCGAAATCACGTTTTCCTCTCTGACGCATTGAGCGTATCGTTGATAGTTCACATGCCCGCAAAGAAAATTATATTTGCCAAGATGAAATACGGGGTGATCAGGCAGTAACTCGCGAGCTCTTACCTCCTTCAGTTCGGAAGAAGATTCTGAACTGCGGTCACCGTAATCATATAGCATGCGAACGATCGGATTCTGCTGCAGGGCTATTCGAAAGCTGGTGCCGGCTGTCTTAGGAATATGGACAAAAAAATGTATTTCCTTAATCGCCGACTCGTCACCTAACCCGGACTGGTTTGCTGAACGAGTATTGTTTGCCTTACTCTCAAGTAAATCTGGCTCCGATTTCTTAGCTTCATTAATCATTCCTCGTTCGGGAACTGGATTTTGCACAGAAGAGACGCTACTTAATCGCAAGGCGTGCACCATCATGGCTATTTCATTAGGTGTTTTTCCAGAGATTCCCGGCGGGGCATTTGGGCCAAGAAGCTTCTTCAGATCGTCAATGGTTTTCGCGCTGGTGGCCAGCATATCTGCTTCCGTACGGATATCGGCCGGAAGAGATTTCCCTATATTTTCGTGCAGCGTCACACCAAGGCGAGATTCCATCCACTTGATGTCATTAGTGTTTTTTTCCAAGATTGGTATTAAGATGTCAGGTGAAAACCGAAATTTTGAACCACCAATTTGTGTTAACAATTGAACCAGTAAGCGGTATCCATCGACTTCATTTAGTCCGCTCTCCTCGGCCGCGCTAAACTTTCGATACTGATAAAGCAGTCCCGCAGCTTCCAGAGAAAACGACTCATTGACCCGCACAATACGGGCCGTGGGGATCTCAATATCCAAGCGCCTGCAAAAATCCCGCACGACACAGTTCTGATAGAAGTCTTTTGGATCAAATTTCCATAAAAGGACGTTTTCCTGTCCAAAGACTTCATCAAATTTCCTGAAACGGCTTTGATAATTCCCGTAATCACCATCCGGGTTGAGCTCGAATCTTGTACCGGATTTCAGCCGCTGCAAATAAACACTCGTCATGAATGCGGCAGGGGGTCGAACATATGCCACAATTTTCACCTCAACGCCGAAACTTTCAAAAAGACATCGCAGTCTTTCCAACTCTTCTTTATTGAGAACAATCAGACCTTCGCCGGAAATGATTAGATTTCGACCTTCAAGCGATTCAACCGCCCGAGTCAAATTCCTTCTGACACTCTTGTTCACATCTCTAAATACCTGCGATTTTTTTCTTGGGTTAGGAATGCCTGCACCTCGGCTTTCAAGCAGGCGGAAAATTGCCCGACTGTGGTTGCCTTGCCAACTTTTATCGACGAAATAGACAAAGTCCTCATCCTCAAAACCCTTAAGGCTTTGCTGAATGGATGTTGTTCCTGTTTTATGCATGCCGACATGGATAATGCAGCAACTCATAATTTTGTCTTCCTTTTACAATTTTCTTGTCAGTTGCTGTTTGCCTTGTATTTTGTCTCACTTGGGATTCGTGTGAACTCCCATATAAGGTCGGTCATGGGATACCCACCACTTTCTCCTTTACTCCGAACCGATTGCTTCGGATAGGAGAACCAACTGGTAATAATTTTATCATCGGGACTCCCGCCAGCAGCCAAGTAATCCTGGTGCTCCTTCACAATGACCTGATAAAAAGCTTTGTCGGAAACTTGCCCTGATTTCCTGCTGGTAAAAATAAAACCAAACTTCAAATCAAGTCTATCGACATATTCTTCTACTTCTATGACCTTTCGCCAGCTCAAACCATTGAGCCCAGACCAAATCATCTCCGCAGACAAATCAAGGTGGATATAACCAAATTTCAGCCCTTCCTTGCGAAACCTATCACGGATATATTTGTAAGCTTCTCTATAAGGCTTGCCATGGGAAGGCAAGGCGTCAATGAGTCCAAACTCAACCTCTGGATATTCGGCTGCAAATCTTTTCGCATAGATAACTGCCCCGTTAACGCGGTCTTCCAATGGACAATCGGAGGCTTTACCAGTAGCCAGGGAGGGTTTAGATAATATACTTTGAAGACTTACATAATCGATTTTCATCCCCAGGTTTTTAATTCTCGCCAGCCAATCGAACTCTTTATCGATTCGCGCAGAACGATCTCTACAGCCACTCAAAAGGGGACCCGCAGTATTCAATGCAATTTTTACATCATGCTCCCTGAGAACTTCTAGCAATAGATTAGTAATAAATGCATCCGTCAACATCGGAAAATTATTATCATTAAAGATGTTGACTCGAAACATATAAACATCTAGTTCGTTTATCGCCCTTTCCCAGATTTCGATATTTTCGAATTTATAAATAAAATCATCAGGGAGAGTACGTCCCATTCCAAAGCTATTGTCTTGGTACCATATCTCAGATGATAAACATTCCGAGGATGTCATTATTAAAAACAACCAAACAAGGTAAAATATTGATAATTTCATTATCTTCATAAACCTCATTAATGAATTGAAAAATCTTCAAAATTTCTTGTTAGATTCACATTGTAATATGTATCATTCTTCAAAATGTTTCCCCATTTTGACTTCATGAATACAATTTCTTTTCTAAAACGTTCGATTTTATCTGGGCTGTCCTCAGAACCTCGTGATTTAGATTCATAGTGGTACAATGTTGCGTAAGGTGTCCATAGATTCAAATATCCTGCGTTTTTAACTTTTAGACAAAAGTCAACATCGTTAAAGGCCACAGGCAAATTCACATCATCCAGACCACCAACCTGCTCATAGATTTCCTTGCGAATCAAAAGGCATGCAGCAGTAACCGCGGAAAGATTTTGAACGATTTTCAGCCTACTGAAATAACCGTTGTTTGATTTCGGATAATATTTGTGCGAATGTCCGGCAACCCCACCAATCCCCAGAATAACTCCAGCATGTTGAATCGTGTCGTCCGGGTAATACAATTTGGCGCCGACACAACCGATCTCAGGTCTCAATGCATGGCTAACCATTTCACCGAGCCATTCAGAATTGATAACCTGCATATCATTATTGATTAATCCAACCAGTTCTCCATTTGCGTGTTTAACACCAAAATTGTTGATACCAGAAAAGTTGAACGGACGGTCATAAGGTAAAACTTTCACCCGTTTGTCATCGATCTGGATTTGATTTAAAAAAATCTGTGTAGCCGGATCCAAACTTTGGTTATCAAGAATAATTATTTCAAAATTCTTATATGTCGTCTTCTCTAGGATACTGCATAGGCAGGGTTCGAGCAGATCAATCCGATCTCGGGTCGGGATCAGCAAGCTGACCAGCGGGTCGGGCTCAGGAATTGGATAGAGAATGCGATATGTATTCGGAACCATCCCGGCTTCAACCTGGATGTCACTTCTGCCTTGGTCGATGAAATAATCGCGCAATACTTTAATGCCGGCAACCGATGTGTAGGATTTCTCAGTTGCATTCAGAGCTGTCGACCCTTCCGACATTCGCCAATGATAAAGAATCTTGGGAATATGAATAATATCTTCGGAGGACACATACGGCAGGCAGCGCAGCAGCAGATCCTGATCCTGACACCCTTCGACACCGACACGGAAGCCACCGATCCGCTCCAGCAACTGCCGGCGATATACTCCAAGATGAGAAATATAGTTCTGGGAGAAAAAAAGATCGGGATTCCAGTCCGACTTGAAATGTGGATCCATCCTGTTCCCCTGCGTATCGATCTTGTCTTCATCGCTATAGAGGATATTGACGGAGGGATGCTGATTGATAGTGTCTACCATGTAATGCAATGCGTGTTCCGCCAGTTCATCATCATGGTCAAGCAACCCTACATATTCTCCAGTCGCCAGGGCCAGGGCACTGTTGCTGGCAGCTGAAATGTGCCCGTTTTTCGACCGAAATACAACTTTGATGCGAGGTTCCTGCCGGCTGTAGTCTTCGAGAACCTGCCGCACATGACGCGCTGTTGAAGCATCATCAGCGACACAGAGCTGCCACTTCGGATAGCTTTGCCTGCGTACTGATTCGATTGCTTTGCGTAAAAATTCTTCCGGGGTATTGTAGACCGGCATGACCAATGAAATCGTCGGGTACAGATTGAATGATTTTTGAATCTCCTGGAAAAACTCAGACCCTGAAGTTTCCAGAGTCTCATTGCGGCTTATCCAATCCGCATAGGTTACGGCATCGTGCTTGCCCATCACCCGGAAAGTCTCCCGGTAGCATCTGGAAAGCAACGCAGCGGCTTCGCAACCCTCCGCAAGGGCCTGATGCTTCAACTCCGCCCAGATATTTCGAGAAGGCAGCCCCTGATATTGAGACGATTCTTCACTTAATCGCTGCAACATTCCGTGGCGGGCGTCGGTTTCAATCACATTCGTCAGAGAAAGTCTCTCAACGGAAAGCCTCGCCGAGCAATCGAAAGGATCCAACCGAATCAGTTGCGGGGCGATCTCAAAGTAACTGAACAGGGTTGTTAATTGGCCACTTTTGAACGGCACATGAATTGAATCCGCCTCGTTGAAACCTTTGCCGCAATCAAGGTAAAATTTTGCGTTACCCTGTTCAATATTGGAACGGATGCGTAATTCAATCCGACACCAACCAGAACAAAGCGAAGGGTCGATATCCTCCAGAAGAAACCAGGGGTCCTCTCCTTGCGAAGTCCAGCAATAATCGGTTCCTTCATGCCGAACGATTTGATGAGCCGGCTTAAGCCCAAGAACGTTGCCTTCCCGACCACCGAGAGCCTCGAATTGTACAGACTGACCATGGAACTCATCCGGCAACCGCGGCGATTCCATTTTTGTCAGCCATAAACCAGAGATTTTGAAATCCGCAGGACAATCACAAGGATCGAAACGGACAGCATGGCAGTTGCAGGGGATGTAAAACGGGATCTGCTGTCGACCTTGCCCGGAAAGTTGAAAATGGATAATCCGTGAAGTGTCGAATCCATCGCCGACATCAAAGTAGAACTCACTATTCAGCGGCTGTTCAGAATCTGTTTGAAATTCGAGCCAGTACCAGCCAGGCAGGCTACGCCAGGAGCGCTCGGTGGCCAACAGGAACTGGGGGTCGGGACCATCGGCAACCCATGCTCCCCCGTCAGCTTTCAATTGATGAAAAGGGATCAAGCCGACAGCCTGTCGAACTTTACCGAAAGAAAATGTATTCCTTAAGTTCCGTGCGGCTTTACGCATTTTCCATTTCGGGGTAGATCGCATCCTATCGAGGCGGTAGCTGAACTGGGCCGTACTGACAGCCTGGTGTTGCAGTGCCGATTCTTTCCATGAGAGCTCCTGCTGCAACAGGCTGTTTTGCGCATCTTTTGCCGCCAGAGTCTGCGTCAAATGGTTGATCCGATCTGCCTGCGCATCCTTGTTCGCCTCAAGGGCGTCAACCGCCTTCTCCCTCTCAACAATCGTCTGTCTCAGCTGGTCAATCCGGCCTGCCTGTTCAACCTTGTTCACCTCAAGGTCTGCAACCGACTTCTCCCGCTTAACAAGCGACTGCGTCAGTTGGCTGATCCGGCCAGCCTGTTCAACCTTGTTCTTTTCAAGGTCGGCAACCGTCTTCTCCCGCTCGGCAAGCGCCTGTGTCAGCTCGTTGATCCGGCCAGCCTGTTCAACCTTGATCACTTCAAGGGCGGCAACTATCTTCTCCCGCTCGGCAAGCGCTTGTGTCAGCTCGTTAATCCGGCCAGCCTGTTCAACCTTGTTCACTTCAAGGGCGGCAACTGTCGTCTCCCGCTCGGCAAGCGCCTGTGTCAGTTGGTTGATCCGGCCAGCCTGTTCAGACTTGTTCACTTCAAGGGCGGCAACCGTCTTCTCCCGCTCAAAAAGCGACTGCGTTAGCTGCTCGATCCGGCCGGTCTGTTCAGCCTTGTTCGCTTCAAGGGCGGCAACCATCGTCTCCCGCTCAAAAATCGACTGCGTTAGCTGCTCGATCCGGCCGGTCTGTTCAACCTTACTCGCTTCAAGGGCGGCAACCGTCGTCTCCCGCTCAAAAAGCGACTGCGTCAGCTGCTCGATCCGGCCGGTCTGTTCAACCTTACTCGCTTCAAGGGCGGCAACCGTCGTCTCCCGCTCGGCAAGCGAGTGCGTCAATTTGGCGGACAGCCGTTTGTCCTCAACAATTGTTTCAAGCAAGCTATCAACATGGTGTTTCTGTTCATGTAACTGGCTACTTAAGTCCTCAATAATGTAATCCAGTTTCAGAAGGTAACTCATGGCCTGAGCCATACCCTGCATCTGCTCGGATAGCTTAGCGACAGCTTCTGCTGCTTCTGCAGAATCCAGGGTTAGACGTTCGTTCAGGATATCTGTCAACAAACCTTGCGCAATCTTGATCGGCGTGGGCACCAGTGGATCCTGGATAAGATTTTCCAGGCTGAACCGCGTATGACGCAAATCGTTTTCGAGAAAGTTGTCGCAAAATTCCGACAGACGCTCCGCGTCCAGGTCATGATCCAGGTCCAGTGTCCGGGCTATTTTGCCCAACTGGATTTCCGGACTGTCCATGAAATCGTCGTAATCGATCAGCAGGCGTGGGCAACCTTTTGTCTGTGAAATACTCGAGAGTACATGTTCGAGCCAGAGGTAATAACTCTTTTCGGTTGGGAGCTTATGTACTTTCGCCAGCGACTGGGCAACGCTGAGTGGATTTCTTGCGACGATAACGTAAGAGACCTTGAGCTGCAAAACGTCAAAGACGTCTTGCCAGAATGGCAGCAGTCGACAGATGCGCGGATCTTTCAGACCAAAACAGTCAGTATCCTGCAATTTCTCTCTGAGCAGCGCAATGGCTCGTAAGCGTAGTGGAGCCTGTTTTTCTGCAAGGAGTTGTTCAGAGGTAATCAAAGCAAGAGAATGCCAGCTAAACCCAAGGGATTTCAGTAACTCGTCGTTGAAGGCATGGATATCCGTATCTTCGAAAAAACCTTTGTCGTTGACCCCTGGTGCCGCTGGCATGAGCTTTGACCCCAGCTCAACTCCGATAACCTGAAGGCCACGCGTGACGGCGCTGGTCCCGCTTCGATGCATCCCAAGGACAACGACAAGTGATTTCTGTTTGGCTGTTGCGTGCATTAATTACCGAAACTTCATTTAAGAAGGCGACGACCTTACAATGAAAGGACCACGCCAGTGCTGAGCGCCATCTGAAAGAGGATTTGTGTCCAGTCTTTGGTTATCTGTCGCGACTTGACATCGATTTTCGGTAGAATCAGGACCTCATCACCGGGTTGAACGGCAGTCAGTTCGTCATTTCTGAAAAAACCTCTGCTTTTCATGTTTGCTTCGATAAAGCTGCCATCACGATGGGCAATCACTACACGCGAAGAGTCGGCATTCTGGGCAAATCCTCCGGCCCTCTGGACATAGTCTTTGATGCTCAGGTCTTCCTCAAATGCGATCGCCGTAGGGAAAAGAACTTCACCACTGATCAGGACGAGACCATCTTTTGTCGGAATGTGCAAAAGATCGCCATTTTCCAGCAAGAGGTTTTCGCGGTTGGCGGCCTGGGCAATCAGAACTCGACCGGAGGGCTCAATCTGGCGGGCACGCTTCACCCACTGCAGCAGCAAATCGGCCTCTTCTTTGCGAAGATTGGCTTCGTCACTCGTACCTGAGCGAGCCGTGAGCGCGGCCTGCTCAAGGCTCTGCAGGGAGGCCTCCAGCATCTGTTTCTGCCTTTCCTTGACACTATTCCGAAACAACTGAAGGCTGGCGAGGTCAGATCGCTCAGAGACGTTTATTTTATTGATCAGACTGCCGAGCCTTGTGCCATAAGGCATGACATATTCCTGAGCACTTTCATGTTCGCCTTCCACCCTCACCGTGATCGTGCCCGGCTTTTTATCCGCCGTGAATTCAATTTCGTCGCCATTTTCCAACTGGATACCTGCCGCTTCGGCCAGCGGAAAATATTCAATATTTTTGATCAAACCGGTGTTGCGGATGATCCGGACATGGGTCGCACGGGCCATCGGCTTGGCCATTTTTATCAAATCGGCAACCGTGCGTCCTGTCATGTCATATTCGAAACGTTTCGCATTATCCGCCAGACCCGACACCTTCACAGTATTCTGTCGTGGCGGGACGAAAATCACATCACCGTCTGTAAATTGTATCAAGGGCATATTGCCATCAAGCAGAAAGTCATAGAGGTTGATGTCGGCACGTTCAGCCTCTCCCCGTTTAACAAGAACGTTCAAAAAGGAGCCCCGTTCCGGGTCGATACCACCGGCCTGATCGAGATAGTGAAGAAGGCTGTCCATACTCGTGCCGTTGTACAAACCGGGGCGGCGGACAAAGCCGCTGACAAAAACCCTGACAGGCTGAGCCGCGTCGAGGCTTGCATAGCTGAAAACATTTGCACGAAAAACCTTGGCGACGGCCGCATCCACCACTCGCTGCAGGTCCTGGTTGCGTACTCCCAAAACCGAAACCGGTCCCGCGTGCGGCAAGAAGATGTTGCCTTTGGGATCAACGGTCACGACCGCGTCATACTCGAAGGCTCCCCAGAAACGTACCTGGATCATGTCGCCCATAGCGATCGCATAGTCCGGGTTGAACTGCGGGGCCCCCTGACGGGCAAAGGCTCCAGTGAAAAGTTGGGCACCGAAAATATCGCTTTCCAGGTTTGCAGAATAATCGAAAACCGGAAAAAGCTGGTTGGGATCTTCCTGGTCGCTTACGGATTCGTAACCTTCAACCGTATCGGCCTGGACAGAAGGCTTCATGTGATTCTGACTGCCATTAAGCCCCATAGCCTTTTCAATCCCCACAGGTTCGGCTTGCACAGTGCCGCTGATTGCTGCAAACATCAGCAAGAGGCACAAGAATCGTTTGACCGGACCGCCAAGGTTATGATGGTCGCGATAGCCAGGACTGAAAATTTGAGGTATCGGTAAGAACCGCAACATAGTTAAACCCTTATTCCTTATGGTCTCTAATTATGATGGCAAGCATGTGAATGATACCAGCGATCAGGAATGTGACCAGGATGTAAACAACCGCATTATAGATTCGACGGGGCTCAAGTGGATATTGAGGCATGGTGGGACTCTGTAGAATCGAAATTTTCTTGATCGTTCTGGTGGCATCGATTCTGCCTTTTTCCAGAGCAACAAGAGCTGTTTTATAAATATCAAGAGCAAATTCCGACTCCATCTGAAGACGCTGGTACTCTTCCACTTCTTTGTTCAACGTCTCGCCAGTTGACGAAGTAAGCCGTGCTTTCTCTCTGGAAATCTGTTTTTCCGTCGCGGCGATCTGCATTTTGATATCGACGATGTCGGTGCTGTCGGGCATCAAGTATGCCTGTTTCAGGCTGAGCAGGGTCTGCAGTTCAGTTAGTTTCCCCTCAAGTTGATTGACAATTCCGGCCAGGCTTTCGGCCATTCCCTGCGGTGAAACCAATTCTTTTCTGTTTTGGAAATCCAGGACTGTCATGCGGGTCTGCATGAGCCTGTCTTTAAGTTTTACAACCTGTTGCTCGAGAAAATCGACCTGTTCATCAGCGAGGCTGTGAGCCATTTCGTTCATAAAACGTTCGCCTTCAGCGACCAGCATCGTCATCACCGCATGGGTCATTTCAGGGGTATATGCCTGTGTCTTCAGTACGAGAATACCTGTAGCTCCATCCAGTTCCGCATTGACTCTGGACAGGTAGTGGGCGTGGAACCATTCCAGTGGTACGTCTTGTGACCACATTCGCGAAAGGATGTCGTATTTTTTATCACTGTAGTGTTCACGCAATTTGAGCTCAGCATCGAGTTTGAGCAGCATATCAATAGAAAGCAGGTGGTCGCGCAACAATAACTGATCAGCGGAAAGCCCCCCGATATTTCCAAGGATACTTGAGAAATCCATCGATTGACCGCTTGACAGGTCTGTTCTCTGGATCACGACGTGAGCCTCGGAGACATAACGATCGGAGGCAATTACTCCCCAATAAAGTACGCTAAAAAAAGAGATAAGGATTGCGACACCAAGAAAACGACGACGCAAAAGCTTCGATATTAAAAAACCCCTGCTTTCGTTCGTGAAATCCGCGTGAATCCTCGACAATCCTTTTTTTTGTGTCATATATGGAGACTTTCTTTGTAATAGCTGAGGGCGTCGTCAATATCGTCGTACCAGTGGGCCTTGCCTTCGGACAAACAGATCCCTGCTGTGCAGAATTGCTTTAAACTTCGCTCATCGTGCGAAACCATGATGAGCCCGGCATGTCCCGCAAGTGACTTGAAGGCTGCCAGGCTTTTCTTTTTAAAAAGGACGTCTCCGGCGGCAGTCATTTCATCTGAAATATAAATATCAAAATCGAAGGCCAGCGAAAGCCCGAACTGCAGTCGGGACTTCATTCCGGAAGAGTAGGTTTTGACCGGCTCTTCGAAAGCAACACCAAGCTCTGCAAAGTCCTGAATAAATGCAAGCCGATCAGGAATATCACTCTCGTGACCATGAATGCGGCAGATAAACTTGGCATTCTGGCGTCCGGTGAGCGAGCCTTGCAGGCCTCCTCGCCCCATTGGCCAGGACACGCGACAGGTCCTCTGTATACCGCCCTTTGATGGCGTGTCTATACCACCTATGAGACGGAGCAAGGTCGACTTACCGGCACCATTGCGACCGACCAGGCCGACATTGACCCGGTCCGGAATCGTTAAAGAGACCCCCTGCAACACCCATTTGCCGTATCCGTGGGCAGTCCGATAGCGCTTGTATACGTCATCGACGATAATCATTGAGCAATGAGCCTTGCGGAATAACGGACCTGCAGCAACAGGCCCAGGAAAACCGCGGCCAGGGCGAACTGATAAACGTAGGCCATACTTAACTCAGGCACAGCCTGGTAATGGGGAGCAAAACCGAGCCGGGTAGCCTCGATGCCGTGGGCTACAGGGTTATACATGAGCCATTCACGGTAAGGCCCGGGAACCCTGCCTAAGGGGAAGATGACCCCTGACATGATATATAATGGGGCCATGGCCATACCAATAATTTTACCCAACTCCGGTAGCAATTCAGTTATGACCGAAGTTATCAGACCGAATCCGATCCCGACCATCCAGAGCCCCAGAAACGCCTCGAGAACGGCCAGGGGATCAGCCGGCGGGGTTGCAAAACCAAACAGAGTCGCACCACTCATCAGAATAATGGCGATCAGAACCAGCAGGAATCCTTCCAGGGTACAGCGTATCAACACGCAATCAACCGGTTTGACCTGCCGGTAAACGAACAGAGCGCGATTGGCGTCAATGGCATTGCGTGCCTGTGTCCCCGTATTTTTGAACATGAAAAAAGCCAGCAGACCGACCATGATCCAGAGCGGTGTGTCAATGCCACCAACCATGCGCGCACGAATCACGGTAAACAGAAACATCAGATAGACAACGTGCGTGCCAGGCTCCGCGAGCAACCAGACCCAGGCAAAACGACGGGCCGAGAGCCGAGAGACCGCTTCACGCAGGAAGAGCGCTTTCCAGACACTCCAGGTTATCTCCGCCGGGGACTTCAGGTTTATATCAGAGTGTGCTTGCATAGCATTTTACCAGTGGTTAATAAGAGAAGCCATTGACCTGGAAACCCATCAACACGGCAACAGGCTCACCAGCAAAGTCAGATTGCCCTCACTGCCCCTCGACAAGCATATCTTCAAGTTTGTAGTCACCGACCACTATTGTCACCTTATCGCCTGGCTTGATCAAGCCAGGATTGCCGAAGAACATCCAGTAGGTTACCCCTTCCTTGGGGTTTCGACCTGTCGGCCGCATGGGTCCGAGCTTGGCAGGAACAGGAACGGTCAGGCTCTTACCGGTTGCTTGATCAACCAGATAAGGTTTTATATCTTCGCGAAAAAATAGCAGCGCTTTTTCAAGATCTGTGACACGAAACCGGAAATCAAGCATATGTCCCGCAGCTGTATCCCGTAAGGCAACGACTTCGATGCCAAAACGCTCCTCAAGACTTACATTGTTTAGCCCTTCAGCACTGGCATCGACAACATCATCTGTGTTGGTCATTTCATTGTCGGAATTTATAGCATTTGAAGTCACTGGCGTGAAGGAAAGCAATAACAGGAAAAAAACCAGCTTCAGCGGAAGCGAAATCGAATGAATGGAAAGGTTTGAAAAAATCATGACGGAACCTTTGGGAAAGAGTTCAATTATATTTGCGAATTATAGCAAAAACCATTGATATTTATACACAAATAATTAATGAAAAGCTTACCTTGCTACCATACCTAAGGGGGCTGGTGTTTTCTGACCACTCGCAGGTAGGACATCGATACTTTAACTTACGCCATCGTTAACTTATTACGCGCAGTCCGTGGGTTATCCATTAAAACGAGAAGTTACAGGAGACGACAACAACGCGGGCAGCGCACTTACGCTGTCCGCGTTGTGTTCACAACCTCCTCTGGATTTATGGTGAAACAATCGTAAACATTCCGTCTGACCATTGAGCCACGGAGAGGTTGGTCGCCCCGTTGAACGCTGTTACCCTGAAACGCTTACCAGATTCGTTCACAGCGTCCAAAGGAACCGTCCAGTTGTAACTGTTTCCGTTGACAACCACTCCAATTGCATGTGGCGTATTGTTTGAGTCAAAATAGAACAGACGATAGCGATCCGCCCCAGGAATCGACGCCCATGTGAGCTGATAAGTTTGGCCACTGGTCAGAATCTCACCTCCGTTCGGGTACAACTGAGAAGAAATCGTGAAGGGTGCGTCCGACCATTGAACCGTTCCAGGAATCAGGGTGCCGCCACTGAACGCTGTCACTCGGAAATGTTTGCCCGGTTCGGCCAGGGCATCGTGCGGCACAGTCCATGGGTATTCAGTTACATTGCCTACATTGTCGATCACATGTTCCTTATTGTCGGCGTCGAAATAGCGAAGGCGATAATTTTCCGCACCGAGCACAGGAGCCCAGGTTAGCTGATAAGTAATCCCTTCGACAAGGGTTTCGCCCCCGGCAGGGAAAAGTTGACTGAGAATATCAAAAGTTCCACCAGACCACTGGACTCCCAGTCGTTCGGCAGTCGCATCAAAAGCTGTGACCCTCAGCCGGTTGTTCGGGCCAGCGACACCGTTATATGGAATCATCCATATGTAATCGTTGACATTACCAACATCGGCGACATGGTGCGGCTGGTTCTGTGCATCGAAATAATACAGCCTGTAACGACTCGCACCGGCCGGAGCCACCCACTGGATGCGGAAAGTGGTCCCTGTCAGCAGGGTCTCTCCGCCATTTGGGAGCACCGATGCCGGAGCAGGGACAACCGTGAAGTTCCCGTCGCTCCAATCGACGCCTACCCGGGCGCTGGCATCGTCAAAAGCCGTGATCCGGAAGCGCTTGCCCCCTTCGGCCAGGACATCTGTCGGCACCTTCCAGTCATAGCTGCTCCCCCCGTTTACCAAAGCAACGAAATGCGGAGTATTGTCGGCATCAAAATAAAACAGCCGATACTGGGTTGCCGAAGGATGGGAGCCCCAACGCACTGATGTCACCTCACCCGCCGTCAGGGTCTCGCCACCGTTTGGTGACGCCAAGCCAAACCCGATCTGCGCTCTTGCCATCTCATAAGGTACGATCCCCGCCACCTGGGGGCCGCTGCCATCAAGTCCGTGGTTGTGGTACCAGAGCTGCCAGATAGCAGGGCCCCAGGCTCTCAACGAGTCAAAGAAAGTATCGGTCTGAACGAGATAGGCATTATCAGCAGAAGTCGGATTCAGGCCATTCGCCTGAGCGTAGGTTGGCACATCGCCATTATCGGGACCATAGAGCGCGCGATTGGCTCCTGTTCCGGCAATTTCATCACGCAGGAACTCAATATACTCACGCGAGGTGCCCTGATAATTAAGTGTGACCACTACCTGATCTGCACCTGTGGCGATGGTGGTCGAAACATCATCGTAGCCACCCATAAGCTCAGCGGCACTGTAAAGGTTCGTCTCCGGCGTTGTTGTTGAATCGGAAATACCGCCAGGAGAAACCGGCTCGGCAAGCCTGGTGATTGCCGTGGCAAGATCAAAACCTTTGGGAGGAATCCGATTGTCTTTGTAACGGCCGGTTGCAAGCGCGAAATGAAAGGTGTGCTCCTCGCCGGTCAAAGCGCTCTTGGTGTTCGCTTCGTAGACCAGAGTGTCGTCATAAACCTGGTTCTGACCGAGCGGTGACGGATCAGGGACAACCTGTTGACCATCATAATTCCAGTAGTCCAAGCCGCCGACGAAGGTACCGGCAGCCATATCATAGGGGTTGATTTCCTGAATCAGGTTGCCGTTCTGGTAGGCCTTGATGTTAACAAACATCCGACGACCTTCCGGATAACCGCTAAGCAGTTTATGACCGGTGTTGTTCTGCACCTGGAAAGTCAGGCTACCATCCTGATCGTTATAGACAAGGTTCTTAATGGTTCCAGCCCGGACAAGCTGTTTCTTGGCCCGTTCCGACGCCTCCAGAAGGGCATCACCGTTACTATCGAGGTGAGGACTTATGCCCTGGGTCATATCCAGAGTGAGTGTTGCCGGGCCCTGGGTCATGATATCGAAGTTGATCTGATCAAAGATTGGCAGGCTGTCATCAGTGCTGGCAAGGATGTAGCTGATCCAGCTATTGCCACCCTGCAGATCATGCGAGGGAACACCTGAAGCGACGTGATCTGTTGAAGCGTTGGGACGAACAATACCGCCGCCTGAGGATGCCGTTACGCCATTCACATCAGCCATATGGCAATCCTGGCACTTGGCGGCGTTGGTGATACCGGCCCCACCCTGAGCTTGAAACTCTGCGTTGGTCGCAGCACCACCCGGGTTACTGCCATAGGCTGACGACATAAACTCGGAGAAGGTTCTCTCTACGTGCGCGTAAGAAAATGCTGAGGTGACCTCACTCGGGAGCGGGTTAGCCGGATCTGCGCTGAGATTTGCCAGTACCGGGTTGGAGACGTCATGACAGGTGGAACAGAAATATTTTGACTTATGGTAACGGCTGTATAACTTGTCGTGAGTTTCCGTGTCCACGGCAGCATCGGCAAACGGACCACGCATTGACTGAGGATTGAGCGGCGTTGATTCCATGAACATCTGGCCGCCGCCGTTTTCTGTATAGGTCAGAGAAACTGGAGCCTCTGTAGCATTGTTATAAAAAGGGCTGCCATTGAAGAATGTCAGACCGGAGGCAAGACTCCAGTCGACCAGGCGGGTGTTTGTAACCTGCTGGCTGATACTTGCCGACACGGCCTCGTCCCAGTCGGTTTCGCCGCGAGTACCATTCGCCGTCGCAGTAAAGAAAGGATCATAAAGGCTGTGGCAAACATCACAGTGAACACCATCGAAGTCACCGCCAGTCATCATGCCCCCGGAAACATCGTCGGAGCGATCACTCATCCAGCCCTGCGGGAAATGACATCGCAAGCAAAGGTCTGTAGCGTTGGGACGGCCAATCGCCCAGATCGAGTCCTGGGCAGCTACCGTCATGGTTGCCCAGAAGATCGGGTCACGAGCGGCCTGAGCCATCATTGAACCTTGCCAGGCGAAACCGGGCATGCCCTGGTCTGTCGCCAGACCTGGATTGCCCCAGTGGCAATTAACGCAAGCCCCATCGGCCTGGTCATCGGCGGGGGCTGTGATGTTCGTAGCGGGGTTCGGTTGGGTGCCTGGCATTCTTACCAGAGGATCTGAGTCGACTGGCAGTGATTCCCATGCAAATGCAGAAGGAGAAACAAGAAGCAGAATCAGTATGATGGCAGTGAGAATCCATTTTTTCATTTCTTACCTCCCAATAAAGCAGCTAAAAAAATGCAGCGAGCCATTTTGGGCCCGCTGCGGAACGAACGAAACTAAATAGGCCAGGTAATCGCCCGATTAAGGTGCGATTGTAAAGGTTCCGTCTGACCATTGAACCACGGAGAGGTTGGTCGCCCCGTTGAACGCTGTTACTCTGAAACGTTTACCAGATTCGTTTACCGCGTCCAAAGGAACCGTCCAGTTGTAACTAGTGCCGTTGACAACCACCCCAATCGCATGTGGCGTATTGTTTGAGTCGAAATAGAACAGACGATAGCGGTCCGCCCCGGGAATCGACGCCCATGTGAGCTGATAAGTTTGGCCACTGGTCAGAATCTCCCCTCCGTTCGGGTACAACTGAGAAGCAATCGTGAAGGGTGCGTCCGACCATTGAACCGTTCCAGGAATCAGGGTGCCGCCACTGAATGCCGTGACCCGGTAACGCTTGCCTGATTCGGCCGAGACATCAAATGGAATGGTCCAAGTGTAACCTGTCACATTGCCGACATTTGCGATTACGCGAATAGTATTGTCAGCATCGAAATAACGGAGGCGGTAACTGTCTGCACCCGGCACCACTCCCCATGCCAGTTGATAGGTCAGACCCTCAGTCAAAGTTTCTCCGCCATTCGGGAACATTTGTGACTGAATGGTAAAAGTTTCGTCGGACAAATCAGCCCCAAGTAAAGTAGCACCACTGAACGCCGCCACACGCATGGATTTTCCTGATTCAGCAACGGCATCAAAGGGAATAGTCCAGTTGAAGCTATCGACATTACCCAGACTGCCTAGACGATGAATCGTACCATCTGCATCAAAGTAAACTACCCGGTAATCATCAGCGGCAGGATTAAGAACCCAGCGCACTGTATAAGTACCCCCGCGGGTCCAGGATTCGCCGCCATTGGGAACCAGCAGCGCGCCTTCTTCACCTATTGCCAGTTTAGCCAGCAATCCGCCGCCTCCGGTTCCGGCGTTGGTGAGATTGAAGCGGGCGTCATAAAGATTCGTGATCCCGGGCTGGGGATCACTCCAGAGAGCATCCCTGGTCTTACCGGCCGTTAATTCCACGGAGTAGACCTCTTGCGGATAGGGCAGTAGATTACCATCTTCGGAGATCAGGCTGAAATAGTCACCCTGCATAACGGGAACCCTGGTTTCATACCCGGCATTGACAAAGCGCAGAAGCACGTTGCCTACAGATCCACCCACGATAGATGTTGCAGTTCCGGCACTATAAGGCTGACCGTTGACCAGGTAATAGTCAGGGTTAAAATCCATGGTGCTGCTGTAACTTTGCCCGGGGCCATAATCATCCAGGGCAATCGCGGCATGCAAAGCCGTATCGATTTCACTGTAGACCAGAACTTGCTCTGCAGTAAATGTCGAGTCAGCGTCGTAAGCCTGGTTGGTTGTCCCGGCAGGATAAACGACCAGGACGGCGAACAGGCCCATCTGCACCTGAACCGCCTGGTGACTACCACTCTGAATCAGGTAGGTACCGGGCTTAAGATTCCAGGAATAACTATCGGAACCGCCACCACTGTTGGCTTCATGAGTCAACGATCTGACACGTTGCGTTGCATTCATGCGTGAACCGGTATCGCCATTGGTCCAGGTCGGCACCATAGCGAAGGGCTCAGTTGCCAGCAAGCCAGGGATGATCAGGGAGGTGGGCTTTTTTAAAGTCGAAGCCGTGTCATCAGGCAAATTGTTGGTCAGGTTGATAGTCAAGACCGACTCATTGGTTTTGATGACCGGGACCTTCCAATCACCAGCTGCATGAGCCGCATCTGCGGTGTCACGCAGACCCCACATGGGAACAGTGGTCAAGTCCGGCATGGTCACAGATGCCTCTTCGGCGACCATATTGACCGTCAGGCCGAGGGCGGTTCCTGCAGACAGCCAGATAAAGGCTGTCAGCAAAAGGGCGGAACACAGGTAGTTTCTCATCTTTAAAACTCTCATTTCAGGTATTCCCCCTTTCTTATTGGATATCGTTGACAGTCGGCGGTTCGATAATCAGGAAAGTCAGCATTCCGCCAGGGAAAATGTCATCGTTGGTTAACTCTTTTTCACTGTGTGAATGCCACATGTAGTAGTAGCCGCCGTTCTGGTTAAAGCCCCCTTCGCCCGGCGGAAGGAAAGCGCCGCCACCAAGGTAAGGACTGCCACTGTAGAAGGGGCTGAAGGTCAACTCCTGGATTCCCGGCAGCTCGA
This sequence comes from Deltaproteobacteria bacterium, assembly GCA_024636215.1. The sequence goes on from JAGXHL010000081.1 coordinate 71,426, forward strand.
CCGGCAGTGGCTTCAAATGATCAGCCACATACTCATAAGTGGCATCGTCAAAACCATCAGCGCCTGGCGCGCCCGTTTCATTATTGAAGTCATCAATCAAAGTGATGCCATCTGCTGCGGTGTGGCCATACATATCCCAACCCATTTTCTCGCCGGTCCAGGTAAAGATACCGTCATAGGTTTCACCGGGGTTTACGGTCTGGGTAAAATCAGCAACAGCCAAGTCAGCACTTACGCCATTGCTAGACAGCATCCGGCCATCTTTGGCGACCAGGTCAAAGTGGTTGCCGTGGGTGTGCAGCGGGTGGGGATCACGACCACCGCCAACGAAACGAATCAGGATCCTTTCGCCGGGGCGAATGCGCGGCAGACAGTTGTAAGGCTGGGTTGGCAGCCACGACACGTTGTTGTCAAGAACCGTGTCGGGACCATTGCGACCGTTTATGAACCAGTAAACCGGATGAAATTTATTGGTGTCGATTTCACTCATTCGGCCAAATTCGACCAGGTCATGAAAGCGAGGGTCCATATCGGTGAGCAGGAACAGGACTTCATAGTCGTAGGCCGTGCTGGCATCACCGTAGGCGGTCAGCCCGCCGCCTTCGGGACGTACGATAATCGCGCCGACCAACCCCATGTCCACCTGCAGGTCCGGGTTGGTTCCGCTGTGGTACATGTAGGTGCCGGGATGGGTCGCCGTAAACGTATAACTGACTATGCCACCGCCTGCCGCAGCTTCATTGGTCAGAAGTCCGGGGGCACCGCCGGTTGCGGCGGCATTATGACCAGGGAAAACGATCGAGGTCGGGACCGAGAGCTGGTTGGTTAGATTGATGGTCACAAGATCACCCTCGTTAACGATCAGGGTCGGACCGGGATATTGAGTGGTCGCTTTGCCGGTGAGCGTATAACCCCAGACCATTACGGTGTTACCTTCACCGGTACTGATGTGCCCGGGTTTCGCAGTGAAATCGAAACTGGTTCCGGTCTCTCCGACGATCAGGGCATTGGCAGCTCCAGCGAACCAGAGCAATAGAGCAACAGCCAGCAGTAACATCCGGCTTCGCTTTGTAAAATTATTTCTATGCATTACGTCCTCCATTTCGGCAGTTCATTTACGAGACTAGTTCAGGACAATTTCTGTCATCATGCCGCCGAAATCTTCCTGGTTGTTGCTCAACTGATGTAAATTACGCGAATACAGGAAGTAGGTTCCTGCAGGGATACCCGTTGTATCGAGGATAACCTCCATCGACTCGCCGCCACCGAGATTGATCGAATTGGTTTTGTAAGAAAGGTCTGTGCCGGCAGCCTCTCCGCCTGAACGCAGGATTTTGGCGCCGTTGCCGACCACTGTCATCGGGATACTCGGTGAGATCAGGGTATAGTACTCAACCGTCGCCAGGCTTGAAACCCGTAACAAAATACTGTCACCGGCATTCGCTACAATCAGAGCATTCATATCCTGAGCATCGTAACCCTCGCCATTGAGAATCGGATTCGGGTTGACTGTATCCGGATATCCACGAGCGTTCAGCATCGGGTAGACATCATGCATACCGGCAAAAGGCAAGGGCTGGGTATTCTCGTTGGCATCGTGGAAGTTGGGATCCCAGGACTGAATCTGGATAGGGAAGTCGGCATCATATCCGGTGGCACCATCCGTATCGTTATAAGCAAACTGGTTAAAGCCATTAATTGCAGGGCCGTTATCCTGGCGAGCCTTGACGTAGAAGTTGCCCAGCATACCCATCTGCATGTGCTCTGTTGCTTCGACATGACAGTGGTACATGAAGGTCCCCGGCTCAGCCAGGTAATAATAGTAGGTCAGGGTCGAGCCCATATTGATTGAAATGGCAGAGTCCGGCAGGCCGTCAAAGATCGAGGCCACATTGGGGAAGCCGTGATAGTGGACAGTATGCGGGTCAAACAAATCGGGTCGCATCATCATACCGACGTTATGCAGGTTCAGGAATACGTGCTGCCCCTGCTTCAACTCGATCGTCGGGGCCGGGGAATTGGCCGCCAGAATCAAACCGTCATTGTTCCACATGTTGCCGACCGTGCTTATGTCAGGAATGGGGTCAGCCGGCCAATCCGGCTGCACTTCGTTCGGGTCCACACCGCCAGCATTGTAGGCCAGGCCGGGAGGGCCGAAACGCGAGAAACCGAAGATGTATTGCGGGTAACCATCCGCCATCATCGCAAAGCCGTCACCGGAACCGATCTGCAGACAGACATGGTCATTATTGACGACCCCATCACCATCGGAATCGATGCCGTCCATATCCGGCGGGCATTGCTGCCGATAGATCGCGTCGGCGGGCGCCGCATTGAGCAGCAGAACCAACGCGAGTAGTGGCAGAACCGAAAGCTTCTTCATGAGCCTCATTATATATCTCCTTTCAAACCTCTTGAGACCCGCCGCGGGCAAGCCGGCGGGTCATTATTCTAGTAACTAAGGTGTTACGACAATGCTGAACGTCAGGTCGGACCAGTCTACACCTACCCGGTTGTTGGCGGCATCAAAAGCCGTCACCCTGAAGCGCTTGCCTGCTTCTGCGGATGCATCAAGCGGTACTGTCCATTCAAAGCTTGTTGCGCCAGGCACAACTGTAATGAAATGTGCAGTGTTATCACTGTCAAAGTAATACAGCCGGTAGTTTTCAGCTGAGGTAACAGGTGTCCAATAAATCTTGTAGGTACTGCCTTGGGTCAATGCTTCGCCGTTGTTGGGGAAGAGTAGTGTTCCCGGAGCGAGATCGACCGAACTGAGCGTGAATTCCGAGTCAGACACATCAACGTTTATGAGGGATGCATCGTTGTATGCCGCAATGCGGGCCCTTACGCCTGGCTCTGTTGCAGTTAGAGCAGGGATTGTCCACTGGTAGCTGGTAACATTACCTAAATTAGCGATCACATGAGGATTGTTTTCGGCATCCAGATAACGGAGACGATAATTGTTGGCATTGGGGTCGGCCGTCCAACTCACCGCGTAGGTTGATCCGCTAATCAACACTTCACCTCCGTTTGGAGACAGCAGGGTTCCAGGAGTGGGCGCGACCGTGAAGGTACCATCCATCCAGTCAACGCCAACCCTGGTACTCCCAGCAAAGGCCGTTACCCGCAATCGCTTGTCCGGCTCGCTGAGGATATTCAGAGGAAGAGTCCACTCGTAGCTATTTCCGGCCACACCGGCAGCAATGACATGGGGGGTCCGATCTGCGTCAAAATAGAACAGTCGATAGTTGTCTGCAGCGGGATCCTCGATCCAACTTACGGTGTATGTAGACCCAGGTGTAACGACCTGCCCCGGGAAAGGGGTCAGGAGTGTTAAACCAGGTGTCGCGCCCGGAACTTCATCAGCACCGATATCGGCCGCGAGGCCAGAGGGTCTAACATCACCATCATAATCTTCCGCAAGCTCTGCGAACGCAGGCAACACACCACCAAGCTCTGTAGCCGGAGACGTTGAACTCAAGTGGTAATCACCCATCGCCGGGTCGAGTTCGGCAAAACGAACCGAGATATTATTGCCGCCTTCGTCAAGCGTTGCAGCGCTTTGCAGGGTATTGAAGTAGCCCTGCACAAAACCCGGGTCGACCGCTATGTTGGTCCCCACCGCAGCATAATCTTCACCATTCTGGCCGGTGAGGCTGCTGAGGACCGAATAGTCCGCCTGCAGCGCATCAGTCCCCGGGACCGCCTGGCCAGTAATGCCGAGATCCCAATATCCGGCGAACTGCAATGCGTCGCCAGCAACGTTCAACCCCTGGTGGAAATAGGAGCTATTCTGATAAATGATATTGTTCAGCAGGGTCGGGTTCGGAACATTGTCGTTGCCATTTGCAGCAGCCAGCCCAGCGCTGTGGACATTGGCCCGGATCCCTGCCGGCAGTGGCCGGGAAGGGTTCAAGTTGGTGTTCGGGAAGGTCAGCGCCGTGGTCGAGGTGCTGTCATTGTTGGCGATCGTGTTATTAACGATGTCTACGTTGATCGCATCCTGCAGCGCAACCCCGCCGCCACCAGCAGCGGCCACGTTGTTGACGATCATGTTATTAACGATACGGGCAGAATAACTGGTATTGGCTGCTGTATTGAGCCCGTTGATATAGATCCCGCCGCCGGCACCGGCGCCGGACATATTGCTCTTGATCAGGTTGGCGTCAATAATCACCGATCCGGCACCCTCTTCAGTCGGTGTGTTACCGACATAGATGCCACCGCCGCCACCGCCACCGGGAGCAAAATAGAAGGCTTCGTTCAACACAATCGCATTGGCCCGAATCAAACCGCCGACACTTGTGCCAACGTGACTGATACCGGCGCCGTTACCACGGGAGAAGTTACCAATGATCATGTTGTTTTCGACCAGATAACCATTCGATCCGGAATAGAGGACGATACCGCCGCCGCCCTGGACACCGGCGTTCTTGGCGACCTGGTTGTGATGGATCCACATGTTGGTGTTGCCACTGGGAGCAACACCTGGCTGACCGACGGTGATACCGCCGCCAAGATTGCCCTGATTGCCTCTGATAATATTGCCGGTGATTTCTGCGCCGTCGGCGCTGTCGAGGATATAGATACCACCGCCGATGGTGCCGCCGGTAATAAGGAAGTTGTTAATGACAACGCTTGGGCCGCCGGGCGCAAAGGTTCCTTGTGGATCAGTGACCATAATGCCCGGCACCTCGATTGCCGCATCGGGAACACCGTTAATGCTGATGAGTTTATCACGCCAGGCCTGCACTTCGCTTTGCACGGCCGGACGCGAGTTAATCACTGTCCCCGCACCGGAGCCATGCAGCTCAAGCTCTTTGTAGAGGATAACGCGCTCGTTATAGGTGCCTTCAGCGACAAAGATACGGTCTCCCGCTGTCGCCTGGTCAATGGCGTTCTGAATCGTCTGGTAAGGGAAGTCGGAGCTACCGTCACCGGTTTCGTCAGAACCGCTATTGGCTACGTAAAGGTCGTTGATCGAACACTCGCCGACCTCGACGTTGACGACATTGGCATTAAGGTTGCCGTTATCACCACGAGCAACGTAGAGAGCACCTGAAGTCGTGCCAAGCGGCACTGTAGCAGTGATGCTATCGTTGCTCCAGCTGTCGATTGTCAGAACTGTCCCGGAAAGAGAAACGCCCCCCTGCACGACACCGAAGCCAAAGTCACGTTCGATCGTCGGAGAGGTGAGGCCGCCGTCGGAGGGATCATAAGCCGGGTTCGGAACTGATACTGTACCGGCCGAGGTTATCACAATCTGGTCGCCTGCATTACATGCCAGGGCACCAATACCACCAAACTGGTTGACCGCATCAATGACCGGCACACCATCGGCCGGATTGACATCCAACTGGCCGGATGGGTATCCAACAAAGGCAGCCGTCGGTACAATCGGCGAATCGATATAGCTGCTCCGGCCGGTCTCAAACTGGAACACCCATGGCGGAGTCGAGTAGTCAGGATCGTGCCATTCTTCTGCGACCCGTGGGCCGGTGGGGTCGGCAGGATCAGCCTTCATCGGGTCGTTGAGGATAATGTTGTACATAGCCAGGGTTACCCCGGTCGGCGAGGCCTGGTTAACGGTATAGGAGCCGGGTACGAGGAATTCGTAGGAACCAAACTCGTCGGAATAGGTGCGGGCAACTTCGCGGCCGTTCCAGTCGCGCAAGGACACCGGCAGCCAGGAAGGCGACATCTTTTCGCCGAAGGCCGGGCTGGCCATGTTGAACTCGGGCGCCAGGTCGTTGTTGATAAAACCAACACCGCGGGCCGCCTTGGGCACCTTGGTGAAGAAGAAGAATTCTGCTGCAGCGTTCAGGCCGGACGTTAAACGGACCTGTTTGCGATCGCAGAAGGGGCGCTCCTGACCGGCCATAGGCGCAGCGAGGTCAGCCGCAGAGAAAGCAATATTCGGCAAGAGCGTGGGGGGAGTCGTATCAGTCCCCTCGTCGGTCCAGAGAGACAAGAAGGCTGGGACCGTGTGCAGGTCGCCGACACAAATTGGCGGCTCAGCCTGGGTGCTGGGGATGAACTCGTCACCAAAATCTACGTTTTTGTCCTGCTCGCGAATCTGGATATAGCCATGCGGAGTACCGGACTCTACAATGTAGGTCCCGGACTGCAGCGGCACAGGTGTTTCATTGTTAGGGACACCTAAGCGCATACCGCTTTCATAGTGATCACCAAAAGCGTAACCACCGTTAAAGACACCATCACGCACCTGATTCCAGGTACCGTAGCTATCCGCACAGGGCGCTACCGGTTGACCCGCAATAACAGGGACATCCTGAATACAGCCGGTTGGTTTGTTGTCATCCCAGCTGTCGGTATAGGTGATCTGAACAGCGTCACCAAAATCGAAATCGCCATTTTTGTTGTGATCAACATCCTCCAGGCCCTTCACCCCGGTAAAGCCGGGCTCTCCGGTAAACATCGGATTCCACTGGAAAGGGTAATTGTCGACATCAGCCAGCTCGGGAGTACAGGTTGCCTGGTCAACTTCAGCCGGATCACCATTAACAGGGCCGAGGCAATCTATTTTGCCAATCGGAGCGACATCATCATGATAGAGAGCCAGCTGCACGTTCGGGATGCCTGGTTCCCAGGGCTCTGCAGCGGCCCATTTCGGATCGTCTTCAGCGCGGGTCACCGCGTAGTAAACAATACCGGAGATGCCACCGTTCTCATCATCAATAGTCGCCGGAGCGCCGTCCGGGCCAAAGCCGTAGAAGGTCTTACCCCAGTCAATAACGTTGGCCTGGGTCAGATAAGTCTGAACCGCCTGCGTCAGCACTTCACCGGTCGCCGTACGCGACAGGTTGTTGCCGGTGTTCGGGTTGTTAATCGGCAAACCGGCGTAGGTGCCATCCACGGTCTGTGGCTGCGGATTCAGTATATCGAACGACGGGGTCGTCCAACCATCCGCCGGCGGGATGGTCCCACCCATGTCTGCGGCCGCTGTCATGCCGGTCGCCTTGTAACGAGCGAAATCGACTTCGGTGACCAGCCACTTGAAGAAGGGAAAGATTTCGGTCAATTCATAATCACCCTTGGGGTCGGTGACTGTCGCCTGATAGACGGTGCCATCACGAAAACGCAGCATCACGGCCTGGTCGGCCAGGCCGCCTTCGCCGGAGTCACGGAAACCGTTTTCATTGGCATCGATAAAGACATTGCCCTTCTGGGTGCCGAACCAACGGCTGGAGAGGAAAGTCCGGTTACTCAGCACGTAATTGGGAGGGTTGACCGCATTACCGTTGGTGTCAATGGTTTCCGGAATCACGAAGGGATGGATGCCAAAGAGCGCGTCAAGGGGGGTGTCCCATGTAACCAGTTCATAGTCGCCGTCAGGAATACCGGTAATCGAAAAAGTGCTGTCGGCCTCGCAAGGCGCGACATACAGACCCTCGCCGGTAATGCCGTCGTTGACGCCGATCCAGCAGTTGTCAACCGGAGGACCGAGGTCGAGAGACTGGTTGTTGGGTGGACGCGAAAAATGATTGAAGCGATTAACACCAGACAGGCTGCCGGGGCCGCCTGCCGGGGCTTGATTCCAAGCGAACTCATTGGGGACAACAAAACCGAAGAAAGCATGCCACGGCGACGCGGCACCGAACTGCTCGATAAAGAAAGGTGCCTCGTTGGCCTGTACCCAGGCATCAACCGTCGTCGTGCCCTCTATCGTCGAAGTCAGGACGAACTCCCGGCCATCTTTCGGCGGGTCGATAACGATGCCATACTTTCCAGGCGGGATATACTTGACGATCGCCTCACCGGGCATAAGGTTGTAAGGGTTCCGGGTTTCGTCCTGCGAGCCCTCCTGAAAAGTCGTCTCATCACAGATCACAGCGTCTTCGAGTGGCAGCATCACATCCATGCCTAAAGAAGCGCAGTAATCTGCCTCGGTCAAAGTGGTAATAACGCCATTGCCCAGTTGTCCGTTTTTGATACAGGTATCTGGGTCAGTCGCACCAGGCAAACAGGCATCGTTATATTGAGTGCCAATCGGGTTGCCGAAGGCATCCTGCCAGAGCGGGCCGCCGGCGTCACTGACGATCAAAGTTGCTCCACCCAATCCCGGCTCATTCTCAATAGCATCGGGAGCGTTATTAATCGGCCAGTGGTCTTTAAAAACCAGTACCGAGATTTGCGCGGTAGGAAGAGGATAGGGCTCGACATAGACGTAGACATCCGTTGCGCCCACAGGAACCTGGGCACCGCCAATAGCGTAGCCGCTGTTTGGCATGACCGTCACATAATAGCGCTCCGTATCTGCAACCGCGACAGGAGCCGTGCCGCCAGAGCCATTGCCCTGGGCAGGAGAGCCCTCAAGATCACTCAGCGACGCCAGGGGGGCGTAACTGTTATGGATGGAGAATGATGCCTGATCAGGCCCACCCACACCGGGTTCCGTATGAAAGGTGTTGTCCATCTCGACCATCCAGCGGAAGGCCGTGTCAGTCATCGGCGCATTGGTCTGGCCGTCGATAACGTGCAAAGTAAAGGCTTGCGCCTGGTTCTGGATGGCCAGGACAAACAGCCCTGCCAACAACCAGATACCGCCGACAGACATCAAAAGATGACGAGATCGCTTGCTGTTGCTCATTTTTTTTCTCCTCCCACGTGCAATTTCCGGACGCCTATGACACCCCGGGCTGTTCTGTTTTCTAGTCTGGTTAACATATCTAATGCAACCTCTTTAATTAAAAGTATACCAATTTTGTGATATTTATAGATGACGTTCGAGGGTTTTTGGTCAAATTCCTGTTTAAGGTCTACCACAGTTTAAGGTCTATCACAGAACCTGCTCCTAAGTACTACCACAGGGCCCGCTTTGGTCTATGGGGGAAAACCCCTATTTTACTCAGGCAACCCCATTTCTAAAAGACTCTCTCATGACCCGGCTCGGAAAGGTTCTCCTGCGAGTGGCCCGGCGAAAGTATTCTGCAGCATGGAAAGTACGTGCGGACTCTTCATTTCGGGCATCAAGTAATAGTCTCCGGAGGCAGCCAATCGAACCGCCTGCAGCAAATGAGATGCCGGGGACGTTTTCGAAACATAGCCAAGAGCTCCCGCCTGAAAAGCCTCCAGGATATAGGCTTCGCCTGCATACATGGAAAAGATAACGACTGCTGTCTGGTCAGACACCCCGGCAATGAGCGGCAACGCCTCAAGGCCTGTCATGCCGGGCATCGCTATGTCGAGAACGACAACATCCGGCAGCAAGTCCTTAACCAAAGCCAGAGACTCAGCTCCGTCCAGAGCTTCACCGACGACGTGAATGTCTTCCTGACTCTCTAACACCTGCCGAACACTCTGCAGGACTACCTGTTTATCATCGACGAGAAGTACTCGTATATGGTCCATGCACTCTCCTCAAGGACCACACAAAACATGGTCACAACTAACAAACCGTGTTTTACATACTACGCTGAGACTTAAAAAGGTGATATGGGGGGGAGACCCTATTCGCAGGAAGGAAATTCCTACTTTTCAGGTTGAGTTTCAGTCCGATGAGACGAAAATTTGCAGTATCAAGCTTTCTCGAACAAAACGGCCAGTGAGTGAACGGAGCGGCAGAGGGGCGATCAGGTACTCCATGCCTCCGGATCTACAACTCCTATGCGAATAGCATACTGGACCATTTTTACCGGTTGGCTGATACCGATTTTCCTGATGATATTAGCACGGTGTTTTTCAGTGGTTTTAGGGCTTATCGAGAGGATGTCACTGATCTGGCTGGTGGAGTTGCCCTCAACCAGGAGAAGAAAGACCTGACGCTCCCTCTCGGACAGGAGGTCAAACCCCCCCTCCCTGGCTGTCTCAGGGCGGACACCTTTCATGTATGTTTCCATTACCCCCTTGCGGGCGTTCGGGCTGAGATAAAATTCGCCAGCACTGACTCTGCGGACAGCCTCCAGCAGATAAGAGCTGGGAGCCGCTTTCAAGACGTAGCCAAGCGCACCGGCCTTCATCGCACGATGGATATAAGCTTCTTTTTCGTACATCGACAGGATGACCACTTCGGTCCCTGGCGACGCTTGCTTGATCAAGGAAACGGCTTCCACGCCAGTCATGCGTGGCATGGCAATATCCAACAGCGCAACATCAGGACGTAGCTTTCGGCAGGCGTCCAAAGCCTCCACACCATCCCTGGCTTCGCCAATGACTTGAATATCTGCCTGCATATCAAGCAATTGCTGTAACCCCTCACGGATCAAGGCATGGTCATCAGCAATCAGGACCTTAATTAATTTCATTTTTACGTCTCCTCAGCACCGTTGGCAACTTGACGTTGATCGACGTCCCTTTTCCGGGCGCAGAGTCGAGCGTCAATCGGCCACCGAGAGCAGCCACACGTTCCCGCATACCAAGCAGGCCGATACCTTTTCGCTTGGCGCCCAGGGTTCTCAGCTCATGAACATCGAAGCCATCACCCTGGTCAATGATTGAAAGGAAGAGATGAGCATCCTTCAGTTTCAGACTCAGAGACACCGTCTTGGCGTTTGCATGTTTAACGATATTATTCAGGGCCTCTTGACAGACTCGAAAAATAACCAGTTCAATCTCGGGCGGGAAGCGTTGTTCAATATTACAGATGTCTGTTTCGACAGCAATATCGGCATACATTTGAGAAAACTCTTCCAGGTGTCCTTTCAAAGTCGGCTTGAGACCAAGTTCATCGAGCATGTGGGGGTGCAGTCCCGTCGAGACAGCACGCACGTAATCACCCAGGTCTGAAACCAACTCGGAAAGCTTGTCGGTTTGTTGCAAACAAATCTGTTTCTTATCATCTTCAACGGGGCAGGAGTTTCTGATCGCCTCGATATTGAATTGCATTGCAGTAAGAACCTGGCCAAAACCATCATGCAGCTCCTGTGACAGGAGCTTGCGCTCTTTCTCAGTGCTGTTGATCAGCTGCCGGGACAGGTAATGAATCTGGGCCTGCGCAGCGGAGTGAAATTCGTGATGCCTCCGATACGGGAGGTAGAGGAAAAGGTAATAAAACGGTGAGAGCATCAAGATCATCAAGCCGGCGTCCATCAGGATATGCGTCTCGACTTTCAATGCAAAACGCGCGACGACAATGTACTCAATGAAGGCTTCAACCAGGAACGCGGAGACGATCAGAAAGATCAATGCGCGGTAGGGCCGCGGAAAAGGATTGACCGCATTGTAAAGGAAAAAACTCTCGGAGGGCTCAGAGGAAAGGTTCCCGTCAGCGCCATCTTCAGCTGTGTCAGCAGCGCCCTGCGCGCCCTTATCTGCAATCGATTCAGACATACCACCTCCGCACTTGCCTCAGTACGCAACGATACTCCATAATTTTGATTTTATCATAAGTGGTTTTTTGTCAACAACCCTGGCACCAAAACACCCTGGCACCAAAACACCCTGGCACCAAGACACCCTAGCACCAAAACACCCCAACACCAAAGCAAACAGCCCGTCTGGGGCAAACGGCTCGGAATTCAAACTTTTGTTTCTGCAAGATGCCAATCAAACGGTTAGAAATAAGCTTTTAGCGTCAAGCCACCGAACAGAACAGGCCAGGAAGTCAGTAAGACAAAGAATGTCAGCAGAAGGACGGCCATGATCAACCAGTGCCTCTGCGCCCGGGAAACAACCGGTTGCAGACTGGTAACCCGTTGCATCCTCTCAAGCATGGCCGGCACAATCCCGCAAAAGCACGCGGCAAACAGCGAGAAATAAATCGGATAGCCGATAAAATTTGATGATTTCTGCAGCATGTCAAAGGGACAGTGGTGGGTCGGTAGCTCGTAGATATAAAGGGAAATAAACGAGACAATGGCTGCCAGGCTCAGGAACAGGAACAGGACAGCAAACAAGCCGAGCAAATATCTCATGAACGACAATCGACTAGACAGGTTGGCCACCAGCAAACCGAGGTAACCAGCCACTGCCGAGTAAAAGAGTACCATCATCGTTCCGGGAGGCCAGCCGGAGACCTCCCCGGCCACACCACCCGCCCCCAGACTGAACAGCGAACCACAACACGAGGTAATGATTTCGGGTTCCAGACCCAGGAAATAGCTGGCCTGCAGGTAAAGGTCGGCGCCAACCAGAGGCAGCAGAAAGAGCAAGAGCAGATATTTCAGCCTGACCAGCGGGTAATCTTCTGCCTGGAGATCGTAGTGATTAAGAACAATCCAGAACCCGGCCAAAAAAGCGAGCAGCAGCTTGCAGAGCAAAGCCAGCCAGCCGATCGGGTTGGCGTTCAGAGAACCTGTCGCACACATCGCACCGGTAAACAGCGGGTGTAAATCATCAAGGGTATAGAGGAAGAGGGGCAGAGATAAAACGGTGAAGGCCAGCGCATAATTGACCAGAGTGGAGATCAGGTAAGTGCTCCGCTCAAGGTTCAACTGTCCTTCGTCGGCGACGAGCGGATTCCAGCGGCAGAGGATCTTCAGAGCGATCCTGGCGCTCTGCAGCAGCAACACCAGAACCAGTGCGCTGCCGAGCAGCAGGGCCAGAATACCGGGATGCAGGATCATCTGTCCTCAACTCCGGCAATCTGACCATCGTGCATGGTCAGAATCTGCTGCACGAAGGGATGCTCAAACACGTAGGGGTCGTGTGTCGCGATAATAATAGTGCGTCCCTGTTGATTCAACTGTGCGAGGTCGGCAAGAAATTCAGCGGCCAGGCGACTGTCCAGATGAGCGGTCGGCTCATCGGCAATCAGCACCTGTGGATCGTTGATCAGAGCCCTTGCGATGGCGACCCGTTGCTGCTCTCCCCCGGAGAGCTGATCGACCCGGTTAGCCAGCTTGCTTGTCAATCCGTAACGTTCGGCAAGGGCCATGCCTCGAGAGCGAATCTCACGCATGTCGAGACCGCCGGGATAGCAAGGCAGCAAAATGTTCTCCAACACGGTCAGCTTACGAATCAGCTGAAACTGCTGAAAGATAAAACCGAAGCTGTCGCGACGGACCAAGGTCAGAAAGCGTTCCGGCAGGCGGGAGATTTCACGGTCGTCAACATAAACCCGCCCGCTGGTCGGCCGGGCCATGGCACCAAGCAGACCGAGCAAAGAGGTCTTGCCGGAACCGCTGGGCCCCTTCAGAACCACCACACTGCCCGATGCAATCGTCATGGAAACATCACGTACCGCGTGAAAAGCATCGGCACGCTGTTGATTGTAGATTTTGTTGGCCCCTTCGGCCCGAATCAGGATTTTCTTATGCATGATCAACTCCGCATGACGCTGTCGGGCTCGGTGACCGCAGCTTTCCAGGAGGGGATCACGGTACTGACCACGTAAGGCGTGACAGTCAAAAACGCAAGGATACAGAGTTGATAGATATCCAGATAAGGGACCAGGTCAAAATCCGGAAAGAGCACCGACCAGCCTTTGATGACGTTGGAAAGCAAGGGGGCTCCGAGCAGGAAGACATTGACCAGGGCAACCAGAAGACCGATTAAAAATGCCGTTATGGCAATCGTCGCACCTTCCCAGAACTTGAGCAGCAAAACATCCGGAGTATCCCAACCGACAGCTTTGAGAATACCTATTTCACGTCGTTCTTCAGCACTGAGGCCGGTGGCCTTATCCCACGCCAGGATACAGAAGGCGACCAGGGCTGATGCGAAAACGGTCAGCAGCATACCAGCCCGCCAGTTGAAAACCGCGTCATAAGTCCTCATAATTTCTTGGCGGGAGATTGGTCGGGTTTCAGGCAAATCCCGCTTGACCTTGACGGCTATGGTGTCAATCTCCCGGGGGTTATAAATCCGCACGGCCAGATCGGTAGCCCGATTATCGGCAAAACCAAAGAACTCACGCAAACCAGGCGAGGTCATGATTACCAGGTCGTTTGAGAGCAGGCTTGATTCCGGCTGAAAAATACCGGTGACAGTAAAGATGCGACCAATATTCTGGCTGTCAACCAAAGCCAGACCATCATCCAGCTCTAGTCCCCGCACGTCAGCGACACCGGCGCCAACCGCACACTCATCATCGGCAGTCGGCATTCGCCCTTTAAGGAGAGGCCAATCGTCACCAACCGCTGAGTCAACGCCCATCAGGGTATAATTAGCCTTGGTCATGCTATCATAATAATATCCCCAAAGACGGGGCTTAACCTCAGCCACCCCGGGCATCTGACGGATGGTTTCGGCATATTCGGTCGGAATCAGATCGTGGCGACCGGCAATCTGCCGCTGCACAACCAGATCAGGTGCCTTGGTTAGCAGCAGGTTGGCCTCGGTGCGTAAGGATTGAGTCAGAAACAGGACTGAAGCCAGGACACTGACTGTAAAGGCATAAACCAGAACAATGGCAAGGCTCTTACCCTTACGCCGCCAGAGAGAGGAGAGCGCATACTCGAGGATTTTCAAGTGTCGATTCATGGTCGCCTGGCAGAGCTTGAGATAACGTCAAAGGTTGTCGTCAGATTGAAGCGGGGTGGTGCCAGCAGAGCACCGGAAGGAAAGTGTTCCAGGGAGCCAGGGAAATCTTGAAAAGGGGTGAAAATGTCACTCTGGGAGGGGTGGCGACTGTAACGTGCCTCCGTCCAGATAGACAGATCGGTTAACTGCAAGCGGCCGACCAGTTCGCGCTGGGCAACAGCAAGGGTACGCTCATAGTCGTCGGCTTTCACCCGGCCCCAAACCAACAACCCGGTCACGGCAAACATCAGACATAAAATCAGGCAGAAGAAGAAGCGGTAACGCATCATGGTTGAGGAGCCACCGGAGTTAGTTGTGCGTCGTCATATTGCAAGATTTTCTTCTGGCCATGGTCCCGCACGAAGGTCTTTAACGCTTGAACTCCTGCTACGGGGACATATTCGTCGCCCATCGGCCCGGTGACATTACTGCCTTCAACAAAGAAAACTTCGCGAGCGTCATAACGCTGCAAAGTATAATAATCGGTAACAAAGACGCTCTTGATATCGCCTGTCTTGCTTCCTGGCTGATATTTTTCAAGCTCAAAGATGAAGGTAAACATATCCCTGGGTCCATCAAAAAAACGGTTGGTGCCATCCTTGAAAACGACTTGCGCAACCCAGTTCGGATAAGGCAGCACCATCATGCCACAGACAGCACAACGGTCCCCGGCTCCAGGCTTGATTAACTCTTCAGCCATCCCGGCCTTCGCCAGCAAGCTTGCAGAGAAAAGCATTAACAACAGGAGGCAACAAATGACTGAATTTTTATTCAACATAATCATTCCACTCTCGAAAGTCAGGGTCATAAAAGTCAAACAGGACTGCATAGGTAGCTATTAACAACAGCAAGCAAAGCAAAAAACTCAGCGTAATTATCGGTAAAGATAGCACAAAAATCAACTCGGAGATATTTACCCAAGAGTTCCATTGGTTTAAAGCATCCGATCCACCCGAGGGAGAGGAGGAATAAGAGGCATGAAAACTTGCTGTGCTGAGGAGAATCTTGCATTATTCCAGCAATTTTGCTACACAGAGAGCCAGCAACAGCAGGTTGAAAAAATCTGCAGGGCTCAGATCAGCTGACGACAAGCAACGCACCTTAACTCTCACCAAGGCCGGCCCATGCTGCCACCCGAACAACACAAAGCCTACTGCAACTTCTACGATACGGTTCGCAACGGCGAGCATCTCGATACCCGCACCACGGCGATGATCGGGCTCGCGGCCGCCATGGCCCGGGAATGCCAGCCATGAGTCGAATACTACCTTGGCGTGGCCAGGGAACAACAGATTACAGACGAAGAGATCGGCGCCATCCAGGGCATCGTCATGGCCGTCGCTGCCGGCAAAATCAACGTCATGATGCGCGACCTCCCCTCTCCTCCTCAGGACTGAGCCTCAAAACTCCCTATCTCTGTACAACCAACCAGGAGGCGAACCATGTCTGATCGCCGCGCACTGCTGCGCACCCTGCCGGCAATTGATCGGCTGTTGGCGTCTTCTCCACTGAAAGAACTTGCAGAAAGCCAGCCTCACATAATTATGCGTGAAGCCGCTCAGGAGGTTGTTGACGCCCTGCGCCGACAGATCCTTGATGAACGGGCAGCTTTGCCCGAGCTCGAGATCGAGGCCGTTGCCGAGCAAGTGGCAAGCCGGGTCGCGTCGATGGCCAGGCCCTCGTTACGCAGGGTCATCAATGTCACAGGCACTCTGTTGCACACCAACCTCGGTCGGGCGCCACTCTGTCACGAGGCGCTGCAGGCGGTTCAGGAGGTTGCCCGGGGGTATTCCAACCTTGAGTACGACCTGCAGACCGGGCGGCGCGGCAAACGCTTCAGCCATATTGAAGAATTGATCTGCAAACTGACCGGTGGCGAGGCAGCGACCGTAGTCAACAACAATGCCGGGGCGTTCATGCTCGCCCTGGCTGCGCTGGCAGGAGGCCATAGTGCCATCGTCTCACGCGGTGAGTTGATCGAAATCGGCGGATCGTTCCGTATCCCTGACATTATGGCCGCCAGCGGTGTCAAGCTGGTGGAGGTCGGCACCACCAACAAGACCCATCTCAAAGACTACGCCTCTGTTATCAATAAAGAGACCGCCCTGATTCTCAAGGTCCACACCAGCAACTACCGAATTCTCGGTTTCACCGAAGCGGTCAGCGGTGAGAAACTGGCCGAACTTGCCCACCAGCAGGACATTCCGGTCCTCGAAGATCTTGGCAGCGGCCTGTTGATGGACCTGACCCCTTACGGATTGCCGCGTGAACCAACGGTGCGTGACGCTTTGAAAACCGGCATCGACCTGGTCACCTTCAGCGGCGACAAACTGCTTGGCGGCCCCCAGGCCGGGATCATCGTCGGTAAGCGCACTGTGATTGACAAGCTGCGCCAACACCCGATGGCCCGGGCCCTGCGTATCGACAAGCTGACTCTGGCGGCCCTCGAGGCGACCCTCAGACTCTACCTCGACCCGCAAAAAGCTCTTGAGAACATCCCGACCTTGCAGATGCTCTCAATTTCAGCAGAGGCGCTTAAACAGAGATGTGAGAAATTGCTGCCAAAGCTGCAGGAGCTTCTCGGCGACAGCGTCGACCTCAACCTCTGTGAAGCCAGCGCAACTGTCGGTGGCGGAGCGCTGCCCCTTACCGAACTGCCCGGCACAGCCATCGCCCTGGTTCCAAAGCAGATCTCTCTCAATGAGCTGACAACGCGACTGCGCCATTGTGAACCGGCTGTCGTCGGGCGCATTCAGGACGACCGCTTCCTGATCGACCCACGAACTCTGAATCGTGATGAAGAAGACTTGCTGCTGAATGCCCTGAAAGAGATTTTTTGCCAGTAAATTCATTCAAAATGGGGGCGTAGTGGCGCAGAGATGAACGCTCAATGCATAAATTTTTCAGCATCTCCGTTGCTCCGCGTTGAATGCGTTTTTACGGCCTTTACAACGACTGATACGGATAGATTTTTATGAACAATGCAACCCGCTA
The DNA here is from genome assembly GCA_024636215.1 of Deltaproteobacteria bacterium. The sequence continues at coordinate 88,841 of JAGXHL010000081.1, forward strand.
CCACATCATCGGCACAGCCGGCCACGTTGACCACGGCAAGACGGTGCTGATCAACAAGCTCACCGGCATCAACACCGACCGTCTGAAAGAAGAGCAGGAAAGAGGCATCTCCATCGACCTCGGCTTCGCGCCCTTCAAGCTTGCCGATGGCAGCATGGCCGGTGTCGTCGACGTGCCCGGTCACGAGAAGTTCATTCACAACATGCTCTCCGGGATCGGCGGCATCGACCTGGTCCTGCTGGTTGTTGACGTCAACGAAGGCGTCATGCAGCAGACCCGTGAACATCTGCAGATCCTGCAACTGCTGCAGATCCCCCGCGGCATCCTGGTGCTGACCAAGTGCGACCTGGCCGAAGCAGACTGGATCGACATCGTCGAAGAAGAAGTTCGCGAGACCCTCGCCGGCAGCTTTCTTGAAAAGGCTCCCTGCTGTCGGGTTTCGGCGTTACAGGGTGTGGGCCTTGAAGAGCTGCGTCAGACGATCCAGGACATCCTCAAAGAGTTGCCGCCACGTGATGAAGAGGGTCCGACGCGCCTGCCGATCGACCGGCATTTCACAATCAGCGGCTTTGGTACGGTGGTCACCGGTACCCTCCTCTCAGGCACGATCAAGGTCGGCGACACGGTTGAAGTCATGCCGCCGGGCGAGACGGTCAGGGTCCGCGAGGTACAGGTTCACGGTGAAAAAGCAGAGATGGCCAGAGCCGGTCAACGCGTCGCACTCAACCTGGCCGGATTGGAACGCAGCAACCTGACCCGCGGTGCCGTGGTGGCAACGCCCGGTTTCTTTACCATGACCGAGCGTTTCGATGCCCGTCTCAACCTGCTTGAAGAGGCGCCACGACCGCTCAAATTCCGAGACCCCGTGCATCTGCATCTGGGCACAGCCAAGGTCACTGCCCGCGTGGCGCTGCTTGATCGCGACGAGATGCAGCAAGGCGAAAGTGTGCTCGCACAATTCCATCTCGACAGCCCTCTGGTGGCTCATCGCCAGGATCGCTTCATCGTACGCTCCTACTCGCCGATGGCGACCATCGGCGGCGGCCAGATCATCGATCCGGCGCCGGTGAAACATAAACGTTTCCGTGATGAAGTGATGAAGGCCCTCAAAGAGCTGGAATCGGGGGAAGGCGCCTTTATCGTCCAGAAACTTGCCGAGCTTGGCTGCGTCAAGCTGAAGGAACTGGAACAGGCTTCCGGATTGGGCAGAGAGACGATTACCGCTCTTCTTGAAAGCCTTGCAGAAGCGGACCAGGTCTGCAGGATCGGCGATCAATGGGTGACGATCGAAACCGCACGAGCCTGGCAACGCACCCTGCTGGAAGCTGTTGACAACTACCACCGTGACAACGCCCTGCAACCCGGCATACCTCACGCAACGCTCAAGTCTGCGCTGCCCCCGAAAGTGGCCCCGAAGGCGTTTGAACAACTGCTCGGCGCACTGACTGATGAAGCGCAACTGACACAGCGCGGTGAATGGGTGGCAAGAACCGGCTTTAGCGCACAGCCGACCGCAGAGCAGACACGTCTGTTGCAAAAGCTGGAACAAGTTTATCTTGATGCCGGTGTCGAAGCCAAAGGCCGGGTCGATATGCTGGCACTGGCCGGCGTCCCCGAAGCCCAGGTCGAATCTTTACTGGCCTATCTGTTTGCCCAAGGGACCCTGGTTAAACTCAACGATGATTCGTTTCTGCACAAGACCGCCTATCAGAAGGCGCTCAGCGCCCTGGTCAATCATTTCAGCCACCAGGAAACTCTGACCCTCGCTGAATTCCGTGATCTGATCGGCAGCGCCCGCAAACAAACCCAGGCAATTCTGGAACTCTTCGACAGCCTCAAGTACACTATGCGCAAAGGCGACCAACGCATTGCGTGGCAAATACCTCAAAATCCGTAGCGCGTGGCGCGTGGCGGGTGGCGGGAAAATCCAGGAATCAAAGCTTTTTCGCGCCACCCGCCACGCGCCACGAAACTGGAGCATCTAAAATGAGCGTTAAACTAACCCACCTCTCCAAAACCAGCGGTTGAGCCGCCAAGATGGCCCCCGGGCCATTGGCGCAGGTGCTGCGCCAGCTGCCGACCGTTGAAGACAAGAATCTGCTTACCGCATCGATCCCCTTCGCCGATGCAGGGGTCTATCGCATTGCCGAGGATTGTGCCCTGGTGCAGTCGGTGGACTTTTTCACCCCGATCGTCGATGATCCACGCACTTTCGGCCGTATCGCTGCGACCAACGCCCTCTCCGACATTTATGCCATGGGTGGCAAACCCCTCACGGTGATGAACCTGGTCGGTTTTCCGGCCTGTCTCGAACAGGAGGTTCTGGTCGAAATCCTCAAGGGGAGCGCTGAGAAGGTACACGAAGCCGGAGCGATTGTGGTTGGCGGTCATACCGTTGAAGACGACGAGCCAAAATTCGGCCTAGCGGTCACCGGCCTGGTTGACCCGAAGCATTTGATCACCACGGCCGGGGCAAAACCGGGAGACACTTTGGTGCTGACCAAACCCCTCGGGGTTGGTATTCTGGCAACGGCATTAAAAGGAGAGGTCATCAAGGAAGAGCAGATGAGGGAAGCGATTCTGGGCATGGAGACACTCAACCGTGCGGCCTCGGAAGTGATGCTCAAGGTGGGCGTGAACGCCTGCACCGACATCACCGGCTTTGGGCTACTCGGTCATGCCCAGGAGATGGCGGAAGCCAGCCAGGTCGGTCTCGAGATCGAAGCCTCTGCCCTGCACATTTATCCACAGGTGATGGAACTGGCCGAAATCGGTTTGGTGCCGGTCGGCAGCTACCGCAATCGCGAGCACTACCTGCCCAGCGTCATCAATCGTGAGCGGCTCGCTCCCGTGATCGTTGACATCCTCGCGGATCCGCAAACTTCCGGCGGCCTCTTGATGGCTGTGGCGGAAAACAAGTTAGCGCAGCTCACAGCACAACTCGAAGCAGCCGGTTGTCATGCCTTTCAGATCGGCCGGGTTATCGGGGATCATCCGGGTCAGCTGACCATCAAGTAACGACTCTACAGATCAATGAAATGTAACGCAAAGCCTGAAGAACTTCTGGCGGATCTTGGGAAGAGCTTCTTCAGCGATGCGGTTCATTTCACAAATGGCCAAAAATGTTGCAGGACCAGTCATGCAATTTATGACAGGCCAAGGACCTGTTCTGCAGGCTGGAGTTTGTACCAGACATTCATACTTTCAAGATTGCCTGAAATCTGGGTATTATTTGTCAAAGTCCCGCTGTAAAGGTAACCATTCTTTGCAAAAGTTATGTTCATACCGTAAGAATATGCCCGTGCAATCGTATACAAGGAAGTAATTTGCCGATCTTTCATATCCGCTTCCATGCGAGCCAGCAGCAGGCCGGCGAAACCCTTGCCTTCAAATTCGGGCAATGTCGCGAAATCTGTCATTTCAGCATTCGCGTTTTCGAAATCAATTTCGGCTGAAGAGAGCGCGACCATCTGCCCCTCGTACCAGACACCGTAATAGGCGATGTGATCCATTGTGCTGCGCAAGTAGTCCGGGTCATCTATAGGGAAGGGGTAACTGGCAAAAACCTGACGATAGATATCCGCCGCCTGCTGCATATCCTCAGGAAAAAGCGGCCGGCTGGTACCATCAACGTCACTCAACCCCGAAACGAGACCCTGCTTGGCTTCGGCTTTGACAAGGATGTCCTGGACACGATCAGGATATAACTCTTTGGCTCTTTCTTCGATGAGATATTTAGCGAGGAAAAGACCGGTTTCCTGACCGTTGAACAGCGCAGGTACGGACGCCTCGACTTGATAGCCGTTTTGCAGGAACAGATCCTGTTGAGTTTCCGGAACTTTGGCGAATATTTTCGAGAAGTTATTCTTCGCCGCCAGATCATCCAGATCGTTAATCAATCCGGGCAAGTCTTCGGCTGAGGACTTCATCAGGTAAATCCGCTGATTGTTTCGGCCGTGCTGTATGGCGGAACTGCCTATTTTGTCAATCACATCAGTCATCGTGGCGCCTCTCGATCCGGTCGTTGTCTGCCGGTGTCAGTGAGATCGTTTCGTCGTAATCGGACAACAGCTTTTCAATTCCGACCGAGCGGTATTCCTCGGCTTCTTCAAGCTTCAATTGCAGGTGGCAATCGTCACATTTCCGATCGCAAAAGTTGGCTTCATATTTTTCCGGCTCCTGGTAGGTGGTAATGACACCTTCGTAGTTGCGGAGAACGACCTTGTTGGTGCTCAAGGAAATCAGATAATTCGGGCTCAGCGGGATTTTCCCGCCGCCGCCGGGAGCATCGATAACATAGGTCGGTACGGCAAAGCCGCTGGTGTGACCAATCAGGCTCTCCATGATCTCGATGCCTTTGCCGACCGGGGTGCGGAAATGCGACAAGCCCTCGGAAAGATCACACTGATAGAGGTAGTAAGGCCTGACACGGTTCTCAACCAGCTTGTGCACCAAGGATTTCATGATACGGGGGCAGTCATTGACGCCGGCAAGCAGAACGGACTGGTTGCCAAGCGGGATGCCGCCATCCGCCAGGCGTCGCAGAGCCTCGCGCGATGAAGCGGTCATCTCTCGCGGATGGTTAAAATGGGTATTGACCCAGAGGGGCTGATGTTTTTTCAGCATCTGTACCAGTTCATCGGTGACCCGGTAAGGCAGGACCACCGGCATGCGGGTGCCAATGCGGATAACTTGTACATGTTCAATCGTTCTTAACTCGGTCAGGATCCAGTCAAGATAATGGTCCGGCAACATGAACGGGTCACCTCCGGAAAGCAGGACGTCACGCACAACCGGGTTGTTGCGAATATAATCCAGGCCTTCGCGAATCTGGTTCTGATCCGGGATCGAATCGACATCGCCGACTTTCCGCTTGCGGGTACAGTGGCGACAATACATGGAACAGACATTGCTGACATGCAAGAGCACCCGGTCCGGATAGCGATGAGTAATACCGGGGGTCGGACTGTCCTTGTCCTCGGCAAGAGGATCACTCATGTCCTTCTTGCCAATCTCCAGTTCGGCCGGAGAAGGAAAGGCCTGAAGGAATACGGGGTCATTCCGATAATCAGTCGAGTCGATCAGGGACAGGTAGTAGGGAGTGATGGAAAGAGGAAACCTTTTAAGTGTCAGGTTGATTTTTTTGCGCTCTTTCTCTTCCAATGTGATGCCGAGCAGTTGTTCAAAAGTTTCGACCCGCTGAATTGAATTCTTCAGCTGCCAGCGCCAGTCACGCCAGTTGGTAAGGGAGACCGGGTCTTCTGACATCTTTTCGGCGATATTTTGTTGTTTCCTGCTATATATTGGCATGGTTGCTTTCCTGGTTCTTACTGGTTAGTTAAAGCCATTTAGTTTCCAGATCGAAAACTTCACTCTGTCCATCCGAGTTACCGAACGAACACCATTTAGCGATCTTTTCACGTCAAAGTCACTTCCGGCAGATCGTCAAGCCAGCCGCCATTATCGGTCAACTGACGGATCAGAATCCGGGAGGATTCTTCCTGGTGCCCCGGACGTGCATGGAGTTGCTTCAGAATCAACTTGTCGTTGGCGCGACCGCAGATCTCAAGCTTGCCGATATCGTGCCCAATAATGAACTTGAAGCGCTTGGCGTAGCCGTCCATCCTGCGTCTGGCCGCATCAACTAAATCAACACCTTCTTTAAGCGGGACCTGGAAGTGGTGGCGAACCCTTTCCACCGGCATGCACTGATAGAGGTAATAGGGATTGACACCGATTTGCAAAAGACCATCCATCAGCTCGGTCAGGGTGTCGACCGAATCGTTGACGCCACGCAGCAGGACAGCCTGGTTATTGACGGTGACACCGGCGCTGCGCAGACGTTCCACCGCTGCGCGGGCGGTTGGCGTAATTTCGTTGGGGTGATTGAAATGAGTCGGTACGTAGAGCGGTTTGTCGCGGTTGAAATCAGCCAGCAGATCAATCAGATCCTCATCAAAAAAGCGCATCGGAAAGACAACCGGAGCCCGGGAGCCGATCCGGACATAGTTGAGATGATCGATATGCCGGAGAGAATCGAGCATGCTGCGCAGCGCATCGGTCGGCAGCAGCATCGGGTCACCGCCTGACATGACGACATTCTTGATCTCTGTATGCCGGGCAATGTATTTCGCCGCCTGCTGAAAGCTCTTGACGGTCTGATCGTTGGGAAGCCCGACCATGCGCTTGCGAAAACAGTGGCGACAGTACATCGAACAATACTCTGTAGCGACGACCAGGGCCGTATAGGGATACTTGTGCAGGATGCCATTACCCTTATCGTGCTTGTCATCACCGTAGGGGTCGCCGGTGGTTTCTCCCATATCGCCCGTCAGGATCAGTTCGTCGGTCGAAGGCACCGCCAGCTTGCGAATCGGATCATCCGGGTCATCGGGATTGATCAGCTCAAGATAGTAACGCGGGATATTCATGGGATGCCTGCCGGCAACTTCTTCCAGGTTCTGTTTTTCGCAGGCACTTAACGGCAGATGGCTTTCGAGCTCATCGACCGTGGTAATATTTTTGCGCAGTTCTTCCTGCCAGTCAGCTTCCAGCCAGTTGTCTTCTGTTTTTCTTAACGTATTTTTTGAATACATGGTTCCTTATGTCTCCTTTACAGACTTAAAGATGTGCTGAAGCAGACGCACTCAGTGCGTCGCATTGAAGATTGTCTTCAGCAAGGGCACGCGCGACAGAGATGGCTTCAGGAAACGACAACAGAAAGAGGTTCTGTGACGAAGCGGGAAAAGGCCAGACAACCGACGTGCCTGAAAAGTGTGATTATAGTTTTTTGTAAAGATAGGGCCACCCGCAACCGGCATCGAGACGGAGCGTCAGGATCCAGTGCTGCCCTTTTGAGAGAGGGTTCGTCCCTTTATTTGCCGGGGGCAAAAAAGGTCCACCTCATTTGCGGGTCTTTGGTCGGAACGCTCAGACAGAACGCCGCCATCAACAGCGCAAGCCTAACACAGACCAGAATGAATTACAAATCGAAGCCTTTGCAAAGGCAAGAGAGGACGTTTACCGGGAACACAACGTCGACTGACGGGAGTCTTCAAACAAAGGCAGCTTCCAGAGAAATCTGCACACCGAGCAGATACACGGCACACAGAACGCCCAGAGTGAGAATCAGCATAAAACCAGCGACCAGAGCCAGAACCATGGAATTCTGGTATTTCGCCTTTTTAAAACAGAGGTACGCCAGGTAAGTGCAGAGAAAAAACAACGGCAGGGAAAAGATAATGATCATCATGGCTGAGACTCTTGGCAGCAGGAAAGATGTCAGATTTTTTCAAAACAGGGACGAATGTACAATAATCCGACGCATAAATCCACCAGGACGCGACTGGCAACCAATCACTGTGCACTGGAAGTACATAGGTTTGCGGGCAAACGTCCATATGTTATAAAGCCTTATCCAGGAATCTTTCGCTTTCCATCTGTTTGCTTTAAAGAGGCTATCCTTATGACAGATCAAAAAGACCAGGAAGACAAGGAACCCATAACACCCCTCTCCAAAAACAAGGATCAGGGTGAAGCGAAAACCGAACGGGAGGTCGAGCGTGAAGAGGAGGACCGCGACTTTACACCGGTCATCGTCAAACGCACCGACGAAGCGCTTCGGCATCCGGATGACATTTTGGAGACTGCCATTCACGAGGGGTTGGAGCAACTGGAACGACGGTCACTGTCCCTGTTCCTGTCGGCCATGGCTGCCGGTCTCATCCTCGGCTTCACCGCTATGTCAGTTGCGGTGGTCGAAACCTGGGCATTGCCGTTGAATTCTGCCATGACTTCACGCCTGGCAACCGCATTGGTTTATCCTCTTGGTTTTGTCCTTTGCATCATGAGCGGGACGCAACTTTTCACCGAGCATACGGCAACAGCCGTCTACCCGATTCTGGATCGGCGGGGAAAATTCAGGGATCTTGCACGCCTTTGGTTGATTGTGATTGCCGGCAACCTTTGCGGTGCGCTGATCAGTGCGGGGTTTTTGTATGCAGTCGATGATGTTGTCAGGGCAGCGCCAGGTTATGTGGAGATCGGTCATCACCTGGTTAACTACCAAGGCGGCGCCCTGTTCCTCAGTGCACTTCTCGCCGGCTGGCTTATGGCTCTTGGCGCCTGGTTAATTATGGCAACGCCACCAACTTTCAGTCAGATGACTTCAATCTATATTGTGACATTTACCATCGGGGTCGGCGGCTTACATCACTCCATCGCCGGTTCGGTCGAAATCTTTACCGCCTACTTCATCAGTGAAGCCTTCACGCTGGCACAAGTCACAAGATTTATCGCTGTGGCTATTTTGGGAAATCTGGTCGGTGGCAGTATTTTCGTAGCCTTGCTCAACTATGGTCACATCAGGCAAACCCAAAAGCCCCCGGAAGACTAAAACTTTTAGAGTTTGGTTTGATTTAATCAGCGTCCCATTAAAGGTTTTCTTGTCATAAAGGCAAAAGCAAATAGGACGCTGATTAACGCTGAAAAAGCGGATCAAGCAAAGGCTTAAAGATTTGTAACTATTCACCACTTTTGTAAGAGCGGCAATAGCTGTGGGCAATCGCGACTGAAGGCGACTCCTACAGCGTCATTCCGGCATGATTTTAGCCGGAATCCAGGTTTTGCGGAGTTGAAAGACTGGATCCCCGATAGAACCACTCGGGGATGACGACCCTTGGACCGGCAGGTGATTAGTTACAAACTTTTTTGCTGAGTTGTTAACGCAACACAACCTGCTAACGTTGATTTAAGCTGGGATTCTCACAAACTACAACTGGCCATAGACCCTGACTTAAGCTTTTGGTGAAATCATGGAAAAACTGAATATTCTCATTCTTGATGAACAGCCCGTGGTCATAGAAGGTCTGGAAAGCTTCCTTGCGGAATATCCCGATTTAAAGATTGTGGCATCGGCCGGCAATGTACGGGAGGGGCTGGAAAAGATGCGGCAAGGGCCACTTGACGTGGTTCTTATGGATTTAGCCCTGCCTGATATGAGCGGCAAGGAGGCCATTCGCCATTTACACGAAGAGAACCAGAATGTCGCCATCATTATCTACAGTGAACGCAAGGACGAGGCCTTTGTTTATCAGGCTCTGAAAGCTGGAGCACGAGGCTATCTTCTGAAAAATACGCCCATGGTAGAGGTCGTCAAGGCGATCCGCAGAATTCATATGGACGAGTACCTACTCAGTCCGGAATTGAGCCCGAAAATCATCGATTTTTATCTGGAGCACCGTAACCTTGTGGATGATCGTCTAGGCGATTACCAGGAGCTGACCGATCGTGAAAAACAGGTGTTTCGGCTGATCGCAAACGGAGGGGAGACCGCGGAGATTGCAGAGGTTCTTTGTATCAGCCCGAAAACAGTTGCCAAGCACCGCACGGCCATCAAGAAAAAACTCGCCCTGAACAATCCCGTTGAAATGACACAATACGCAATGCGCATCGGCATTCTACGTCAGGATGACTTTGCCAAAGAGCCCGAACAGATCATGTGATATTTTGAGTTGATCTGTGGCTTTGTTTATGGACCATCCCTGTCAACAAGTCAGTCAACGCAGCAGCCATCCTTCCTCCCTTTGTGACATGTTTCCTCCCGTTTGTGACAAAAAAACTTGCTCTTGCCGCAAAATTGACCTGAGTCAAATCCTTGGATAAATCACCTCGGCTATTATTCAGAAAATTCTCATGTCAGTTACAGTTATTGAGCTTGTTCCCCCGAACCCTTCGTAACAGACCGCTATTTTGAATGGTTTTTCTTGCAACCACACAAAGGGCATACCCGGAGGACAGGAGATACAAGCAACCGCGAAATCGGCGTGAGCCATCAAGGCTCTTCACTTACGCCGAAATCTATAGACGGTGTTACCTGCCACAACATAATCAGGATAACGCAAATTTTCACATGACTACAGGAGGAAACATGAACAAAGTATTAATCAGTTCCGTTGCTGTACTAGCTGCTCTGCTCTTCACAGGCGCTGCCAGTGTCCAGACCGCAACCGCGGCAGAGATGGAAGAGATCAGGAGCAACAATTATGACTGGGCGGCCGCTTACCCTCATCAATACGGTACCTGGAAAAAGACTGCCGAAAGCGACGAAATCACCGATCTTCTCAAAGAAAAACCTCAGCTCGCGATTCTGTGGGCCGGCTACGGCTTCGCCAAGGACTACAATGCTCCAAGAGGCCATTTTTACGCCCTGCAGAGCAATCAGAACACCCTGCGCACCGGCGCACCGGTTGATGCCAAGACCGGCCCCATGCCGACCGCTTGCTGGACGTGTAAATCCCCCGACGTTCCCCGGATGATTCAGCAGGACGGCGAACTCGAATTCTTTACCGGCAAGTGGGCCAAGTACGGCCATGAAATTGCCAATTCAATCGGTTGTGCCGATTGTCACGACAGCAAGACTGCCGAGTTGACCGTCGGCCGGCCTTCACTGCAAAGAGGGTTCGAAAGTGCCGGTCTGGACATGAAGACAGTCAGTGAAACCGAGATGCGCTCTCTGGTCTGCGCCCAGTGCCACGTCGAATACTATTTCAAGAAGACTGACTGGACAGATGCCGCAGGCAACGCGCAGGTTGCAAACGTTGTCACCCTGCCCTGGGCCAACGGTATGA
>JAGXHL010000082.1 GCA_024636215.1 Deltaproteobacteria bacterium
AATCTGCCTGCGCAACAGAGAGAGCAGCGACTCGACATCGCGCTTTTCGTTATAAGACAAGGCGAAATAGTCGCTGACGTGGCGTTTGCTGATCACCAGATGATGCCCCGGAGTCACCGGATACTTATCGAGGATCGCGAAGACTGAACCGTATTCGACAACCAGGCGGTTGCTGGAGGCACGTTGGCAAAAGAGGCATTCAGTGGCAGACGACAGACTCATTGACTCAACCTGAATTTCCGGCGATGCCAGACGGTGAAGACATTGACAGAAGGGAGCCGGCTGACCAGCTTTTTGACAAAGAAATGGACCTGCTCGCGCGGGCTGTGATCGAGGGGTTTGCTGTTCAGGAACCAGCGGCCATCGCGTACCGGCAGATCGCCGGCGAACGCCTCGTAGAGCCGCAGCTCCGCGTTTGAATCAGTAGGACGCGACTTCTCTCTGGGCCACAAACCGGTTTTATTCATTTTGTCCCCCAAGACAAAACAAGGGCATCACGCATAAAGCGTGATACCCCTCCCGTTAATTCGACACAAAATATACCAGCATTCAAGTTGCTGCCGTTGAGCAGTGTTACCCTACACTATGGATTGGTGTTCTACAATAAATCATTCTTCTGATTCTCGAAGGATTTGACTCTGGCAGGATGAGCAGCATGGCCTGCGCCCGGCTTGAGAGCTGTGCTGGTTCGTTTCGTACTTTCTGCAGGTTTATACGTGTATGCACGAGTAGACCAAAATCAACACCGACAGTTCCAGCCTTCGCCAAGGCTACGGCACGGCAAGCGCGTCCCGCCAGACGCCATACTTTTTTTGCAAGCGCCAAAAAAAGTACGCAAAAAATGGCTAGCGGAGGGCATGTCTTGCGCATCGCTGATTGGCTTTGGCCAACAATACTGCTGATGACATGGGCGGAGCCGTATTCAACGGAGGCCGAGGGCCTGTTGTTTGCCCCCGGGAGGTTCGCCAGGGGTGGCTGTTGCGTCGTAGCGGTCCAGTTTGACGGGAGCTTTCGGTTTGAACCCATTCAATTTACAACCACGCGGTCAAAAATCCGCAAGCGGCCTATCGACCGGTCTTCCCCGTGTTGTCGCACCGGAATGGATCCGAAGGCTGTAGGCCGGTACCACAATCACTGGATTTCAATCCCGGTTGACCGTACCTCATGGATGAGAGGCACCCAGGTGTCTTCGCTAAAAGCCGCAGATGACAGTGGTACCGGGTGCAGCCTGGCATCCACTCGCCACGCCAAGCGGTTGAGTAGAGTCCCTTCCCCAAGACGGTCTCTGCCGAAATCCGGGGAAACGATCGCCACGTCAAGGTCGCTGTCCGAACCTTGGCGGTTGGATGCGTAGGAGCCGTAGAGCAACACCTTATCGACGTGGATGCCACGTTCGGCAATACTGGCGGCGAACCTGCGGACTATGTCTCTAACGTCTTTCGACACCATGCGAACACCTTCTTGATTTCGCGATACTTGGCCCGTGCAAACTCCTGCGTGCAACGCTGATAAAAATCAGCTTTCACATCGGGATAACGAGCTTCCGTGTGGAACTCCATGAATTCCGCCAGCTGGTCGAGCAATCCCTCCGACACATCAAGCCCAGCGCGTTGAGCCAGCATGACCAGCGAGTGGCTGTAGGGTGCATGTTCACTGGTCCGTTTGACGACAATCGCTTTCAGAATCTTTTCCAGAGCAAGGTGACCAAAAAATAGTGCGTAAGGGTACTTTTTTGAACGGAGCAAGGTCTGTCCAGTTTCCAGATCATAGACAGCACCATTCAACCAATACTGTACTGTCTTCTCAGTCTCAAACGTAGCCATCCTGTTGCCTGCCTCCACATGTTCCATTTGTTACTATATCAGGCGACCTGAATGCTTGTCACCCACTGAAAAAAACCACTGAACAAAGTTTCAGATGGATGCCGGACATTCTCAAGAGTAAAGGGGTCGGGTCTCCGTGAGCTTTCGGATTGAACCAATTTAATTTACAACCACGCGGTCAATTTTCGCTCTGGCGACCTCCGACCGGCCTTCCCCGTGTTGTCGCACCGGAATGGAGCCGCGGACTGGCGAAAAGCCCGAACAACTGTTTGAGCGAAGCGAGTTTTGTTCGGGCCGCCAGACCGTGGCGGAATGCAGGGCACCTGCCGCAGGCGGGTGCGACATTCGGGGCACTCGGGGGTCCAGGGGGCGGGGTGCCTTAGCCCCCTGGTCGTCGTCCGGGGGCGAGTCCCCGGATTCAGGGCTGCGGTGTTTCTTTGTGCTGTGTGGTTTGTTGAGTTGATGAACGCAGAAAAAGCGGATCAACCAAAGGCCTGAAGGTTCAACCCCAGATTTATGGTTTAGCTTGATCAGCGTTCATCATGAAAATCAGCGTCCAATTAAGGTTTTCTCGGTATTGCTTCCAATCGCCCTTGATACCGTGCAAACCATCACTTGCCTGACGTGTACCACGTCGCCTTGCCCGTCCCGTGCCGCATCAGGTGACTACTCTCGACAAGCTTGCGGATGTGCAGCTTGGCCGTGTTGCGGTTGACATCCAGCAGGGTCACGGCTTCTGCGATCGTCAAACGGCCACGCTCTTTGGCTAGTGCCACCAAACGCGCCGACACCGGCGGCAGCTTCTCCAATCGTTGTTCCAGCTCGATCTTGTGCTGCAGCACTTCCTGCTGTTTTCTTAAGCTCCGCAAGAGAAACAACACCCAGGCGTCAAGGTTCTCGGTGGAGGTCCTGATACCCTTCTGCGATTGGCGCAGCGCCCGGTAGTAGCCATCTTTGCTGTCTTCTATGATCCGTTCAAGGGAGCAGTAAGGGACATAGCGATAGCCGGACTGCATGAGCAACAGCGTGGTCAACACACGTGAGAGGCGACCATTGCCGTCCTGGAACGGATGGATCGCCAGGAAATGTACCACAAAGGCAGCGATCACCAGCAGCGGATGCAGTTCCCGATTTGTCAACTCCTGAGTGCTTGACTCCACCAGCTCCGCCATCAAGCGTGGCGTGTCAAAGGGTGTCGCAGTCTCGAAGATGACTCCAATGCTCTTGCCGTCGGCATCGAACGCCTCGACGTTGTTCGGGAACTTCTTGTACTCCCCACGGTGGGGCACATCCTTGCTGCTGAATTTAAGGAGTATGCCGTGCAGTTGCTTGACATGGTTCTCGGTTAGTGAGATGTGCTCCCAGGAATCGAAGACCGTGCTCATCGCCTCAGCGTACCCAGCCACCTCCTCCTCGTCGCGGGAACGGAAAGAGCCGATGTTCAGGTTTGCCAGCAGAAGGCCGACCTCATAATCGGAAAGCCTGGCACCTTCGATCCTGGTGGATGAGCCTACTGATTCAATGGTTGCCACTCGCCGGAGGGACGACAGGACATCCGGGGCGAGCTTACCCAGCAGTTCCCAGCGGCCCTTGAATTCTTCCAGTTCAGCGATCAGCTTCAGCAGTAGTGCATCGATGGTTATTTTGCCCGGAATGATCATTTTAACGGCTCCAGCTGTCTGTTGGACTATACGGGCCAAAGCGAAAATTTGGATGTTTGAGAACAGATTTTAGCTCATTTGCAGGTTCATAGCTGTAGCTATGGACCAAAAAGGAGCTGAAATATGGGCCAAACAGCCGGATTTGCAGCCGCTCATGGATAGTCCGACAGACTGCTAGCCGCAATCATACCCGAAAATACCCGCAAGGCAAGAAATTCTTATAGTTTCAGGGCTTTGATCATAAAGGCAAATGCAAAAGCCATCGGACGCTGATGAACGCAGAAAAAGCGGGTCAACCAAAGACCTGAAGGGCTTGCTAAGCAAACAACACCCTAGCAATGGGGTCAATGCTGGAATATGCCGAGGGAACATCAGTATTAACCTTGACGGTGAAGAATACAGATATTCCCCCCCGAGTCTCGACATTGATTGCATGACAGGCATTTTGCTTTGCTGCGAACACCCTGTTGCCAGCGCTGCACCAGGTTTGGCTCTGTCAATAATGGTCTGGCTAAAGAGAAATAATCAATCTTTGTATCGGTCAACAGTTGCTCTATGACTTCGAATGACTTGAGGCCACCGACAAGAATTACTGGGGATTCGACATCCTCGGCAATCTGAGCAGCATAAGCCGCAAAATATGCTTCATCACCAGTAGTCTCCACATGAGGTCTAGCCCATCGCAGGTTCTCATCTGCGGCAAAAACGCCACCGCTGATCTCGATACCATCGATACCCCGTTTTGATAATTCCTTGCAGACAAAACGACAATCATCGAATGTTGCACCCTCGTCAACAAAATCTTCACTATTGATTTTGATCATTACCAGAAAATCTAAACCACAACGGCGTCGAATCTCTTCGTAGGTCTCGAAAATTATACGGGCGCGATTTTCAATTCCTCCTCCATACATATCCGATCTATGGTTATGGTAGGGGCTGAGCCATTGGCCAAACAAATAACCGTGCGCACAATGAATTTGCACTCCATCAAAACCGGCATTTTTCGCTCTTATTGCCGCATCACCGAAGGTTTTGACCAAATCTTGGATCTCTGTAAGGTTCGCCTCTTTTGCAACAACTCCAGTCTTCATCTCTGCAACTTCTGATGGGCCTAATATGGTTCGATCGATCGGATTGAAGAACGTTTGTGTTCCACCATAGGCGATTTGCATGACGATTGCGCTGCCGTGACTGTGCACCATCTCGGTTAATGCCCGATATTTGTCTTGCCCTCGGTCATCATATATACCCAACATTCCAGGGTTCGGTTGTCCGTCGCGGGCCACGAACGTGTAACTGGTTATTATCAGGCCAACCTGGCCTTTTGCCAGATCTTCATATACTGCGAATAAACGGTCATTCATCTGGCCGTCTTCAGATGCCATTTGCTCCCAAGTTGCGCTGCGCACAAAACGGTTTTTTAGCAAAACCTTTTTAAGACGTGTAGCATCAAACAAATCGCGCATTAAATTCTCCTTTTGGCTTCAACCAACTCGAAAATCTTCATCACGATAATCGGAAACGAACATGTAGCCGGGGGCATGGGTAATCGCAATTTCCGGTACAAGGTTCATCAGTGCTACCTGTGGCGTCACACCGCATGCCCAGAACACCGGAGTCTCTCCCGGGTAGATCGATACCGAATCGCCGAAATCAGGTTTTGCCAGATCGGCAATGCCGATCGCTCTCGGGTCTCCGTAATGAACCGGCTCGCCATGAACAGCGGGATAGTGACCGGTAACTGAACAGGCTTTGTCAACCAAGTCATCTGCAACCGGTCGCATACTCACAACCATTTGACCGTAGAAAGGTCCGGCCGGTTCGCAGGGGATACTGGTTATGTACATAGGCACATTACATCCGAGTTCAATGTGCCGTATCTGGATGCCATTTGCGATCAGGGCTTGTTCGAAGGTGAAACTGCAACCGATCAAAAAACTCACAAAATCATCTTGCCATATTTCTTTCACGTCATTTCTATATTCGGTTTGGTGGCCACGAAAGACCTTGTACCCTGGGCAGTCTGTTCGCAAGTCACTCCCTGGTGCCAGCTTAATCGCCTCGACTTGTCCCGGGCCAACAGTTTCAAGTAATGGGCAAGGTTTCGGATTTTTCTCACAGAAAACCTGGAAGTCGGTGGCGTAGAT
Source organism: Deltaproteobacteria bacterium (assembly GCA_024636215.1). The sequence goes on from JAGXHL010000082.1 coordinate 5,635, forward strand.
CTCAGGCAGAACAACCAGATTCAACTGGGTAAAACCTGCACAACAGCCCGAGGTCGGCTTCAGCCAGTTTCCCTGGCGAACTGACATCCGGAAGTCAGCAGGTGATAATCTGCTTTTTTGCTTCTCAGCATCCTGCTCTGGAGAGCCGGGAAATATTCGGTTCATCTGATATACTCCTTTCCAATAACAATGTTCTAAATTATTGACTGTTAATATATATGTGATATATTACGCCCATGTCAAATATTTCTTTACGCGTTCAGGCCTACCAGGTGCTGAAAAAAAAGATCATTACCCTGGAATATGCCATGGGCACCCCCCTTGTGGAAATCGAGTTGTGTCAAGACCTTGGCATGGGTCGTACCCCCGTCAGGGAGGCCGTTCAACAATTGGCATCCGAAGGTTTGGTGAACATTCTGCCCCGCAAGGGTTGTTTCGTCAGTAATATTAACCTTTGGGAGTTTGAAAACCTTTTAGACGCCAGGATTATGCTCGAAACACATGTCGTTCGAAAGCTGGCTGGAATAATCAGCCATGAACAGATTGATAAGTTGCAAGCTCTATTCGACAATGTCCCTGCTCTGATCAAGCAGCGTGACATCGATGCGCTTTTAACTATTGAACGTGAGTTTCACCAAGGATTGGTCACGTTGCTTGATAATCCTTTCCTCGATACCATTGCAGAAAACATCTACGATCTCGTCACACGCACCTGGTATCTCTCATTCCGGAGAAGAAGCCAGGACGACCTCGCATCCACTTTGCAGGAGAACCTTGATATTCTTGAGAAACTCGCACGTAACGATGCCGATGCAGCAGAAGATGCCGTCCGTGAACATGTTATAAGCTTCAAGAATAAAGTTCTCAGCCGGCCCAACCCATAAGGGATTTAACAACAGAAAACAAAAGGAGACTCATTATGAAACACATTGGTAAGTTCATTCTCATCCCCAGTCTGATATTTTTGTTGTCTGGAACCACTGTATTTGCTAAGGACCTGCGGGTTGTTGGCAGTTGGAACAGCCTGACAATGTACAAGAATTTCGAAAAACCATTCTGGACAGAGTTACTCCCAGCGGCCATGCCTGATATCAAGGTCGATATGACCTCGCTCGGTGAAGTGAATTTGAATGGGCCTGCGGTCTTGCGCCAGATGGATATGGGCGTTTTTGACGTGGTCCATACGGTCGCTGACTATGTCGTTGCCGATTCTCCAGCACTTGCCGGCCTGGATATGCCTGCCCTGGCTCCTGAAATCAGTCAAGCCAGAAAGGTTGTTGATGCATACCGTCCTGTCGTTGCTGAAGCTTTGGCGAAAGACTTTAACGCTAAGCTTTTGGCGATCGCGCCTTACCCAGCCCAGGTCACTTTCTGTCGTGACAAGATCACCGGACTTGATGACCTCAAAGGCAAAAAAATCCGTGCCAGTGGCTGGACGACCTCGGAATTTGTCACGGCTTTGGGCGCGACCGGCGTAACCATGTCTTTCAGTGAAGTCCCCCAATCCTTGCAGCGTGGTGTTGTAGACTGCGCAATTACAGGCAGCCTATCTGGCTATTCGGCCGGCTGGGGTGAAGTCGCGAATTATGTTTACCCACTTCCAGTTGGAGGCTGGGATTACGTGATCACAGCAATGAGTATGAAAACATGGGACAGTTTCAGCAGTAAAGAGCAAGAGCAACTTCAATCCCTGGTTACCGAAAAACTTGAAAAGCCAGCGTGGGATGTGACCGCTAGTGAAACCACGCAAGGCATCGATTGTCTGACCGGCGGTACGTGCCCGCACGGAGAGCCCAACAAACTGTCCCTGGTGCCCGTTACAGACAAAGACCTGGATCGTGCGCGTCTTATTCTCGTTGAGAGTGTTTTGCCTGCATGGGCCTCCAAGGTAGACCCTTCAATTGTCGCTAAATGGAATGCCACTGCTGGCAAGCAAGCCAATATTCAAGCAAAGTAGAAAACATCTGCCTCCCTGCGGCGGGCGCCGATATTTAGGCGCTCGCCGTCAAACGACAAAGTCATTTTATGAATAAGATTTTAGCGTTTACAGAAATACTCAATCGGGCCGGTGTCTGGGTCGGTGGCACCTTGTTGTTTTTGACATCAATAATGATTGCTGTGGAAGTTGTCCTTCGCAAGCTATTCTCGATCTCGATGGGTGGTTCAGATGAACTCTCCAGCTATGTCCTCGCGATAAGCTGTAGTTGGGCTTTTGGTTTTGCCTTATTGCATAAGGCACATATCCGTATCGATATCCTCTACACGCGATTTCCAGAAAAAGTCCGTCCTTTCTTGGATATTTTGTCACTATTGACCTTCCTTGCCTACCTGGCCCCGCTGGTCTACTTCGCTTTTTGGGTAGTCCAGACCTCTGTAATCAGGCAATCGACAGCGAACACACCTCTACAGACACCGCTTTGGATTCCTCAAGGCATATGGTTGGCCGGCTTAATGGTTTTTCTTTTCACTGTCATTGTTCTACTGGTGGGGACAATCATTCGACTGGTTAAAAAGGATATCACTGGAGCTCATCAACTGTCCGGACCGACGACTCTTGAAGAGGAGATCGAGGAAGAGAGTGGAATCAATTTAAAAGAGCTCTCCAAGGGAGGTAACTGATGGTCGTCGTTGTCGCCCTGGTGGTTCTGCTGATTCTGCTTCTGTTGAGCATCCCCGTTGCCGCGACTTTAGCCGCTTTAGGTCTCAGCCTTGGTAGTCTTTATTCATCATTCCCTCTTTACAGAGCAATCGGAGAAATATCTTGGACCGCAGGGACCGACTTCCTGCTATTGGCCATTCCATTGTTCGTTCTTCTCGGAGAAATTCTTTTACGCGCCGGCATCGCGGAACGTACATATCGTTCGCTCTTTCTTTGGCTATCTTGGCTTCCTGGAGGGCTGTTGCATGCCAATATTGCAACCTCGGCAATGTTTGCAGCAACATCAGGATCCTCAGTGGCAACAGCCGCCACCATTACCACTGTGGCACTACCACAGGCCCGCAAATTCGGTTATACAGAGAGCCTTTTTTGCGGCTCGATTGCTGCCGGTGGCACCCTGGGCATCCTCATCCCACCATCGATCAATTTGATTGTTTATGGCTTTCTTACGAACACATCAATACCACGACTTTTCCTGGCTGGAATTGTGCCCGGCATCCTGCTGGCCTTGATGTTCATGATCTGCATTATGGTGATTTGCCTCTTCAACCCTAAGGTTGCCGGGCTTCGTCAAAAGACTAACTGGACAGAGCGCCTGGAAAGCCTTAAAGATATTCTGCCGGTTTTCTTTATCTTTTTTATCGTGATTGGTTCGATTTACGCAGGCTTCGCAACGCCGACTGAATCTGCGGCTCTTGGTGTCATTGCTGCCATAACGATCGCTTTTTTTTATCGCAGGGTTAATTTGCACATGTTGCGTGAGGTCGTAGAAGGCACCATGAGGACAACGGCCATGATCATGTTGATCCTGCTGGCGGCTTATTTCCTCAATTTCATTCTGGCTTCCGTCGGATTGACCAGCATGCTTACAGAATTTGTCAATCACCTAGGCATGAGTCCCATGTCAACCATGGCTGTGATCGTCGTGATGTATATCGTCCTCGGGTTTTTCATCGAAACGCTATCATTAATGATCATCACCATCCCAATTGTGGCGCCTGTGGTAACTGGGCTTGGTTTCGACCCGATTTGGTTTGGTGTGTTACTGATACTGTTGATCGAAATGGCTTTGATTACCCCACCTGTAGGACTCAACCTTTATGTCGTACAAGGCATCCGTCAAAGAGGCTCGATCAGTGATGTCATGATCGGTAGTTTGCCGTTCGTGGGCATGATCCTCGTAATGATAGTATTGATGTTGGTTTTCCCGGACATGGCCTTGATCCTTGCTAAATACGTTAATTGAGCTGATTTACAACAAAGGGAATAATTTATGAGTCATAAAATTATACGATTGGCCGTAGGTGGCAAGACCCAAGACATTCCTATCGATCGGCTGGTGGTTGCCGGTTGGGTCGGAAAGAACCTTACCGCTCTGCAAAAGCATATTGATGAACTGGCCGAGCTTGGTATTGAACCACCGACTAGAACGCCGACGTACATGAATTTGTCTCCATCTATCTTAACCACAGATGCACGAATACACGTCGTCGGAGACAGCTCGTCGGGAGAAGTTGAATGCGTGGTATTAACTTGTCGCGACGGTCAGAGATACCTGGGCGTAGGCAGCGACCACACGGATCGTGAATTTGAGAAATATGGCATCCCTGCATCCAAACAGATGTGCGCAAAACCAATCGCCAATGAGGCCTGGCCATTCAGTGCCGTTATGGACCATCTAGACTCCCTTGTCCTGAGATCCTGGATGGTAAAAGACGGTCAAAAATTTCTCTATCAGGAAGGCAAACTGAGCGAGAATCGCGCATTGGCTGAACTCGTCGAAAACATCCCTGAAGGCTGTATCTCGATAGGTGAATCCTACTGCCTGTATTGCGGGACCTTCTCCGCAATCGGTGGGCTGAAATATGGTGAGCGTTTCGAGTTCGAGCTTTATGACCCGGTCCTTGAGCGCCAGATTACTCACGGCTACGACATAGAGGTTTTACAGCAATACCTTTAACACAATGAATTAATGTAAGATTTTTGGTGCGTCATCGCCAGGCGGCACGCCATAAAGGTTGCTCGCCACCGACGAGTGAGGTCATTTTGACATCTTGGTACGTCATTAACCAGATCATCGTACCAATGGCCGTCCTGCTCGGACTGGCATTCGGTTACCAAAAGCTTTTTAAAGCCGACACGCAGCAGTTCAACAATCTGGTGCTCTACCTGCTGCTGCCGGTCAATATCTTCCATGAACTCTCGATCAAACAAATCGGTTTTGCCGAACTTGGGCAACCGGCACTGTTCATGGTACTGCTGACCGGCGCATTGTCCGCTATCGCCTGGCTGGCGGCCAAGATGTTACGGCTGGATCTGAATCAGCGGGTTTCCTTCATCCTTAGCGTGGCGATGATCAATGTCGGCAACTTCGGCTTGTCGTTGATTTACTTCACTTACGGTCCGGAAGCGAATTTCAGCGCCATACTTACCTTCGTCGCTTTTAACGTCCCACTGACAACCCTGGCAATCTATTTCTCAAGCACCCAGGGAAGCAAACTCGGCGCACTGAAGGATATGCTGAAGATTCCCATCTTCCATGCTACTTTTCTGGCCCTGCTTTTGACGACGCTGAACATTACAGTCCCTGCACCAGTGCACAAGATCACCGGCTATCTCGGCCAGGCGACTTTCCCGATTTTCACCTTTGTCTTCGGGATGCAGTTGGCTGATGTGCGCTTCTCAAGAACAATGCTCGGTACAGTCGCTACGGCGAGCTTTTTGCGCTTGGTGATTTCTCCATTGATTGCAGCACTCATCCTGGGCACCTTGGGAGTCGTCGGTCTGAGCTACAAAGTGGGGCTGGTGCAAACATCGACCCCGGCGCCGATCCTGCCACTTATGTATGCGATCCGCTTCAACCGGTCCCCGGAGCTTTTGGCAGCGATCATTATCGTTACAACAATACTGTCAACCGTCACTCTGCCGATAGTCATCTACTTTGCCGGGTGATGGGTAATAGTCTCGGAAGCCGGCTGGTTTGCACTTTTGCTTGAATGTTTTAATGATACAGTTGCCGTCGACATATTATTAACTTGTAGGCAAGACAATAGATTGACGGATCGCTTCCCAGAGCCAGAGCAGCGATAGTCAATTCGGGGCTGCGTCTGCTAACGTTGCCTTCTTTTGCATATGGTACGTGAGTACCCATTAACTAAAAGCTGAAAATGGAAAGGAGATGTTATGAAAAAGATGTTGATGACGTTCGTAGCTGGCCTTGTTTCTCTAGCACTGACAGTCCCCGTTCTCGCCGAGACTAAACTTGACTTGGCAACGACCTATTCCGGAGCCAACTTGCAAGCAGAGACCTGTCGCGAGTTTGCTAAGCGGATCAAAGAAGCCACCAATGGTGAAGTAGTTGTCGCTGTACATGAAGGTGGCGCACTCGGCCTGAAGGACGAGGATCATTTCACATCCGTGGCCGATGGTATTGTGCCCATGGCCAGCGTTCTCATGGGGGCAGCGGTTGGCACTTCACCGATTTTTGGTTTGAGCACCTCCCCTTTCCTGGTTAAGGATTTCAAGGAAGCCAAGCTGCTATTGGATATCGCCAGACCTTACTACGATAAGGAAGCGGCCCGTTTAAACCAGATCATTCTTTATACGGCACCTTGGCCATCAAGTTCGATCCATGCCAAACGTCCGATCAATACCTACGAGGACCTCAAGGGTCTACGCATCCGCACCTACGACAAGAATGGTACTGAGGTTTTAAAAAAAGCTGGTGCCAATGCAATTGTCATGTCCTGGGGTGATGTCTATCCAGCTCTGGCTACCGGCACCATCGACTCGGTCCTGACTTCGTCGACCAGCGCCGTGGCTGGTAAGTTCTGGGAAGTGCTCTCGGACACTACCCGCGTGAACTTTGCCATCCCTTTGAATATGATCAATATCAACCGCGATACCTTTAATAAATTGTCCAAAACACAACAAGAGCTCTTCCTCAAAGTCGGTCGCGACATGGAGGCTCTCCAATGGCAAATAGGCGCCGACGCCATGGATGCAGAAGAAGCGATTCTCCAGAAAAATGGCATGAAAATCCATCCGAAGATTTCTGATGAACTGGCCGGGAAACTCAAAGAAAGCGGTCGCTACATCATCGAGGACTGGCAGGAGAAGAACGGGGAAGCCGGCAAAGCGATCCTGGACCAGTTTGAATCCAAACGCAATACCCTATAAAAGTCTGTGACTATGAATGCCAAAAACCCTTTGGTGAACCGGCTGCTGAGATATGTTGAGCTGCTCTCAGCAGCCGGCGGTGTCCTCTCTGGTGTGACTTTCACACTTATGACACTTTTGATTCTCGCGGAAATTTTTATGCGGACCTTCTTTGACCAATCAACCCTTAACGCCAGCGAATATTCTGGCTACACACTGGCGGCCATGATCTATCTAGGGCTCGGTTTTTCTTTCCGTCAAGGTGCACATATCCGTATCACCTTCCTGCGGGAAAGGCTAAAAGGCTGGGCTCTTCATTTACTGGAAATCACCTGTGCACTGGCTGGGTCGGTTCTCTGTTTGTTGTCGACGGTTTTCATGTGGGAGATGGTGTTCACGTCTTACCAACGTGGAGCTACCGCTTATACCGTCTCTGAGACTCCCCTGTGGATACCACAGTCGATTGTTCTGGTCGGACTGATCATTCTGACCATGCAGGTGCTGGCCTATCTTTTATTCCTCATTGCGCACGGACCTGGCGCTGTCGAATCGAGGACAGTGAACATATGAATTTAGTCATATTTACTGTCCTCTTTACTGTTTTCGGGTTCTTGCTTTCCGGAATCTGGATCGCCTTGTCTCTGATGGCGACGGCTGGCATCAGTCTCGAGCTGTTTACATCTTTGCCGGTCGGCAAAATCTGGTCTCAATCGCTCTGGAACAGCCTTAATAATTGGGCGCTGGCCGCACTTCCAATGTTCATTTTTCTCGGTGAGATGATCATGCGGACCAGAATGTCCGAATTACTGTTCGCAGGGCTCAAACCCTGGGTACAGTTCATTCCGGGCCGCCTGTTGCATATCAACGTGGTCGGCAGTGCCATTTTCGCTGCGGTATCCGGATCTTCGCCTGCGACCGTCGCGACCATTGGCAAGATAACCTTGGGTAAACTCGAAGAGGAAGGCTATGACAAGACCCTCAGTTACGGGTCACTTGCCGGTGCAGGGACCCTCGGTCTTCTAATTCCACCGAGCATCGTGCTGATCATTTACGGCGTGCTTGGCGAAGTTTCGATCGGCCGTCTGTTCATTGCCGGTGTACTGCCAGGTATAATGTTGGCTTCTCTCTATAGCGGCTACGTAGCGCTGCGCGTATTGATCAACCCCAATCTGGCTCCGACCCAGAGGGAGATATTTACTTGGCGAGAAAGGCTTGTTTCCCTGTGCAAACTATTCCCGGTCGGTTTTCTTATCCTGTTCATCCTTGGTTCTATCTATACCGGTTTCGCAACACCCTCTGAAGCAGCGGCACTCGGTGTTCTGGGTGGTATTCTGGTTGCTGGGCTGCTCGGTGACCTGACTTGGCGCAACTTGATCGATTCAGTTAAAGGCACCATTAACACCTCAGCCATGATCTGTTTCATTATTGTAGGTGCGAGTTTTCTCTCAGTAACCATGGGCTATCTGCACCTTCCATCCACAGTGGCAAACTATATCGGTTCTCTAGGACTTAGCCCATACATCCTTATTGTATTGTTCACGCTCTTCTACATCGTCCTTGGTTTCTTCCTGGACGGTATATCCATGATCGTAATGACTCTGCCCATTACTCTACCTTTAGCGGTGCTTTCTGGATTTGATCCAGTCTGGTTCGGTATCTTCCTGGTGCTGGTTATTGAGGCTGGTCAGATCACTCCACCTGTTGGCTTCAATCTTTTCGTTCTTCAGGGCCTGACGAATGAACCCTTGGAAAAGATAGTAATGGCGGCAATTCCCTTTTTCCTGATCATCCTATTCGCTATTATGCTGATAACCTTTTTTCCCGAGATCGTCTTGCTACTGCCCAGATTGATGATGCAGGCGGCTGTCGGTTGAACC
>JAGXHL010000083.1 GCA_024636215.1 Deltaproteobacteria bacterium
ACCCCTGCATTGATGACTGTAACATTGTATCCTGACTGCAGCAGTGCTTCTTGCAACTGTACCGGGAAGGCCTCCTCTGCCGCTAAACCGTAGCCTGCTGTCAGGCTGTCGCCCAGAACCAGGAGACGATTTGTGGATTCTGTTGTATTATTGGCAAATGAATATTGAACACAGCAGGTGAGGGCAAGGAGCAATGCCAAATGAATTTTTATAAAATACATGAGAAGTCCTATGGTTAAAATCGAAAAACTTTATCTCAGTCTAATCGGTGGGGCCGGTCCGGTTAATATCCTGCGCGGTGTTGATCTGTCGATTGCCGCCGGCGAAACAATCAGCATCGTTGGTCCATCAGGTGCCGGCAAAACGACACTCTTGATGGCCCTCTCCGGACTGGAGAAACCGACTTCGGGACTGATTCGGGTTGCCGGTGTGGATTTGACCGCCGCCAATGAAGACGGGTTGGCCCGTTTTCGCCGCGAACATGTCGGCATCGTTTTCCAGTCGTTCCACCTGGTACCGACCATGACTGCCCTGGAGAATGTTGCCCTGCCTCTCGAATTTGCCGCAGCTGACGATCCCGCCGGGCAGGCCAAAGCAGCCCTGGAGAAAACCGGGCTTGGCAACCGCCTCGGCCACTTTCCAGGGGAGCTCTCCGGCGGCGAGCAACAACGGGTGGCCCTTGCCAGGGCTTTTGTCGCCAGACCGTCACTGCTTCTGGCGGATGAACCAACCGGCAACCTTGATCATGAAACCGGCAAAATGGTAATGGATCTGCTCTTTGATCTCCAGAGTGAACAGAACACCACTCTGGTTCTGGTTACCCATGACAAGGCTCTTGCCTCGCGCTGTCATCGTTCCATCCACATGCTCGACGGTCAACTCACAGGAGGTATTACGTGAGCGACCCTTATATTCTACCACAGGCTTTGCGCCTGGTCAGACGCGAAATGCGCGGCGGTCTGCGTAGTTTCGCTGTCTTTTTAACCTGCCTTTTCCTTGGTGTCTTCGCAATAAGTGCGATCGGTTCGTTTATTGAATCCGCAAAATCAGGCCTGCTTGCGGATGCCAGCGCCCTGCTCGGCGGTGATTTTGAAGTCCATCTGGCCCATCGGCAACTCCCTGCCGAAGTACTCGACTTTCTCGGCACGCGCGGTGAGCTGTCACACGTCATGAATATGCGCACCATGGCTGTTGCCGGGAATGAATCCAAACGTGTTCTCGTCGAGCTAAAAGCCGTTGATAATCTCTATCCCCTCTATGGCCGGATTGGCATTGATCCACAACAATCGATTGAAGAGGCGCTGAGTATCAGCGATGAATTCGGGGCCCTGGTTGAACAACCCCTGCTGAGTCGATTGAATATCCAAACAGGTGATCTGGTCAAGGTCGGTTCCGCGGAATTCCGGATTCGCGGCATCATCACCACTGAACCGGACCGAACCTTGCGAGCCTTCAATCTTGGCCCACGTTTTATGACCAGCCTTGCCGGCCTCACTGCCACTGGCCTGGTGCAGCCTGGCAGCATGGTTTACCACGATTACCGGCTGCGTTTGCCCGATCGAACCACTGCTGATCAGCTTAAAGAAGAGTTGCAAACCCGATTCCCGGAAGCCGGTTGGCGTTTACGCACATGGCGTGAGGCATCGCCACGAGTGCAGTTTTTTCTCGACCGGATGAACCAGAACCTGACGCTGATCGGACTCTGCGCCCTGCTGGTTGGAGGTCTCGGCGTTTCCGGTGCGGTTCGCGGCTATCTGACCGGCAAGATTACCCACATTGCGACCATGAAATGCCTTGGTGCGCCGGGCAGGCTGATATTTACGACCTACCTGATACAGGTTCTTTATCTGGGCGTTCTTGGATCAACAGCAGGCCTGATCTGCGGCGCGGCCCTGCCCTATCTTCTCAAGTGGCTCATTGGTGAGCATCTGCCGGTACCGCTGGCACCTGCGATTCACTGGTACGTATTATTGAAAGCAGCCCTGTTTGGCTTATTGATTGCTCTGGTTTTTTCTCTCAAAGCCTTGGGAATCACCAGAAGAGTCTCTCCTGCGGTACTGTTTCGCGGTTACAGCGACAATACTGACCAGAATCCGGGTACAAGTATCCGTGTGGCGATTGCTATCGCCGCCATCAGTCTTGCCACAATCGCGGTGTTGACCAGCACAGATCAAAGAATGGCGTTCTGGTTTGTTTGCGGGGCAACGCTCTGTTTCGGCATCTTCCGCTTTGTCTCTGCCGCAGTCGTCAGATTGGCCAGACATCTGCCGAGGCCAAAGAGCCCTTCCTTGCGACTAGGTCTCGCCAACATCCACCGGCGCGGATCTCCCGCAGGGAGTGCCGTTTTCTCACTTGGACTCGGACTGACGGCCCTGGTCATTATCGTCCTGGTCCAGGCCAATCTTGGCGACATGGTCAACGAGACCGTGCCCGATGAAGCGCCCTCGTTCTTCTTCCTCGACCTGCAAACTCACCAGGTTGAAAGCTTCCAGGAAATCGCAGAAAGTTTGCCGGGCATTCAGAAAATCGAGCACTATCCAACCTTGCGAGGTCGCATCACGGCCATAGCCGGGACACCAGTCAGTGTTGCAAAAATCGCTCAGGAGGTTCGTTGGGCAGTGCGGGGTGATCGATTCCTGAGTTATGCGGCAGAAATGCCGGCTGACACGCAAATTGTCGGCGGCAAATGGTGGCCCGTCAATTATTCAGGTGATCCGCAGGTTTCGATTACATCAGATATCGCCGAGGGGTTCGGTGTCGAGGTCGGCGACACTTTGACCGTCAATGTCCTCGGACGCGAAGTCACGGCAATAATCAGCAGCCTGAGAAAAGTAGACTGGTCCAGCCTTGACCTGAATTTCGCCATACTGCTCTCACCAGGTGTCCTCGAGAATGCTCCGCAGACACATATAGCAACAATCCAGGTGCCTCCTGACCAGGAAGAAACGGCTTTTGCAGCAATTACCGAGTCCTTTCCGAATGTCTCCGCAATCAGTACCCGGGAGATCCTGAAAAATGTATCCAGCACCCTTGACCGGATCGGCATCGCTTTTCGAAGCATGGCCGCCATCGCCTTGTTCACAGGCTTTCTGGTTCTGGCTGGAGCCGTTTCTGCCGATCAGCATAAACGTATACACGATGCAGTGATTTTCAAAGTCTGCGGTGCGACACGCTTCGATATCCTGGGAGCTTTTGCCGCAGAGTTTCTGATGCTTGGCCTGATTTCCGGTACAATCAGCGCTGTCGTCGGCAGCCTGGCAGCTTTGGGAATTCTGCATGGGTTGATGAACATGAGCTTTGCCCTGCATCCTTATGCGATTATCATGACGATTCTAAGCGGGATCGTTTTGACGCTGTTGCTAGGATTACTTGGCACATGGAAGGCGCTGGGGCAGAAGCCCGCGACGTATCTACGGGGAGAGTAACGATTGAATTTCGCTCCAGCCGCCTCATGGCCGGCTCATGGATAGTTCGCCATGCTCCCAGCAGCGGTCGTGGACGAGAGGTCCGTACGCATCACGCCTTGGTCTCTACCGCACCGCCCGCCTGTTTCCATGCATCAAAACCCCCTTCAATATGACAGACGTTTTTCATGCCCATTTTTTGCGCGACATCGGTAGCCAGAGCAGAACGCCAGCCAAGGTTGCAATAGAAGATGAAGCGTTTTTCCTCGGTAAAGATTTTGTGATGATAAGGGCTCTCCGCATCAATCCAGAATTCCAGGAGTCCGCGCGGGCAGTGAAAAGCTCCTGGGATTTTGCCTTCCCGCTTAAGCTCGCGCACATCGCGCAAATCGACAAAAACCACATCAGAGGATGAAAGCTCGGCAATCGCCTCTTCTGCAGAAATATCCACGATGCGTTCTTCTGCATCGGCAACCAGTTCCTTATAGCTGACGCTCATGTCTTTATACTCCTTATCGTTGCATATCCACGAAGGTAATAGACCCAACCTTTCCTTAACAGAGAAGTCTTTCATTGTCCAGATAACACCATAATTTCTCAGACTTGCCGGGCTCTTAAAAATCTGTGACTCATCAACGGCCAGGCTTCCGCGACAATCATGCCCGCAACAATCAAGCCGCCGCCAAACCAGCCGATCACGGTCAAACGGTCTCCGGCCAGCCAGACGGAAAAAATCGTTGCGAAAACAGGTTCAAGCGTGTAGATCAAGGCCGCACGGGTCGGCGTGGTACGATTCTGAAATTTGGTCATTGCCCAGAAGGCGTAGGCTGTCGCGAAAACCGAGGTAATGATGAGCGCAAAGGTCAGTGAACTGGTCCAACTCTGCGGCCAGGAGACCGGTTCAAAAGCCAGGCTGCCAAAACAGCCGAGCACAGCCATGGTGGCAATCTGCACAAAGGTCAGAGCCCGTGCATCATAGCCTCTGGTAAAGGCATCAAGCCCGATGACGTGCAGAGCAACAAAGCCGGAGCAGATCACGACCAGAAAATCACCGAAGTTGATTGCCCAGGGGGTATGCCAGGTCAGCATGAAGAGGCCGATCAAAGCCAGGCCAACGCCGATTTTCGAACCGATGGCGGCCGGTTTCTTCAGGAGCGGACCGGCCATCAGCGGCACCCAGACCACACCGAGGCCTGTCAGAAACCCGGCATGGGCCGAGGAAGTCCGCTCCAGCCCGAAGGTCTGAAAGAGATAAGAGAGAAACAGTAATGTTCCGAGCAGAATACCAATGCGCCAACCCCGTCGATCGAGAGAGGCAAAACCTCTGCGGCCGGCGATAAACCCCAGGAGAATCGCCGCCATGGCAAAGCGCACCCAGAGGAAGGCCATAACCGGCATCTCGGTGATTGCATCTTTGACAATCGGAAATGTTGCACCCCAGAAAAGGGTGACGGTTGCCAACATGAATTCGGCAAAGAATTGCTGTTTATTCCTCTGGTGCATGTAAAATCACTTTGAAAACGCTCGCAGACGGCTCATGGATAGTCCAACAGACTGCTAAAGTCTTGTTTCTGACGAAGGCGCTATGGTATAAGCAGAGGTCCCTGAATTCAATTGTTTTTTCAGTTAAATGGCCTGGGAGTTAGCAATGGATTATATCAGGCGTGAACCGATTGAAATTATTTGTCCCAAGTGTCGTTACACCGAGATAATTTACCTGCCGATCGAAGATCTGCCACGTTGTCCTCAATGCAATATCCGCATGTCTATTTCTGAGCTTCTCGATGAAGGGAAATCATACTAAATATTCAAGTGCCGAACGGTTCGGCTGAACAATCCCTATTTTTTCAAGGAGGAACAACCATGAAACAAGTAAAATATCTGATCGCCTGTCTACTGGCACTCTGTGTGCTCCTGCCCGGCCTGGCCACAGCGGACACCCTCGACGACATTCTTGAGCGCGGTACCCTGCGCGTCGGCATGGAGCCTGGTTACATGCCCTTTGAAATGACCAACAAAAGGGGTGAGATCGTCGGTTTCGACGTCGATATGGCCAAACGTATGGCAAAGGCCATGGGCGTCGAATTAGAGCTGGTCAGCACTGCATGGGACGGCATTATTCCGGCCCTGATCACCAAGAAATTCGACATCATCATGAGCGGCATGACCCTGACCCAGGAACGCAACATGAAGATCGGCTTTGCCACGCCTTATATTGTTATTGGCCAGAGTATTCTGGTTGACAAGAAACTGGCCGGCGAAATCAAATCTTACAAGGATCTGAATAACAAAAAGTACAAGGTCGCCTCAAAACTCGGCACCACCGGTGAGCAGGCCACCAAGCGTATGATTCCTAACGCAACTTACATTTCTTTCGAGACCGAGCAGGAAGGCGTCATGGACCTGCTGAACGGCAAGATCGACGCTTTCGTCTACGACCTTCCCTTCAACGCCATCGCTTTTGCTGAAAAGGGCCAGGAAAAACTTGTTTTACTCGACGAACCTTTCACTTATGAGCCTCTGGCCTGGGCCGTCAACAAAGACAACTTCAATCTTGTCAACTGGCTGAACAACTTTCTGGTTCAAACCAAAAATGATGGAACCTACGACAAAATTTACGCTAAGTGGTTCCTCAGTGACGAGTGGCTTAAAGACCTTCAGTAATATGAGCCGACGACAAGGGCGAGGCCGTTGCTTTTCAGAACAGCCCCGCCATATTTC
>JAGXHL010000084.1 GCA_024636215.1 Deltaproteobacteria bacterium
AGCGAAAATTTGGATGTTTGAGAACAGATTTTAGCTCATTTGCAGGTTCATAGCCGTAGCTATGGACCAAAAAGGAGCTGAAATATGGGCCAAACAGCCGGATTTGCAGCCGGCTCATGAATAGTCCGACAGCCTGCTAGAGACTGGAGATACTGAGTCGAGGGTCTGAACTCCCGCAAGCCTAAACATTGAAGCGGAAGTGCATGACATCGCCATCCTTGACAAGATATTCCTTGCCTTCGAGGCGCATCAGGCCTTTTTCCTTAGCGCCCGCTTCACCTTTTGAAGAGACAAAATCCTCGTAGCCGATCACTTCGGCGCGAATAAAACCCTTCTCAAAATCAGTATGGATCACCCCTGCGGCCTGAGGAGCGCGGGCCCCCCTGCTGACTGTCCATGCACGAACCTCCTTGACTCCGGCCGTAAAGTAAGTAATCAGGCCCAGCAGGCGATAACCGGCATGAATCATCCGATCGAGACCCGACTCGTCGAGGCCAAGTTCAGCAAGGAATTCAACTTTCTCGTCTTCGGCCAGTTCCGCAATTTCAGACTCTATCTTGCCGCAGATCACGACCATTTCGGCCCCTTCGGCAGCGGCATGCTCCCTGAGGCGGGCAACGTAGGGATGCTCACCGGCGAGATCGTCTTCCGCAACGTTTGCCACGTAGAGGACCGGCTTCGCAGTAATAAGGCAGAGCTCACGCAAAGGCGCCCACTGTTCAGCGGTCAGATCCGCATTCCTTGCCGGTTGACCGCTATCGAGACAGTTCTGCAGCTTTTCAAGAAGAGCCACCTCTTCCTGCATTTTTTTATCACCGCTTTTCGCCTGTTTACCGACACGGTTGATACGTTTCTCAACCGTCTCCAGATCAGTCAGGTTGAGTTCCGTCTGAATCACTTCCACATCACGCATGGGGTCAATACTGCCATCGACATGCACGACATTCTCATCTTCAAAGCAGCGCACAATATGAGCGATGGCATCAACTCGCCGGATGTGACCGAGGAATTGGTTGCCCAGCCCTTCACCACGACTTGCCCCCTTGACCAGACCGGCGATATCAACAAATTCCATGGTCGTTGGCAGGACCTGATGCGGATTGACGATGTTTGACAGGACATCCAGTCTCTGGTCTGGCACGCTGACAATGCCGACATTCGGTTCAATGGTGCAGAAAGGATAATTGGCCGCTTCGGCTCCAGCCGAAGTGATCGCATTAAAGATGGTCGACTTGCCGACGTTGGGCAGGCCAACGATACCGCATTTGAATCCCATAAATCCTCTATCTCCCTCCGTAAATAGCGATAGCCGGAGCACAAGCCCCGGCTATCTTTACGGTTAATTATGTTCGTCTGATTTAGACCAGCAGAGGCGCGATCACCAGAGCAACGACACTCATCAGCTTGATGAGGATGTTCATAGCCGGACCAGACGTATCCTTGAAGGGGTCGCCGACAGTGTCGCCGATAACCGCGGCAGCATGCGCATCGCCACCCTTCTTCTCGCCTTCAAGCTTGCCCTGCTCGATGTATTTCTTGGCGTTATCCCAGGCGCCTCCGCCGTTGGACATCATCAATGCCAACAAGACACCGGCCAGAGTGGCACCGGCCAGCATGCCACCGAGAGCTTCTTTGCCAAGGACAAAACCGATCAGAACCGGTGCAACAACCGCGACGACACCAGGCAGGATCATTTCACGCAGAGCCGCTTTGGCGGAAATATCAACACACTTCGCTGAATCGGGCTTAACCCCAGGCTTTCCTTCGAGAAGACCAGGAATTTCGCGGAACTGACGACGAATCTCTTCGACCATCTGCCCCGCTGCGCGACCGACGCTGGTCATGGTCAATGCACCGATAAAAAACGGCAGGGCACCACCGATGAGCAGGCCGATGACAACTTTCGGGTCGATAAGATTGATCGTTTCAAGTTTAACCGTCGTCGCGTATGCAGAGAAAAGTGCCAGAGCGGTCAGAGCTGCGGAACCGATAGCAAAGCCCTTGCCGATCGCGGCAGTGGTATTACCGATGGAGTCGAGGCCGTCTGTAATCTCACGCACATCAGGACCAAGACCGGCCATTTCGGAAATCCCGCCGGCGTTGTCAGCAATCGGACCGTAAGCATCAACTGTCATGGTGACACCAACCGTAGCCAGCATACCGACGGCTGCGATACCAATCCCGTAGAGACCGGCAAAGGTATTGGCCACAGCGATGGCAACGCAGATAATCAGAATCGGAGCAGCACAACTTTCGAGGCCGACAGCAAGGCCTGTAATAATATTGGTCGCGGGGCCGGTTTTACTAGCCTCGGCAATACGGAAAACCGGTTTACGTGCCGTGTAGTATTCGGTAATCTGACCAATCGCCACACCGGCCAGACAGCCGATCAGCACAGCGAGGAAGACACCAAACTTGAGGCCCATGCCCCAGATTATCAGGATTGAGATCACCAGGAAACCACCAGCAGCAACAAAAGTTGTGTAATGCAGAGCCTTGGCCGGATCCTGATTGCAGAGGATTTTCATCGACCAGATGCCGACAAAGGAGAAGAGCAGACCAGCTACGGCCAAAGAGATCGGCAGGTACATGGCAGCGGCCCGAACGACTTCTTCTTCACCCGTACCTAGTTTAGCGAGCAATTCGCTACTGGCAGCAGCAGCAATTGCGATGGTTGCGATGATTGAGCCAACATAGGATTCAAAGATGTCGGCACCCATACCGGCTGTGTCACCGACGCAGTCGCCGACGTTATCAGCGATAACACCAGGATTACGCGGGTCATCTTCAGGGATTCCAGCTTCCACCTTGCCGACCAAATCAGCACCAACATCAGCGGCCTTGGTGTAGATACCACCGCCAACACGAGCGAACAGCGCGATGGATGATGCCCCCATAGCGAAGCCGTTTATATATTGAACCGTTGTCGGATCTCCGCCGTAGGCCATGTAAGCAATCCCGACACCGACCAAACCCAGAGAGGCAACTGCAAGCCCCATGACAGCGCCACCGTTGAAGGACACCATCAGGGCTTCAGCCTGACCCGACTGGCGAGCCGCTTCACAGGTCCGCACATTGGCCCGGGTCGCGGCCTTCATGCCGATAAAACCACAGGTCATGGAACAGAAAGCGCCACCGAGAAACGCCAGGGCGGTCTGATAGTTCATAGCGATGGCAATGATCACAAAAACCAGGGTGATAAAGACGGCCAGGACCCGATATTCGCGGCCCAGAAACGCCATAGCGCCGTTATGAATCTCCTCGGAGATATCTCGCATAACGTCGTTGCCAACCGGATAGCGCTTGACCTTGTTATAAAGGACAATGGCTATCACGAAACCTATGACGCCTAAAATTGGTGCTAAAGCTTGCATGTCTGTCTCCCTTCGACCTCTTACGTTTTTATTGTGTCAACAAGTCACGGTTATTGTATTGACTCATAGCGTTCTGGACCCCGTTACCGATGAGATCTTCGAGGGCATCGGTTGCCGTTTCTACATATTTTCCCAACAAGGCGCGTTCGACAGCATTGAATCGGCTCAGCACATGGCCGGAGACATCGCCTCCTTGCGGAGGACGCCCCACCCCCATGCGCAATCGATTGTAACCAGGCTCGGCGAGAGCAGAACTGAGACTGCGCAGGCCGTTATGACCGCCATGGCCGCCACCCGCCTTGATCCGCAAGACACCAAAAGCCAGATCAATCTCATCGTGGACCACAATCAAATCCCCCGGTGCAATACCGAGGGATTGACAAGCAGGAGCAACGCTCGCACCACTACGATTCATAAATGTTTGCGGCAGGAGGATCGTTGTCTCTTCACCAGCGACCCGTCCCACCCCATAAAGCCCTTGATAGCCTTTACGCTTCAGGGCTATCCCGGCCCTGTCTGCCAGGCAACCGGCAACCATAAAACCTATATTGTGGCGAGTTTCGGCATATTCGATACCAGGGTTACCCAACCCGACGATCAGCTTCAAGGTGGTTGCCTATTCTTCGCCAGCATCCTCTTCATCAGCGACAGCCACTTCAGTCTCTTCGTCCTCATCGCCGGCTTCGACCTCTTCAGCCATACGACCAACAACGGTCAGAACCGTGAAATTGACATCGTGATGTGACTCAACCCCATCAGGAAGAGCAACTTCATCAATATGCACGCCCTCACCAATACCCAACCCGGTGACATCAATCTCGATGGAGGTTGGAATGCTGGTCGGCAGGCAGAATAATTCAAGCTCGTGACGGACGACCTGCAAAGTACCGCCTTCAGCCTCACCTTTAGATTTGCCAACAGGCTTTACAGGAACCATAACAGCCAGGGACTTCTTCAGGTCGATCGCCAGGAAATCAACGTGTTTTGGATTGCGACGAATCGCATCAATCTGCATGTCTTTGAGGATAACCACTAGACCGTCGAAAGGACCATCACCCTTGAGTGTGATCAGGGTGTTCCAGCCGGCTTCGGTGGCAACTGCCTGCTGCAGCGCTTTAGGATCAATACGAAGGTTGAGAGGCACATCAACACCTTTACCATAAACGACTGCGGGCACCAGGCCGTCCTGACGAACCTTGCGAGAGCCTCCTTTGCCGATGCGAACTCGCGTTTCTACATTCAGTACCGATTTGGCCATTTATCTATTCCTCCATCCTGAGCTTCTTAATTGAGTTTCTTTATTTTCTGTCGCAGCTACACGAAAAGTGAGCTGACAGACTCATCACCGTGAATGCGGCGGATCGCTTCCGCCAGAATTTTTGATACTGAGATCGTCCGCAACCGCGAGCACTTCGCAAGCTTTGCTTCGGTTGGGATTGTGTCGCAAACCAGAACCTCTTTGAGAGAACTCTCATTGATCCGGTCCAGAGCCGGTCCGGAGAGAACCGCGTGGGTTGCGGTTGCGTAAACGTCACCGGCCCCATGGGCCTTGAGTGCAGCCGCCGCCTGGCAGAGAGTTCCGGCCGTGTCGATCATATCATCAACAATGATGCAAGTCTGACCTTTAACATCACCGATGATATGCATGACCTCGGAAACATTTGCCGCACTGCGACGTTTATCGATAATCGCCAGTCCAGCATTTAATCGCTTCGCAAAAGCCCTGGCACGCTCGGTCCCTCCAGCATCCGGAGAAACCACCACCAGCTTCTCGTCGAGCCTGGACTTGACGTCTTCAAGAACAGCGGGCGCTGCATAAAGATGATCAACCGGAATATTGAAAAAACCCTGGATCTGCCCTGCATGCAAATCGACGCAGAGCACCCGCTGTGCGCCCGCAGTCGTAATCAGGTCTGCAATCAACTTGCTGGTAATCGGTGTGCGCGGCGCAACCTTACGATCTTGACGGGCATATCCGAAGTAGGGAATAACGGCTGTAATACGGGCGGCCGAGGCTCTCTTCAGCGCATCGATCATCACCAGCAATTCCATCAGGTTATGATTCGCAGGTTGACAGGTCGACTGAACGACAAAAACGTCTCGACCGCGGACGTTTTCGTTGATTTCCACCATGATTTCGCCGTCGGAGAAAGTCTTGACGACGGCCTGGGCCAATGGCACGGAGAGGTGACGACAGATTTCCTGCGCCAGGGCAGGGTTTGCATTACCGGTAAAGATTTTCAGCTCTTTAAACACATCGTCACCCGTTTCTCTGGAAACTTCTGGCCATATCTAATGCATGGCCTGCGTCACAACCCAATTAGTTTTCTTCCGGAAACGGCCCTTTTCCGCAATCTCTGCGTCAATCAGGGGATTTGATTGTGCGGCGTAAAGCACTACGCCTCCGTTCAAATCCTTGATTTCCTTGACCTTGCGAAAAATTGCTCGCTTCCAGATCGAAAACTGCACCGTACCCATCCGGAGTTCCGGATGGGTACCAATTATAATGATAAGCGCACACCTCAAACATACGGGAGTCCGTTATCTAGTGGGTGGTAGGGGCGACAGGGATCGAACCTGTGAATGCCGGAATCAAAATCCGGTGCCTTACCGCTTGGCGACGCCCCTATTTACTCATTATCACCTTAATACTTAGAGTGGGTTAACGACCCGTACCCACCAATCTGTTTCCGCTGACAGAGATCTAGCGACCTTTTCCGCCTGCCTTCGATCATCAAAGATACCAAAGACTGTCGGTCCGCTACCGGACATGAGTGCCCCGGCAGCACCGCCGGCAACCAGACGTTCCTTGATAGTCGTGATCACAGGATGGCGTTGGCAGGTAACAGCTTCGAGATCATTGTCCAAAAGGTGCGCTAAACCCCTTGTTCCCACGGGAAACCTCGGGATTCTAGCGACTGGCCGAGAGCATGTCAACCCCAAAGTTTTGAAAACCCATGCCGTCGAAACTTCTAAGCCGGGATTCACCAGGACAAACACGACCGGAGGCAATCCAGGCCATGGCTGCAGCCGCTCACCAACACCTGTCGCCCAGGCGGCGGACTGATCATAAAGGAAAAAGGGGACGTCGGCTCCGACCCTTACACCGATGCTCATCAATTCACTATTCGACAGGTTTACTTTCAACATTTTATTCAGCGCCAAAAGCACAGTCGCGGCGTCTGACGACCCGCCCCCCATGCCTGCTGCGGCCGGGATGCTTTTGTCAATGCGTATGGATACGCTGCGGGCCACCTCAACATGGGACAGGAAGTGGCGAGCAGCACGGGCAGCGATATTTTCCTCTCCTGCCGGAAGTACGAGTTGAGAGCAGCTGGCTGTTATTTCAGTCCCCGCGGAGACGATGATATCGAGACGGTCCTGAATATCAACCTTCTGCATCAGCGTTGCCAGATCATGATATCCATCCTCACGACGACCTGCAACATGCAGACAAAGGTTGACTTTTGCCGGCGCGAACATTGTTTTCATCATTGTCATAAGGATTCCGGATCATCGAGAATAAAAAAAGCAAACCCATCATAACGGCCAGGTTACAGGTGACGTCAAGCAGAAACACCCTAAAGCGGTCCCAGGTATAAGCTAAGGCATCACAAACCATTCTGCCGGCCGCCACGCCAACCAAGCTACAAACATCGATCTAAAGGATTAGTACCGTCAATTCAATCTGGCTGTTTTCCGCCACAAGGAGTATTTTTCCGCCAATTAATACAACCCGTCGACTCGATTACTGATAGCAGTCAGCCACGATTAAGCCTGAACAAAATCATTTATCAGCATCATCAAGTTATTCGAAAGTAAACAAACAAAACAGCGTCCCAGTCATGGCCAGGTTGATTGACCCCTGATCCATTGACTTTGCGGCCTTTCACAGATTTCTAGAGTGCAACGAAACTGCGCCCTGACAGCCATTTATAACGCTATTTATCTCATCATAAAGGTTCCGGAAAATCACAGTGATGTCACCATCACAATAAAAAAATAAGAAAAAAATAATAAAACCCCTAAAACAGCGATAAGCACCTGACTTTTTGCAGCAATCCTCGCTTTTCCCTATTGAATTCATAAACCTGTTTTAAATCAAACTCTGACATGGCATCCAACTTGCTCAAACAACCCGTTGCTTGCTCAGGACATGACCACATATTCACAATGTTTTCAATGATCACAAACGCCGCGACGGCGACAGCAGGCTGCTCAATGGGCGGCATAGAATATTTCTTGAAGGGCTGCCTTGGTGGCAGCAGAGAATATCACTTTTAAACAGTAAGGAGCACAAAATGACAAAGAACAAGATTTTACTGGTAAGCCTGATGGTCGCAGTGACATGCGTCGCTTCGGCAACGGTTGCAATGGCCGCGCCGATTGTAATCAAGTTCTCTCACGTTGTCGCTGAGAACACTCCGAAAGGCCAGATGGCCAACAAGTTCAAGGAGTTGGTCGACCAGCGCCTGGCAGGCAAAGTTGTGGTTGAAGTTTTCCCTAACTCTCAACTCTTCGGCGACAACAAGGTTCTTGAAGCAATGGCCCTTGGCGATGTCCAGCTCGCCGCACCGGCCCTCTCCAAGTTTGAGAAGTACACCCCTTCACTGCAAATCTTCGACCTGCCATTCCTGTTCAAGAACATGGATGCGGTAGAAAAGTTTCAGCAGGGCCCGGTCGGCCAGAAAATGCTGATGTCGATGAAAAACAAAGGTCTGATCGGTCTTGGCTACCTGCACAACGGCATGAAGCAGATCTCCTCCAATGATCCGTTGCGTGTTCCTGCTGATGCCAAGGACAAGAAATTCCGCATCATGACCTCCGACGTCCTGGCTGCTCAGTATGAGGCTGTTGGCGCCATGCCCCTGAAGAAGCCTTTCTCGGAAGTTTTCACCCTGCTGCAGACTAAAGCGATCGACGGTCAGGAGAATACCTGGTCGAACATCTATTCGAAGAAGTTCTTTGAGGTACAGCCTTACATCACGGAAACCGACCACGGTGTACTTGATTACCTGGTCGTCACCTCCACCGCATTCTGGATGGACCTGCCTGACGACATCCGTGCTGAAGTCAAAAAAGCTCTTGACGAAGCCATCGCCTTCGGCAACAAGGTCTCCTCTGACAAGGCGACTGAAGACCGTCAGAAGATCGTTGACTCCAAGCGTTCCGAAATCATCACCCTCAGTGATGACGAGCGTCAGCTGTGGGTAGAAGCGATGAAGCCGGTCTGGAAGAAGTTTGAAGATGCCATCGGCGCTGAATACATCGAGGCAGCCGTACAGTCCAACTAATCGATCCACAGCCGTTGCGGGCCCTGTCACCAGGGCCCGCAACTTTTCCCAGCATTGGCTTTCAAGGGGCTTGTCATGTTTTTCAGGATACTCAACGGCATAGAAGAGACGATCATCGCCGTTTTATTGGCGGTTATGACGTTACTGGTTTTTTTTGAAGTCGTATTGCGCTTCGGTTTTGGCGTGGGCCTGATGTGGGCCCAGGAGCTCACTCTGCACATGTCGGCCTGGCTGGTGTTGTTCGGCGTTTCCTACGGCATCAAGGTCGGTTCCCACATCGGCGTTGACGCCCTGGTGAAGATCATGCCTGCCTTGGCCCGCAGAGTCATCGGCGGCATCGCTGTGGCGGCTTGCCTCTTCTATACCGCGCTCTTCATAAAGGGGTCATGGGTTTATCTCGCCATGATGTACAAGATCGGCATTGAACTTGACGACATGCCGGTACAGAAGTGGGTGGCCCATAGCATTCTCCTGATCGGCATGACAATGATCGCAATCAGATTAGTGATGCTGCTTTGGGGCGTATTCACCGGCAAAAACGAAGGCTTCACTTTAAGTGATGAAGCAAAAGAAAGCATGCACCTGGCCGAAGAGACCAAGGCCGCTCTGCAGGGAGGTAAATCAGAATGACCACCGTTGCACTTTTTTTCATACTGTTGCTCTGCCTGCTGACCGGCATGCCGATCGCATTTGCCCTGGGCTTGTCGAGCATTACGACGATCTTGCTGTTTTCCAGCGATTCGCTGGCATCGATCGCCCTGAAGCTGCTTGAATCCCAATCGGAGCATTATACCTTGCTGGCGATTCCGTTCTTCATCCTTTCCTCGACTTTTCTGTCAACCGGAGGCGTCGCTGCCAGGATTATCAATTTCGCCATCGACTGCGTCGGCTGGATTCGCGGTGGCCTGGCCATGGCCTCGGTGCTGGCCTGCATGATTTTTGCCGCCGTCTCGGGATCTTCGCCGGCAACGGTTGCCGCGATTGGCTCGATCGTCATCGTCGGCATGGTTCAGGCCGGTTATCCCAAAGCGATGGCTGCGGGCGTCATCACCAATGCGGGAACGCTCGGTATCCTGATCCCGCCGTCGATCGTCATGCTGGTTTACGCTGCCGCGACCGAAGAATCCGCTGCACGCCTGTTCATGGCAGGTTTTCTGCCCGGTATCATGATGGGCGTGATGCTGATGATCGTCATCTACATTGTCGCACGAATCAAGGGCTTGCCTGCGCAACCATGGGTTGGCTTCAAGGCGTTGATGCTTTCCAGCGGCAGTGCCAGCTGGGGCCTGATGCTGATCGTCATCGTGCTCGGCTCAATCTACGGCGGTATCTGCAGTCCCACCGAAGCCGCCGCGGTTTCCGCCGTCTATGCCTTCCTTATCGCGATCTTCATCTACCGCGACATGGGCCCACTCAAAGGGGTTAAATGGCGCAGAGACAAAAATGACGGGGTGCCGACAATCCTCGTCCGCAACCTGTTCTTGTCTCTAAAAGCCTTGCCGCTGACAATCTTCCACAAGGACACCAAGAGAATCCTGATGGATTCTTCCAAGGTCTCCATCATGCTGCTTTTCATTATCGGCAACGCGATGCTGTTTGCCCATGTACTGACCACCGAACGGATCCCGCACCATATCGCAGAGATCATCGTCGGCTGGGGCTTGCCCGCCTGGGGCTTCCTGATTGTCGTCAACGTCCTCTTACTGATCGCCGGAAACTTCATGGAGCCGTCCGCAATCCTGCTGATCATGGCCCCGATCCTTTTCCCAATTGCCGTCAAGCTCGGAATCGACCCGATTCACCTCGGCATCATCATGGTCGTCAACATGGAGATCGGCATGATTACCCCACCGGTCGGACTCAACCTGTTCGTGACCTCGGGAATTACCGGCGAGAGCATTACCTGGGTCATTCGTGCCGCACTACCATGGCTTGCGATCCTGCTGGTCTTCCTGATTCTGATCACCTACATCCCGCAGATTTCACTCTGGCTGCCGGAATACATTGATCACCTGAAGGGGTACTGACCAATTCAGGGCTATTAAGGGGAGGGAAAAATTCCCTCCCCGCTTTGCTTGCACTTTATCTATTTCAAGGTAAACAGTTGATAGATCAACATAACGGATCATCAGCTGCTGGCTTTTTCCGGGAGAACTCAATATGTTGCCAAACTACAAAAACATTCTTTATGCGACCGACATGACACCCAACTCTGAATACGCGTTCAAACACGCAGTCATGATGGCCAGACGATCAAAGGCAAAAATCTATTTGCTACACGTTGTCCCCGAAATCGATGCAGGCTTTCGCAATTATGTCACAGCAATCATGGGCCAGGGCAAACTTGAAGCTTTTGAAGAGCAGCATGAAGAAGATGCGCGCAATAACCTGAAGAAGAGGCTGGAAACCTTTGCTCACGAAGAACTGGAAGACCACCCGGAAGATCTGAAAAATATTGCAGTTATTGAAGTTGTCCACGGTCATGCGGCCCCTCAGATACTGCGTGCGGCAGAGCGTCATCAGGTCGACGTAATCGTTATGGGTACACACGGCAAGGGCGCGCTGCAGCATACCTTTCTCGGCAGCGTAGCCGAGCAGGTGCTGCATAAATCAAAAAAACCGGTTTTCGTCATCCCTATTCCTGATTAAAAGTCAACTCTTTCAATAGGGGGTGCCAGCACCCCCTATTGAACTCCAACGAGCCCCCTCTCCCGCCTCAACAGTATCCCAGCCTGTACGTCATATAAACATCTCAACAAAATCACACCTCAAACATTTAAAATCTCAAACATTTAAAATCTTTGCAAAAATAGAACATTGTGTTTAAATCTAAAAGTATGACTTCTCTTAACGCTGTTCTATTGCCAAGATGGCAATTGTTTATATCGTCGTGTGCAAATGCGTGTCAGCAACAACAACCCAAGAGGAGGAAACAAATGAAAGTCTTTACTCGTAGTCTGTCACTGATCAGCGCTCTCGCACTGGTCGCAGCATTTACTTTACCCAGCACTGCTCTCGCAGAAAAAGCCCGTCTCGGCTTCGGCGGCGGCCCCGAGGGAGGCACCTTCCAGTATTTCTCCAATGGTATCGCCTCACGCCTTTCCAAGGAAATCCCCGACGTTGAAGTCTCAAACATGGCCTCAGCCGGCTCGGTAGAAAATCTCCGCCGCGCCAACTCGGGAGAGATCGATTTTGGCATTTCATACTCCGGGGACACCTACCTTGGACGTAACGGTCGCCTGACCAACGACACCAACAAATACCCCAATGTTTATGCGATGGCGTTCCTTTATGGCGCTCCCGCCCATCTGGTCGTGCTTGACGGGAGTGGCATTGACAAGGTTGCCGACCTCGAAGGCAAGCGCATCGCTGTTGGTGGCGCAGGCTCCGGTGCAGCAGCAGCAGCTCAGCGCTATTTCAGTGCGCTGGGACTTTGGGACAAGATGAACGTCGAATTCATCGGTTACAGCAAAGCTGCCGCAGCCATCGGTGACGGACTGATCGATGCAATGTGGGTGTTTGCCGGTTTCCCCAACAGTTCGATTATCCAGGCTGCTGCCAGCAACAAGATCAAGCTGCTCTCGACCTGGGAAGCGGGCGAGCAAGGCGGAGCTTTTGAGGAGTATCCCTTCTATGCGCCACTGACGATCCCTGCGGGCACCTACACCGGTGTTGATTATGATGTCAAGAGCTTCCAGGACTCAGCCCTTTGGGTTGCGGGTAAAGATGTCTCTCCAGAGCATGTCTATGCTGCCTTGGCCAACATTTACACCAAGGAAGGTCTCTCTTACATGGTTAAGGTCAAGAGTACCGCCAAAGCCATGTCGATTGAAGGTGCACTCACAGGTGTGGTAACCCCTGTCCACCCCGGCGCCCAAAAGTTCTGGAAAGAAAAAGGTCTTACCCTGACCGATGCTCAGATGGGCATGTAAGCCATTCTCTTCAGCGTAATCTGGAAGCGGGGCCTTTTGGGCTCCGCTTCTTTCTAATCAAAAAATTCAAAATATCAAAAGTTTGTGCCTACAGCACACTTCAGGCTAGGTAGTCAGTATGACCGAAAAACTCCAGGAAGAACTACAGGACCTGTCTCCAGAGGAGCAGGAAAAACTTCGCAAGTTGATGGAAAAGGACTCCAAGTCTTACCGTTCACCCGTCGGCATTTTCAAATGGCTGGTTGCGGTCCTCGGTGCGGGCATGGTGCTTTTTTATTTCTATACGGCCGGCTTGGCGGCAGTGGCAACCCAATACCATCGCGGGGTTTATGTTTTTGTTACCTACGTATTGGTCTTCCTGCTCTACCCTGCCGGCAAGACCTGGATGCGCATCCCCCTCTCAGTGATCATCGGGGCAGTCTACTCATCCGCAATTGCCGGCACGGTCTTCTATGACAGCACAGATGCATTTCATGCTGAAATGACAAGCGGCAACACCGGACTGATCGGAGCCATAGTTCTGGCAGCGCTAGCCTTTGCTGTTGCCGCAACCTTTATCGACACTCTGATGATGAAAAAATGGCCGCAGAACCCGACCCTTTCGGACATCCTTTATGCGCTGGCCTCAGCTGCAGTCGTCTACTACTGGATCCACGAATTTGAAGTCCTCAACTACCGGGCCGGTGCGGAAACCAGTCTGGATGCCATGGTCAGCATTGTCGGCGTCATCCTTTCCCTCGAAGTCTGCCGTCGTGTTCTGGGTTGGTCGATGACTTTTATCGGCATCGCCATGTTCCTCTATGGATACCTCGGACCCATCTTCCCGGAGATTATTGCCCACCGCGGCTTCGGCATCGAACGTCTAAGTACCGCACTTTATCTGACGACCAACGGGGTATTCGGGGTCATGGCCAATGTCCTGGCGACCTACGTCATCCTGTTTATCTTCTTTGGCGCCTTTCTGCACAAATCAGGCGCCGGCAAGTTCTTCATCGACTTTCCTCTGGCACTGGCCGGTCGCACCACCGGCGGTCCGGCTAAAGTGGCCGTCATCGCATCGGCATTTTTCGGATCGGTTTCCGGCAGCGCGATCGCCAATACCGTGTCCACCGGCGCCTTTACCATACCCTTAATGAAACGGGCCGGCTTCAAGCCGCATGTTGCCGGAGCCATCGAGCCCGCTGCATCAATCGGTGGCATGTTCCTGCCCCCGGTCATGGGTGCCGGTGGCTTCCTGATGGCCGAACTGACGGAAATGTCATACTCTTACATCATGATGATCGCCGTCTTTCCGGCTCTACTCTACTTCTTCTCGGTCTTCTGCATGATTCACTTTGAAGCCAAGAAACAGGGCATCAAGGGCATTGATGACAACGAATTCCCACACTGGAAGGACGTCCTGAAAAAGCAATGGTATTACTCCCTGCCGTTGATCATTATCACGATCCTCATGATCATAGGAAAATCCCCCGGGATGGCGGCTTTCTGGTCAGCGTTATCATGTATTGTCGTCAGTTGGGTGAGGCAGGACAGGAAAGTCTCGTTGAAGGACAGGTTGATTTTTGTACCTTTTGCGGTCCTGTTTCTTATGATTGTCCTGCTCGGCTATATCGATTTACCGATTCGAACTTTGTTCGGCTTTAAACTCCAGTTCTGCATTACTTCATTGGCGACGATCTGGTGCCTGCTGGTCAGTGCTCTCCGCAAAGATATTGCCATGGATTTAAAAGGTATCTGGGAGGCGATCCTGACCGGTGCCAACAACACCCTGATTATCGGCGCTACGCTCGGGGTCATCGGCATCATTGTCGGCACTATTTCTCTGACCGGAATCGGCCTCAAGTTCTCAGATATCATTATCTCCCTGGCCAACGGCAACCTGCTTGCTGCTCTGTTCCTGGTTGCCCTTGCCTCGCTGGTGCTGGGTATGGGCGTACCGGTTACAGCCGCCTACCTGATTACTGCGGTGCTGGCCGTACCACCGTTGATGGAAATGGGTGTGCCACTGATTTGTGCGCACATGATCGTCTACTGGTTCAGCCAGGACTCGAACATTACGCCGCCAGTCTGTGTTGCCGCTTATGCCGGAGCAGCCATTGCCGGCTCGGACCCATGGAAGACCGGATGGACCAGCTTCAAATTCGCCAAACTGCTGTATGTCATGCCGCTGCTTTTCGCCTTCACTCCGGCAATTTTGTTCCAACCCCATACAGCGAACGTCAAGGTGCCGGCTCTGGAAGACGACATGCCGTTTGCTTCGGTCATCTCTATTGATGTCAAGGAAGGACAAGCTATCACCAAGGGGGATGTCGTTGCCAAGATCATGGTCGGCGAGAAGATTATCGACATCAAAGCAAAGAGAGGTGGCAATATCAGTGAAGTCAAAACCTTTGCCGGGGGTATGGTCAATCCGGGAGAAACCATCATAGAAGCTTCCGATCCAGCCACAGGCATGCAGACCACATCCTCTTTCTTTTCGGCTTTTTTAGGCACCATTGCCTTTTCGGCCACGACCATGCTGTTCTGGTTCAGACGCACAACTATCCCCGAATGGCTGCTTCTGGCTGTGGGGACCTGCTTTCTTTACTGGCCGACTTTATTGACAGATGCAATCGGAATTGCCCTGGTTGGACTGGTGATTTCTATGCAGATCGCAAAGAACAAAAAGGAACATGGTTCAGCCATTGCGCCGGCGTAAGGAAGGGGGCTGCAGATTACGCACGGACGCTGACGAAAGTGACGGTAGCAGCATTGCATATCCTGCTCGTCATCAACGAACCGTTTGCTCTTTAATGATTGGATGACTGACCCTTGGACGTAGCTTGGGCTTTCTTGCTGGACTCAGATCGAAAGGCGTCAGATGCCTTCAGGTCGCTTCAGGACACTCGGCGGGAATGCTGAGGCAAAAACGGGTCCCGGCTTCCGGTGTGGACTCAAAGTCAACATCACCGGAAAGATAGCGACCAAGCAGCTTCATACTGTAGGTGCCAAGCCCCCGCCCTGAACCTTTGGTGGAAAAATCGCGTTGAAAAATACGCTGATGATAAGAGGCTGAAATAACGGTTGCGTTATGGACCCAGAAGTTCAAACCGTCAGTGCTTTGATCCACACCGAGGGTCACGGTAAAGCCCTCGGGGGACGCTTCCAGGGCATTTTTAACCATGTTGCCGAGGATGCGACGCAATAGCGTGGCGTCACTGATGAATGACATTGTAACGACATCTTCAGCGATCTTCAAAAAACGCTTACGGGCGATCTCCTGGCCTTCATAAATCTCAATCACATCTCTCAGGACATCCCGGCTTGACAAGACATGGTTGTCGATTTTAAGCTCACCTTTTTCGACCGCCAGCAGGACACGCTGTGCATCAATTTCTTCAATAACTTTTTGCGAAGCCATCTGAATGCGACGGCTGACCATCAGCGGATCAACGTTCTCGTCGATCTCCATGAGTTCGGCATAGCCCTGTATACTACCGACGAGATTGAGAATATCGTGAAAAAAAGTACGCTCCAGGGCTAAGCGACGACGTTCGTGACTCACATCAGTGCCCGCCAATACAACGAACTCTTCATTACTAAAGCAAAGTGGAACGCACCAGACTCTCAGTGTCAGATGCTGCGCAACAGGCGCACCCTCCTGAGTCAGAGTGCATTCCTGAACATTTTCTGCACCGGACAACCCTGTGAGCATCGCGGCAAGCGCTCCGCATGTCTCACACGAATCACTCGTACCACATCCGCCACCTGCATTAAGAGCCACATGACAGGAGAGGACATCCCCCACTCGCAATCCGACCAGATTATCATCATCAGAGCGCCCTGAAATCTGTCTGAAAGCGCGATTGGCGAACACAATCTGCCGGAGATTATTGAGGACAAGGACCATCCCCGGCATGGCATCCAGCAAGTGCCGGGTCAGGAAGGCATCATTAAAAAAGGCAGCCTGCCGTGCCAGTGCTAGCCGGGAAGCGGCAGAATTGTGATTTTCGTCATGCGCTAGAAGTGAGCGTTGAACTTGATTCATTGTGGGTTAAACCTCTTCAAAGCAGGTGCCGGCAATCAGAGTGACCGGAGCTTCAAGGTAACTTTTCAGCGAATCGAGGAACTCGGCGGCGTCAGCACCATCAAGAATTCGATGATCTGCAGAGAGGGTCAGTCGCACCATGGGTGCCACGACCAGCTCTTCATGTTCGTCAACCACAACTTCACCTTTGACAGTACCAACGGCAAGGACAGCGGCCTGAGGTGGGGTAATGATCGACACAAAGCTCTCGACACCTAACATCCCCATATTACTGATGGTAAAGGTACCACCCTCCTGATCTTTGTCAGAGAGCTGATCAAGGTGTGCCTTTTCCGCTAGCGCTTTGGCCGACTCGCCAAGTTTCTTCAGAGAGAGCTTCTCAACATTTCGAATAACTGGATAGAAGAGCCCCCCTTCGGTCGCAACAGCCATAGCCAGGTTAATTTCATCCTGCTCTACGGCTTCACTGTCAATCCAGTGGCTATTAACCCAGGGGTGCTCTTTAAGCGCCGCCGAGGAAGCGGCCAGAATAAAATCATTGATCGTGATCCCGAGATCTTTGCGAAAGCGAATAATATCCGTCATATCAACAGCAACGGTAACAGAAAAATGGGGGATATTATCCCAGCTGTCAACCATCTTGCGTTCGATCAAGCGACGAATTCTTAGCGTTTTTCTACCCTCTGGCCCGGTTAAAACCGATGCAGGGGCATCAATATCATGAGTTGACATGGAGATACGACCCTTTCATAAAGATTGTAAAGGCAGAGGCTGCCAAGCTTGCCGATTACGACCTTTGGAGTCTATTGTAAATTAGATGGGATGTAATTACGACTATAAACAGACACGGGTCTTACAGGCAGAGGCTGAATAACGTGTAGTCATACAACCATGCTACCTGTTCATTTTAGAACCGCCCCGAACGCTACGGCTGCTGAGGATAAGCCCTTCACGCAATAAGACAAAAAGACAAAACAAAAGCCCGGGACTTTCACCCCGAGCTTTATATCCTTGCACGTATTCAGGTCAACCGAGGAATACGTTGTGATTTCGTGCACGATTGGCAAGGATTGTCGGATCGATAACCTCACCGCAGGAACAGCACTTCCATGCATCAAAAGCGCGAACAAAATCATAATACTTTTCAGCGTACATGCGGCCCTTGCACTTAGGACATTTCATCGGTATAGCCTCCCTGTCTAGTTAATTATAAATACGGTACACTTATTTACTGTATTCACAATGCAGACATTACACGAGGCGTGCCAAATAAAATTTAATCACTACAGCAGCAAAAGTCAGGCAGTTATGAGGAGAGAAATATAACTATAAATCGGGGACTTACATATCAGAAAAAAAGATCTGCCATTTTTCGATACTTTTCAAACCGATGCCCTTTACCCTGACAAGACCTTGCAGGCTCACAAAATCGCCATTCTTTTGACGATCCAGTTCTACCTTGCTTGCCATTGCCTCACCGATACCAGGCAAAAACTGCCAATCGTCGTAACTCATATGGTCAGGATGTAGAGGTATCCCCATTGAGACTCGATGACTGGCTGACATCCAACCTCGGCTTAAGGACTTATTGTTCGAATCATCTTCTATTATTTCAATACGTTCACCAGCTTGTAGAGGACTGCTCCAAGTAGAAGTGCGGAACAACTCCGGTGACGTTTTTAAACCTGCCAAATTAATGACGCTTCCAAGGGATAAAGCGTCATTAATTTGATATACTCCCGGCGCAACAGCCCCACCAGACATCTCAATGTGAACTAAATCGTCATTTAAAGGCAAAAAAGCCGGCAAATCGTCTTTAAAAGAAGATTCCCGGCCCAAAAGCTGGAAAAGAAAAGCAAACACCGCCAGCACAAGGAGTGTCGGCGGCGTCTGGTTGCAAAATTTAGCCGGCATAGTCACGCATCAATTTGTACTGCAGAGCGTCAACCAGTGCGTGATAGGAGGCATCTATAATATTGTCACTGACGCCAACAGTTCCCCAGCGTGAATTTTTATCTCCTGATTCAATCAAAACGCGCGTCACTGAGGCGGTGCCTTTCCCTGCTGGCAGCACACGCACTTTGTAATCGAGAAGTTTGGTCTCCTTCAATTGTGGGTAAAATTGTTCCAGGGCCTTGCGCAGAGCGTGATCCAGAGCGTTAACCGGACCGTTGCCTTCAGCAGCAGTATGTTCGATACGACCACCCACCTTTATCTGGATGGTCGCCTCCGAAGTCGGCATTTCATCCTCGTGGCGCTTCGTATCGATAACCCGGAAGCCGATAACTGAGAAGAAGTTCCTTAACTCTCCCATAGCACGTCGCATCAGGAGTTCAAAAGACGCTTCGGCGCCCTCAAATTGATAGCCCTGGTTTTCAAGCTTTTTGATATCTTCAAGGATTTCCAGGGTTACCGGATCCTTGCTGTCCAGGTTGATATTAAACTGCTCGGCCTTAGCAAGAATATTCGAGCGTCCGGAGAGATCAGAAATCAGCACCCGAGTCATATTGCCGACTTTTTCCGGACGCATATGCTCGTAAGTTTCAGGATGACGCTGTATCGCCGATACATGCACACCTCCTTTGTGGGCAAAAGCAGAGTTCCCGACATAAGGCTGATGTTTATTCGGCACAAGGTTGGCAAGTTCGTAGATATAGCGTGAAGCAACCCGCAGACTCTGCAACTGCTCATCCGACACACAATCGCGGCCCATTTTAAGCTTCAGAGCTGGAATAATCGAGCAGAGGTTGGCGTTTCCGCAACGTTCGCCAAAACCATTGATTGTCCCCTGAACATGTACAGCGCCCTGTTCAACAGCGACCAGAGAGTTCGCAACAGCGCACTCACTGTCGTTATGGGCATGGATACCGAGCGGTGTATTGATCCGCTTCTTCACCTTTTTGATAATGCTCGACACCTCGTAGGGCAATGAACCTCCGTTGGTATCACAGAGAACGATGCAATCGACGCCAGCCTGCTGGGCCGCCTCAAGGGTCTTTATTGCATACTCGGGGTTGGCCTTGTAGCCATCGAAAAAATGTTCAGCGTCATAAACCACCTCCTCAACATTTTTTTTCAGGTAGGCCAGGGAATCGTTGATCAACTCGAGGTTTTCCTCGAGACTGATGCGCAAGGCTTCCCGGACATGGAAATCCCAGGTCTTGCCGAAGATGGTGACGGTATCCGGAGCCGCCTGTATCAGCGTCTGGATGTTGTTGTCTTTGTCCGGAGTTGTTTTGGCCCGACGGGTCGAACCAAAGGCCGCAACCTTGGCGTGACTGAGAGTCACTTTTTTAATGTCCTTGAAAAAGGCAATATCCTTCGGGTTGGAACCAGGCCACCCACCCTCGATATAGTCAATGCCGAGCTCATCAAGTCTCTGTGCAATACGAATCTTATCCGCAACCAGAAAAGACACATCTTCAGCTTGTGTGCCGTCACGCAAAGTTGTGTCGTACAGGAAAACTTTACTCATTAATTCACTCCGGTTACTGCTTCGGCTCTACAAGTTATTCTACGGTGACCTGACCTTTATCCAGGCCGAAAGCCGCATGCAGAACACGTACGGCAAGTTCAGTATACTTGTCATCGATGACACAAGACACTTTGATCTCGCTGGTAGAAATCATCTGAATGTTGACGCCCTCTGCGGAGAGCGTTTCAAACATCTTGCTGGCAATACCTGAATGTGAGCGCATCCCTACACCAACAATCGACACTTTGGCGATGTTTTCGTTGCTCTGCACTCCGGCTGCACCGATCTTAACAGCTGTCTCCTCGACGATTTTCAGTGCTTTTTTAAAGTCAGCACGAGGCACAGTGAAGGTCATGTCGGTCGATCCCTCGTGGGAAACATTCTGAATAATCATGTCTACCGTGATGTTTGCCGCTGAAAGCGGCGAGAAAAGCTGAGCCGCAATGCCAGGCTTATCCGGTACACGCATCACAGAAATTTTAGCTTCGTCTTTATTGTAGGTAACACCTGAAACCAGGACAGTTTCCATATCTGCATCCTCCTTCATTACCAGAGTTCCTTGATTGTCATTCAGGCTGGAACGCACATGGACGACAACATTATATTTTTTAGCGAACTCAACGGAACGTATCTGTAAGATTTTGGATCCGAGAGAAGCCATTTCGAGCATTTCATCGTAGGAGACCTTTTCCATCTTGGTCGCTTCGGGCACGATACGCGGATCAGTCGTATAAACCCCGTCAACATCCGTCAGGATCTCGCAGACATCAGCTTTCAACGCTGCAGCGACAGCCACGGCGGAGGTATCGGAGCCGCCACGACCCAGGGTCGTGATATTGTTGTCACGATCGATGCCCTGAAAGCCTGCCACAATAACAATGGTGCCATTGTGCAGGTCTTCCCGCATATTCGTATCCTGAATCTCCTCGATACGGGCTTTTGTTGAAGAGCTGTCAGTATAGATCGGCACTTGCCATCCCAGATAGCTCTTGGCTTTATAACCCATCGATTGCAGCGCCATTGACAATAACGCGATGGAGACCTGTTCGCCGGCTGCGACCAGGACATCATATTCCCGTTCGCTGGGGAACTCGCACATCTCCTCAGCCAGAGCGACCAGTTTATTGGTCTCGCCAGCCATAGCCGAGACAACAACGACCATGTCGTTACCTTCATCGTAACTACGTGCAACCCTTCGGGCCACGTTCTGTATCTTTTCGATACTCCCGACCGAAGTACCACCATACTTTTGAACCACTAGTGCCATCTGTGGTTAATCCTTCCCGGTATGCGTCCTGATTTCAGGAACTCACACCTGCTGAGATAATCCCCTGAGGGGTCGATTGCTTTTAATAGCAGTATTCCACTTGGCCGTCAAAGGTTTTCACCGCTATCATGCGGGTATTCTCTGAGTGTGACAGCGTCTGGAGAGCTGTTCCAAAAGTTCCCGGCCAAGGTTATCGAAGGCTTTGAAACGAAAGAGACGATGCTCTTCAGCAATGCGTTCGATTGTGACAGAGAGAGATGCAGTCAGTGTATCGGTCATGCGATCAGCCCATTCAACAAGGGTCACGCCATCCCCCTCGGCGAATTCATCGTAGCCAAGGTCTGTGAGATCATCGACCCGGGAGAGACGGTAAAGATCAAAATGATACAGGGTCAGACGGCCCAGATGAATATTCAAGAGCGTGTAGGTCGGGCTGGTCACCGGCGTCTCTGCGGAGACTCCGAGCCCCAGGGCAACACCCTGGGCAAAGCAGGTCTTGCCGGCCCCGAGGTCGCCATTCAGAAGAACAACCAAACCGGCAGGGGTCAATTCTCCAAAACGCTGACCAAGAGTACGGGTTTCTTCGAAGACCGAGGTTATGGTTTCCAACGACTGCAAAGCTTAAGCCCCCATGCTCCGGATAACATCGAGACGAGCCACAACACCGACCATCTGTCCATCTTCAACGACCGGCACGAGGTGCACCTTGTTATCGACCATCAAACTCGCCACCTCGGAAACCGGTGTTTCCGGTGTGCAGGTCACCACATCTGTGGTACATATTTCACCAACTTTCCGTGCTGTCACCTTACGAACTTCTTCTGTAAACTTTTTCGGGCTTTCCAGGTAGATAACCCAATCAAAGAGGGATATGACCGTTGGGATATGCAGTGGCTTGTCCTGTTCGACAAGATCCGTCTGGGTAACCATGCCAACGAGCAGACCGGCATCATCAACCACCGGTAAAGCATTGACCTTGCGTTCGACAAATATTTTCGCCAGCGCCTTGATCTCAGTGTCCCGATGTACTGTATGGATTTTCGTTGTCATAATTTCGGCAGCAGTCAACATTTAAAGCTCCTTTTCCAAAGCCTGCCTTGCAGCAGGGATCTCACGCATAACATCGGTGGCCAGCAATCCGGCATTGCCGAATTCGGGCAGCAACCTGTCGGCAGCCAGCCCGTGGAGATAAACGCCAAGAACTGCTGCATCAAAAGCATTCAGCCCTTGCGCCAGAAAGCTGCCGATCAGACCGGTCAGGACATCTCCCATGCCGCCACTCGCCAGACCTGCATGGCCGGTGGGATTGATGCAGACCCGGCCGCCAGCTGATGCCACCAAAGTACGCGCCCCCTTGAGCACCAGTGTCACCCCGTTCTGCATGGCAAAGTCACGGCAAACCTTGAAACGGTCAGCCTGAATCTCGTCGCTTGACAAACCCGTCAAGCGCGCCATTTCTCCAGGATGAGGCGTCAAAACCAGCTGTCGCTGCCTCTGATTATGGAGGATGGACAGTTGTCCACAGAGGGCATTCAATCCATCGGCATCGATAACAACAGGTAAGCTGGTATCTCTTACCAACCGTTGGATCAGGTCATGGACCTGATGACCGGAGCCAAGGCCGGGGCCGATCGCAAGGGCCTGTTTATCTGCAGCCAGCGCCAGCAAGTCATCATAAGCCAGCAAACTGAGCTCGCCATCATTGTCAAGCTGGGGAGCGGTCATAACTTCCGTGAGGCGCGAGGCAATGCCCGGCTGAACGCTCTGGGGGCAGGCCAGAGTCACCAGACCGGCTCCACCACGTAACCCGGATTCGGCAGACATCACTGCGGCGCCGCACTTGCCTCGGGAACCGGAGACCACCAGCAGATGACCAAAGGTTCCTTTATGCCCCTCAAGGCTGCGTGATGGCAAAAGCTGGCGAGCTTCCGCTTGACCGATCAGCAGACAATCATCCGGCACATCTTTGGCAACCATCGCGGGGATACCGATATCCACCACCACCAGCTCGCCGACATATCCGGCACCGGGATAACTGGTCAAGCCTATCTTGGGATAAGCAAAGGTCGTGGTCAAGCTGGCGCGCA
The DNA here is from genome assembly GCA_024636215.1 of Deltaproteobacteria bacterium. The sequence goes on from JAGXHL010000084.1 coordinate 23,457, forward strand.
CAGCTGAACCGAGGACACGTCCATTCGAGGCATCGATGCCGGAAGGGATATCAACGGCAACCACGGGGGCCTGCTGAGCATTCAACCATTCGATCGTGCTGCGAAAAAGACCTGCAACCTCCTTGCAGAGGCCGGTCCCGAGCAACGCATCGATCAGGACTGTAAAATCCCCACAGGAGTTCAAGAAGCTATCAAGCCCTGCGGCATCATCAATATAGGTTATTAAACCACCGCAGTTTTCAAGTGCAACAAGGTTAATCTTTGCATCCCCCCTGATTGCATCGCGAGGGCCCAAAACCAGAGTTTGTACCTGCCAGCCCCTATCCAGCAGATGCCTTGCGACAACATAACCATCACCACCGTTATGACCTTTACCTGACAGAACAAGAGCACAGGCAACCTCCGTCGAAGAGAATCTCTCAATAATTGCCTCTGCGACGCCACGTCCGGCATTCTCCATCAATACCACACCAGGGACACCGATCTCCTCAATGGTGCGGCGGTCGATCGTTTGCATTTGTTCTGCAGTCAGAACCTTCATAAGCGTTCCAGGATCACAGTAGCGACGGCATAATCACCATCGTGGCTATAGGACAAGTGTACCATCTCAACCTGTTTCTCGGCAGCAATCTCGGCAGCTCGACCCGAGAGAAGCAGATCGGGGCGCCCCAACTCATCAGGAACGACCTCCATATCGTGCCAACTTATTCCCTCTCGCCAACCCAGCCCAAAAGCTTTCAGACACGACTCTTTGGCGGCAAAACGACCGGCAAGGTGCAGAGCCGGATCTTTCTTCGACAAGGCGTATTCCAGCTCGCCAAGAGTAAAAAGCCGCCCCAGAAGGGCGGTCTTTTGCTTTTGCACGAAGGCCCGGAAGCGTTCCACCCTTGCCAAATCTGTACCCAAACCGACAATCGGCATAATCAGTTTCCACGCACCAGCGCCGCCATTTCACGCACGGCCTGATCCAGCCCGACCAGAACTGCTCGGGAGATGATACTATGGCCGATGTTGTATTCTTCAACACCCCCCAGTGCAACCACAGGCCGAATATTCTGATAATTGAGTCCATGACCGGCATTCACCCCCAGCCCTAGCTTTTTACCAGCCTTGATCGCCTCTTCAATCTTGAGCAACTCTGCGGTCTGGTCCTTACCCTTGGCGTCACAGTAGCTTCCGGTATGGATTTCAATAAAATCCGCCTTAACTCTCATCGAAGCTTTCAGCTGCTCCAGATCAGGATCAACAAACAGGCTGACAATGATACCGGCTTGGTGTAAAAGTTCAATATGTCTGGACAACTTATCCTTGTGTTTAACGACATCGAGACCACCTTCTGTGGTTAGTTCCTGACGTTTTTCAGGGACCAGCGTCACGTAATCGGGGACGACCTTCATGGCGATAGCGACCATTTCATCAGTCGAAGCCATTTCCAGATTCAGATGCGTCTGCACGGTTCGGCGCAACAACATGACATCCCGATCCTGTACATGCCTGCGATCCTCCCGCAAATGAACCGTGATGCCATCAGCACCGGCCAACTCCGCCATGGCCGCTGCGGTGACGGGATCGGGCTGCGTGCCGCCCCTGGCCTGGCGAATGGTGGCAATATGATCGACGTTCACACCCAACTTGGCCATATCAGTCTCCAGTTGTCCCTTCGCCGATCATTCTCTCCACGAGCTCAGCGATTTCGTTGGCCATGCCGGTAATTTCATCCTGATCCTGTCCCTCCAGCATAATCCTCATCAGGGGCTCTGTCCCCGAGTATCTGATCAGGACGCGTCCGCTGTCACCAAGGCGTTGCTCCACATCTGAAACCAATGCGTCAACCTCAGGGAGATCCTTAATGGCTCGCCGTTCGCGCACACGGACATTGACCAGGACTTGAGGCAAGGCCGTCATCACCGAAGCCAACGCGGAAAGCGGCCTGCCGGTTTGTTGCAGGATAGCCAGAACCTGCAGCGCCGAAATCATGCCGTCACCGGTCGTATTGTGGTCCAAAAAAATCATGTGTCCGGACTGCTCCCCGCCAAAGCGGTAACCGCTGCGACGCATTTCTTCCACCACGTAACGATCACCAACGTCGGTTTTAATAACCCGGCCACCGGCCTTGCGTAGAGCAATGTCCAGCCCCATATTCGACATAACAGTGCCAACCACGGTGTTTTCCGGAAGCTTATCGCGTCGGATCATATCGATTCCACAAATAGCCATAATATGGTCGCCATCAACTTCGTCGCCATTTTCGTCAACGAAAATACACCGATCAGCGTCGCCATCAAGAGCTATGCCCAGATCTGCGCCATGCTCACGCACTGCAGTGGAAATCACCCCGGGGCAAGTGGAACCGCAACCGTCATTGATATTGGTGCCATTCGGTTTGACGCCATAAGCAAAGACTTCAGCACCCAGCTCTTCAAGGACTGCAGGAGCGACGCGATAAGCGGCACCATGTGCGCAATCCAGAACGATTTTCAGTCCGGTCAAATCAAGTTCTCGGGGAAAAGTATTTTTCAGGAAAACGATATAACGGCCCATGGCGTCGTCAACGCGAAAGGCCTTGCCCACCTCCTCGGCCGTTGGCCGCAATGAATCGATCCGCTCCGAAAAGATCAGCTCCTCGATCTGCAGCTCCGTTTCGTCAGGGAGTTTGAAACCGTCTCTGGCAAAAAATTTGATGCCGTTATCCTGATAGGGATTATGCGACGCCGAAATAACGACCCCTGCATCCGCACGCATGGAGGCGGTAATAAATGCGATGCCCGGGGTCGGCAGGGGGCCCACCAAAAGGACATCAACACCCATGGAGCAGATGCCAGCAGCCAGAGCATTCTCTATCATATAACCGGAGAGCCGCGTATCCTTGCCGATCACAATTCTGCTGCGTCGATCCTTGTGTTTAAACACATAAGCAGCGGCACGGCCAAGCTGCATGGCCATTTCCGTCGTAATCGGGTGAATATTGGCGACGCCTCGCACTCCGTCTGTGCCGAATAATTGTTTTGCCATTACTTTGCCGTTGCTCCTTCTTGCCCGGTTGCTCCTTGTTGCCCGGTTGCTCCTTGTTGCCCGGCTGCTCCCTCTTGCCCGGTTGCTCCTTGTTGTTCACCGGTATCCACTTCAGGTTGCGGCGGCACATAATCGGGGTCGGGCTGCAACTCAACCTGGACTTCAACGGTCTTGGTATTTCGCAGGTCAGTGTAGTTACCTATGTAACTGATCGCCACAGTCTGGGAAAAGCTCTCCTGAACATTGGTCAGGTCAATTCCTTCAGTGACAACCTCGGAGATTCCTTTCAACTCGCTCTCGGCTCCCGCAACAGCAACCTTGGAGGGCTGACTCGTAAATGATGCAACCATAAAACCCTTTGCAGGCTGACCGGTCAACACAACTCGGACCGGGACATCACGCTCGCGCACATGCTCAAGTTTGACATCGACATAAGAAGGAGAGATCCGGGTAATTTTCAAACCACTTGGAATATTAAGGTTTTCCTCAATACGCTTGAAGGAGGTCACTCCGGCGGACAGTCCTGTCAAGTCGACAGCAAGGCTGATATCACCGGGGCTAAGGTTCACTTGCAAGGCACGCGGACCGCTGATCCGGATCGCGACAGAGGAAGGAACCTCACTGGCAATCATCAGGCCATTGGGAAGGTTCTCGTATTCGAGCGGCACAATATGATTGACCTCCATGCGGCTCTCTCCCATAACAAAGAACCAAAGGACCACGGCAAAGGCCAAAGAGATAAATTTCAGCAACCAGTTTTTGAAAATCTTTTCGATCATATTCAGTTTTTCGTACCGCGTTTACGTCGCGGTTCAAGTAGACGTTTAAGGACTTTTTTCAGGGTGGTAACTTCAAGATTCCGGGTGATCTTACCGCCGACAACCACAGAGATGAGTCCGGTCTCTTCAGAAACGACAATTACGACAGCATCGACCAATTCCGTCAAGCCGATAGCGGCACGGTGACGAGTCCCGTAACTCGGACTGATCTCAGAATTCTGGGTCAGGGGTAAAAAACAACCGGCCCGTGTAATTCTGCCCCGTTGAATAATAACCGCGCCGTCATGAATGGGAGACGCGGTGTTAAAGATCGAGTGGAGCAATTCGCTGGACGGTTTTGCATCAAGCTCAACACCGACCTCGAGGAAATCGTTGAGACCGGTTTCACGCTCGATAACGATCAGAGCCCCATGCCGGCGTTGCGCCAGAGCAACACAGCTCTTGCACAGTTCATCAATAACGCGGGTTTCTTCACGAAAGGAAAGATCGGCAAAAAACGGGTTGCGTCCAACATGGATCAGGGCGCGACGGATATCATGCTGAAAAAGGACAACGATCACCAGGATGATTGATGAGAGAAAATTGTTGAGGAGCCAATTGAGGGTATAGAGACCACCAATCTGAGAGCCGACGTAGACGATCAGAAGGACAGCGAGGCCGACCAGCATCTGTACGGCCCGGGTCCCTTGGATCAGCAGTAAAATTCGATAAATGATGAAGGCAACCAGAAAGATGTCGAACAAATCCAGAAGCCATCGGAAATTTGTCAACATCTCGAACATTCAATACGTCCCCTGTCTACAATAAGGTAGGATTATTCGCAGCCCACTTGGCTCCATCACAAATGGCCTGAGCCATCAAAACCGTCTGGCGCGCAGCGGCAACATCGTGAACCCGGAAAATTCGGGCCCCCCCGACATAACCGAGAGCGAGAGTTGCCATAGTTCCAATCAAACGATCACCAGGAACCGGTTGCGCCAAGACCTTGCCGATGAAATTTTTTCGGGACGTTCCCAACATGATGGGAAAATCCAAATTCGCCAGGGTTGCCGTCTGTCGCAACAGTTCAAGATTACCTGCGGCGTCTTTACCAAAGCCGATCCCGGGGTCAATGGCAATCTTGTCGTGTGCAACTCCGGCCTGCTCGGCACAGAGGATACTCTTCCGCAACGAAGAGACAACCTCCCCGACCACATCATCGTAATCGGTGTTCCGTTGCATTGTGTCCGGCTTGCCCCGGCTATGCATCACAATCAAACCGGCACCTGATGCTGCGACAACCTCGGCCATTCGCCGGTCATAGGCCAAGCCACTTATATCATTTACGAACTCCACACCGGACGCAACAGCCGCGTCCGCAACCGCGCTCTTGCAGGTGTCAATTGAGAGCGGCAGGTCCAGCTCATTGACCAGAGCTTCAATAACCGGCATCACCCGATCAAGCTCTTCGGCTTCACTGATCGAGGGGGCTCCGGGTCGAGTACTTTCCCCGCCGACATCAATCAGGGACGCACCCTCCCTGGCCATATTATGCGCCTGTTTAAGCGCCTCATCGACTGAGTAGAAACGACCGCCATCCGAGAAGGAATCAGGCGTTACGTTCAAGATACCGGCCACACACGGAGCCTTCAGGTCCAGTCGCAAGGTCCGCCCGGCAAGATAGGTCTGTGACGGACCGGGATGCGCAACCAACCCCTTAATCATTCCTCAGCAGGAGCGGTTTCAGCGCCTGCGTCAGCATCACTTTCAGCGCCTGCGTCAGCATTAGTTTCAGTGCGGGTGTCAGCATCCTCTTCGACGGGCACCTCAGCACCAAAGATCATGGCCTTGATCTCGCTGCCATCCATGTTTTCACGTTCCAGCAAAGCCTCTGAAACTTTGATCAGAGCATCTTTGTGCTGCGACAGGATGTCACGGGTCCGGGCATAGTTCTCCTCGACAATGCGACGAATTTCTTCGTCAATGGAGAAAGCCGTCGCCTCGCTGTAATTCTTGACGTGGCCATAATCACGACCGAGGAAGACTTCACCCTCTTTTTCGCCATAAGAGAGAGGGCCAAGCTTCTCACTCATCCCCCACTCGCAAACCATTTTACGGGCAATCGCAGTCGCGCGCTCGAGGTCATTTGAAGCGCCGCTGGTGACACTTTCAAAGACCAGTTCCTCAGCAATGCGTCCTCCGAGCAGTGTACAAATTTTAATATTCAGACCGTCGGCCGTTTCATTATATTTTTCTTCCGTGGGTAGATACATGGTGACCCCCATGGCGCGGCCCCGAGGGATGATCGAAACTTTGTGTACCGGATCGGCTCCCGGCATATACATGGCAACCAGTGCATGTCCGGCCTCATGATAGGCGGTCACCTTCTTTTCTTCCTCGGTGATAACCATGGAACGTCGTTCGGCACCCATCATGACCTTGTCCTTGGCGGATTCAAGGTCCTGCTTGTTGACTTCATTCTTATTGGCACGTGCAGCAAGCAGGGCGGCTTCGTTCACCAGGTTTTCCAGATCAGCTCCGGAGAAACCGGGAGTCCCTTTGGCAATAACCTCGAGTTCTACATCCTCACCCAGAGGAACCTTGCGTGCATGCACCTGCAAAATTTTCAGGCGACCGCGCACGTCGGGGCGCGGCACCACGACCTGCCGGTCAAAACGTCCGGGGCGCAGAAGTGCCGGGTCAAGGACATCGGGGCGGTTGGTGGCGGCAATCAGGATAACGCCTTCATTCGATTCGAAACCATCCATCTCGACCAGCAGCTGGTTAAGGGTCTGCTCACGTTCGTCGTGCCCCCCCCCCATGCCGGCACCACGATGGCGACCCACGGCGTCAATCTCATCGATAAAGATGATACAGGGAGCATTCTTCTTGCCTTGCACAAACAGGTCACGCACTCGACTGGCACCGACGCCAACAAACATCTCAACAAAGTCGGAGCCGGAGATGGAAAAAAACGGCACCCCGGCCTCACCGGCAATCGCACGACCCAGCAGTGTTTTACCGGTACCGGGAGAACCGACCAGCAATACCCCTTTCGGGATACGGCCACCGAGACGAGAGAATTTTTTAGGATCTTTGAGGAAAGAGACCACCTCTTCCAGCTCATCCTTGGCTTCGTCGATGCCGGCAACGTCGTTAAACGTGATTTTGGCCGAAGATTCACTGAGCAGCTTGGCTCGGCTCTTACCAAAACTCATAGCCTTGCCACCACCAGACTGCATTTGCCGCATAAAGAATATCCAGACGGCGATCAAAAGCAGAATAGGCCCCCATGAGACCATCAGGGACATCCAAAAGCTGTTGCCTTCATCAGGCTCAGCTTCGATAGCGACGCCCTGATCGCGCAACATACTGATCAGGTCCGGATCGTCCGGCGCGTAGGTCTTGAACGCAGAACCGTCAGAATAGGTGCCCTGAATGTTAGAGCCCTGAATGGTTACGTCTGTGACTTCTCCCTCTTCCAAGGCCGCCAGGAAGGTCGTGTATGGGACAGGTTTGAGGTCACGACCCTGCTGGGTCATCATATTGAACAGCATGATCATCACTAATGAGATGACCAGCCAAAGAGCCAAATTCTTATAAAACTGATTCACGTTACCCCCTAAGGCTGAAAACACCTGAAATATACGGTGTTTGGCGTTTTAAAAGCACAGAAAACTTTATCATATCGGTTTACCTATCACAAGTCGATTATGACCCTGTTGATGTCTTAATTTCGACTCTTATAACCGGCTTGCCCGGCAAAGGGCGCCACCCTTCGCAACGACGCAAGCCGACAACCCAGAGGATCTCCCCATCCACAACCAGGACCAGGGCATTCTGCCGTCCCTCGCGAGTCAATTTTTTATCAACGAACAGATCCTGCAGCTTTTTCGTCCCTTCCATTCCCGACGGCCGAAAGCAGTCTCCCGGCTGACAACTTCTGACCATCAGCGGGAAGGCCAGAGATTCTGCGGAGAACTCAACAACATTCCGATTCTCCCCACGGGATGATTCCTCCAGGCTAACCTTCAGGGTTCGGTTCTCCGGCAGCGGGTAGCAACCCGGAGAGACCAACTCACAGCTAAAGGGGACAAACACCTCGGGGGCATGTTTTCTCAAGAGTAACAGATCATAGCGGCGTGCGACCCAGACTCCCGGAAGATGCAACTCTCCCTGCGGCGCCCCCTCATTGAGCAGCAAGACAATATCAGCGGTATGGGCGGCAGTAATGCCCCGCAAATCGCCACGCACCGCTGCCAGAGCCGCCCGGATCAAGCGCCCTGTCAATGCCGGCGGCAAAGCAAGCAGACCAGGGCGACTCAGAACATATTCGTTTCCATGCCATTGCCCATATTGAGGAAGTTCTCGGGCCACCAGAGCGGACCAGAACTCCTCGTCCTGCTGCATTAGCTCACAGAGTCCGGCAAGCTGGTGGCGGATTTTTGGATTATATTCTGCAAGCATTGGCAGCAACTGATGACGGATGCGATTGCGGATGAAGCGCTGGTCAAGATTGCTCGGATCCTCGCGCCAGACAAGTCCTTCTGCCTGGAGGTAATCCACGAGTTCCTGATGAGAAAAAGATAACAAAGGTCTCACGATAGATCCCGTGGAAACCTTCATACCTGCCAATCCCGTAACACGACTGCCTCGAAGCAGGCGAAATAAAAAGGTTTCTGCCTGATCATCAGCGTGATGCCCCAGGGCGATCAGGTCACAACCTCGAGTCCGGGCAGTCGCAAACAAAAACTGACGGCGCAGATCTCTGGCCGTTTCTTCAAGATTACCCTTCCTCTGGCGGGCGACCTCGGCCACATCCTGCCGCGTAAGGGTTAAATGAACCCCCAGATCGGCACAGAACTCTGCAACAAAATCTGCATCAACACGACTTTCAGGGCGCAGGGAGTGGTCCAGATGGGCGGCTTCCAGGTGAAGTTGCAGCGCGTCGGTCAGTTGGTGAAGAAGCACAAGCAGTGCCAGCGAATCGGCCCCACCCGAGATCGCCACAAGAACGCGGCTGCCCGATGGAATGCAACCGGATTCCAGCAGAGAGTTATGCAAGCGTTTTAGCAGATGCATAGAAGGATCACCTGAAAACACAGAACCCCCTTCCGGAGCTGGAAGAGGGTTCTGTCAGAGTGGTGGCGGTGCAGAGATTCGAACTCCGGACACTGCGGATATGAGCCGCATGCTCTAACCAACTGAGCTACACCGCCGAAAACCAGCAAGCCGCCGAACCGGTGGCTATTATTTTTTTGGTAGCGGGGGCAGGATTTGAACCTGCGACCTTCGGGTTATGAGCCCGACGAGCTACCTGACTGCTCCACCCCGCAACAGGATTTTGGAATCTACCCGTCCCTCTTCATGATGTCAAGAAAAAACTCATCTGTCAGCGCTGTCTGACCAGGGCTGACAAACGCTCCTTTTCCTTCAACAGGGCTGCTGCTCTGTCGGCACTTTCCCGGCTCTTGTATGGCCCGGCCAAAACCCGGTACCAAACCCCCTTGGTGCCAAGATCCGCGGTCTCAACAAAAGTCGAAAGCTTATACAGCTCGAGTCTGGCAGCCAAGCCCTTGGCGTCCTCATCGGTACGGAACGAAGCGACCTGCACAACAAAAGAGCCCTCCGCAGCAGCAGTTGGGGCAGAGATCTTCTCCGGCACGGCCGCAGGGGGCTTCTCTGCTTGTTTTATTGTGCTTTCAGGTTTTATCTGAACCGTTGTTGTCGGCTGCGCCGGCGGAAGGTTAATGCCGCTGCCAAGGGGCGCCTGGTTGCCCTTCGGGAGGTTGTCATAAAAGGTCAATCGCTCTGGTTTTTCCGCTACCGTTGCTTCCTGAGGCGGTGGTGGAGGGGCAAGTTGAGTCACCTTGGCAGGGATCAACGTGTCAACAGATGCGGCAGCACCCTGACCTGCGGCCCCTCTCTGTCCGTAGATCACGCCAAGAGAAAAGCTGACACCTGAAACCGCAAGGATCAATACAATGATCAGCATCAACTGCTTGCGCTCGATACGTCGCTGCGATCGCGACACAACCGGTTGCACCATCATCCCCACTCCTTAGTAAAAGACCGTCACATTCGCTCCGGAGCGTCAACCCCGAGCAGGCTCAGTGCGTTGGCAAGCACGGTTCTCACTCCCTTGACCAGATAAAGCCGCGCCTGAGTTGTCGCCGGATCGTCAACCAGTACCCGCTGTCGATTGTAGTAACTGTGGAACTGGGCCGCGAGCTCCTGAAGATAGTAAACAACCCGGTGCGGCTCTCGATTCTGGGCGGCACCAACAACGGTCTCCGGGTAGCGTGCCAGATGTTTCGCCAGGGCAAGCTCCTCTGCCAGACTCAGGCAGGACAAGTCTATTGCACCACGTTCCAGGGTTTCGATGCCCTGCTCTTCTGCATTGCGACAGATACTGCAGACTCTCGCATGTGCGTACTGCACGTAGTAAACGGGGTTGTCGTTGCTTTGTCGTTTGGCCAACTCAAGGTCAAAATCAAGCTGGCTGTCGGCCTTCCTGAGCAGGAAGATGAACCGGCAGGCATCCCGGCCGACCTCCTCGACCACCTCACGCAAAGTGATAAACTCGCCTGAACGGGTACTCATGGCCACCGGCTCACCCTCGCGCAGCAGGCTGACCAGTTGCACCAGGACAACCTGCAGATCATCTGGATTTCGCCCCAGGCCATTCACGACCGCTTTCATCCGCTGCACGTAACCATGGTGGTCAGCACCCCAGACATCAATGACCGTGTCGAAGCCACGAGCGAACTTTTCCAGATGATAGGCAACATCCGACGCGAAGTAGGTGGTGTCACCATTTGAACGAACCAGAACACGGTCCTTATCATCTCCAAAGTCAGTGGTGCGGAACCAGACGGCACCGTCCTTTTCGTAGGACAAGCCTTTGTCTTCAAGAATTTTAAGACCTGCGGCAACTTCATTGCGATCGAACAGGCCCTGCTCACTGTACCAGTTGTCAAATGTAATACCGAAGGCTTCAAGATCTTCCCGGATTCCCTCCAGGATGCGGTCTCCGCCGAAACGGCCGAGGGCTTTGATCGCCTCATCCTCTTCGAGCTCAAGGAAGGCTGTCCCTTCCGTCTCATGGATCTCTTTGGCGAGATCGAGAATGTAATCACCCTGATAGCAATCCGAGGGGAAATCAATCTGTCTGCCGCACACCTGCTGATAACGCAGCAGCAGAGAGAGTCCAAGCGTACGCATCTGATTGCCGGCGTCGTTTATGTAATACTCACGCTGCACTTCGTATCCGGCCGCTTGCAGGACTGAAGCGACAGCGTCACCGGTTGCAGCGCCACGTCCATGCCCAATATGTAAAGGGCCTGTGGGGTTGGCACTGACGAACTCAACCTGAACCTTGCGACCCTCGCCGACCCGGGAGAGGCCATAGTTTTTGGATTGCGTGGTAATTTCATCAAGGACCTCATACCAGCAGCCTGGAGTCAGCGTAAAGTTGATGAAACCGGGTCCGGCAATCTCGACCTTGCTCAAAAAGTCACAATCATCGAGAGCCTCGACCAAAGCCTCCGCAATCTGCCGGGGTGATTTCTTTTCAGCACGGGCCATGGTCATCGCCAGATTCGAGGCGAAATCACCGTGATCGGGATTGCCCGGGACTTCGATCTGCACCTCAGGGATTTCTCCCGAGTGCAGGGTGTTATTAGCAAAGCAGGCTTGCAAAGCGTCGCCGATCTGTTGACGCAGACGATCCTTCATGATTTGTTTTAACCTCCACTGGCCAGGGGTTTTATGCTCTGACAGTCTTCACCCGAGCTGACGCCTGCAGAACAGGAAAATGACCACAGCTTAAACAGGTTTAATGCTTAGCCTCAACAATTTCATTAGAACACTGAAGAGGAGAAAAGAGATGTATGTTAGCCCCGCACTATGAGAGTGTCAAGAATTCGAAAACAAGAAAACAACACTGGGACTCAGCGCTATGGATGCGTCCTGCCAGAGCATAAAAAAGCCCGCTCCCGCGAAGCGGAACGGACCCGTGTCATCCAACCATATTTTAACGATCAGTTACTTCCGATCAGAGAATTGGAAAACCAGCTCGTCATCACGAACCATGCCCAGCTCTGTACGAGCGACCCTCTCTATATAACTGCGATCACTGCGCAAAGAGTCGATCTCGGCACGCAAAGCCTGGTTATCAGCCTCGGCATCAGCTATGTCCTGGATCAGAACGGCTTTTTGGCCTGCAAGCTTCAGCATATGCAGGATACCTCGATCCCCAAAAAAAGCAAAACCGAGAATAAGCACGACCAACGCCAAGGGCCAAAGGATAAGGCGCCCCCCATCGGGGTGTGAAGCTTTAGCAGGGCTTCCCGCCATAATAAACCCCAAGTAAACCAACGACTGACAAACAGGACTGAAACAATTAACACCCGGATTGGTTCTAACACCCGGATTGGTTCTAATATCGGGATTGTTCCATCAAATCACATTAAAAATCAAGGTTTTTCGCAAACAGCCTGGCGGAGCCACCAAGGATTCCATACAGAGCGGAGCGGCATAAATATCATTCAAACGACAAAAGGCCTGCCGGAGGGCAGGCCTTTTGTTAACAATCTCAACCAGCTAGTCGACAGTCAGCTGACTTTTGAACTTTGCCAGTTTTGCTTCGCCGACCCCCTTCACCGCGGTCAATTGATCAACAGAACTGAATGGACCATGTTCTGTACGATATTCAACAATCCGCGCGGAAAGTGCAGGACCGACACCTGGAAGCCCCTGCAGTTGTTCTGCTGTCGCCTGATTAAGGTGAACCATTTCAACAGCATCATTGACCGTTGACTCATTTGCAGCAAAGACAGTTGTCGGGGCGAAACCAACCAGGCCAAGGACAACAAAAAGGACGAACATTGACAGATAACGTTTCATTACATTTCCCTCCATAAGAAAAATAAAAAGAACCCGATGTGGGCATAAAATCCTGCAATCCCTCCTTATAACACCTCCCCTCCGGATCATACTCACCGCCCAACCCGGCTCACAACGAGCCCCATCGGATGGTTGGCAAACTCAGGTCAAGATATCAAGTTTTTAAGATTTGTCAAAGCAGCAAATACTTTATTGGATGCCTTTATCGACGCCTTCGGCAAAGCCCTTTGGAGAACCAAGACCTGCCAGGACGAAGGTGAAACCTATCTCATGGTCATTATCTGCGTTTTCCAGATATCGCGTTTTATACGACAGAATCAAACTCCAGCATTTGGATCGATACTCAAAGCCCACAAAATCTTCAAGTGCACGATTTTCCTGAAAGTCGTACCTCTCCCTGAATCTTATGTAAAGCGGCTGTAAAATGGAAGTATCCAACTGAAATTCCATATAGTCCGTAGCGACTTGTTCAAAGTCTACATCCGTATACCGGTAAGAAATTTTAGCAGCATTTCCCGTGTCATCTTTGAGAGTCGAACCGACACTCAGCGTGCGGAAACCGGCATCACCATAGACAGGAATAATACTTTCAGCACTGAGGGAAAAATTTCTGACCGGCGTGAAATCCAACTCCGCACGCAGGTCGGAGAAAGGCCGGTTCTCACCGGAGCGATCATTGCGAGCCTCGTCTATATTGTAGCGCTGAGACAAACGCAGATAGACAAGCTCGCGATACGAACTTGAGCCATCCGCTGCCTGGCTCCGCGCAGTGAGACGATTTATCAGAGCGAAAGTCACATCATTGCGACGCTCGATCCTGTCACGAAGGTCAAACAGAGGCAAATCACCCTGCTCTTCATCCGGAAGATAAGTATAGGTGAGGGTGGGTTCAATACTGTGCCGGATGCGATCAGCGCCCAACAGATTGGCATCAAAGCTCTTTGCCAGGCGGGTGGACAGAGCGACAGAGAACTCAGGAATAAATTTATCCGTATCTGTAACATCGGTCTTGTACAGACGTTCGTAGAAAGCAATTTCGGGAGTCACTTCAAGCCAGGATCCAGGTTTGAACGCAGCGGACAGCGACGGCCTCAAGTAAAGTCTTTCGCCATCGTCTCCCTCGTCACGCCAGAAACTGGTCACATAGCTTTCAAGACCAACATAAAATGCAGTATCGCCAAGTCGATGGCGAGACAACCCCAGACCCAACTCCGGAAGAGTTTGCAAGGTGTCGGCATCGTTTACTTCAAGATCTTTGATGTAGCGGGCAAAGCCTGTCAGATTAAGCTTTTGCCAATTCCGGCGGAGAGTCAGAGTAGAAACTGTCTTGTCACGGTTGTAATCCGCTGCGAACTCGCCGAATTCTTCAAAAAAGAGCTTCTCGTCAGTATATTCAATATCAGCCAGAAGACGCCAATCACCAGGTAGCAGACCACGGTGTTCCCATCGGTAATAATCAAGGTCGGGAAAATCTTCCTGCGTGTCCTGCTCTTCTATCTCACCGGTTCCGGTAACGTGATAATAAAGCGCTTTACCTGTATTTTGACCTGGCAGTGCATACCGATACTCAAGCCCCTTGCCCAGGCCGATTTCCGAAAGGTAGTCAAGATACACCGTAGCATCCATATGAGTATCAATAACCTGATACCACGCCGCCGAGGCACGCACGCCTTTTCTACTCGAATAACCAAAGTACGGCGTAAGCAGGCCAGACTCGCGTTCAGTCTTTACAGGAAACGACATGTAAGGGGTATAGAGAACCGGCACATCCCTGATGTGAAACCAAACGTTTTTCGCTTGGGCGTAGCCCCCGACCTTGACATCGACTTCTTCGGCGGAAAACTTCCAATCAGGGATCTCTCCGTCACAGGTGGTAAAGCTGCCATCTTTCACAAGATAGTCAGCCGCCCCGTCCTTTTCAATCTGCTCTCCGGCCAGATGGAAATTCCCTTCGCGAACAAAAAGCCTGGCATCACGAATCTGCCCCTGTCGTGTTGCCATGTTGTACTGCATGCTTTCACCGGAAAGTTTGCTCCCGGCGTCCTCGAGTTCAACAGACCCTTCTGCAGCAGCATCCTGGGTCGCCGCTTGCCAGAGGAGCGTCTCGGACTTTAGTTCGACGGCCCCCTGCCGGAGTACAACATCTCCCATGGCCTCGTAACTGTCTTCAGCAGAATCGTAGATCAGAGAATCTGCAGCCAGAGCAACAGGAGCGTCCCGCTCGACTGTCGGGACCGGTAGAGATGACGCTTCTGCTACGAAACTTTCACTATCTGATAACGTCTGAGGCGATTCTACAGTGCCAGACTGTGCCATACCGGAGGTTTGTTGTGCCTCCAGGTTTAATTGCAGAGGCTCATCAGGCCTCTCCGTCACAGTGGGAACTTTCGACAGGGCAAGAGGCCTGGCAGGTTGAGGTTCTGCCTCGGT
The DNA here is from genome assembly GCA_024636215.1 of Deltaproteobacteria bacterium. The sequence continues at coordinate 38,564 of JAGXHL010000084.1, forward strand.
CGGTAGCTCCTCTCGATGCGGAACCGTTTCAGAAGCAAGCGGGACTGCAGGAACCTCTGCTTCCGGAGCTTCACTTTGTGCCCTGCCCTGTTTAAGGCCATCATCCCCGGAAAAGGCTATTGGTCCGGATTGGGGCGGTGTAACACCTATCCATTCTGACGTTTGCCATAAAGAGGAGGAAACAAAACGGCTTATTTCAAGCCTTGTCAACAGGCTTCGACCTTCAGGGTTCTCATGCATACTTAGAAAGACGGCGCTCACCTGCCGCAGCAGGGCTGTCTGTTGTCCCTGGCGAGCAACGATGCTGCCATTGTAGAGGCCCTGAGAATGGTCCTGATTTTCCACCAACGGATAGAGCGTACCGTCCGCTTCTTGATCCAGCAAAGCCTTACTTAACCATGCGAAATCGACTTCGCGATAGCGTACCAGCCAGTCATAGAGAAAGTTTTCTTTCGTAAACTTACGAACACGAACAGGCACGGAGAGTTGCTCTTCCAGGTAGCTTCCAACCTCATCAGCTAATGCAGTGGAGATAACGAGACCTGACCCGTCAACAGCAAAACCGATCGTGATTCCAGGCTGGGCAAAAGCTCTATTAACCGCCTGAACCGGCAACAAAACAGTGATTATGAGCAAGACGCAAAAGATTGCTCGTAGTGATAAACGTTGCATTGAATGACCCGTCATAAAAATAGAATTAAAGCGTCTATGAGGCTTTACAACAATAGAAGCCGAAGCGAAGATCCGGAAGTTTTTTAGCTCGTTTGCAGCCTCATAGCCGTAGTTACGGGCAAAAAAGGAGCTGAAATATGGGCCATATGCCGGGTTAGCAGCGTGTCGGACAGCCTCTTATGGAACGCGTTCCATCGAGGAGTACTTATTCAGGACTTGCTGTCTCAACTCTGCCACCAGGTAAAGTGACCCGCAGACGACCACATATTCGTCACGGCCAGCAGCATCGCAAGCGGCCGCCAGCCCTTCACCGGCCACAACATATTCGGAAACCGGCAGACCTTGATTGACAGCCCAGGCAGCTATCTCGCGGGCCGGCACCGACTGACCATATGAAACCGGTACAGCATATACTGCCACGACGTATTTTACCAGAGGCATAAGTACTTCTGAGGGGCTACGCTCTCCAGTCAGGCCGCTGACCAGGTGGATACGGGTGACATTCTGCCTCTCAAGATAATCAGCCAGGCAAGCTATGCCAGCAGCATTATGAGAGACGTCCATGAGGACGCGACCCGAGTCACCGCACCATTCCAGTCTCCCTGGCCAGACGACCTTTTCCCCGGCCGCGGCAATCGCCGCATCGGGAACCGCAAAGCCCTGTTGCCGCAGCTGGATCGCCCCGCAGACAGCCTGAGAAAAGTTATCCAGCTGATGTCTGCCGGCTAGAGCGCATTTTAAATCATGCAAACAATCAGAACCGACAGAAACCGTTAACGCTTCATGATCACCCTGCCAGCAAAAATCCCGCCCAGCCAAAGCAACTGGAGCATCACAAGCCTTTGCAACCTCAAGGATGACATCCTCGGCCGCAGGCTCTTGCACCCCGACAACGACAGGAACCCCAGGTTTGATGATACCGGCCTTTTCCCTGGCAATCCCAGCAAGTGTTGTACCCAGGTGTTCGCAATGATCAAAGCTGACTGGAGTAATCATACAGAGGAGCGGCTCGACGATGTTCGTCGCATCCAGGCGACCACCAAGCCCGGTTTCAATCACAGCAAGATCGACACTGGCCTCACGGAAAGCTAACAGGGCCATTGCCGTCGTCGCTTCAAAAAATGTCAGAGGGATATTTTCTGAACAGAGGCGAACGGTCTCAGCAAGGGAACAAATATCATCACGGCTGGCCGCGACGCCATCGATACAGATGCGTTCGGTGAAACAGCTCAGATGCGGAGAGGTATACAGACCGACGTGCAGCCCTGCCTGCCTGAGGATCTCTGCCAGCAACACGCTGACCGAGCCTTTACCATTGGTTCCGGCCACATGAATACAGGACAAAGGTTCCTGCAGCTGTGGCAAGCGGGCTTTTAAAGCCCGCATGTTCTCCAGACCGAGCTTGACGCCGAAGCGTTGCAGGCCATAGAGATAATCGAGGCTGGACGTAAAATCCACTAGGGTATTCCCGTGAGCTCAGTACACTGCATAAAAAGCTCGACAGACCTCTTAAGAGACAGGTTCCTGACGGGTAAAAATACGTAGAGCCTGCGACAAGCGAGCTTTCATCTCCTGGCGGGAAACGATCATGTCAACCATGCCATGGTCGAGCAGATACTCAGAGCGCTGAAAGCCTTCCGGCAGTTGCTGCCGAATCGTCTGTTCAATAACACGGGGGCCGGCAAAGCCGATCAGGGCCTTCGGTTCGGCAACATTGATATCACCGAGCATTGCAAAGCTGGCCGTCACCCCACCTGTGGTTGGATCGGTCAGGACGGAGACAAAAGGGATCCCTGCCTGCTTGAGCTTGGCAAGCGCAGCACTCGTTTTTGCCATCTGCATCAGGGAGAGAATGCTCTCCTGCATACGCGCGCCGCCGGAGGAAGAAAAAACCAGAACCGGGGCTTTTTTCTCAAGACCCAACTCAATCGCCCGGGTTATTTTTTCACCGACTACCGATCCCATACTGCCGCCGAGGAAACCGAAGTCAAAAACCGCAATCACCACTTCCTGGCGATTCATCAGGCCGGAGCCGGTCACAACGGCATCACCGGCGCCATTTTTGGCGACAGCAGCCTTGATGCGATCAACGTATTTTTTGGAATCTTTGAATTTCAAGAAATCCACCGAGGCCATGTCGTGATCGGTTTCGTTGAAGGTCCCTTCATCAATCACCAGATCAATTCTCTCACGAGCACTGATCCGGAAGTGATAATCACACTTTGGACAGACATTTAAATTGCGTTCGATCTCCTTCGAGTAAATGATCTCTTCGCAATTTTTGCACTTGGTCCAGAGGCCCTCGGGCATCTGAACTTTCTTACTTTCAACCGGCGCGATCGGCGCCTTTGACTTTTTAAACCAGGCCATTATTTACCTCGCGATTCAGACGATTCCTGTTTAGAACACGAACCGTTCGTTGCCATCCAATATCCGGCAGTGCCTCTGACACGATGCCAGCTCCGCACTGATTTCTTCAAGATATTGCGGCTTTATATGAAATATTTTGACCGGTACTTCCGGTTTGTCCAGCTTATCGAGTTCTTTAGCCATCATTGCCGGGGTCAAATGGCCCGGCCCAGTACCCTGACCTTCAAAACACGTCTCTCTCGGAGGCCCTGTGGCACTTCAGATTGCAGCTTTCAGCTGTCGAACGAAAGCCTGTACTTCGTCTTGAAGTCGAGGTGATCCGCTAAGCTCGGCAATCAATTTGACCAGAGCACTGCCAACAACGACAGCGTCAGCAATCACCGCCACAGACCTGGCGTCCTCCGCTGTTGAAACCCCGAAACCTACAGCGACCGGCACCGGACTCAGCTCTTTGAGCTTACCAACTGCGCAGGCGATGGCTGAGGCATCGACCTGTTGGCTTCCGGTCACACCGGTCATCGAGACATAGTAAAGAAAACCTTCGCTGGCTGCGGCCAGCTCTGCCGAACGTTGTTCACCCGTGGTCGGAGCCAGTAGCGTGATCAAGTCAACTCCGGCGTCTGCAAGTAGCGGGTGCAGCTCCTCGGCCTCTTCTGGAGGAAGGTCAACCAGAAGCAAACCATCGACACCGGCTGCTGCGGCATCATGGGCAAACCGGGCAGGGCCGTAAGCAAACACCGGGTTGTAATATCCCATCAGAACAATTGGCACATTGCTGTGCTGGCGAACTCTGCCAACCAGGGCCAGAACACCGCTAAGCGTCGTTCCGGCGCTCAGGGCACGTTCCGATGCCAGCTGAATCGTCGGGCCATCGGCCATAGGGTCGGAGAAGGGAAAGCCGAGTTCGATCAAATCAACGCCGGCCTCGACCAGGCTGTGGATCAACTGCTCACTGGTTGCAAGATCCGGGTCTCCGGCCGTGATAAAAGTAACCAGGGCTTTCTCGCCCCGGTCTTTCAGAGCATTTAATGTAGAACTAATCCTCGACATGTTCATTCATCTTCCAGAGAGGAGCCCAGGTTTCAGCCCACGGCAAATTAAAGATTGATCTTATCGGAACGAAGCTAACGATATCAACCGTTTTTTCATGCCAGCAGCAATCGGACCTGAGCAAGCAGGTCAAGAAACAGGCTCTTATTCATTCGACCGGTCTGAACGTTATAGCGGCTGGTATGGTAACAACCGACCAGCGTCACACCATTGGACAGCAAGTGAGCACGGCCGTGACCAAAAGGGACATCAGCAAGGCGCCTGACCAGGCCCTGTACCTGGAAGAGTCTCAGCAGGCTACTGTGGGCACCGTGACCAAGGGCAATCATGACGCGCAGGGACTGCAGCTTCTGCAGCTCCACCTCCAGGTAAGTTCGACAGGCAGTAAATTCTGCTGCGTTCGGTTTATTCTCGGGAGGCAGGCACTTGACCGCATTGGTGATATAAAGATCGTGCAATTCCAAACCATCGTCAGCAGAGAAGATTTCCGGTTGATTGGAGAAGCCGGCCTGATGGAGTAGCGGATACATGAAATCTCCGGCACCATCGCCGGTGAAAGGACGCCCGGTGCGGTTGGCACCATGGGCACCCGGTGCCAGTCCCAGCAAACAGACGCGTGCCTGCAAGTCACCAAAGCCGTTGACCGGACCGTTATGATAATCAGCCCGCGTACGCCCTTTGGAGGGTTTCAGCTGCGCCATACAATCAACCAGGCGTGCACAGCGACGACACCCGTCCAGGCCTTTCAGAAAAAGACTAGCCACCTATCACTTCCTGTTACGGCTTTGGTTTCCCACCGGGCCGACGACGACGAGGCGGGCGAGGCTTAGCGCCACCTTTCTTGTCGGGCACGGGAGACTTCTTGTGAAACACGCCGCGCTTATAATCTTTGCACAGATCTTCTTCGCGAGGGACAGTACTCGGGATCTTCATACCGATATATTCTTCGATATCAGGCAAAAAATAGGCCAGGTCCTCATCGGCAAAACTGATCGACTTGCCCTTGGCCCCGGCTCGAGCGGTTCGGCCAATGCGGTGGACGTAGTCTTCTGCGTCCTGGGGCAGGTCATAGTTGACCACATGGGTCACAGCTTCAATGTGCAACCCGCGCGAAGCAACATCTGTCGCAACCAGAAAATTCAGCTTGCCGGCCTTGAGGTCTTCGAGAATGCGCAGACGCTTTTTCTGCGGGATATCTCCAGAAAGAACGGCAACCCTGAAATCGTTGATCTTCAATCGACCGGAAAGATGCTCGCCCTCTCTCTTGGTGTTCACAAACACCAGGACCCTGACCTCTTCCTGCTCTTTCTTAAGCAGCCCCAGCAGCAGCGGGAATTTTTCCCGTCGTGAAACATGGTAGACGATTTGCTCAACTCGTTCAGCGGTAACCTGCTCAGGCTCTATGCGCACTTTCTCGGCAATATTCATAAACTCGTATGCCAGCTCCATGACTCGGGGCGAGAGCGTTGCAGAGAAGAGCATCGTCTGACGTTGTTCAAACGGGGGTAATTTGCGCAGGATATAACGCAGATCGCGGATAAAACCCATATCAAACATGCGATCGGCCTCATCAATAACCAATGATTCCACATGTTTCAGGGTAAACACATTCTGCTTGGCGTAGTCGATCAAGCGGCCCGGTGTGGCGACAATGATATCGACGCCATCCTGCAGAGACTTGCGTTGTTTTTCATAGTCAACGCCACCGAAGATCGCCTGGACCTTGAAAGGGCAAAAAGCGCCCAGCCCCTCGGCATCCGCACAGATCTGCACAACCAGCTCTCGGGTCGGAGCCAGCACCAGGGCCCTTGGTCCCCGTTTCGACTCCTGCTTGTTCTTTTGCAGTCGGGTAAAAAGAGCGATCAGAAAGGCTGCGGTCTTACCTGTGCCGGTCTGGGCCTGTGCGGCAACGTCACGGCCCTGCAGGGCCAGTGGGATGGACTCCTCTTGAACCGGGGTCAGGTCAACAAAGCCAACCTTTTCAATACCGCGCATCAGTTCAGAGGGAAGATCGAGTTCAGTGAATTTCATTTACAATGACGTCAGTGCAAACTGCGAAAAGAGCAAGCTTATTCTTGCCTCTTCCCTGCTTACATAACGTCCCTTAGATTAGAGTTCAACACCCATTGCCTCGGCAACGGTATGTATATCCTTGTCTCCACGACCTGAGAGACAAACCAGGATGATCTGCTCGGAAGAAAGCTCGGGAGCAAGTTTGAGGAGATATGCGATGGCGTGAGCGCTCTCAAGGGCCGGGATAATCCCTTCCATTTCGGTCAGCATGCGGAAGGCCGCCAAAGCTTCATTATCAGTGACTGAGACATATTCAGCGCGGCCGATATCATGGAGGAGAGCATGTTCCGGCCCGACGCCTGGGTAATCCAGCCCGGCCGAGATTGAGTGAGCATGCTGGATCTGGCCATCATCATCCTGCAGAAGGTAGGTTTTATTGCCGTGCAGAACGCCGACTCTGCCGGCAGTGATACTGGCGGCATGTTTTCCTGTTTCCACACCCAGACCTGCGGCTTCTACTCCGATCAGGCGTACCGACGCGTCATCGATGAAGGGATAAAAGAGTCCCATGGCATTGGATCCACCGCCGATGCAGGCGAGGGCCACATCGGGCAAAAGACCCTCAGCCTCCAGTATCTGTGCCTTGGCTTCATTGCCGATGACAGACTGGAAATCACGGACCATTTGCGGGTAAGGGTGCGGTCCGGCGACAGTGCCGATCACATAGAAGGTGTCGCGTACATGAGTCACCCAGTAACGCAGGGCTTCATTCATGGCGTCCTTAAGCGTCGCCGTACCGCTGGTCACTTCGTGGACGCGCGCACCGAGCAACTTCATGCGAAAGACATTCAGGGACTGACGCCTGATGTCCTCGGTACCCATAAAAATGTCGCATTCCAGGCCAAACAGCGCGGCAACCGTGGCCGTGGCAACACCATGCTGGCCGGCCCCGGTTTCAGCGATTACCTTACGTTTGCCCATGCGGCGGGCAAGCAGGATCTGGCCAACGGTATTATTAACCTTATGAGCACCGGTATGATTGAGATCTTCTCGCTTCAGGTATATTTTGGCACCCCCGAAATGTTCGGTCAGGCGACTGGCGAAATAAAGGGGGCTCGGACGACCGACGTAATCCTTCAGGTAAGAGTCAAACTCTTCCTGAAAGGAAGGGTCCGCCTGGCATTGTTTGTAGTTCTGCTCCAGTTCCAGCAATGCCGGCATCAGCGTTTCGGCAACATAGCGGCCTCCAAACTGACCAAAATGTCCCCGCGGATCAGGTTCTTGATAACTCACTTACAACGCCTTTCTGGCCATACGGATGAACCGTGCCACTTTCTCCGGATCTTTCTGTCCGGGTTGCTCTTCAACGCCGCTCGACACATCAACCCCGTAAGGACGCACCTGGCGTACGGCCTCGGCGACATTTTCAGCATTAAGCCCCCCGGCCAGGATCACCCTGTGTTGCGCGGCAAGCTTGGCCGCCTGCTGCCAATCACAACGATGGCCGGTCCCCCCGAACTGATCAGGAACATAGGCATCAAGCAACAGGGCCGAGACTTTATAAGCCGCAAACAGAGCGTGTTGCATATCGCCTCTCAGCCGCAAAGCCTTAATCACCCGGCAGGGAGGGTAGCAACACTGCTCCGGCTCTTCATCTCCGTGTAATTGTACCGTGTTGAGACCGCAAAAATCCACCACCTCTCGGATTCGCGCCGGAGATTCATTGACGAACAGCCCCACGGTCGTCAGCAGTGGAGGAAGCTCGGCGACAATCCGCCGGACCTGATCAGGCTCAACACACCGTGGACTGCCCGGATAGAAGACGAAGCCCAGAGCATCGGCTCCACAGGCAGAAGCGTGGCGGGCATCCTCAAGATTAGTGATGCCGCAGATTTTCACCTTCGGCACACCCTCGTGCGTCATCGGCTAGCCAACCTTGGGCAGATGCGACAAAGACTCCTCAATGGCCGCTTCAGGGTATTCGTAATCTTCCAGCTGATTGCTGAAGTAAGCGTCATACGCCGCCATGTCGACATGGCCATGGCCCGAGAGGTTAAAGAGAATGGTTTTCTCTTTACCTTCTTCCTTGGCCTGCAATGCCTCATCAATTGCACCGCGGATAGCGTGTGAGGATTCCGGCGCGGGGATTATTGACTCGGTCCGTGCAAAGAGTACGGCCGCTTCAAAACAGGCCGTCTGCGGTGCAGCTTTCGCCTCAACAACCCCTTGGTGCACCAGTTGCGACACCAGGGGGGAAGCGCCATGGTAACGCAGACCACCGGCGTGAATCCCCGGAGGCATGAAATCATGACCGAGGGTATACATTTTCGAGATCGGTGCCATCTTGGCCGTATCACCGTAATCAAAGGCGTAAACACCCTTGGTCAGAGTCGGACAACTTGCCGGCTCCATTGCCAGAATACGGATATCCTTGCCGTTCGCTTTATCAGAGAGGAAAGGAAAGGCGATCCCCGCGAAGTTTGAACCACCGCCATGGCAGCCGATAACCACATCGGGGTAATCACCGGCAATTTCGAGCTGCTCCTTGGCTTCGAGGCCGATGATCGTCTGATGCATGCAGACATGGTTGAGCACGCTGCCCAGAGAGTAACGGGTGTCCTCATGGGTTGCGGCATCTTCCACGGCTTCGCTGATGGCAATTCCCAGAGAGCCCTGGTTGTCGGGGTCCTTGGCTAGAATCGCACGACCGGCATTGGTCCTGTCTGAAGGCGAAGGGAAGACTTCAGCACCCCACAGTTGCATCATGCTTTTGCGATAAGGTTTCTGGGCGTAAGAAACCTTAACCATGTAGACCGTACATTCGAGCCCGAAATGCTGACAAGCCAAAGCGATCGAAGAGCCCCACTGCCCGGCACCGGTTTCCGATGCGATGCGTTTGGTACCGGCGATCTTGTTGTAGTAAGCCTGGGGTACGGCAGTATTCGGCTTGTGCGAACCGGCCGGCGAGACCCCCTCATACTTGTAGTAAATTTTGGCCGGGGTACCGAGAGCCTTTTCCAGCTGATGAGCCCGAAACATCGGCGCAGGGCGCCACAGCTTGTATATTTCGCGAACCTCTTCCGGGATATCGATCCAGCGCTGTTGAGAGACTTCCTGTTCAATCAAGGCCATAGGGAAGAGCGGCAGGAGATCATCTGGAGAAACCGGCTGGAGAGTGCCGGGATGAATAACCGGGGCCATTTCGCCTGGCATATCAGGGATAATGTTGTACCACTGCCTGGGCAGCCGGTCTTCGCTGAGAAGAATTTTACTCTGCATGAGACATTTCCTTGCGTTAGTGGTTAGAGAAAAACCGTGTCATAATGAATTCAATTCTCGCCTTGAAGTTCTTTAAGCTTGGCGCCGATATCATCCTCGCGCATCAGCGATTCACCAACTAAAACCCCCCTGGCACCCGCTTTCTGTAAACGCAGGACATCTGCCCGGCAAGAGATGCCACTTTCAGCGACCACGAAATAGCCGACAGGGATCAAGGGCAGCAAACGTTCGGTTGTTGCCAGATCCGTTGCAAAAGTCTGCAGGTTGCGATTGTTAATACCGATCAGCTCACAACCGGTGGTCAGAGCGACGTCCAATTCCGCTTCATCATGAACTTCCAGCAGGACATCAAGCTGAAGTTCTCTCGCCAGAACATAGTACTCCGCCAACTGGCCAGCATCAAGCATGGCCGCAATCAGCAGGACGGCATCCGCTCCAGCGGCCCGGGCCTCATAAATCTGGTAGGGGTCACAGATGAAATCCTTCCGTAAAAGCGGCAGACTGACCACCTCACGAATCTTCGCCAGGTAGAGGAGATGGCCCATAAAAAAGTGTTCATCGGTCAACACCGACAAGCAGGTCGCGCCATTCTCCTGGTAGATCTCTGCAATCGATAAGGGATCGAAGTCTTCACGAATCACCCCTTTACTGGGCGAGCCTTTCTTGACTTCAGCAATGACCGCTGTCCAACCGGAATCTGCGCACGCCCGCAGGGCGCGCAAGAAGCCTCTCGGCTGGTCTTCAAGCTCATCGATGCCCCGCTGTAAAGAAGCAAGGGAACGACGACTCTTGGCCAGGGCAACCTCCTGACGTTTATATGCGGCAATCTTATCGAGTATCATATTTTTCAGAGCTCAAATTCGGTTTCAGCACTTACCAATGGATCAGGCGTTGGTTAGCTTGACAAGACCCTCAAGTTTCGCCTTGGCCAGGCCGTTATCAATCACATTACGGGCTTTCTCCAGGCCGGCTTCGACACTCTCTGCAATTCCAGCGGCAAGCAGTGCATAGGCCGCGTTAAGCAGCACGATATCCCGTTTGGGACCGTCATCTCCAGCCAGGACAGTTCTCACGATCTCTGCATTTTTCTCGGCATCACCGCCCTGAAGGTCACTTAGAGAGCAACGTTGCAAGCTGAAGTCTTCCGGCTCAATCGTCGCAAGAGTCACCTGACCCTCCTTGATTTCGGCGATTCGCGTCGGACCGGTCAGGGTAATCTCGTCCATTCCATCGTAGCCGTGGACAACGAAGCCACGCCGGCAACCGAGCTTGACCAGAACCCTGGCGAGCGCCTCGACCAGCTTCTCGTCATACACGCCGAGGACCTGTCGGTCTGCAGCAGCCGGGTTGGTCAGAGGACCAAGGATATTAAAGATTGTGCGGATGCCTATTTCGCGGCGAGGGCCAATCGCATGCTTCATCGCTCCATGCAGGGCCGGGGCAAAAAGGAAACCGACCCCGACCTCGTTGATACACGACTCGACCTGCTGTGGGGTCACATTCAGGTTCACCCCGAGAGCCTCCAGGACATCGGCGCTGCCGCAGGCTGAAGAGATGCTGCGATTGCCGTGTTTGGCAACCTTGACGCCACAGGCCGCAACGACGAAAGCAACCGTCGTTGAGATGTTGAAACTTTTGGTGCCGCTGCCGCCAGTACCACAGGTATCGAGGATCGTTTCACGGTCCAGGTTAATCTCTTCACGATCAATATCCAGGGCCTTACCCACGCGGATGGGGGTGGCACGGTCTCGCATAACCCTGGCAGCGCCGGCAATCTCTTCGACAGTTTCACCCTTCATGCGCAGCGCGGTAATGAAAGCCCCGACTTGCGCAGGGGTCGCCTCACCACCCATGATCTGGTTCATCACCTCAATCATTTCGGCTTCTGCCAGATCCTGCCGAAGAACAACTTTACCAATCGCGTCCTTGATCATGATGGCTCCTGAGCTACTTTTGTCATGTCCAGAAAATTCTTCAAGATGTCCATACCGGCAAGTGTCAAAATAGATTCAGGATGGAACTGCATCCCCCAGACCGGCAGATGACGATGGCGCATCCCCATAATCTCGCCTTCTAGCGTCCATGCCGTTATTTCAAGGCATTCAGGCAAAGAAGCACGTTCCACCAGCAGGGAATGATAACGGGTCGCATCGAAAGGGTCAGGGAGTCCGGCGAAGAGGTTCTGATTATTATGAAAAACCGGACTGGTTTTGCCATGCATCAGACGGTCGGCCCGGACAATTTTGCCGCCATACGCCTGACCGATTGACTGGTGTCCCAGGCAGACGCCGAGTATCGGCAGCGTCCCGGCAAAATGCCGGATGGCTGCCACGGAGATTCCGGCTTCATTCGGCGTACAGGGCCCGGGCGAAATGACCAGTCGGCTTGGGTTAAGCCTTGCTATGTCGTCCAGAGAGATCTTGTCATTGCGATGGACCACAACCTCTTCACCCAGTTCGCGTAGATACTGAACCAGGTTATACGTAAATGAATCATAATTGTCGATCATCAGCAGCATATTAGTCCAACCCCTGCCGCGCCATTTCTATGGCCATTTTTACACCCATCGCTTTGTTGACGGTTTCCTCGTATTCGGCACTCGGATCTGAATCGGCGACAATCCCGGCACCGGCCTGAAGATGAATGCGGTTTTTGTGAGCAACCAAAGTCCGAATCGCGATGGCAAGATCCATATTGCCGTCGAAAGAGATATAACCGACAGCGCCACCATAGATCTCACGACGCACCGGTTCCATCTCTTCAATAATTTCCATAGCGCGGATTTTCGGTGCTCCGCTTAAGGTCCCTGCCGGGAAGGTTGCAGAAAAGACATCCAGAGCATCCTGACCTGGCATAAGGCGCCCGCTCACGTTGGAAACGATGTGCATAACATGCGAGTACCGCTCAACCACCATCAGTTCATCCACCTGCACGGAGCCGGTTGCACAGACGCGGCCGAGGTCATTGCGACCAAGATCAACCAGCATGATATGCTCTGCCAGTTCTTTCGGATCCGCTAACAGATCAGTCTCCATACGCTGATCCTCATCGAGATTCTTTCCCCGGGGTCGCGTTCCGGCAATCGGGCGCACTTCAACATGATCGCCCTCCTTGCGCACCAGAACCTCCGGGGAGGCACCGATGACCCGGGTGTCGTTAAACTGCAAGTAGAACATGTACGGGGACGGATTGATCGTCCGCAAGGCACGATAGACATCAAAAGGTTCCGCATCAAGCTCGCCGGAGAACCTTTGCGAAAGCACGACCTGGATAACATCGCCAGAGCGTACGTAGTCTTTACATCGCTCGACAGCAGACTCGAAATCTGGACGACTGAAGTTGGAGATTAGATCTGCACTTGCCCGAACTTTAGACGCCGCCGGTCTTTCAGGCAAAGGCTTGCGTAACAGCGCAACCATATCGTCTATGCGCTGCACGGCTGCATCATAGGCAAGGCCGGGGTCATCGCCTTCACACAAGTGAACGTTGCTTAAGACCTTGATCTTCTGCTGCATATTATCGAAGATCAGCATCGTCTCGGTAATCAGGAACCAGCTTTCGTAAGCACCTATCTCGGCCTCTACAAGCTCCGGAAGTTCCTCGATGTGACGGACCATATCGTAGCCCAGATAACCAACAGCACCACCAAAAAAACGTGGCAAATCCGGTAGGGAGACCGGTTGATAAGGCGCGAGAAAAGCCTTCAGCTGGTCGAGTGGATTAGCAGCGTTACCTGACTTGACCACGTCACCGTTTTCGAGGATTTCAAAGTGATTACCGCGACAACGAAAGGCTCGCCCGGAGCCAACGCCAAGAAAAGAATAACGTGCCCATTTCTCGCCACCGGCAATACTCTCTAGCAAAAAGGCAGTTTTTCTGTCATCGATCTTGCAGAAGGCCGAAACCGGAGTTTCCATGTCTGCGAGAATCTCGCGATAGACGGGAATCAGGTTGCCCTGGCGGGACAGATTTTGGAACTCTTCACGGGATGGGCAATGCATATCATTTCCTTACTGAATTAACCGCGCCAAATTAGCATGAAGACTGACAAATGGCAAGGAAACCAAAGGCCTGCAAACCAATAAATGATTGACCGAAAAGTGCCAAGTTGATATGCATACGCAACTTGGCCCGCTGAAACAGGGCCCTTCCATTGTAACGACAGAAGAATTTAAGGAGAGAAGATGATACGTGCAGCAGAACAAGACACAGTCAAGGTTGAGTATGTTGGAAGGTTAACCGATGGGACAGTATTTGACGCGTCACCTGAAGAGCGCCCTTTGCTATTCATTATTGGTCGCAAAGAAGTCATACCCGGCTTTGAAGAAGCCGTCGAAGGGATGTACCAGGGTGAGAGCAAAACCATAACCATTCCCTGTGAAAAAGCTTACGGCACCAGCGACCCGGAACTCCTTGAGCAAATTGACCGCAGCGCGATCGGCCAGGAGATAGAACTCCAGGTTGGCGGACAATTGGAAATCACCAACCAGGACGGCAGCGTCTTTTACGTCATGGTCAAAGGTTTTACTGATGACCAGGTCACTCTGGATGCAAACCACCCTTTAGCGGGCAAAGACCTGACCTTTGAGATAAAGCTGCTTGAAGTTACAAAAGCTGAGCGCAAATAACCGTCAATCAACCCAAAGAAAAGCAGGGCGGGATATCAGTATCCCGCCCTGCTCTATATGATTTGCCATTTTCTGCCGAGTTACTTCTCTGCTTTTTCTTCCTCAGCAGGTGCTTCCTCTGCAGGTGCTTCCTCTGCAGGCGCTTCCTCTGCAGGTGTCTCCTCAACAGGTGCTTCCTCAACCGGGGCTGCCTCAACAGGAGCCGCAACCTTTTCAGCAACCTTCTTCGCAGGCGCCTTTTTCTTCTTCGGTTTGACCGCGATCTCCTCTTCGACCAATTCAATCATTGAGAGCGCAGCATTATCACCGGCGCGGTGGCCAAGTTTGATAATTCTCGTGTAACCACCAGGGCGATCTGCATACCGCGGGGCAATGGTATCAACCAGTTTGGCGACGGTTTTCTTGTCGCGCACGACCTCCATGATCAGGCGGCGGGAGTGCAAATCACCACGTCTTGCGATAGTGATCAGTTTCTCAGCCATCTTGCGCAACTCCTTGGCGCGAGCGTCAGTCGTGGTGATTTTTTCACAATCGAAAAGTGAAGTCACCATATTACGCATCATGGCTTTACGATGGCTGGTATTACGTCCCAGCGTTCTTCCAGTTTTTCTATGGCGCATTGCTATCTGTTCCTTTCTCCGGGTAACACCCCGTTAAGGGTTGCCCCTAGAGTTCTTCTTCGCTCTTTTCGATCATCTTCAGATATTCAGGATCCGGGAAGCCCTCGATAGACAAACCCAGAGTCAAGCCCATTTCGGAGAGGATATCCTTGATTTCGTTAAGGGACTTGCGACCGAAGTTCTGTGTTTTCAACATTTCAGCTTCGGACTTCTGTACCAACTCGCCGATCAGTCGGATGTTGGCGTTCTTCAGGCAGTTGGCGCTACGCACCGACAGCTCAAGTTCATCAACACGACGATAGAGGTTCTCGTTGATCGGTTGTTTGGCGCCTTCGACCTCATCGGTTACTTCAGGCTCGAGAGCCTCGTCAAAGTTGATGAAGAGCTGAACCTGCTCTTTGACAATCTTGGCAGCATAAGCAAGAGCGTCATCAGGTTTAACACTGCCGTTGGTATGGATTTCCAGAACCAACTTGTCGTAATCAGTCACCTGACCAACACGGGCATTGCTGACCGTGTAGTTGACTTTCTTGATCGGTGAGAAGAGGGCATCAATGGGAATGGTTCCAACCGGGGCCTTGTCGTCACGGTTCCGCTCGGCGGGGCCGTAGCCCTTGCCCATGGCCACAACCATATCCATTTCGATATCCGCCTCTTTACCACAGGTCGCAATGAAGTGATCAGGGTTCAGAATTTCGACATTTGAATCAGTGATGATGTCACCGGCCTTGATAACACCCGCCCCTTTTTTGACAATGCGGATATTGCGCGGCTCATGACCATGCAGCTTGATCAGGACACCTTTCAGATTAAGGATAATGTCCGTCACGTCCTGAGTCACACCAGGAACAGTGGAGAATTCATGCAGAACACCCTTAATACGAACTGAGGTGATTGCCGCCCCCTGCAGCGAGGAGAGTAAAACCCGGCGCAGGGCATTACCCATGGTCGTACCGAAACCACGTTCAAATGGCTCCGCTGAAAACTTGCCATAAGTGGCAGTCAGCGTATCGGCATCAACCTGGAGACGCTTGGGCTTGATCAGTTCTCTCCAGTTTTTAAACATGCGATTCCTCCGTTTGAGGTTGCTCTAAAAAGTTACAAACCACCAAAAAGAACCTGTCGATTACTTGGAATAAAGCTCGACAATCAGGTGTTCCTGGAAGCTTGGCGTGGTCATTTCAGCACGCACAGGCAACGTCTTGACAGTGCCTTGGAATGCATCACGAGTCAACTCAACCCATGAGGGAATACCACGGCGCATCACGCCGTCGAGAGCCTCATTAACTCGGACTATCTTACGGCTCTTTTCGCGCAACTCGACCACATCACCAGGACGCACGAGATACGAGGGTATATTTACCTTGCGACCATTAACCAGGAAGTGGTTGTGTCGTACAAGTTGGCGGGCTTCACTACGCGAAGTAGCAAACCCCATCCGGTAGACCATGCTGTCAAGGCGCCGTTCGAGAAGAATCAGGAGATTTTCACCTGTAACACCCTTCATACGGTCAGCTTCTTTGAAATAGTCACGGAATTGCTTCTCAAGCAGACCATAGGTCCGTTTGACACGCTGTTTTTCTCGTAACTGAGTGCCGTAGTCAGAAACCTTGATGCGACCCTGGCCGTGTTGACCGGGAGCATAGTTGCGGCGTTCCAGAGCGCACTTGTCTGTGTAACAACGGTCGCCTTTCAGGAACAACTTCATATTTTCCCGCCGGCACATGCGGCAAACGGGTCCAGTGTATCTCGCCAACGTTCGTCCTCCTTAATATCTGGTTAGACTCTTCTACGCTTAGGTGGACGGCACCCGTTATGCGGGATCGGAGTGACATCCTTGATCATAGTGATTGTCAAGCCTACTGACTGCAGAGCACGCAGAGCAGACTCACGGCCTGAGCCAGGGCCTTTGACCCAGACTTCGATGCTGCGCAATCCATGCTCCTGTGCTTTCTTTGCTGCATCTTCGGCGGCCATCTGAGCTGCAAATGGAGTACTTTTACGACTCCCTCTGAAACCCTTGGAACCGGAAGTACACCATGAAATCACGTTGCCGGCCACATCTGTGATCGTAACGATCGTATTGTTGAATGTCGCCTGGATATGAGCAATTCCATTTGAGACATTCTTCTTTTCAGTTTTTTTACGTACACGTTTACCAGGCTTAGCCATGGTTCCTCCTGATTACTTCTTCTTGCCGGCGACAGTCTTGCGCGGACCCTTGCGGGTTCTTGCATTGGTCTTGGTCTTCTGTCCACGCACCGGCAAACCTCGCCGATGGCGTAGACCACGATAACAACCGAGATCCATCAGTCGCTTAATGTTCATTGTCACTTCGCGACGCAGGTCACCCTCAACCTTGCAGTCACTGTCAATTACCTTACGGATCTTGGCTACTTCTTCCTCAGTCAAATTATCTGAACGGGTGTTGAAATCAACGCCAGCCTTGGACAATATATCCTGGGATGTCGAGCGACCGACACCATAAATGTATGTCAGTGCTACTTCAATCCGTTTGTTTCTGGGTAAATCGATACCAGCAATACGAGCCAATGTCCGATCCTCCTAAAATACTTAACCTTGTCTCTGTTTATGCTTGGGATTTTCACAGATCACTCTGAGGACACCCTTGCGCTTAATGACCTTGCACTTATCACAAATTGTTTTAACTGATGCTCGGACTTTCATGTTTCTTTCCTTTTGAACCGTTTCGGTAATACCCCGCAGGGTAACCGTCACTGCCTATACCTGCGTTAATATCTCAGGACCGTTATCAGTAATGGCTACTGTATGTTCAAAATGGGCAGAGCGTTTACCGTCCTGCGTTACAGCTGTCCACCCGTCTTCCAGTATCTTCACACCCGAAGCACCGGCATTAATCATCGGCTCTATTGCAAGTGTCATCCCCGGCTTTAGACGCGGGCCTTGTCCAGCCTGGCCATAGTTGGGAATCTGCGGAGCTTCATGCAGATTGCGTCCAATGCCGTGACCTACAAATTCACGGACGACAGAGAATCCTTTCGGCTCTACCCAGGACTGTACAGCATGCGATATATCGGACAGCCTGCCGTTCGGAACTGCTTTCTGAATGGCTTGTTCGAGTGATTCGCGCGTCACATTAAGCAAGCGCTCTGTAGCATCATCCAACTTGCCAACCGCAACAGTGATTGCCGAATCACCGTAAAACCCTTTATAAAGGACACCGAAGTCTATGCTCAGGATGTCTCCTTCGAGCAGAGGATTGTCATCGGCAAAGCCATGTACAATCCGATCGTTCGGTGACGAGCATATGGCATAGGGAAAACCACCATATCCCTTAAATGCCGGCTTCGCACCATGTCGCTGACATTCTTTTTCTGCCAACCGGTTCAACTCATTGGTTGTCACACCCGGAGCGACCCGGTTCATGAGCAGAGCGAGTGTCTCTGCAACGATTCGCCCTGCGGCCCGCATCTTATCTAATTCTGCAGGACTTTTTAAAACAATCACTTCAGCTCGCCTGTAACAGCGAAAGCATCTTTTCCTGAACTTGAGAAATTGGTTGCATTCCATCAAGTTCAAGGAGCACACCAGCATCCCGGTAATAGTTAATTAAAGGGGACGTCTGGTCTGCATAAACCTGCAATCGCTTGCGAATCGTTGCTTCCTGATCATCATCGCGCTGAAAAAGTGCGCCTCCACAGGTATCACACTTGCCTTCTTCCCGCGAAGGGTCGAAAGTAATGTGATAACCACGCCCACACTCTTTACATGTACGCCGCCCGGTCAAGCGTTCTACCAGAGCTTCGGCATCCACGTCAAGAGAGATAACACGGTCCAGCTCTTTATGCATCTTCGACAAGCTGACCTGCAATGCATCCGCCTGAGGTACCGTGCGAGGGAATCCGTCCAATATAAAGCCATTGACGCAATCAGCCTGCTGCAGACGATCACGCACGATGCCAACAACAACTTGGTCAGGAACCAGACCGCCGGCATCCATATATTCTTTTGCTTTCAAGCCCATGGCCGTGCCGGCTTTAACCGCAGCACGCAGGATATCACCCGTTGAAATCTGCGGAATCGAGAAGTGCTCCGTCAACATTTTGGCCTGGGTGCCTTTGCCTGCTCCTGGAGGCCCGAGTAAAATGAGCTTCATTCTAGCAACCTCGATTAACCACGACGACCCTTGATGCTCACACCCTTCATAAAACCTTCGTAGGAGCGTGAAATCAAGTGAGCCTCAATCTGCGAAGCAGTATCCAGACCGACACCAACAACAATCAGGAGTGACGTGCCACCGAAGAAAAAGGGTACGTTGAACTGACCAATCAATAATGTTGGCAGGACGCAAACCGCAGAGATATAGATAGCCCCTGCAAAAGTCAAACGGCCCAGAACCGTATCAAGGTAATCTGAGGTGGCTTTACCCGGTCTGACCCCAGGCACGTAACCACCCTGACGCTTGATATTTTCCGCCACATCAACAGGGTTAAAGGTAACAGCCGTGTAGAAGTAACAGAAGAAGACAATAAAAGCGACATAAAAAACGTTATACAGCCAATGAGCCGGAGTCATCATGGAAGCAAAAGTCTGCACCCAGGGGACGTCCACGAAATTTGCCACCGTACTCGGGAACATAATGATCGAGCTGGCAAAGATTGGCGGGATAACACCACTCATATTAATCTTGAGAGGTAAATGGCTGGTTTGTCCACCGGCATTACGGGCCCCGACAACGCGTTTAGCGTAGTGAATTGGCACCCGGCGCTGGCCACGCTCCATGAAGACAATAGCCCAGATTACTGCAACCATCGCTATCAGGATAAACAATATAACAGTCAAACTCATGGCCCCAGTCTTCATCAAGCGAATGCTGTTGACCATGGCTGACGGAATCATTGCCACAATACCTGCAAAAATGATCAAGGAGATGCCATTACCTATGCCACGTTCAGTAATCTGCTCACCGAGCCACATGATAAAAGCGGTACCAGCAGTCAGTGTAATAACAGTCAGCAGGATAAAACCGATCCCCTGCACGGCGACAACCGGCTCTCCTGCAGGACCACGCATGGTTTGCAGGCCGACGGCAATACCAGCGCCCTGAATGACAGACAACACAACCGTGCCGTAGCGTGTCCACTTGGTCATCGTCTTGCGACCTTGCTCACCTTCTTTAGCGAGGCGCTCAACAGGTTCAAAGACAACCGTCAACAGCTGCATGATAATAGAAGCACTGATGTAAGGCATGATACCCAGTGCAAAAACCGTCATACGCTCCAGTGCACCACCAGTGAAGGCACTGACCAGACCTAGCAGAGTTCCCTGAGTTCCCTCAAAGAATTGTGCAAGAACAGCACGATCAACACCTGGCAGCGGCACATGACAACCAACCCTGTAAACCGCAAGCATCCCTAAGGTAAACAGGATACGACGACGGAGTTCGGGAATACTGAAGATATTCTGAATGCTGGCTAACAACTTTATATAACCTCGACAGAGCCGCCGGCAGCCTCGATCTTGGCCTGGGCAGACTTGCTGAACTTGTGACCTTTAACAGTCAGAGCTTTGGTGAGTTCACCATCACCCAGGATCTTGATACCGTCATTAAGCTGGCCAATCAGACCAGCTTTACCGAGAGCCTCAATATCAACGACACTCCCCGCATCAAACAACTCGAGGTCACGCAGGTTGACCAGAGTGTAGACAGTCCTGCTCAGAGGCGTAAAACCGCGCTTTGGCAAACGCCTCTGCAGTGGCATTTGACCACCTTCGAAGCCGGGTTTGACGCCGCCGCCAGAGCGGGCATTCTGGCCTTTGTGTCCTTTACCGGCTGTTTTACCGGTGCCGGAGCCATGGCCGCGTCCAATGCGTTTCTTGCTATGTGTCGAACCGTAAGACGGCTGCAGATTACTTAAATCCATGGTGGTTATCCTTAGCGTTATTCCTCAACGGAGACCATGTGGCTGACCTTATTGATCATACCGCGAATTTCAGGTGTGTCCTTGAGCACGACCGTCTGCTGTAAACGACGCAGGCCAAGTCCGTTAAGCACCCTGGTGAAATATTTGTTGCGGCCAATACCGCTACGATTGAGAGTTACCTTGATTTCAGACATTATTCACTCCCGGCTCAGGCTTTTGCTTCTGAGGTGTTTTGCCCGAGGCCGCGTCTGGCGCGAATTTCTTCCGGGCTACGCAGTTGTTGAAGCGCCTTGATCGTCGCCTTGACAACATTGTGCGGGTTATTGGAACCGAGGCACTTGGAGAGGATATCACTGATACCGGCAACTTCCAAAATCGCACGTGCCGCTCCACCAGCGATGACACCCGTACCCTCGGAAGCTGGACGAAGCATGACTTTGCCTGCCCCAAACTTGCCAATCACATCGTAAGGGATGGTCGTCCCCTGGATAGGCACGGAGATCATATTCTTCTTGGCAGCTTCAACCCCCTTGCGAATTGCTTCGGGAACTTCTTTCGCCTTGCCAAGACCATATCCAACATTTCCACTGCCATCACCTACTACAACCAGGGCAGAGAAGCTGAACCGACGACCACCTTTAACAACCTTGGCCGTACGATTGATGTGGATAACGCGATCGATTAAATTTGTTTCGTTGTTGTCAACGCGTTGCAACGCTCTTCTCCTTTGCAGCCTAGAAAGTCAGACCAGCTTCGCGAGCCGCATCGGCGAGAGCCTTGACACGGCCATGATACAAAAAGCCGTTGCGGTCGAAAACTACCTGTTTAATGTCTTTTGCCAAAGCTTGCTCGGCAATTTTCTTACCGACAACTTTGGCGGCTTCCACATTGCCGCTGTACTTGACGCTGTCACCGGTCGCCTTGGCTACGGTAGAAGCGGTAGCTAAAGTTTTCCCGGTTACGTCCTCAATGATCTGGGCATAAATATGTTTGGTGCTACGGAAGACGCACAAACGCGGACGTTCTACACTTCCGGTTACTTTCTTGCGCACTCTGGCCTGACGCTTGTTGCGGGCTAGCCGCCGTTCTTTTGAGATTTTCACTGTTCTCACCTCTTCTTAATCAGCTTACTTCGCTCCGGTCTTACCGGCTTTGCGCATAATCCGTTCATCAGAGTACTTGATACCTTTGCCCTTGTAAGGCTCGGGCTCCCTGAAAGATCGAATCTTGGCCGCTGTCGCACCCACCAACTCCTTGTCGATACCGGAGACAGTGACGGTGTTAGCCTTGGTATCAACTTCAGCCGTGATACCTGTTGGCAGCGGGTATTCAATGGGATGTGAGTATCCGAGAGAGAGGTTCAGATTGCTGCCCTTCAACTCTGCACGATAACCAACACCGTTAATCTCCAAAACCTTGGAGAATCCGTTGGTAACGCCATTGACCATATTCGCAACAAGGGAGCGAGAAAGGCCTTGCAAAGCAGCGCCAGGCTGCCCGACCCGGGAAGAAATCAACAACTGATCTGCTTCCATCTTGACCTCGATCTGCTCGTGGACAGTCCTTTCAAGGCGTCCCTTAGGACCTTCGACCTTAATATGCTGACCATCCAGGGTGACTTTAACACCCGAGGGGATACTTATGGGTTTCTTGCCGATGCGCGACATCTTTATCGACTCCTTAAAAATCTACAGTTTGTTTGAAATTACCAGACGGTGCAGATGACTTCACCACCAATGGTGGCTTCGCGAGCGGCAACATCATCCATGACACCCTGCGATGTCGACAGTATTGCAGCACCCAGACCGTTCTTGACACGAGGGATATCTGCATGGCGCACATAAACCCTGCGACCAGGTTTTGACACTCGTGTGATTTCATGGATTACAGCGTTATTCTGCTCGTCATATTTCAGGTAAATGCGCAGAATCCCTTGCAGGTCATCACTGATTACCTTGAAATTCTTGATATAACCGAGATCTTTCAATACTTCGGCAATAGCAACCTTGACATTGGACGAGGGCATGTCCAGTTTGGCATGTTTTGCCATGCCTGCATTGCGGATGCGGGTCAAAAGGTCCGCGATCGGATCCGTCATAGCCATGAATACTGCTCCTTAATTAACCAATTACCAGCTGGACTTGATTACGCCTGGAAGCTTACCTTCAGACGCCAGCTTGCGCAGACAAATTCTGCACATATCAAATTTACGATAGTAAGCACGTGGTCGACCACAGATCGGACAACGGTTATACTGCCTTACGCCAAACTTTTGCGGCCGTGAAGCCTTTATGCGCATTGATTTCTTTGCCACGAGATTCCTCCGCTAAGCTGCTACATTCTGTTTCCGGAAAGGCATGCCCATTCCGGTAAGCAGTGCACGACCCTCTTCATCGGTACGCGCCGAGGTGACGATCGTCACGTTCATCCCCTTGATCTTATCGATCTGCTCAATATCAATTTCAGGGAAAATTAACTGCTCTCGAATACCGAGAGTGTAATTACCACGGCCATCAAAAGCCTTGGCAGAAACACCCTTAAAGTCCCTTACGCGAGGCAGAGCAACATTGATCAGGCGATCAAGGAACTCGTAGGCACGATCACGACGAAGCGTGACCATGACACCGATAGGCATCTCTTCACGCAATTTGAACTGTGCGATAGATTTCTTGGCACGCGTGATAACAGCCTTCTGACCGGTAATACGGGACATCTCCTCAACAGCAGATTCAAGAATTTTGACATTCTGAATCGCCTCGCCAAGGCCCATATTGACAACGACCTTCTCAACACGCGGGATTTCCATCACGTTCTTAAGCTGAAGTTCCTCTTTTAACTTGGGAACCAGCTCATTCTGATATATTTCCTTGAGCCTTGACATGAAAAACTCCGTTAATTATTCGTAATCTCGTTACACTTCTTGCAGAAGCGAACCTTGTTACCATTCTCGAGAACTTTAATGCCCGTGCGAGCCGGCTTGTTACAGCCCTGGCAAAGCAGTTGGACATTGGAGATCGCAATGGGCGCCTCTTTCTCGATGATTCCACCCTCACTGTTAGTCTGAGACGGACGAGTATGTCGCTTGATCAGATTAAGGTTTTCAACCAGAACCCGCTCTTTCTCAGGAAGCACGCGCAGAACCTTGCCGCTCTTGCCTTTATCTTTCCCGGCAACGACCATTACCAGGTCATCTTTTTTCACATGGAGTTTTGTGACTGCCATGACTAATTTACTCCCAGCTTAAAGGACCTCAGGGGCCAGTGAAACGATTTTCATAAACCGCTTGGCACGAAGCTCGCGGGCAACAGGCCCGAAAATACGTGTACCAACCGGCTCTCCGCCAGCATTGACAACCACTGCAGAGTTGACATCGAAACGAATATAAGAACCGTCTGGACGGTTCACCTCTTTTGCGGTACGCACAATTACAGCACGGACAACATCGCCCTTTTTGACCTTCGAATTGGGCATCGCCTCCTTAACAGAGCAGACGATAATGTCACCGATCCCTGCATATTTACGCTTGGACCCGCCAAGAACCTTAATGCAGCAGAGCTTCCGGGCACCGGAGTTGTCTGCAACAGAAAGTGTTGATTGCATCTGAATCATGGCCAGTATCTCCTAAACGCTGACGTGCTTTTCTAGAATTTCGCGAACCCGCCACCGCTTGTCTTTCGACATAGGTCGTGATTCTACGATCATGACCTTGTCTCCAGTCGCACACGCATTGCTCTCGTCATGTGCCTTAAAGGTGACGTTGCGTTTGATGTATTTCTTATAGACAGGGTGCTTGACAATGTCGTCGACCTTCACCACTACGGTCTTGTCCATTTTGTCACTAATGACAACCCCAACCAATAACTTCTTATTTCCGCGTTCTTTCGTCATTGCCGTCCTCTTCCGATCGGATTAGCTGTTCTTCTGCTGAAGGACAGTTTTGATCCTGGCAATTTCCTTACGCACCTGAGGGATGCGAGAGGTGTTTTCCAGATGTCCGGTGTGCAGTTGAAACTTCAAGTTGAACAATTCCTGGCTCAAATCTGCAACCGCTGCATTAAGTTCTTCGGCAGATTTACTGCGCAGTTCCTCAGGCTTCATGACTGGCCTCCTCACGAACCACGATCTTGGTTTTCATTGGCAGTTTGTGTGCTGCAAGGCGGAATGCTTCTCGCGCTGTTTGCTCATCGACACCCTGCATTTCGTAAAGAATCATTCCCGGACGCACCACACAGACCCAGCTGTCTGGAGACCCCTTACCTTTACCCATACGGGTTTCAGCAGGCTTACGGGTGAGTGATTTATCCGGAAAGGCACGGATCCAGATCTGCCCACCACGTTTGATGTAGCGTGTCATGGCACGTCGCGCAGCTTCAATCTGCCGGGCGGACAACCAACCACAATCCACTGCCTGCAAACCGTAATCCCCGAAATTCAGGTCAGTGCCGCCACGGGCAGCACCCTTCATACGGCCTTTAAATGTTTTTCTATGCTTAACCTTTTTCGGCATTAACATGACGAATAAACTCCTGACCTGTTACTTATTTCTGCTGATCCTTGGAACCCAGAATCTCGCCCTTGAAAATAAGGACCTTAACGCCGATGATGCCATATGTTGTTTTGGCTTCGGCGAACCCGTAATCGATATCAGCACGCAGGGTGTGCAGAGGCACGCGGCCTTCACGATACCATTCGCGACGACTCATCTCGGCACCGCCAAGGCGCCCGGAACATTCGATCTTGATGCCTTGCGCACCAAACTTGAGAGACTGGGTAACAGCCTTCTTCATGGCACGGCGGAAGGCAACTCGACGAACAAGCTGAAGAGCGACGTTCTCGGCAACCAGCTGGGCATCTATCTCAGGCTTGCGAACTTCCTGAATGTTGATAAACACCTCTTTGTCAGTCAGCTTGGCCAGTTCCTTTTTGAGGGCTTCAACTTCGGAACCTTTTTTACCGATGATGATACCGGGACGTGCAGCAAAGATATTAATCTTGGCTTTGCCAGCGGCACGCTCGATTTCAACCTTGGAAATGCCAGCGTGATGCAGGCGCTCTTTCAAGTAGTTACGCAACTTGAGATCCTCGTGCAGCAGCTGAGAGTAATTCTTCTCTGCGTACCAGTTGGATTCCCAGGTACGAATAACGCCTAGGCGAAACCCTATTGGATGAACTTTCTGACCCAAAACTAGACCTCCTCAGGTGGTTACTTCTCGTCCAGGACCACCGTAATGTGGCTGGTCGGCTTACGAATCTTCGTCGCACGGCCTTGAGCGCGGGGCATAAAGCGCTTCAGGACGGGACCCTGGTCTACAAACACAGCCTTAACAAACAGCCGGTCAACATCCTCGATACCCTTTTGCTCTGCGTTGGCTACCGCCGAACGCACAAGCTTGGCAACGATATCCGCCGGGCGCTGAGGCGAAAACTTCAGAATATTAAGGGCTTCCTGTACAGCCTTGCCGCGGACCATGTCCACGACCAGACGTGTCTTCTGCGGTGACAGGCGAACAGATTTCAACTTCGCACTTGCTTCCATGCGCTGGTACTCCCTCAGCTAATGATTACTTCTTCTTTTTCCGATCCGAACCGTGACCATAGTAAGTCCTGGTTGGGGAAAATTCACCTAGCTTGTGACCGACCATATTCTCGGACACGAAGACCGGAATGAACTTTTTACCGTTATGTACAGCAAACGTCATACCGACGAAATCAGGGTGGATAGTGGAACGGCGCGACCAGGTTTTAATCACCTTGTGAGCACTTCCATCACTGATACTTTCGACTTTACGCATCAGGCTCGCTTCAATATAAGGGCCTTTTTTAATCGATCTTGCCACGGTCGTCTCCTATTTCTCTTACTTGGTCCGACGGCGGACTATGAAGCGATCCGTCCGCTTGTTAGAGCGCGTCTTGTAACCCTTGGTTGGAATACCCCAGGGGGTTACAGGATGACGGCCACCCGAGCTTTTACCTTCGCCACCACCATGAGGGTGGTCCACAGGGTTCATTGCAACACCACGGGATTGCGGGCGCTTGCCCAACCAGCGATTACGGCCCGCCTTACCAATCTTGACGTTCTCATGGTCGGTATTACCAACCTGGCCAATCGTTGCACAGCACTCCTGCAGAACCAGACGAACCTCACCGGAAGGAAGCCGCAACTGAGCGTACTTTCCATCCTTGGCAGCCAGCATAGCGTAAGTTCCTGCGCTGCGGGCCAACTGACCACCCTTGCCGATTTTAAGTTCCACATTGTGGATCCAGGTACCGAGAGGGATCGCGCGGATCGGCAAGGCGTTTCCAGGCACGATGTCAGCTGTCTCGCTGGCGATGATGACATCACCGACATTGATACCGACAGGGGCCAGGATATAACGCTTTTCACCGTCAAGGTAATGCAGCAGAGCAATCCGTGCGGAACGGTTCGGGTCATACTCAATCGAAGCGACCTTGGCAGGAATCTCACGCTTATCGCGTTTGAAATCAATGATCCGGTACTTGCGTTTATGACCACCACCAGTGTGCCGCTTGGTGATTCGACCTGTGTTATTACGACCGCCGGATTTACTGAGCGGCGCCAACAGTGACTTTTCCGGGGTTGACGTCGTAACTTCCTCGAATGTCGAGGCTGTCATATGACGACGACCTGCAGATGTCGGTTTAAACTTTTTGATCCCCATTATTACTACTCCGTCAGATGGATATCAATCTTACTAAACACCGAAAAAATCGATGGTGCCTTCAGCCAAGGTCACATATGCTTTTTTGACATTTGAACGCTTGCCAAAGCTGCGACCGACGCGCTTGGTTTTACCGGCAACAATCATGGTGCGCACATCCTGCACCTTGACGTCAAAAGCACGTTCAATAGCCTGCCTGATTTCAACCTTGTTGGTGCTCATTGCAACTTCAAAAGCAACAACATTTTCGGCTTCCTTCATCAGGTTGGATTTTTCCGTAACCAGGGGCTTCCTGATAATCTGATGTAAAGGTCTCATTTTGCCAGCGCTCCTTCAATCTGGTCGACAGCAGCTTCGGTCAGAACCAGGTTGGGATACTTCAGGACGTCGTAAACGTTGACACCTTCAGCACGCAATACTTTAACAAACGGAAGATTCCGCGCGGAAAGCTCCAGATTCGCATTTTCACCATCGATGACGATCAGAGCTTTCTTCAACTCAAAGCGATCGAGGACTTCTGCGAAGCTCCTGGTGCTGATCTTCTCAAGATCCAGAGCATTCACAACCGTCATGCACTCCGCCTTGAAACGGGCAGAAAGCGCACTGCGCAATGCAGACTGCTTGACCTTGCGATTCAGCTTAAACTTGTAATCACGCGGCGAGGGGCCGAAAACAACACCACCACCAACGTGGTTAGGTGCGGTCGGCGTACCCTGACGGGCATTGCCGGTACCCTTCTGGCGATAAGGCTTCTTACCACCACCACGAACTTCACCGCGGCCTTTAACCTTGGCGGTTCCCTGACGTCGTGCTGCCAGTTGGTAGCGAACCATATCGTGCAGGAGGTATTCCTTGACATCCGTGTTAAACACATTGTCAACGAGATCCCGCTCAGAGACCTGCTTGCGGTCAATATCAAATACAGCAATCTTTGCCATAACTAAACTCCGGAACTCAAACTTGTATAAATCACTTAGCCTTGACGCATTTACGAATCAGTACAAGACCTTGGTTAGGCCCGGGGATCGCACCTTTAACCAGAATCAGATTCTGATCGGCACGCACTTCCACAATTTCCAGATTCTGTTGAGTAACACGGGCATTAC
This sequence comes from Deltaproteobacteria bacterium, assembly GCA_024636215.1. Next base: position 66,888 of record JAGXHL010000084.1, read on the forward strand.
CCATCTGGCCAGGCATCTTCTTACCTCTATGAACACGTGATGGCCAGGCACTCATACCAATCGAACCGGGGGCACGATGGAATTTAGAACCATGAGTTGCACGACCACCGGAAAAACCCCAGCGTTTAATAACGCCCTGAAAACCTTTGCCTTTGCTGGTCCCGGTTACGTCAACGATATCGCCGGCTTTAAAAACCGAGTCACAGGTGACCTGGTCGCCTACCTGATAGTCGTCAACGTTATCTGCGGCAAGCTCACGAAGGGTCGCAAATGCACCCTGGTCAGCTTTTTTGAAGTGCCCCATCATCGGTTTGTTGACACGATGGGACTTTCTGGCCTCGAAACCGACCTGCAAAGCATTATAGCCATCAGCGGATTCCGTCTTCTTCTGCACGACGGTACAGGGGCCTGCCTCGACAACAGTGACCGGGACACGGCTACCGTCTGCGACAAAGACCTGGGTCATGCCCAGTTTTTTACCCAAAATTCCCTGAATCATTACTTTACCCTTACTTCGCTATTACAGCTTGATCTCAACGTCAACGCCAGCTGACAGGTCAAGCTTCATTAGAGCATCAACGGTCTGCTGAGTCGGCTCGACGATATCAAGCAAACGCTTGTGTGTACGCATCTCGAACTGCTCACGACTTTTCTTGTCGACATGAGGCCCACGCAACACGCAGTATTTATTGATCACAGTCGGCAACGGAATTGGACCGGCGATACGGGCTCCGGTACGCTTGGCGGTGTCGACTATTTCATTGACCGACTGATCGAGCAGCTTGTGGTCATACGCCTTCAGGCGAATACGGATCTTCTGGTTCGGCATGATCTCGTCCTTTTTATTCGACAATTTCGCTGACGACACCGGCGCCAACCGTACGGCCACCCTCGCGGATTGCGAAGCGAAGCTCTTTATCCATGGCGATCGGGGTGATCAGTTCAACAGTGACTGCAATGTTATCGCCAGGCATGACCATCTCGGTG